>JAFGQZ010000076.1 GCA_016935435.1 Bacteroidales bacterium
AATTTTTAATGGTCAGATGGAACTTACCATTCGTAAATAATCATTTTCGTGTGTGAGTTAATGATTATTTACTCATGGACGTTTCATATAGTTTTTTTTGATATATTAATTATCCTGTGCACTAACTGTAATATCAATGCTAAGTTCCCCGGATGAGTTTGTCTGGGTTGAAATGGTTTTGTTGCGGATGTGCGGGTTCATGGGCACGGCACCTTCTTTGGCCGGGGCAAACCCGCCGTAAATTCCTACTTCATTTGCTGTTGTGCCAATATAAGTTTCCGGATTGAGCAGATGGAAATTTTCAGCATAGTCGAAGGTTAAGCCCATGTAGTTAATAAAAATACTTCCTGAAACAATATTAAAATAATTGCCTTCCCAGGTATTGATCCCATCGGTTGGATCGGCTGTAAAAATGTTGTTCCTGAATGTATTGTTTGCTGTTGTGCCAATAATGTTTGCAGCTTGTGTCCCTTCGTTCAGGATAATATTGTTTTCAAACAGGCAATCGGTTATGCCCGACATAACATATCCATGCGTATAGCTTACATAAGTCCCCCTTCCTACAATTATATTATTGGCTATGTAGGCATTGTTTTGAATATTATAAATGGCATTGTTGCCGTTTCTTTTTATAATATTGTTTACAATCGCTGTATTTGTAGCGCCTGTACCATTAATAGAACCAACTATAACATTTTCTGTAAGTTTACAACCATTACTGGCGTAAGTATATAACGATATTGATCCTTCGATGTAGCATCTTTTTATGATAATAGAATCTGCTATGCCGCCAAAACTTATATTGCCTGTAATTTTAAGCCCTTCGAAATAACTTTTTGCGCCGGCAGCATATATATAAAAACCATTTAAGATTGTTTCTCCTAAAGCAGTTGTTGAGTCTGGATGATGGCCAACCCCAATAACAGTTAAGCGTTTGCTTATATGCGGCGCCGAAAACTGTCCGCCCGGCAGGTAAATAGTATCGCCATCGACAGCTGCATTATAGGCATCGGTATAAGGCGAAGCACCTCCAAAGAAAGTAGTTGTGCCATTGCTGTGCAGTGCAACTTTTTTTTGCGCATGCATGCTTAGGGTAAAAACAAAAAAAACAGTAAAATAGACAACTTTTCTCATGCTTTTATTTTTAATTGTTCAATGCGAAAATAATAATATAGTCCATTAACATACGCTTTATTAATTGTATTTGTTTCGAGGCTGTGTATTAATTGCCTTGAAGGTTTGAACAAAAGAAGTTTATAAGAAAAAAAATTGCCCTCAATCAAAAAAAACTAAATTTGTATATCATCTAACAACTTTCAAATGGAAAAAACAAACACAACATCTGGCAGTGGGTTAGGATTAGGAATAGCCGGACTTGTTCTAGGAATTGTAGCCCTTCCTTTATCGATATTTGCCTGCACATCGGTTTCGGGGCTGGTTTTGGCTATTTTAGGCGTGGCATTAAGTTCGGTAGGGTATTCACAGGCAAAAAAAGTTAATGCACAAACCAGTGTAGTAATGGCCGGTTTGGTTATTTCTATAATAGCAGCAAGTTTTGCCATGTTGCGCCTATCGAATTCCCTTGTAAAAATGCAAAGGTTTCCCTGGCATGAAATAAGTACCAGAATCGAACGTAAAATTGATAAAGATACCAATGTTTTTAACGAGGAGTTTAAGAAGCAATTTGAAAGCGAACTTGGCGGAAGCCTTGAAGAAGTGCTTAGAAACCTCGAGGGCGAACTTGAAGGCATAGAAAAAGACTTAGATTCTTTGGATATCGAAATAAAAATAGATATCGATAAAAAGAATGCACAGAAATTAGGGAAAGCGGCGGGGAAAGCTGTAAAAATATTCATAAACGAGGTAACCGACACTGTCGAAACCAAAAAATGAAAAATTTGTTTAGCCTCGTTAAAGCATACACTAACCTTAACCTGATATTGGCAGGGGTTGTTCTATGTATTTTTATTTATTCGGCTCTATATAGTTATAAAGGAAACAATTATCCAATACATTCTTTTCACGATACGCTTACTGGTGAAAAATCGGCCAGCACCGGCCTCTCACGAAGCTTTTCCGCCATAGTAAGGTTCGATTTCACACAAGCCCGGCTTTTCAACTCTTATGGCGTTGGGCTGTTCTTGTTTTTTATCACACAACTATTTCTCCGTCTGTTTTTTATTTATTTCGCCACAAAGAATTATCATCCGTTTAAAATAGTTTTAATATCCGACATTGTTATATCAACAAGCTTGTTTGTGGTGTTTTTTAAACCATTTATATCGGAGATATTTTGTTTCTGATTTGAATTCTAAACAGATAAATACTCATAAAATCCCTGAAAACAAGGATTTGCCCTTTTATCCACTTTTTGTTAATTTGCCATTACTGAACAATACATTATAAACAAATTGAAAAAAGCAATGAAAGCAATTCATTTTCTGGCACCCCTGGTTTTTATTTCTACTTTAGGGCTCAAAGCACAAGACTGTAAAGTTTATATTCCGGGCACCATTGGTACCCAAACCGAACTTACTTCGTACGATAAAAAAGATAAACCAACGGGAATTTCAAAGCAAACCCTGCTTGGCATAAAACAGTCGGGCGATACAACAGTTTACACTTTACACCAGGTTTCGACCGATAGCAAGGGGCAAAACCCTGTTGAGGCCAACTATAATTTTAAATGCTTCAATGGTATTTTTTATTTCGACATGAATTCTTTTATGGATCAGAAAACCATGGAAGCCTATAAAGACATGCAAATTAAAATATCGACCGACAATACTTTAATACCTTCGGAAATGCAGGCAGGACAACAACTGAAGGATGGCTTTATTAAAATGGAAATTCTGGCCGGGCCTATGCCCATAACCATGAAGGTAGATGTGGTAAACCGGAAAGTTGAAGGTTTTGAAAAAGTAACAACGAGTGCAGGAACTTTCGACTGTGTTAAAATATCTGAAGATATACTGGGAAATTGGGGTTTTGTAAAAACCACTACACACAACATTACCTGGTACTCAGCCGAGATTGGCGCGGTGCGGTCTGAAACTTACAATAAAGGAAAACTCGAAAACTATACAGTGCTTACCAACGTTAAGAAAAAATAATACACAGGTCATAAAAAGGCCGGGAATTACCTTCCCGGCCATTCATTTCTTATTTGGCTTTCTCGTACACATATACTTTCTTCCATTCCATTTTGCCGTTTGGCCCGTATTTTTCCTTTGTGGCTTTTAAGTTGCCAGTGTACGAATACTTATATGTTTTAAACGGTTTATTGCCTGGGCCGAAATATTTTTCTTCAACCACATCGTCATTCTCATTGTAGGTGTAAACAATTTTTTCTTTTAGCTTTCCAGATTTATCATATTCAGAAAATTCACTAATAAGCCCCTGTTCATTAAACCTGGTAAGTGTTTCAATTCTTTTAGCCTCTTTTCCGGAAGAATAATCGTAAACCCAAACCGTTTCAGATTTTAGTTTATGTTCCTTTACCTTGCTTTTCGACTGGGCGTATATCGATATAGTAAAAATCGATATAAGCAGTATAAGACAAATTTTGTTTTTCATGCCTTCAATTAAAATGATATAAAAGCAAATATAAGGTTTAAATAATACCTTTGAGTTAGTTTGTATAGCTATAATTTCGTTAATTTCGCGGCAGCAAATTCAAAAACGTTAAGTATTGGGCATTGTATTTAAGCAAACATTAAGAGGTTCTATATGGTCGTACCTTGGGGTTGTTATCGGGGCTTTAAATGTTGCCATACTTATGCCCCGGATTTTTTCGGAAGAACAGATTGGCCTTACAAGCATATTGGTAGCCTTATCGGCAATTTTTGCCCAGTTTTCGACCTTTGGTGTTGGGGGAATAACCTATTATTTCTTCCCTTTATTTCGTAACCCCGAAAAAAAGCACCATTACTATTTTGCTTTCATGAGCCTGATAGCTGTTGCCGGGTTTCTGGTATTTTGCATAGTATATGCTTTCTTTCACAACGAAATACTAACATCAAAGTCCGATAGTGCATTACTTGATCAGTACAGTTTTTATATCCTTCCGCTAACTTTTTTTACCCTGATGTTTGCCATTTTCGACGGGTATAACACGGTTTTGTACGACGCAGTTTCCGGCACTTTTTATAAAGAATTTTTATTCAGGGTATTAAATACGCTTATTATAATTTTGTTTTTCTATAAAATCATCGATTTTTCTTTCTTTCTTTTTTTGTATATTTTCATTTTGAGCTTACCTGCTATTCTACTGTTCTTTCGATTGGCGGTTCGCGGACAGGTTTCTTTTAAAATTTTGGAGTTATCGTTTTTTAAAAAACACCGCCGAGAATTTTTCTTTGTTGCACTCTTCAGCCTGATATCGGGTTTTGGGAGCATGCTGACCATTTATATCGACAAGTACCTTACTAACTTTTACCTCGGATTGGCAGTAACGGGGATTTACACCATTAGCAGCTATATTGCTTCGGTGTTGCAAGTTCCGGCACGTTCGATGACAAAAATATTAGTGCCGCTTATTGCCCAAAACTGGCGCAACAATGTGCACGATAAATTGCAGGAAATATATTTAAACAGCAGCCTGGCACAGTTTCTTATAAGTTCTTTCTTTTTTATTTTAATCTGGATAAATCTCGATATAGTTTTTTTAATTCTACCTGCACAATATGCTGCCGGAAAGTATGTAATCCTTATTATGGGCCTTGCCAATATAGTAAATGCCCTGGGCGGATCGGGAAGCACTATCCTGCAAATATCAGATAGTTATAAGGTTTCGACCTATTTTATATTTGCCCTGATGCTCCTCACGGTTTTATTAGATGTACTTCTTATACCAGTATGGGGCATAGTCGGGGCAGCAACAGGTGCGCTTTTTGCAGCAATGGGGAACGTTATCTTACGGGTGATATTTTTAAAAAGAAAATATAATTTGTACACCTTTGATAAAAACCACCTTTGGGGGATACTTATTTTTGCGGGTTGCTTCCTGGTTTTCAGCTCATTCGATTTTACGGGGCAAGTTATTATAAACGGGCTGATAAAAACGATACTTATTTCTGCTATATACGCTTTATTGCTTTTAAAGACCGATTTGTTGGTAAATAGGGAGTTTATTAAAAGGTTGTTATAATATATGAGTTCCTATTAAAAATATACGGTTATATTATATAAAAATGAAATTACATTTTTATTTTGGGGACTAGTGGAGGAGTATGACATCCCTTTAAATAAGTC
>JAFGQZ010000077.1 GCA_016935435.1 Bacteroidales bacterium
ACACGGGTGTAGCTCAGTTGGTAGAGCACTGGTCTCCAAAACCAGGTGTCGGGCGTTCGAGTCGCTCCTCCCGTGCAAAACTATGTCTAACATGAAAATCGTAGCATATTTCAAAGACGTGTATAGCGAGCTGATGCACAAAGTAACCTGGCCTTCCTGGGATGAGCTTCAGGAAAGCGCAATACTGGTAATGATAGCTTCAGCCATATTTGCTGTTGTAATAGCACTTATGGACATGTTCTTCAAATTCAGTATGGAAAAAATTTACGGAATGTTTTTTTAACCTTTACTATACCGGGGCAATAAATGGACGCAATAGAAAAAAAATGGTATGTTCTTCGGGCAATAGGCGGTAAAGAGAAAAAGGCTAAAGAATATATAGAGAACGAAATAGCCCGCCTGAACCTGCAGGATTACGTTTCGCAGGTGCTTATACCTACCGAAAAAATATATCAAATCCGCAACGGTAAAAAAATTAGTAAAGAACGTAGTTATTTTCCGGGATATGTGCTTATAGAAGCCGCCCTTGTAGGAGAAATCCCACATATATTAAAAAATATTACGAATGTAATCGGGTTCCTGGGCCAACAAGGCGAAGAAGAACCCACACCATTAAGGCTTTCTGAAGTTAACCGCATACTTGGCAAGGTTGATGAACTTGAGGCCCGCGAAGAAGAACTAAATACCCCTTACTATGTCGGCGAAACGGTAAAAGTTATCGACGGTCCGTTTAATAGTTTCTCTGGCGTAATTGAAGAGGTTAACGAAGAAAAGAAAAAACTTAAGGTAATGGTAAAGATTTTCGGCAGAAAAACGCCATTAGAACTAAGTTTTATGCAGGTAGAAAAAGAATAAACAGAAATTACATAAACGGTTACGACAACCAATAATGCTTCCTGGGTAACCGTAGAGTGATTATATATAAATCGGAAATAGCTTAAAAATGGCAAAAGAAGTTGCTGCACTAATTAAATTACAGATACGTGGTGGTGCTGCCAATCCTTCGCCACCTGTAGGGCCGGCACTGGGCTCAAAGGGCGTGAACATTATGGAATTCTGTAAACAGTTCAATGCC
The DNA here is from genome assembly GCA_016935435.1 of Bacteroidales bacterium. Taxonomy (GTDB): domain Bacteria; phylum Bacteroidota; class Bacteroidia; order Bacteroidales; family UBA10428; genus UBA10428. The sequence goes on from JAFGQZ010000077.1 coordinate 1,076, forward strand.
CGTACCCAGGACAAGGCCGGAAAGCTGCTGCCGGTTGTAATAACAGTATATGGCGACAAATCGTTCGACTTTATTGTTAAAACTCCCCCGGTAGCCGTACAACTTATAGAAGTTACTAAAATCAAAAAAGGTTCGGCTGAACCTAACAGGGTTAAAGTTGCTGCTGTAACATGGGAACAGGTGAAGGCCATAGCCACTGAGAAAATGCCTGATTTAAATGCATTTACACTCGAATCGGCTATGAAAATGGTGGCCGGAACTGCTAGAAGTATGGGAATAACCGTTAAAGGTGAATTTCCAGCTCAATAAACTTAATATGTCGGATATACAATGGCTAGATTGACGAAAAATCAAAAAAAAGCAATAGAGAAAATTGAGCCTGGTAAGCAATACAATCTCTCCGAAGCTGCACAACTGGTTAAAGAAATTTCTTTCACTAAGTTCGATTCTTCGGTAGATATCGATGTTCGTCTTGGAGTCGATCCCCGTAAAGCTAACCAAATGGTTCGTGGAGTAGTTACACTGCCTCACGGTACTGGTAAACAAACACGGGTACTTGTATTGTGTACACCTGATAAGGAATCAGAGGCAAAAGAAGCCGGTGCCGACTATGTAGGTTTGGACGACTATATCGAAAAGATAGAAAAAGGATGGACAGATGTTGATGTTATCATCACCATGCCATCGGTAATGGGAAAAGTTGGTAAACTCGGACGGGTATTAGGCCCGCGCGGATTGATGCCTAACCCTAAAAGTGGTACTGTAACAATGGAAATCGGAAAGGCTGTTAACGAAGTTAAGGCCGGTAAAATCGATTTTAAAGTTGACCGTTATGGAATAGTTCACACTTCAATAGGCAAAGTGTCATTCACTCCGGACAAGTTAACCGATAACGCCCGCGAATTTGTTCAAACCCTAATAAAGTTGAAACCCTCTTCTGCTAAAGGTACTTATATCAAGAGTATATACCTTTCGAGTACTATGAGTCCTGGTGTACGGGTCGATTCAAAAACAATAGAATAAATAATTTTTAATCGAACAATTGTTTATGACACGGGACGAAAAAAATCAAGTAATAGATAATCTGGCTCAACAATTATCTGGGTCGAAACACTTCTATCTTGCTGACATTGCTGCACTTAATGCAGAACAAACCAGCAAGCTCCGCAGAAAGTGTTTTGAGAAAGACATTAAGCTGGTAGTTGTAAAAAATACGCTTCTAAGAAAAGCTTTGGAAAAAGTTGGTGGTAACTATGATGAACTCTATACGGTTCTGAAAGAAAATACCTCCTTAATGCTTACCGAAAACAGCAGCGATCCTGCAAAGCTTATCAAAGAATTAAGAAGGGAATTTCCAAAACCAATTCTTAAAGGGGCGTATGTTGAAGAATCAATTTACGTTGGTGACAACCAGCTCGATGCGCTAGCTAGTATCAAGTCTAAGGAAGAACTTATTGGCGACATTATATTGCTCCTGCAATCGCCCGCCAAGAATGTTGTTTCTGCTCTACAGTCGGGTGGCAACAAACTCGCTGGTATTATAAAAACTTTACAAGATAAAGAATAGTTAACATAAAATATAATAAATTTTAGAAAAATGGCAGATTTAAAAGCGTTTGCTGAACAGCTCGTAAATCTTACTGTAAAAGAAGTTAACGAACTTGCTGAAATTCTCAAGAGTGAATATGGTATTGAACCTGCTGCTGCTGCTGTTGCAGTTGCTGCACCTGCAGCCAGTGGCCCTGCTGCCGAAGCAGAAAAAACATCTTTTGATGTGATTTTGAAATCGGCTGGTGGAGCTAAATTGCAAATCGTTAAACTTGTAAAAGAACTTACCGGTTTAGGTTTGAAAGAAGCTAAAGAACTGGTTGACAAAGCACCAGCACCTTTGAAAGAAGGCGTTAGCAAAGACGAAGCTGCATCACTTAAAGCACAATTAGAAGAAGCAGGAGCTGAAGTTGAACTTAAATAAGACAATAAGAAATACATATAGCTCTAAATGGTTTAACCCGTTCCCGTCCCGATAAAATCCGGATCGGGTACGGGCTTAAGCCTTTTTGTCATATAATTAATTTAAGTTCAATATTTTATTTCTAAAATAATGTCAATTAAAAAATCAACTAAAGAAAGAATATCTTTCGCTTCAATAAAAAATCAGCTCGAATATCCTGATTTTCTCGAAGTCCAGTTGAAATCGTTCCGTGAGTTTTTCCAATTGGATACAACCCCGGAAAACCGAAAAAACGAGGGTCTTTACAAGGTTTTCGCTGAAAATTTCCCAATATCCGATACACGTAATAATTTCGTCCTGGAATTTATCGATTACTATGTCGACCCTCCTCGATATTCAATAGAAGAATGTATTGAACGGGGCTTAACCTATAGTGTGCCCCTCAAGGCGAAACTTAAACTGTACTGTACCGACCCCGAACACGAAGATTTCGATACAGTTATCCAGGATGTATATCTGGGAACAGTTCCTTATATGACCGAGCGCGGCCTGTTTGTAATTAACGGGGCAGAGCGCGTTGTGGTCTCGCAGTTGCACCGTTCGCCTGGTGTGTTCTTTGGGCAGAGTTTGCATGCCAACGGTACCAAACTCTATTCTGCGCGTATTATTCCGTTTAAAGGTTCATGGATCGAATTTGCCACCGACATCAACAATGTGATGTACGCATATATCGATCGTAAAAAGAAATTGCCTGTTACCACTCTCCTTCGTGCTATTGGCTATGAGAGCGATAAAGAAATTCTCGAAATCTTCGATTTGGCCGACGAGATAAAAGTTTCGAAATCGGCACTTGTAAAACTGGTTGGCCGAAAACTTGCTGCCCGCGTGTTAAAATCGTGGGTTGAAGACTTTGTCGATGAAGATACCGGCGAAGTAGTCTCTATTGAACGTAACGAAGTTATTATCGACCGTGAAACCGTAATTGAGAAAGATCATATCGACGAAATCATCGATTCAGGTACTAAAACAATTCTTTTGCATAAAGAAAACCTGAACCAGGCTGATTACGAAATTATATACAACACGCTACAAAAAGATCCGTGTAACTCCGAAAAAGAAGCTGTTTTGCATATCTATCGCCAGTTGCGTAATGCCGAACCACCCGATGAGGCTACTGCACGCGATGTAATTGAAAAGCTTTTCTTCTCCGATAAACGTTACGATTTAGGTGAAGTAGGGCGCTACAGGATAAACAAAAAATTAGGCCTCGATACGGCCATGGACGTAAAAGTCCTTACAAAAGAAGATATCATTCAGATTATAAAATACTTAATCGAGCTTATCAACTCGAAAACCGATGTTGACGATATCGATCACCTGAGCAACCGCCGTGTGCGCACCGTGGGCGAGCAACTTTTCAATCAGTTTGGTGTTGGACTTGCCCGTATGGCACGTACCATACGTGAACGTATGAACGTACGCGACAATGAGGTGTTTACCCCAATTGATCTGATTAACTCAAAAACACTCTCATCGGTTATAAATTCTTTCTTTGGCACAAACCAGTTGTCGCAGTTCATGGATCAAACAAACCCATTAGCTGAGATGACCCATAAACGCCGTATGTCGGCCCTCGGGCCTGGCGGTCTTTCGCGCGAAAGGGCCGGTTTTGAGGTCCGCGACGTGCATTACACACACTACGGGCGCCTTTGTCCGATTGAAACCCCCGAAGGCCCAAACATTGGGCTTATATCTTCGCTTTGTGTTTTTGCAACCATAAACGATTTGGGTTTTATCGAAACCCCCTATCGTAAAGTAAAGGACGGAGTGGTTGATTTAAACCTCGAAGGTATTACTTACCTGAGCGCCGAAGAAGAAGAAGATACCATAATAGCACAAGCAAATGCCCCACTCGATCCGAATGGCAAATTTGTACGTAGCCGCGTAAAATGCCGACTCGAAGCCGATTACCCTGTTGTAGGCCCCGAAGAAGTTCAACTTATGGACGTAGCCCCTAACCAGATAGCTTCTATTGCAGCTTCGCTTATCCCGTTCCTTGAACACGACGATGCCAACCGTGCATTGATGGGCTCCAATATGATGCGCCAGGCTGTTCCGTTAGTCCGGCCTGAAGCACCAATTGTGGGTACCGGTATAGAACAAAAAGTTGTTCAGCACTCGCGGCTGCTTGTTGTTGCCGAAGGCGATGGCGAGATTGATTATGTCGATTCAAACGAAATTGTTGTAAAATACGATCTTACCGACGATGAAAAGTTTGTTAGCTTCGACGGCGAGTATAAACGCTATAAACTTGCCAAATACAGAAAAACAAACCAAAGCACATGTATAAATATTTGGCCTATTGTACGTAAAGGGCAAAAAGTAAAAAAAGGCGATGTGCTTACCGAAGGTTACGCCACCGAAAATGGCGAACTAGCCCTGGGGCGCAACCTGATGGTTGCATTTATGCCCTGGAAAGGCTACAATTTCGAGGATGCTATTGTTATATCGGAAAAGGTAGTCCGTGAGGATATTTTTACCTCTATCCATATCGACGAGTATATGCTCGAAGTGCGCGACACAAAACGCGGGCTGGAAGAATTAACCTCGGATATACCCAACGTTAGCGAAGAAGCTACTAAAAACCTTGATGAAAACGGGTTGATACGCATTGGTGCAAATGTACAGCCTGGTGATATACTCATCGGTAAAATTACCCCTAAAGGAGAATCAGATCCGTCACCGGAAGAAAAGCTCCTCAGGGCAATTTTCGGCGATAAAGCCGGCGATGTTAAAGACGCTTCCTTAAAAGCTTCACCTTCGCTTTTTGGTACGGTAATCGATAAAAAGCTTTTCTCTCGATCTATAAAAGACCGTAAGCTGAAAGCTGCTTCGAAACCAATTCTTGATAAAATTGAGGAAGAATTTGAGAAGAATTGTGCCGAACTGAAAGCAAAACTGGTCGATAAACTGTTTGCCCTTACCAACGGGAAAACATCGCAGGGCATTAAAGATTATTTAAATGTCGATGTAATTCCACGTGGTGCCAAGTTTTCGCTTCGTGTGCTCCAGGATTTGGACTATATGAACGTAAACCCCTCCAAATGGACTACCGACAAGCCCAAGAACGATATGATAAGCCAGCTTATCAATAATTACCTGTTAAAGTATAAAGAACTTGACGCCATTTATAAACGCAAGAAATACAATGTTACCATTGGCGACGAACTTCCTGCAGGTATTGTGCAGCTTGCTAAGGTATATATTGCCCAGAAACGTAAATTGAAAGTGGGCGATAAAATGGCAGGCCGCCACGGTAATAAAGGTATTGTTGCTAAAATTGTGCGCCAGGAGGATATGCCTTTCCTTGAAGACGGCACACCTGTTGACATTGTTCTTAACCCGCTTGGTGTACCTTCGCGTATGAACCTCGGGCAGATTTACGAAACAGTGCTAGGATGGGCTGGTAAAGAACTGGGCATTAAGTTTGCAACACCCATTTTCGATGGTGCAACTATCGATCAGATTACTGATTATACCAACAAAGCCGGAGTTCCCAAATTTGGTAAAACCTACCTGTACGACGGGGGTACCGGCGAACGCTTCGACCAGCCTGCAACCGTTGGCGTTATCTACATGCTGAAACTCGGGCACATGGTTGACGATAAAATGCATGCCCGCTCAATTGGCCCATACTCATTAATTACCCAGCAACCCCTTGGAGGTAAAGCTCAGTTTGGGGGCCAGCGCTTTGGTGAAATGGAAGTTTGGGCGCTTGAAGCATTTGGTGCGGCACATATCCTTCAGGAAATACTTACTGTTAAATCTGATGATGTTATGGGCAGGGCCAAGACATACGAGGCAATTGTTAAGGGCGAACCGATGCCGGAACCCGGTATCCCCGAATCGCTTAACGTTTTGCTCCACGAATTAAGGGGCCTGGGTTTGAGCATCAACTTAATTTAACAGGTTTATCAGTATTAATTAACGATAGAAATAATACCGACATATGTCATTTAAAAAGGACAATAAACAAAAAGGCAGTTTTAATAAAATTGCCATTGGTCTTGCTTCACCGGAAGAAGTTCTTGAAAACTCCAGCGGCGAAGTACTTAAGCCCGAAACAATTAACTACCGTACATACAAGCCCGAGCGTGATGGTTTGTTTTGCGAGCGTATTTTCGGGCCAGTTAAAGACTATGAATGTCATTGTGGAAAATATAAACGAATCAGGTATAAAGGAATTGTTTGCGACCGTTGTGGCGTTGAGGTTACCGAAAAGAAAGTACGCCGCGAGCGCATGGGGCATATAAGCCTTGTAGTGCCCGTTGCACATATCTGGTATTTTAAATCGCTGCCTAATAAAATTGGTTACCTTTTGGGCTTGCCATCGAAAAAGCTCGACTCAATTATTTATTACGAGCGTTATGTGGTCATTAACCCCGGGGTTAAGTCTGCCGATGGTATTAAATACCTCGATTTTCTAACCGAAGAGGAGTATCTCGATATTATCGACTCCCTTCCAAAGGAAAACCAGTTCCTCGACGACAGCGACCCCGATAAATTTATTGCCGACATGGGTGCCGAAGGCCTTTACAGGCTGCTTGAACGCATCGATCTCGACGAATTGTCGTACCAATTAAGGCATAAAGCAAATACCGAAACCTCGCAACAACGCAAAAGCGAAGCACTAAAAAGGCTCCAGGTTGTTGAGGCTTTCCGTGCATCGAAAGGGGTTAACCGTCCCGAATGGATGATTGTGAAAGTGGTTCCGGTTATTCCGCCTGAATTGCGCCCGTTAGTTCCTTTGGACGGCGGTCGTTTTGCAACATCCGACTTAAACGATTTGTACCGAAGGGTAATAATCCGCAACAACCGTTTAAAGAGGCTTATTGAAATTAAAGCCCCCGAGGTTATCTTACGTAACGAAAAGCGTATGCTCCAGGAAGCTGTCGATTCTTTGCTCGACAACTCACGTAAATCGAACGCGGTTAAAACCGATGCTAACCGTCCGTTGAAATCGCTTTCCGATAGTTTGAAAGGGAAACAAGGCAGGTTCCGCCAAAACCTTTTAGGTAAAAGGGTTGATTACTCGGCACGTTCGGTTATTGTTGTCGGCCCCGAATTAAAATTGCACGAATGCGGTTTACCAAAAGATATGGCAGCCGAATTATACAAGCCTTTCATTATACGCAAACTAATCGAACGCGGAATTGTTAAAACGGTTAAATCGGCAAAAAAAATTGTCGATCGCAAAGACCCGGTAGTGTGGGATATTCTGGAAAACGTCCTTAAAGGACACCCGGTTTTGTTAAACCGTGCACCCACACTTCACAGGCTTGGTATCCAAGCATTTCAGCCGAAACTTATCGAAGGTAAGGCCATACAGTTGCACCCGCTTGTTTGTACTGCTTTTAATGCCGACTTCGATGGCGACCAGATGGCAGTGCACCTTCCGCTTGGCAACGAGGCTGTTTTAGAAGCCCAACTTTTAATGCTCGCTTCGCACAATATCCTTAACCCTGCAAACGGTGCACCTATTAGTGTGCCCTCGCAAGACATGGTACTTGGCCTGTATTATATGACTAAAATGCGCAGGAGCACAGCCGAATACAAAGTTAGGGGCGAAGGAATGACCTTTTATTCTCCGGAAGAGGTAATTATTGCCAATAACGAGAAAGCTGTGGAACTGCACACCATGATTAAAGTCCGCACTAAAGACATCGACAACGGAAAACTGGTTGATAAAATAATTGAAACCACAGTTGGCCGCGTAATTTTTAACCAATGTGTCCCACAGGAAGTAGGATACATAAATGAAATACTTACCAAAAAATCGCTCCGCGATATTATTGGCAAAGTTCTTAAGCATACAGGTATTGCCCGTACAGCCCAGTTCCTCGACGACATTAAGGACATGGGGTATTACATGGCTTTCAAAGGGGGGTTGTCGTTTAACCTCGACGATGTTATTGTACCAGCAGAAAAAGAAACACTTGTAAACGAAGGTTATGAGCAGGTCGATGAAGTAATGAACAATTATAACATGGGCTTCATAACAAACAACGAACGCTATAATCAGATAATAGATATCTGGACACATACTAATGCACGTTTGACCCAAACCCTCATGAAACAGCTATCGGGCGACCGCCAGGGATTCAACGCTGTTTACATGATGCTCGATTCTGGCGCCAGGGGCTCAAAAGAGCAAATTCGCCAGCTCTCGGGTATGAGGGGCCTTATGGCCAAGCCGCAAAAATCGGGCTCTGTGGGTTCCGAAATTATCGAAAACCCTATTCTTTCGAACTTTAAAGAGGGGCTTTCGGTTTTAGAATACTTTATATCTACTCACGGTGCACGTAAAGGTTTGGCCGATACTGCACTTAAAACAGCCGATGCCGGTTATCTTACACGCCGTTTGGTTGACGTTTCTCAAGATGTTATCATTAACGAAGAAGATTGCGGCACACTCCGCGGACTTGTTGCAACAGCAATAAAAAACAATGAAGAAGTTGTTGAGTCGCTTTACGAAAGAATTTTAGGGCGTACAGCTGTTCACGATGTTTTCCACCCTCTCACCGGCGAACTAATTATACACTCGGGCGGTGAAATAACCGAAGAAGTGGCACAGGTTATAGAAGATTCGCCACTTGAGCAAATGGAAATCCGCTCGGTTTTGACCTGTGAATCGAAAAAAGGCGTTTGCGCTAAATGTTATGGACGCAACCTTTCTACCGGCCGAATGGTCCAAAAAGGCGAGGCAGTTGGAGTTATTGCAGCACAGTCGATAGGCGAACCCGGAACACAGCTTACCCTTCGTACCTTCCACGTAGGGGGTACTGCATCGAATATTGCAGCCGAATCGAGCGTGGTTGCCAAGTACGACGGAATTGCAGAAATTGAAGAATTGCGCACGGTTGAAAAAACCGATGAAACCGGCACTAAAATCGATATTGTTATCGGTCGTCTTGCCGAGTTGCGCGTAGTCGATAAAAATACAGGCATTGCCCTTACAACACATTCAATTCCCTATGGTGCCAAGCTTTATGTTAAAAACGGCGCTCAAATTAAAAAAGGAATGCTTGTTTGTGAATGGGATCCATATAATGCTGTAATTATTTCTGAATCGGCCGGACAGATAGCTTTTGAAAGCGTTCAGGAAGGGGTTACTTACAAAGAAGAAAGCGATGAACAGACCGGGTATAAAGAAAAAGTAATTATAGAGTCGAGGGACAAAACCAAGAACCCGATAATTAAAATTCTTTCTGCCGGCGGCGACCTGCTTAAGACCTATAACCTGCCTGTTGGTTCGCATATCTCGGTAAGCGAAGGCGAGAATGTGAAAGCAGGCGATATACTGGTTAAAATTCCCCGCGCAGTTGGCAAATCGGGCGACATTACCGGTGGCCTTCCCAGGGTTACCGAACTTTTTGAGGCGCGTAACCCTTCAAACCCGGCTGTTGTTTCCGAAATCGATGGTGAAATATCGTTCGGTAAAATTAAACGTGGTAACCGCGAAATTGTAATTACTTCAAAATCGGGCCAGGTGAAAAAGTACCTTGTTCCGCTATCGAAACAAATACTTGTACAGGAAAACGATTATGTACGTGCCGGAATTCCTTTGTCTGACGGGGCAATTACCCCAATCGATATTTTAAATATCAAAGGGCCTACAAAAGTTCAGGAGTATATTGTAAATGAAGTACAGGAAGTGTACCGCATGCAGGGGGTAAAAATCAACGATAAGCACTTCGAAATTATTGTCCGTCAGATGATGCGTAAAATAGAAATTGTCGATCCGGGCGATACCAAGTTCCTCGAAAAGCAAATTGTTGACAAATGGGAGTTTATGGACGAGAACGACTGGATTTACGGCAAGAAAGTTGTTGTAAACGAAGGCGACTCGCAAAACCTGCGCCCGGGGCAGATTATTACCGCCCGTAAACTGCGCGACGAGAATTCCATGCTGAAGCGTAAAGACATGAAACTTGTTGAAGCACGCGATGCAGTGCCTGCAACATCGTGCCAGATACTTCAGGGTATTACCAGGGCTGCTTTGCAAACAAAGAGCTTTATGTCGGCAGCTTCGTTCCAGGAAACAACAAAAGTTTTGAATGAAGCAGCAATTTATGGCAAGGTCGATCACCTCGAAGGGTTGAAGGAGAACGTTATTGTTGGTCACCTGATTCCCGCCGGAACCGGACTGCGGAAATATAAAAATATTACCGTTGCCCCCAGGGAGGAATATGAAAAGCTCAACCTCGATTAGATCATAATAATCTATTCTATTTTACTATAATGGACGATAACAAGAATAAAAATCAGCTAAACATTGAACTCAAGGAAGATGTTGCCCAGGGCACCTATTCAAACCTGGCAATAATTACCCACTCAAGTTCTGAATTTGTTGTTGATTTTGTAAGAATCATGCCCGGAATGCCCAAGGCAGAGGTGAAATCGCGGATTATATTAACCCCCGAGCACGCTAAACGCTTATTACTGGCATTGCAGGACAATATTGCAAAATTCGAATCGGTGCATGGTAAAATAAAAAACTTAGAACCTGGCGGCGGCACAAATATACCACTAAACTTTGGTGGGCCAACAGCACAGGCATAATACAAAACCCGGCTTTCGCCGGGTTTTTTGTTTTTTTTGAGGCAAAAATTGCTTTCGCCAGACAGGATGCACAAATACATTCCTATTCCAGCTTACCCAGAAAAATTTGCAGGCAAGCCCTGCCATTGGTGCCGGCACTAAAGGTAACCTCTATCGGAAAAGCTTCGACACCAGGAAAAGGGCACCAGTATTTTTTCACATTGTAACCGCAAATCACCTTAAATGGCACATCAGCCGCCCATATTTGCAACATCCATATACCGGCGGCACCTGGTGGCTTTATATAAACAGTGCTGTCGTTCGGCATTGAAAACTCTGTACCTGGTTCAAAAACTACAGGTTCAACAATGGTTAAATCCTTTTTGCTGTTGTAAACTGTGTATTCCTTAATAATATGCGAGTCGGAAAAAATATTTGTAACACAGTAATTAACTCCGGAAGCGGAGCCATCTATATCTTTTAAAACTCCCCGGGTTGACACAACTACAGAAGCAGCCGTATCGGTAACCGACATCTGAGCAGATTCTTCGTAAATATTTGAATAATAAACACTACCGGAATAAAAGCCAATACGCGGTGTAAGGGGCAATAAACTATCTTCAACCGGCATGTGCATAGCCTCAATTCTTCGATAAACCGAAACCGACGAGGTTTGCAGAGATCCATTTTTTCCAAACCCTTCGTACCATAGATTGGTTATGCTCCCTCCCCTGCTTACGCCTTCGCGCCGGTAACGGCTTATTTCGCCATAGGCCGAAACTGTAGCCATTATGCTGCCTGTGCGCACAACTGCCACATTCAGGTGTGGATAAAAAATGTGCCAGTTTTTTTTCTGTGCCGGAAAAGGACTTGCCCCAACAGGTTCTTTACCATATTCGATGGCCATTGCAATGCTTTGTGCCCTTGCAAAAGTTGAATAGTTGCACGGAGGCGCACACGACTGGTGCTTATATGCATGAGGGCCATAACTAACCCACCCGTCAACTATGCAATTTGTGTTTAAAAATTCAAGACATTTGTTCCCGGCCACGGCAAAAGTGCTGTCCCTGTCAGCTAAAAGGTCAAAACTAAAAAAAACTCCAGGGGCAGTTTTTGTTCCGCTTTCGTAATTCCACTTGAACGAACGGGTGCCCCATGAGTTATCAACAGAGCCATTGGGGTAAACAAATGCAATATGGCTTTTTAATAATTTTTCAGCCTCGCCTATTACTTCGCTGTTATTTGTAAGGATTCCATACATGGCAATAAAACCAATACTCTGGGCAAGATTGTACCCAACATCGATACCATTTCCCTCGCCAACCAGAAAATAGCAACTATCGATTTTACTTAGGGTATGTTTATATAATAAAGTATCGGCAAAGTTAAGCCATTTTGTACTTTTACCGGGCAAAACCTTCGAAGCAAGCACCAGGGCCACAGCCCCGGTTGGATTATAGTTCACATTTACTATGGGAAAATTTCCCATTACATAACCGGCAGCCATTTCAATAGACTGGCACCATCTTTCCCTCTCCATTGGTAAAAGACGCTCGTTAATAATTAAATATGCCCCCGCCAACGAAATTAGCTGATCAGCAGTGGTACCAAACCAGCCTATCTTTTCGGGGTCGGGCCAGTTTTCGCTCCATCCACCGGTTTTTGCACCTTCAATAACCTGTATTTTTACCAGCCAGTTGCCCAACAGAATTGCTGCATTTAAATATTTTTCGTTGTCGGTAAGTTTATAAGCTACTGATAAAGGGTAAACCGCCTCGGCAGCCCGCGAGTGCAACGGATGTTTTTCGGGATTTTCCGACAAGCAAACTAAAGCCCCGTAATTTGAATCGGCTGGATTGGTAATCTGGGTCGAAACCAACGCATCGCAAAGTAAGAACAATGTACTGTCGCTGGCACCAGAACCTGCATAAACTTTATTTATATTAGCAAATACCTGTAAAAACAAGCCCAGAAATAGAAAACCTTTCATTTCGTCGATTTTTGGGAGTTAAAAATAATCAAATCTGTAAGGTTAACAGAAAACAAGGCGGTATGGAAATAAATTTTAAAATTTATCGAAACAAAGCATACACATTTTTAAAATATAATTATATATTTGCCAACATATTGAGTTAAACATGAGAAATATCATTACAGTAGTGGTCGTCCTGTTTGTCCTCGTCGTTCAGATGTCGGGGTAAGGATGGATAATGCTGTAATATTTAAAAATATAACGAGCCATTCTTACTCAAAGGGAATGGCTCTTTTAATTTATTAAAACAACAAAATTAAACCAACAGACATGCAAATAAAACTCAGGAGCGCAACATCGACAGAAGGCCGTAAGATGGCAGGTGCCAGAAGCTTATGGCGGGCTTCGGGAATGAAAGAAGAACAATTTGGCAAACCCATAATTGCAGTAGTAAATTCATTTACCCAGTTTGTGCCGGGGCATACCCACCTTCATGAAATCGGGCAAAAAGTTAAAAGCCTCATAGAACAACAGGGCTGCTTTGCCGCCGAATTCAACACCATTGCCATTGACGATGGCATTGCCATGGGGCACGACGGAATGCTCTACTCCCTTCCCTCGCGCGATTTAATTGCCGACAGTGTTGAATACATGGTAAACGCGCACAAAGCCGATGCCATGATTTGCATAAGTAACTGCGATAAAATAACCCCCGGAATGCTTATGGCTTCCATGAGGCTGAATATCCCGACTATTTTTGTATCGGGCGGCCCGATGGAAGCCGGCAAAGTGGGCAACAACAAATACGATTTGGTAGATGTTATGGTAATGGGTGCCGACGACAATATCGACAGCAAATTGCTTGACGAGGTTGAACAAAACGCCTGTCCCACCTGCGGCTCCTGCTCAGGCATGTTTACTGCCAATTCCATGAACTGCCTAAACGAAGCTATCGGATTGGCGCTACCGGGCAACGGAACCATTGTTGCCACGCACAAGAACAGGCTCCGGCTTTTTGAGCAAGCTGCGAAACGTATTGTTGAAATCACCCGTAAGTATTATTTCGAAGGCGACAAATCGGTACTTCCTCGTTCAATTGCCACCAAAGCTGCATTTATGAATGCTATGGCACTCGATATTGCTATGGGCGGTTCAACCAACACCATATTGCATATACTGGCAATTGCCCATGAAGCCGAAGTCGATTTTACCATGAAAGACATCGATGCCCTGTCGCGCAAAGTGCCTGTATTGTGTAAAGTTGCCCCCAGCTCACATTACCATGTTGAAGATGTCAACCGGGCAGGCGGCATACTTGGCATACTAGGCGAACTCGACCGTGCAGGCCTCATCGACAATACAGTAAACAGGGCTGATGGCCATACCTTAAAAGAAGCACTTAATATGTATGACCTTATTCTCCCAACAGCAACAGACGAGGCAAAACAACTCTATTCAAGCGGGGCTGCCGGTATCAAAAACCTTACTATGGGTTCGCAGGGGTATATGTACAAAGAGCTCGACCTCGACCGTAAGAATGGCTGCATCAGGAACATAGATCACCCCTACTTCCCCGATGGCGGTCTTGCAGTGTTATTTGGCAATATTGCAAGCAAAGGCTGCGTGGTGAAAACCGCCGGGGTCGATCCTTCTATCTTCAGGTTTAAAGGCCCTGCACGTGTTTTCGAAAGCCAGGAAGATGCCTGCGAAGGAATTCTGGGCACTATTAAAGCCGGCGATGTTGTCATTATCCGCTACGAAGGGCCCAAAGGCGGCCCGGGCATGCAGGAAATGCTCTACCCAACTTCGTATATCAAGTCGCGACAATTAGGAAAAGAATGTGCCCTGATAACCGATGGCCGTTTTTCGGGCGGCACTTCAGGGCTGTCGATTGGGCATGTTTCCCCTGAAGCTGCAGGTGGCGGCGAAATAGCCCTGTTACGCGATGGCGATCTAATAGAAATTGATATCCCGGCAAGAAAAATTAATGTTCTTATTGGAGACGACGAACTGGCAAAACGCCGGAAAGAAGAAGAGCAGCGCGGAAGCGAAGCTTTTACCCCAAAAACCAGGAGACGTACCATTTCAAAAGCACTTAAAGCCTATGCATCTATGGTAACTTCGGCCGATATGGGGGCGGTAAGGGAGATTTAGAATTTTGAATTGAGAATATATAATTTAAGTTACTCAATAAAAAATCTCGATTTTAACTTAGAAAATATAATTGATAAAAACAACCCAATAACATGAAACTCACAGGATCACAAGCCGTAATACAATCGCTCATTGAAGAGGGCACCGAATATATTTTCGGTTACCCGGGCGGGGCCATCATGCCGGTTTACGATGCCATGATGGATTATGAAAAACAAATAAAACATATTCTTACCCGTCACGAGCAGGGGGCTGTTCATGCCGCCCAGGGTTATGCACGGGCCACCGGAAAGGTTGGTGTTTGCATGGCCACTTCGGGCCCCGGGGCAACCAACCTTATAACCGGCATTGCCGATGCTCAGATCGACTCTACCCCGCTTGTATGCATTACCGGACAGGTTACATCGCCCCTGCTGGGAACAGATGCTTTCCAGGAAACCGATGTTGTTGGTATATCAATGCCCATCACTAAATGGAATTGTTTGGTAACCAAACCAGAAGATATTCCGGCAGCGATAGCAAAAGCTTTTTATATAGCCCGTACCGGCAGGCCCGGGCCAGTATTAATCGATATTGCAAAGAATGCACAATTTGGCGAGTTTGAATACAGCTATAATAAATGTACCCATATCCGAAGTTATGTTCCCAAACCCAGGTATAAGGAAGAACAAATTAAAAAAGCTGCCGAAGCAATAAACACTGCTAAAAAACCCTATGTATTGTTTGGCCAGGGCGTTGTTTTGGCCAATGCCGAGGCTGAATTTAAAGCATTTATTGAAAAATCGGGCATTCCGGCAGCCTGGACAATTCTGGGTGTAGCAGCCCTGCCAACCAGCCACCCCCTCAATGTCGGCATGCTGGGGATGCACGGCAATTATGCAACCAACATAAAAACCAATGAGTGCGATTTGCTTATTGCCATTGGCATGCGCTTCGACGACCGTGTTACCGGCGATTTAAAACGTTATGCAAAACAGGCAACTGTTATACACATGGAAATTGACCCGGCAGAAATCAATAAAAATGTACACGCCCATATACCGGTACTAGGCGACTTAAAAGAAACACTCCCTCTGCTTACGGCACGTATCGACAAAAAAGAACATGCCCAATGGCTTACTGAGTTTAAAGATTTATATAAACTCGAATACGATACTGTTGTTAAGAAAGACCTATACCCTGAAAAAGAAGGTCTTACTGTTGGGGAAGTAATACGTATAATTAATGAAAGAACCAACGGAAATGCCATTTTTGTAACCGATGTTGGGCAACATCAGATGTTTGCCTCGCGGTACTGCAAAATTGAAAGCCCACGCAGCTTTATTACCTCCGGAGGCTTAGGCACAATGGGGTTTGGACTACCTTCGGCATTTGGGGCAAAGATGGGGGTGCCCGAAAGAGAGGTTATTCTTTTTGTAGGCGACGGCGGTTTTCAAATGACCATTCAGGAACTGGGCACCATTAACCAAACCGAGGCACCGGTAAAAATTGTACTGCTTAACAATAAATTCCTGGGCATGGTACGCCAATGGCAGGAACTGTTCTTCGACAAACGCTACTCGCAAACACACATGGTAAACCCCAACTTTATAAAAATTGCCGAGGGATATGGAATTGCCGGCAAGAAAATACTTAACAGGCCGGAACTTGCCGATGGCATCCAGCAGATGCTCGACCACAAAGGTCCCTACCTGCTGGAAGTATCGATAGAAAAAGAAGACAATGTTTTCCCGATGGTGCCGACAGGTGCATCGGTTACCGAAATAATTTTAGAACCTGCTAAAAAGTAATTCTTAAATACCGACGAAAATGAACTCAGAATATACCATAACAGCATTTTCCGAAAACCATATTGGTTTATTGAACCGGATAACAATTATTTTTACCCGCAGGCACGTAAACATCGAAAGTTTAACAGTTTCGCAGTCGGCCATTAAGGGTATCCATAAGTTTACCATTGTGGTAAACGACACAAAAGAAAAAGTAGAAAAGGTTGTTGCCCAGATTGAAAAGCTGGTAGAAGTTTTAAAAGCTTTCTACCACACCAACGACGAAATTGTGCACCAGGAAATAGCTCTCTACAAGGTACCTACCGAAGCTTTACTGGTAAGCGACACACTGGAAAAAACCATTAGGAAGCACAATGCCCGCATACTCGAAATTACACCCGAATACACCGTAATCGAGAAAACCGGGCACAAGGCCGAAACACAAGAATTGTTTAACGACCTCGATAAGTACGGCGTTAAACAATTTACCCGCTCGGGCCGTATTGCTGTTACAAAACTCAGCCAGGAACTGCTTACCGATTACCTGAAAGAAATGGACTTAATTGAGGAGAATTGCAAATAAGAACAAAAAAAGGGGCAATCGAAAGAAAACCCCTTTTTTTGTAAACCTATGGTAAATTAAATAATTGCCTTCATCGAGGTCATGGCTTCGCGGAGCTCTTCGCCTATAATTTCAACTTCGTGGTAACGAATTGCTTCATTTATTTCAATCAGCTCTTTGTTATCGACATGGTTATCTTTTCCGGCCATGTAGTTTTTACCGATTACGTTGGTATCGATTTTCTTCATAAAATCGGCTAGTAAAGGCTTACATGCATGATCGAACAAATAACAACCATATTCGGCGGTATCGGAAATTACACGGTTCATCTCGAACAACTTTTTACGGGCAATAGTATTGGCTATTAATGGTGTTTCGTGCAACGACTCGTAATATGCCGATTCTGGGCGCATACCGGCTTCGGTCATAATTTCGAATGCCAGCTCAACACCCGATTTTACAAAAGCTACTAAAAGAACGCCATTGTCGAAATATTCCTGTTCACTGATAGGTTTATCGGTGGCAGGGGTTTTCTCAAAAGCTGTCTCACCAGTAGCAGCACGCCATGTAAGCAGGTTTTTGTCGCCATTTTTCCAGTCCTCCATCATGGTAGAAGAGAATTTGCCCGACAAAATATCGTCCATGTGTTTCTGGAATAAGGGGCGCATAATAGCTTTAAGCTCTTCGGCCAGTTTAAAAGCTTCAATTTTTGCAGGGTTGGCAAGCCTGTCCATCATATTGGTAATTCCCCCAAGCTTTAAAGCCTCTGTTATTGTTTCCCAGCCATACTGAATAAGTTTTGAAGCATAACCCGGTTCGATGCCTTTTTCAACCATCTTGTTGAACGACAGGATAGAACCAGTCTGCAACAACCCGCAAAGTATGGTTTGTTCGCCCATTAAGTCCGATTTAACCTCGGCAACAAACGACGATAGGAGCACACCGGCTTTGTGTCCGCCAGTTCCAACACAATAAGCCTTTGCTATTTCGAGGCCATCGCCATTAGGGTCGTTTTCGCGGTGGACAGCAATTAATGTTGGAACACCAAATCCGCGTAAGAATTCAGCACGCACCTCCGAAGCCGGCGATTTGGGCGCAACCATAATTACAGTAATGTCCTTACGTATTTGCATACCTTCTTCAACAATATTAAATCCATGCGAATACGACAAACAAGCACCTTTCTTAATTAAGGGGAGCACCGAATTTACTACCGGTGTGTGATATTTGTCCGGGGTAAGGTTAAGGATGAGATCGCCCTGGGGCACAATTTCTTCAAAAGTACCAACCTTAAACTTATTTTCTGTTGCATTTTTGTATGAAACCTGCTGTTCGTCAATTTCCACTTTACGCAAGGCGTAAGAAACGTCGAGGCCGCTGTCGCGAAGGTTGAGGCCTTGCGCCAAACCCTGGGCGCCACAGCCCAGTACAACAATTTTTTTGCCTTTGAGTTTTTCAACCCCGTTGGCAAATTCCGAAGAATCCATAAATTCGCATTGTCCAAGCTCCTGAACTTGCAGGCGGAAAGGAAGGGAACTAAAATAGTTTGCCATTTTTCTGTTTATTTTAAATTATACACATATCAGTTTTGGAAAGCAGTTTTACCAATAATAACTGCATGATACAAAGCAAGTAAAATTAAGCAAAACCGTTTAGATAAAAAAACAGGAAATTTAGGTAGTTTTCAATGATTTCTTCCTGTATTGCAAGGGCGTAAAGCCTGTTTTGTTTTTAAAATATTTGGTGAAATACGATTGATCCCCAAAATTCATTGTATCGGCAATTTCGGAAACGGTAAGGTTAGAATGCACCAAAAGCCGCTTTGTTTCAACAACAAGTTTATCCTGCAGGAGCTCAATCGATGTTTTTCCGGTAATTTGTTTAACCATTTGCGTAAGGTGGTTTGGCGTTACAGCCAGCATTTCGGCATATTCTGCAATGGATAGGTTTTTTTGGTAATTTTCCTCGATAAGTTTCAGAAAATTTTTCACCATAATCTGCCCCTTCCCTTTTTGTACGGGAACCAGATCTTCGGGGTATAAACCAGCACAAGTAAGTAACAAAAGTTCTAAAACAGAGTGTACAATTTCGCCCGAAATTTTTTCTTTGGCCAGCTCGTGGCAACCCCTTATAAACAATGCCCTTAAAAAATCATTGTCGCTTTCACCGGCAATAAACAACGGGGGATTGTTTTGCGATACCGAGAAGAAGAAGGGGAATTCCAGCAAACGGTTTTTATTGGTGTGGTTAAGCAGGTAAAATTCGGCAGTAAACAAAAAAATAAAACCTTCAATATCTGAAGAAAGTTCAAGACGGTGCGCCTGGCCGGGCGATAAAAAGAAAATGCAAGGTGGTACAATTGCGTATTTATTGCTGTCGATAATATGGTAACCCGAGCCTTTCGACAGGTAGAGTATTTCATAAAAGTCGTGACGGTGCGGGTAAGTAACATTAAAATGCCTGTTTGCATCGAACACCTCTACCTGGAAAAGAAGGTTTTTCTCTCCTAACCTCCTGAAATTGTTCAGGCCATATACCGGAATGCCTTTTTTCTGGTGCAAGTTGTTTTTTATGCAAATATAATTCTTTACTAATCAACACCACAGTAACTTTTAGGCATACAAATTGTTTTATTGGCATGTTTGTTTGCAAAAAACTCCGACGGGTGCACAGAATTTATAACTTTAGGGGCATGAACGAAACGAAAACCGAAAAATACAGGATTATATCCGGATTGGTTTTCCCCATACTTTTTGTTGTCCTAATTTGGGGAATAAAATTTTATGAACATTCTACCGGAACCGATTTAACTTTTCTGGGGCTTTATCCCTTAAACCCTAAAGGCTTAACCGGTATTTTAACCGGTCCGCTCATACATGCCGATTGGAAACACCTGGCAAACAACTCGCTTCCGCTAATATTTTTCGGGTGGACAATAGCTTATTTTTACCGCAACATTGCTCTCAAAGTTTTTTTTCTGATATACCTGTTATCGCAGCTTTGGCTTTGGTTTTTTTATGTGCGCCCGGCATGGCACATAGGGGCAAGCGGAGTGATATACGGCATGGGCGCCTTTGTTTTTGTTAGCGGCATTATTCGACGCAACCGTAACCTTTTAGCCATTTCGTTGCTGGTAGCATTTTTATATGGCAGCATGGTGTGGGGCATTTTCCCTTATGAAGAACAGGTTTCGTGGGAAGGGCATTTAATGGGGCTAATTGCTGGCATAATACTTGCATATTATTATAAAGACTATGGGCCGGAAAAACCAACAGAACTTATAGAAGATGATGAATTGAACGATGAAGACGATTTTTGGAACGATTATTCCGATGATACCGAAAATTCATACGGCGAATCTGATAATACTGGAAAAAACCATACTGAAAAATAAAAAAAGAATATAAATTAGTGTATGAATATATTAATACATAGAAAAGGATCAAGATTGATGAAAAGAATAATTGCGTTTATATCGATCGCCATCGGTTTTTTCTCTTTATCAACAGGGCAAACCCTGGAAGAGAAAGAACAGGAACTCTTTAAAAAGTATAATGTTAAAACACGTACCAACTGGGATTATACTTTTAAGGATTCAAAATTTTCGATGGAGGGCAAAAAAACCTCTTTAAGCACATACGATAGAAATGGACGGGTGCTTGAAATAAAGGTTTTCAACCCTAAAGGAGAAACTTCGTTGCTCGAGAAATTCGCATACGATACAAAAGGAAACCGTACATTTTATGAACGACAAAGCCTATCGGGCGAGTATAAAAAACAATCGGAGTACGATGAGGAAAGTAATTTAATTCAGGAATACGGTTATGACGGTTCGGCAACATTTGGAACAAAATTCAGTTACGACAGCAAAGACCGTGTTACAGAAATTGTTTACCTCATTGCCGATGAGATAGATGAAAAAAGGGTTTATACCTATACCGGGAACAAAGCAACAGTTGATATACTTAAAAACGGCAAATTCCTATCGTCGAAAGTATCGCTCACATTTAACAGCCAAAACCAGGTTATTAAAGAAGAGGTTTCATCTGTCGATGGAAAGGTACTCGAAAGCCGCACCATGGAATACAACAGCATTGGAAAAATTACGAAAGAAGAAAAATATAAAAGCGGACAGTTAATTTATCGCCAAACCTATGATTACGACAGCAAAAATGAACTATTGAGCATATCGGAAGAAAACAGCAATGAGGCAAAATATATCAAAAAACTTTATAAATACGATGATTTGGGAAGGGTAATTGAATACCAGTGGAAACGTAATTCTGCCGACGACTACAACATTAAAGTATTTAAATACGGCGATAAAGGTGTTTGCTCGGAAGAACACACCTACTACCCAAAAACAAACTACAAGCTACTTACAAAATACGAATACGATTTTTATTAACAACTTAAAGCTATGCTAATCAGGATACATCCTGAAACCCCTGCCCGCCGTCAAATATTTCAAATTGTGGATATATTAAGGGAAGGCGGGGTTATTATTTATCCTACCGATACAGTTTACGGAATTGGCTGCGATATTTTTAACCAAAAAGCCGTTGAACGGGTTGCACGTATAAAAGGCATTAAACCAGAAAATGCCAATTTCTCGTTTATTTGTTACGATTTAAGCCATATATCGGATTTTACCAGGCATTTCGATAACCATATTTTTAAAATGATGAAGAAATACCTTCCGGGGCCCTTTACCTTTATTCTCCCTGCAAACAATAATATCCCAAAGCTTTTTAAGAATAAGAAGAAAACCGTAGGCATCCGTATCCCCAAACACAATATACCATTAGAAATTGTAAAAGAGCTGGGCAACCCGTTACTAACCACTTCGTTGCACGATTCCGACACATTGTTGGACTACACCACCGATCCGGAACTCATTCAGGAAAACCTTGGCTACCTTGTCGATGCTGTTATTGATGGCGGATACGGGCACAACACGCCATCGACAATACTCGATTGTACAGGCAACGAAATTACAATTCTGCGACAAGGCTTAGGCATATTCGAAGAATAACCATTGTTACCCAAATTGAGCGATTCACACTCACGATAAAGACTTTGTAAGCCTTTCACTGCACTACGTTTGTGAAAGGCCACAAACCCTAATCGGGGTTAACCCTAAGTAAAGCGCTTGTTCACTTCGTTCCAATCGCTCAACTTAGGTGTTATTTTCTCCAGAAAGCCGATGTAAACAAAACCAGAACAGTAAAAATCTCCAAACGGCCAATTAACATCAGAAGCGAAAGAAAGTATTTTCCGAAGGTGCTGAACATGGCGAAATTATCTGCCGGGCCAACTTTCCCGATGCCAGGACCAATATTCCCTATACAAGCGGCAACAGCACCTACCGATGTTTCCAAATCGTAACCTTGAAGCGAAACTACGACCACTCCAATAATTACAATTATCATATATACCGAAACAAAGGCCAGCACATTTGTAATAATGTGTGGGTGTACGGCCTGCCTGTCGAACCTAACCGGAATAATGGCATTGGGGTGTATTAACCGTTTCAGCTCAAGAAAACCATTTTTAAACAAGAGCACTATACGCACAATTTTAATGCTGCCGCCAGTAGATCCGGCCGAACCGCCAAAAAACATTAAAATAAGCAGCAATATCCATGCAGATGGCACCCATTGCAGGTAATTTACAGTGGCATAACCAGTAGTAGTTATAATTGAAGTTACCTGAAACAATGCGTCCCTGAACGAACTTTCGGCCGATTTCCCATTGGAAGAAAAATAAACAATAATGGCAACAACAAGGGTAAAACCTGCTATAAAGCCCAGGTACCATTTTAACTCTTCGTTTCGCCAAATAGCCTTAAACCTCAAATGCATGGCAAAATAGGCCAGGGTAAAGTTAATGCCTGCAATAATCATAAAAACAGTAATAACATAATGGGTATAAGGAAGTTGATAATAGCCAATACTATCGCCCCTGGTCGAATAGCCTCCTGTGGCCATAGTTGTAAACGAGTGGTTCAGGGCATCAAAAAAACTCATCTCCCCTAACCACAGTAAAACTGTTTCAAGTAAAGTAAAAATAACATAAACCCCCCAAAGCCTCTTGGCTGTTTCTTTTATGCGAGGGTGCAATTTATCGGGTGCAGGCCCCGGCACTTCAGCAATAAACAACTGCATGCCCCCAATTCCCAGTACCGGCAAAACGGCGAGCGACAATACTATAATTCCCATACCGCCCAGCCACTGGGTAAGGCTCCGCCAGAACAACAATCCATGCGACAATGCCTCAATCTGGCTGCCATTGAGAATTGATGCCCCGGTAGTAGTGAAGCCCGACATGGTTTCGAAAAAAGCATCGGTAAACGAGGGCATTGCCCCTGAAAGAACAAATGGCAAAGCGCCAAAAAGCGAAAAGAGCACCCAGCCGGCCGATACAATTAAAAACCCTTCGCGTTTACCCAGGTTTTTATTGCTATTTCGGAACCCAGCCCATAAAACACCACCTGTAAACAGGGTTATAAGCGAAGCAAACAGTAAAGCCTGGCAATCGGTATGACCGTAAAAACCGGAAACAGCAACAGCCAAAAGCATAAAAACCCCTTCAATAATAAGGAGCACACCCTGAACAAACCCAATAATTTTATAGTTCATAGCTTAGCTAAAAAAACTTTGCCACTTTATTAATTGCCGAAGGAAGGGCAAATACAACTACTTTGTCGCCGGGCAGTATTTGAGTATTACCATCGGCAATAAAACTTTCATCGTTGCGTATAACACCGCCTACAAGCGAATCTTTAGGGAAATTTATTTCGCTTAGAGGGCCTTGCATAATTTTTGCACCATCTTTAACAACAAACTCCATAACCTCGGCATCGGTACCTGTAAGACACTTAACTGCTGTAACCGATTCGCTGCTGGTAAACCTGAATATTCGGCTGGCGGCAATTACCTTTTTATTAATTATGGTATCGATACCCATATTTTCTGCCAGGGCTATGTAATCGATGTTTTCAACTTCGGCAATGGTTTTTTTTACGCCAAGCTTTTTTGCCAGCATACACGAGAGTATATTTATTTCCGAATCGCCGGTAACAGATATAAAGGCATCCATTTTACCAAGGCCCTCTTCCATGAGCAGGTTATAATCGCGCCCATCGCCATTTATTACCAGGGTATTGTTGAGCATATTCGACAAACGGTAGCTTTTTTCCCTGTCGCGCTCAATGAGCTTAACATTGTGATGATTGCCCAAATCGCGGGCAGCAAGCATGCCAACCCTGCTCCCGCCAAGTATCATAATATCGCGTACATCGTATTGCTTTTTACCGGAATATTCCAGCATGTGATCGATATCTTTCTGTGTAGAAATGAAATACACCAAATCGCTCGCCGAAAACACATAACCCCCGTTTGGGACAATTGTTTTACCTGAGCGTGTTACGGCAACAGCCATAAACTGGGGTTTATCTGTTTCAAGTTTTAACTGGCTAAGGGTTTTGCCGAGAATTGGGGCATCGTCTTCGAGCTTTATGGCAAAAAGCGATAGCTTGCCCCCCGAAAAATCGACCACATCGCTGCTGCCAGTTTGTTGCAACAGCCCGACAATTTCGCGTGCTGCAATCTTTTCTGGATAAATCATGTAATCGATGCCCAGTTCGGTAAAGTGTTCTTTATATTTTACATATAAATACTCCTGGTTATCGATTCGGGCAATGGTTTTTTTTGCGCCTAACCTTTTGCTCAAAATCGATGCCGTTATGTTTATTTCTTCGGTTTTTGCAACAGCAATAAACAAATCGCATTTTTTTATATTGGTATCGAGCAAATCGGGTATCGACAGTGCTGAACCCACACGGGTCATTACATCAAGCACAGAGCCTACCTGGCGGAGTTTATCCTCGTTCGGGTCGAGAAGTATTATATCGTGGTTTTCCTGGCTAAGCATTTTGGCAAGGTGCGATCCGACAGCACCGGCACCGGCAACAACAATTCTCATTCTAACTTAAATTATCCGGACAAAGTAAATATGTTTCTTTCTCAAACAAAAAAACTATCGTTTTTTTTTCTGCTTTTTTCAATTTGATTTGTATTGATGAATTGTGCACAAAAGGTTATGTTCTATCTATAATATTTCACTAATACAGCAAAAAAGCCCTAAACGGCTTCTTAACCCTTTGCAATTTCTTTACAAGTTAAGCAATAAGCCCCGTGTACGCAAATTGTGCCGCCACATTTATCACAATGCCACCGGACATGCTCACTTGCAGAAAACTTTTTCAGCCCGTTTTGTTTTATGTTCGCCAGGTTCTCCAACATGCTCATGTTGTATTTTGTACGATAGCGTTTATCGAGTTGCTTCAGCCTTTTGCACGGATACTTTTCGCATTCGTAACAAAACCCCGAACCTGTTTTTTTAAGTAAACTGCAATTAACAATAATACATTCTTTGCAATATCGAGGTTTTGTTTCGCTATAGGTACGACAACCAGGACAGGTGTTCTTTTTTCTCAAAAATGCCAGGCAAATGGCACAGTTCATGCCACATGGGGCAATTAATAGGTTATATGGTTTAATTCCTGTCATTTTTAAACAACAAAAAATAAATATAGTTTATATTTTACAAATCAATTATTAAAGCACCATCAGCCTTTATATCGTAAAGCCTATAATTATTTTCTTTCGCAAACTCCTTCCATTTCTCCCTAAAATAATGGCTTAGCCCACTGCCCAGAATTATTTTACCTGTTTCAAAAAGCTGTTTGGGCGGCAACACATTACCGGGCACAAACAAACAGGTGGCATTTGTAATTGCTGTTCCCGATAAAATACTGCCATGCTCCTGATATACAATTATGCCGGTTGTGCGATTTAGCTTTAAAAACATATTAGGTTTATTCTTTAAAGGCAGACCGCCCCCAAAAACCGATGCAATTGTATCAAACGGCAGCAGCTTAATTTCTTTGGTGTTTCTTATTCTACCAAGGTGTCCCGAACACGACAAAAGAGCCTTTTCCTTATCGGTTTTCGTGCAGGCAGTAGAAAACAAATAGGCCTGCCTGCCTGAATAAATGCCCAATGTGGAGCAACCGGAAGTATTATAAATTGTTACACATTGTTTTTGTTTTAAAGTATAAACATCGAGAATGCACAGTACTAAAAACACATTTACAAGCAACAGGCTTGTTTTCAAATAGGCGTACTTTTTCCCGGTAAACCACAATGTTGCCGCAATTAACAATATATATAAAACAAATACACCTGCCCGTGTAAGATAAAGGTTGCTTAAAACAGAAAACGGAAGGCTTTCGGTAAACCCAACACTTGTATTCAGCATAAATGCTGCCACAGAACAAAGTTTACCCATAACAATGCTTAACAAAGGTGAAAACGAAAACACAAAGAAA
Organism: Bacteroidales bacterium; assembly: GCA_016935435.1. GTDB lineage: Bacteria > Bacteroidota > Bacteroidia > Bacteroidales > UBA10428 > UBA10428. Next base: position 27,479 of record JAFGQZ010000077.1, read on the forward strand.
ATTACAATGAATACCAACAAAACAAACATTATGGGAATTACAAATAAGTTAGCCAGCCAGAAATAAACCGGAAACTGGTTAAAATAATAGATTACCAGGGGCAGGGTTGTAAGCTGCGCGGCAAGGCTGACACAAAGCAACTGATAGAAGTAGGCTGCAATTTTGTTGGAAAAAGAAAACAGCCGGTTAAATTTTGGCTGATAAAACACAATGCCCCCAACAGCCAGATACGATAATTGAAAGCCTGCATCATATAGTTGCAGTGGATTAAAAGCCAGCATAAACAATGCCGAAGCCGCCAGAATATTAAAATACGAAATATGGCGCCTGAACAACTGTCCAAGCGAAATAAGGGAAAACATTATTGCAGCCCTGTTAACCGATGCCGACATTCCGGAGAGCAGGGCATAAAACCATATTACAAGCACGATAAAAACAACCTTAATTGTTCGTCCGTGTGAAAACCGTTCCATCGGCATAAGTAAAAAATTCAGGAACATAAATAAAATGCCTATATGCAAGCCCGAAACAGCCAGAATGTGCATAACACCAGCCCGCGCATACGAATCGCGCATATCGCCGGTAATTAAATTCCTGTCGCCTATGCTTACGGCCGTTATTAAAGCCAACGATTCGCTATCTCCAATAAAACTTCCAAGTTGTTCCCTGATTTTTTCCCTCAGCACAAATACGAGCTTATTGATACTAAAGGCTTTATTTCCGGCTGTTATAATACTTATATCATCTTTATTGGCCCATAATTGGTAAAACACCCCTTTCGATGCCATGTACAGTTTATAATTGAATTCGTTGGGGTTTCCACAATTTTTAATTCGTTCCGGGGCGCCCTTGACCAGAATTTTATCGCCAACCGAAAAGTTTTTTGGTACATTTTCGTCATACTTAACATATAGGTTTGCCTTATACTGGCAGAATTTTCCTTTAGCTGCAGGCAAATGCAACACTACAGGCAGTAAAAGGTTTTTTTCTTTCGGCTGGGGCGAATTGTAAATAACTGCCTGGTAAAAGTTTTTCCCGTAAAATATTTCTTTGGAAGGCTGAACACTCGCGGTATAAACAAAAGCAATGCTAAAAAGCAACAGGGCAATCAAAAACCCCGTAAACTTTTCGGTTTTTTTAAAAAAAACTAAAAATAAGAACAAAACAACAAGAACAAAAACGGCCCAGGTTAGTTTATATGTATAACCGGCATCAAAAGGGCCAAGCCAGTAAGCCGTAACAATACCCGGAATAAAAAACAATAAAAGGCGCACAAAAGGTATTTTTCGTAAGCCTGTGTAAATGTTCATATTCCAAAAATAATTTAAACCAATATATCAAAAAATATTAGTTCCGAAACAAAAAAAAAAGTAACTTATTTCAGAAAATCCTAAACGATAAAAACATGGCAGACTTAAGAACAAACTATCTTGGAATAGAATTAAAGAACCCCTTAATTTTAGGTGCGTGCAACCTGGTTACCAATATCGACACCATTAAAAAGGCCGAAGAAAAAGGCATAGCCGCAATCGTATATAAATCGTTGTTTGAAGAGCAGATACAGCTCGAAAGGGCCCAGCTCGACGACGAACTTGAGGAATATGCCGACAGGAATGCCGAAATGGTAAACCTTTTTCCAAACATTCAGCATGCCGGTCCCGAAGAACACCTTTTTAATGTTTCGCGGGTTAAACAAAGTGTTAAAATACCCGTAATTGCCAGCTTAAATGCCATTTTAAAAGACTCGTGGGTCGATTACGCCAAACAGCTTGAAAAAACCGGTATTGATGCACTTGAGATTAATTTCTTTTATGTGCCTAAAAACTTCGACTTTGAAGGGCACCAGGTAATAAAAGAACAGGTTGACATACTTCGCGCCATAAAACAGGCTATTAAAATACCTGTAAGTGTTAAATTGAGCCCGTTTTATGCCAATCCCCTGCATGTAATTGCCAGTATGAAAAATGCCGGTGCCGATGGCTTTGTGTTGTTTAACCGGATGTTCCAGCCCGAGATAGATATAGACAAAGAGCAACATTTTGCACCATACGACCTGAGCAACCCAAGCGACAACAGGCTGGCACTCAGGTTTGCAGGCCTGCTTTTCGGTAACTTAAAAACCAGTATTTGCAGCAATACCGGTATATACACAGGCGCCGATGTTTTAAAAATGATACTTGCCGGTGCCGACTGCGTGCAGGTTGTTAGCACAATATACAAGAATAAAATCGACTATATCCCCACCATTCTGTCTGATATTACTTCGTGGATGGACAAAAAGGGGTATAACAACCTGGCAGCCTTCAGGGGCAAGCTATCCAACAAAAACATAAACGACCCGTTTGTGTATAAACGTGCCCAATACATCGATTTGCTGCTAAAATCGGACGAGGTAATTAAAAAATTCCCGGTATTGTAATTTGCAAAAAATAACACAGACAATATAATAAAGACGCAGGCAAAGCCTGCGTTTTTATTTCAGCTCAAGCCTTACAACATTCTCTACATGATGGGTATGCGGGAACATATCGACCGGCTGAATGGCCGTTACAGTGTATTTTTCCGACAACATTTCCAGGTCGCGTGCCTGTGTGGCAGGGTTACAGCTCACATATACAATACGCTGGGGTGAAGCATCGAGCAGGGTTTTAACTACATCGGGGTGCATGCCTGCCCGTGGCGGATCGGTAATAATTACATCGGGACGGCCATTTTTCGAAATAAATTCGGGAGTAAGCACATTTACCATATCGCCGGCATAAAAAATCGTATTGTCAACCCCGTTTATCTGCGAGTTAATTTTTGCATCGTTAATGGCATCTTCAACATATTCGATTCCCACAACATTTTTACAAAAACCGGCCACAAAGTTGGCAATAGTGCCGGTGCCGGTGTACAAATCGTAAACTGTTTCGCTGCCGGTTAATCCGGCAAAATCCCTGGCAACCCTGTATAGTTCCAGGGCTTGTTCCGAATTGGTCTGAAAGAACGATTTTGGCCCTATTTTAAACTTCAAATCTTCCATCTGCTCAAAAATATGGTCGCGCCCTGCAAAAAGTTTTACATCTAAATCGCCAATAGTATCGTTCACCTTAGTGTTAACGATATACATCAGCGAGGTAATTTCCGGAAAATTGTCGCGTATATAAAACATTAACGGTTCGATATCTTCGGGCTTGTCTTCGCCAAAGACAACTATCACCATCCATTCGCCCAGCGATGTGTTCCGTACAATTAGGTTGCGCAAAAAGCCGGTTTTGTTGCGGTGGTTGAAAAAGGAAAACCCTTCGTCGAGTGCAAATTTCTTAACAGCAAGCCTGAGTATATCCGAAAACTCATTCTGAAGATAACAATGGTTTATATCGAGCACCTTGTCGAACTTTCCCGGAATATGAAACCCCAGCGCACCCCTTTCGCTAATTTCCCCATTGTTTTCTATTTCTTTGCTGGTAAGCCAGCGCATGGCCGAAAAGGTATATTCCAGCTTGTTGCGGTAATATTGTTGTTTTGCCGATGGTTTTATCGGGCGAACCGGAACCGAATGAATTTTTCCAATACGCGCAAGGTTATCGGCAACCTGTTTTTGTTTGTATTCAAGTTGTTTCCCGTATGGAAGGTGTTGCCATTTGCATCCGCCACAAACGGTAAAATGTTCGCAAAACGGTGCCACCCTATAGGGAGAATATTTTATTATGTTTACCGGGTACCCCTCCATAAATTTTCTGCGTTTCCGTATTACCTGAATATCGGCAATATCGCCCGGTATAAGCCAGGGCACAAACACAACCATATCGTTGTACCGTCCGATCGACTTTCCTTCGGCAGCCACATCGGTAATTTCAAGATTCTCTATCAGAGGCAGTTTTCTTCTTCCCACTTGTTTTCTTTTTGTTTGCAAATATAGCCAAGAAGTGATTTACATTTTAAAATAGTTACTTTTGCGCTTTGGAAAATTCATTTCATGATATCAGTAGAAAATATATCGTTGCATTTTGGCGGAAGAAAGCTTTTCGACAGCATTACTTTAATGGTTGGCTCTAACGATCGTATTGGGCTGGTTGGTAAAAACGGTGCCGGAAAATCGACATTGCTAAAAATAATAACCGGTGAACAAAAACCCAACGAGGGCAATGTTGTTATACCTGCCGACATATCGCTGGGCTATCTTCCCCAGCAACTTGCCTGCGCCGACAGATTTACTGTTTTAGAAGAAACCATGACGGCCTTCAGCGAAATAAACACCCTGGAAAAAGAAATCGAACACCTGAACAACCAACTGCTAACCCGTACCGATTACGAGAGCGATAGTTATATGGAACTGGTTGAGATATTGGCCGAAAAAAACGACAGAATGGCCCTCATGGGCTCAGGCAACTCACAGGCTCTTGCCGAGCAAACCCTTAAGGGATTGGGTTTTGAACGCACCGACTTTTCGAGGCCTACAAAAGAATTCAGTGGTGGCTGGCGTATGCGTATCGAACTGGCCAAAATATTGCTCCGTTCGCCCGATGTTTTCCTGCTCGACGAACCAACAAACCACCTCGATATTGAATCAATACAATGGCTCGAAAACTTTCTTTCCGGTTACAGGGGGGCGGTAATACTTATTTCGCACGACAGGGCTTTTCTCGATAAGATAACCCGTCGCACTGTGGAAATCAGCCTGGGCAAGCTGCACGACTATAAAGCCCCTTACTCGAAATATACCGAATTGCGCAAAGAACGGCAGGAACAATTAATGGCTGCTTACAACAACCAGCAAAAACAAATTGAAGACACTAAAGAATTTATAGAAAGGTTCCGCTATAAGGCCACCAAAGCAGTACAGGTACAATCGCGCATAAAACAGCTTGAAAAACTCGATATTATAGAAGTCGAAGAAGAAGATGTAACGGCTATAAACATAAAGTTCCCGCCGGCACCACGTTCGGGCACTGTTGTTTTTGAAGCCCGCAACCTTACTAAAAAATATGGCAACCACACTGTGCTCGGCGATATTGACATTGTTATCGAACGCGGCGAAAAAATAGCTTTTGTGGGGCGCAACGGCGAAGGCAAAACAACTTTATCTAAAATTATTATTGGCGAGCTCGAAGCTGAAGGCACAATTAAACCAGGTTACAATGTAAATATCGGGTATTTTGCGCAAAACCAGGACGAGCTGCTCAATGAGTCAATTACCGTTCTGGAAACTATCGACAGGGTGGCAGTTGGCGATGTTCGCATGAAAATACGCGATATTCTTGCCGCTTTTCTTTTTCGTGGCGACGATGTCGATAAAAAGGTAAAAGTGCTTTCGGGAGGTGAAAAATCGAGGCTTTCGATGGCCAAACTATTACTGGAACCCTACAACCTTCTGGTACTCGATGAACCTACCAACCACCTCGACATGCGTTCGAAAGACATTCTTAAACAAGCACTTCTTGCCTACGATGGCACACTGATACTCGTTTCGCACGACAGGGATTTTTTAAACGGGCTAACCAGTAAAATATACGAGTTCCGGAACAAAAAAACCAGGGAGCACCGATGTTCGATTTATGAATTCCTTGAAAAGAAAAACCTGGAAACACTCAACCAGTTAAACCTTAAAAACATGGCATCTAAGCCGATGGCCTCAACGGAAAACGAGAGCAGTGCCAAAACAAACTACCTCGATAAAAAAGAGTTCGACAAAAAATTAAGAAAAATACAAAGACAGGTCGAAACTATTGAGCAAGAGATTGCATCCATCGAAAACAGACAGAGAGAAATCGAAAACATTTTAGCCGGCGAAAATACCGGCACAGATATTTTTGAAGAATACGAAAAAAACAAAAACAGGTTAAACACTTTAATGGCAGAATGGGAAGAAGAAAACGACAAACTTGAAAAAACAAAAGCAGAAAGAGGCTGATAGTATTACGTGAACCATGCAATTTATTAATTTTGGACTTGGCAAAATATACCATGAAAGTAAAACCACATATCTTGGCATTCATTAAGGCCACTGCCATTGCCAGTGTAGTTTTTTTTACGGTGCTCGCCATATCCTGCAAAAACACCGAAAAATCAACCTCAGGTAATAAATACAACCTGTCGGCCATATACAACCCTGCATCGGGCAACCTGCACCCTTCGTATAAAGTATTCCACAACGCCTCCGATATTTCACTTCTATACGGAAAGGTATTCACCAGCGAGCTTTTATTTCAGCCAACAGGCGAAAATGGCGCTTTGCGCAGCAAAATTTCATTAAACTATATGCTGTACTTTGCCGATTCGTCAAATATTGCCGATAGCGGAACTTACTCGTACGATATTTACAAAAGCACCCCGGGGAACTCTTACTTGTTTCAAATACCAATGAAGGCCGAAACAGGCAATTCTTACAGGTTGAAACTGGTATTAAAAGATAACCAGAGAAAAACAACTTCTGTATCGTTTCTCGAAATAGAAAAGCACCCGGAATTTGGCCAGCAATTTTTTAACCTCACCGGCCTCGACGGAAAACCCTTTTTTAACAATGTTCTCATTGGCAATGGCGCTTTCAGGCTGTTACACAACACTCCTTCTTCCGATAAGCTTTTCATTTCGTATTACCTAAACAATACCCCTTTGCCAAAACCTACTTATGCAGCCGGCTCCGATGAGTTTGTATATTCAAGGCCCGACTCGCTTTACATTATTAATTATTCGCCCGAACAAGCACTCACCCTGGCTCACGAAGGTTTATACTTTATACAGTTCGATACCGCCTCGCAAGAAGGGGTAGCTGTTGCCCGGTTTGGCGACAACTTTCCAAAGGTTGATACCCCCGACGACCTTTTACATCCATTGGCATACATTACTACTACAGCAGAATACAACAAGCTTATCGAAAGCAGCAACAAAAAACTTGCTGCCGACAACTTTTGGATAAATACTTCCGGCAGCACAGGAAGGGGCAAAGAAATGATCAGGATTTATTACAACCGTGTTTATTTTGCTAACTATTATTTCACTAACACAAGGCCAGGTTGGAAAACCGACAGGGGAATGGTTTACATAGTTTACGGTCCGCCCCATAACCTAAGAAAAACCGCCAACGCCGAAATTTGGAACTACTATCGTAACAATAACGAAATATCGTTTAAATTCAATTATAAACCAAACAAGTACCATTTGAACCAATATATACTAGAACGCGCCGAAAGCCAGTCGTGGCACTGGCGCGAAGCAGTTTATGGCTGGACACACGGAAAAATATTTTTACAGAAATAGCTTTTTATAAAACAAACACCTCATAAAACAGTGAAAAAACTCCCGGCAAAAGAAATGGTTATTGGCCTTCACCCAGTGATGGAAGCCATAAATTCAGGTCAGAATTTTATAAAGGTATTTTTTAAAAGCGGCCTTAAAGGCGAGCTTTTTCAGGAATGTTTTTCGCTGGTAAGACAAAACAGCATACCATTTCAGTATGTACCGGTTGAAAAGCTAAACGGGTTTACACAAGCAAACCACCAGGGGGTTATAGCCCTGATATCGGCAATACCATACCACGATATCTCGCAGGTACTTCCCACATTGTACGAATCGGGGAAAGAACCTTTTCTGCTTGTGCTCGATGGCATAACCGACATACGCAACTTCGGGGCCATTGCCCGAAGTGCCGAGGCTGCAGGGGTCGATGCCATAGTAATTGGCTCTAAAAAAGCTGCCATGGTAAATACCGATGCCATTAAAACCTCTTCCGGTGCATTAAACCGCATTCCGGTTTGCAGGGTTGATAATATCGATAAAACAGTTCAGTTTTTAAAAGACTCAGGAATATCTGTTGTTGGCGCAACCGAAAAGGCCCAGGCATCGGTTTTCGACACCAGTTTCGACGGCCCGGTTGCATTGGTCATGGGAGCCGAAGATACCGGACTGTCGGAAGCAGTTTTAAGGGAAGCCGACACCTTAATAAAAATCCCCATGGCCGGGCAGATAGCCTCCCTTAACGTAAGTGTTGCCTGTGGAATAATCTTGTTCGATATCCTTAGAAAAAAAATGTAGGAAAAATATATATCGAAAACCATAAGCCCGTTACCCGGTTTTTCCCCATTTTTAGCACCGAAAATATGCTATAAATCAAAAAGTTTGATTATTTTTTTTCTGTACCCCATAATTACAGGCAGAAAGCATTATTTTTATGGCCTAGTGAAAATAAATTTCCTACTTATTATTTAAGAGAGACATGACGGACAAAACATTCTGGGACGAACAATGGAAACCCTTATACTTTGAGGGGATTAGTTTATCCGATAAATACGAAGTATCGAATTACGGAAGGATAAAAATGTGGAAACACAAAAAAAACAAATGGGAAATACAAAAACCATCAAACGTTAACGGTTATGCATACTTTTCCATTCGAACCGAAGTTGATATTATAAAGAAAAAACGTATATCAAAAAGCCTGCACAGGCTTGTTGCCGACTTGTTCCTCGCCCCACCTGTTCCTGCAGTTGTCGATGGAATATCTGTTGAAAGGGACAATGTAATACATATCGACTATAATAAATCGAACAATTATTATAAAAACCTAATTTGGGCAACCCGTCCCGAAATGTTTGCCCACAGCCGCAAAAGCCCGCGCACTGCTGCTGCAATTGAAAGGCGAAAAGGTGAAATTACAAACTCCAAGCTCACCGAAACCGAAGTTATACGCCTTAAAAAGAAACTAAAAAGAGGGAAAGTGCCACTTTATAAAATTGCCAAAGAGTTTGGCATTACACATACCCAGCTAAACCGCATAAGGCGGGGCGACAACTGGGCCCATGTAAAATCGACCGGGGTACAGCGCACTTCAAAGAAACGAAAATAAACTTAATCTAGCAGGGCATAATACAGCAGTAAAGCTACATTGCCCCAATTACCCGGCACAGTATCAGTCGTAAATAAACTCTTCTTCATCGTCGCTGCCGCCAAGTGTTCCTACAATCCTAAACTCGGTCCTGCGGTTTTTCTCCCTGCCAACAGGGTTATCAGAACCATCGGCCATAAAGTTGGGGGCTACAGGTTTTGTTGCACCATAACCTTTTGCCACAAGGCGCTGTGTAGGTATTCCTTTGCTTATCAGGTACTGAACAACATTTTCGGCCCTTTGCTGCGACAATTCAAGGTTATACTTTGCCTCGCCGATGCTGTCGGTATGCGAACCAATTTCAATTATAAATTCGGGGGCCTCTTTCAACAAAACCAGAAGGGTTGTGTCGAGCACACTTTTTGCCTTTTGCGATAAATCGGCACTGTTAAAATCGTAATATACATTTTCCAACACAATAGGCTTATCGGTAAGCACATTAATCCATATCGGCGGCATTTCAATGGTATCGGAAAAATTAAAAAACTGCGTTGACATGAAGTTTTTCTCATCGAAATACTGGAAACCTTCCATTCTAAATTCATATTCTTCATTAGGTTGAAGGTTAAAATAAAAACGTCCGTTTTCCGATGTAACGTATCTGTCCATAAACACATAATCGTTGAGCTCCTTGTCGAGCATATATAGGGCAATTATAGCGTTCTTCATGGGCTCAACAGATGCATCGGGGTTCATAAAATCGAAGCCCGACAAGTCTCTTTTACGCCCAAAACGGTCCTTCTCAAACGGATAAATAATGCCGGTTACCGTAATACGGACATAATCGTTCCAACTATAATAAAAAATATCGTCGCAGCAGGTTGCAGGGTTAAGGGAGTCAGGCCTGTTCGACACAAAAAAACCATCGCCACCTTCACGGCTCACAGTAAAATAAAGGTCGTCGAAACTTGAATTTACAGGATACCCGATATTTTTAATACGTGTCCAGTCTTTTCTTTCACCAAAAGCACTAAATACATCAAAGCCGCCAATGCCGGGCAACCCGGTTGAACTAAAATACAAAGTACGGGTGGGGATATCGTAGTAAGGTGTAATTTCATCGCCAAAGGTATTAATTTTGCTTCCCAGGTTGCGTGGCTTGCTGTAAGCATCCTTGTCGCTGTTCCAAACAGAATACCATATATCAAGGCCTCCCCTGCCCCCGGGCCTGTCGGAAACAAAAAACACAATTTCACGATCGCTTTGGGCAGTCCGTCCTAATGCCGGCTGAGTAGTTGTATAATTCGGATCGTTAATAACCTGGGGCAGCTTTTCCGGTTCCGACCACACGCCCTCGATTTTAGTTGAACGATAAATACTGCTTATAACTTTTCCCTGCCAGTTTTTTACCGAGCGGGAAAAATAAAAACGTTTACCATCGCGTGATAGCACCCCGTTGCCGGTTTCCACTCCCGGCAAGTTTATGGGTGCCCCCATAAGCTCACCGCCCATCCAGTCCATTCCCTGTTTGCGGGCCACATAAAACTGGCGTACAGGAATTTCGGTATCTATATTTTCGCTTGTAAAATATACCAGTGAATCGACCCTCAACGAACCATAAATAAAAGTATTGGCATCGAGAGGTATTGGCGAGAGTTCGATATGCGGGCTGTTCACCGACTCGTTCATGTAACCAATATTAATATTCAACGGGTTAGAAATAATTTTTTTTGCCGAATCGCAACCTTCAATTTCGTTTCGTATAATACGGCTCAAGTCGCGCGAGTCTTTTTCTTCCTTGTAATTTTTCCTGAATTTGTTAAACTCAACAATGGCTTCATCATAATTACCTGTCGATTTCAACATTTGGGCATAATAAAAACGGGCCATCGGATATTTATCATCGCCCCCTTTAAGCACTTCTTCGTATAGTTTTAGGGCATCGTGATAATTTCTGACATGCAGGTGCAAATTTGCCAGTTGATAATTTACTTTATTGTTATGGGCAAAGTATTCGCGATATTTCTCGTAGAAAAAAATAGCAGTAAACACATCGCCGGCCCTTTCGGCATTCACGGCAAACTTTTTCAACTGACGGGGTGTCAGGTTATCAATATCCGCTATTTGCCCCCTAAGGTTTAGGGCCAGGGATATAGCCATAATGGCCACTGCAATATATTTAATACCTTTCACAGGGAATGGAATAACTGTTTAACAATGTGCTAATGCTTTTATAGACAAACGATATTTCGAAAGCGTTACGGGCTCCTGTGTCGTTAATGCCCGACATATACATATCGTAGCTGAGAGCAATATCGATACGTGAAACAGTAGCCCCTGCCTGGACCATAATTGAGCCCATGCCAGATTGCCCGTTTCTGATATAGGCACCTCCAAATAGTTTTTTTACGGTTGACTTTACCCCGATAAGTTTATAGCCAGCTTCTGCCCCGGCAATTAGCTCGTTCAAACTGCTTTTTGCTGAAAAGAAAAATTTGGGGGTAAAATAAATTTTATCGGTAATATTGGTTTTAACCAGGGCATAACTAATTAAACGCATGTCTTCTTTTGTGCCCTTGTCATCAATAAATGTTTTCGGTGGTTTGTTTAGGTGTAATAATGAAAACCCCAGCTCCGGCTCAATCTTTTTTATGCTCCTCTTAAAATAAATGCCGGCATTAATATCGGCATAACCGGTTTTTAAAGACAACATGTTTTCACCGCTCGGGGCATCGAAATTTCCGGTTGACCTGTTAAAGTTGCCCCAATCGGTATAGCCCCCGGTTACGTAACCAACCTGCAGGCCAATTCCGAACCCGTTGTTATTCACCGTTGTATTGTATGCCAATGAAGCATAAAGTTTATTAAAGGTAAGTTTTCCGGCCCCCGACTCGTCGTTTACAAAATATGCGCCAATGCCAAGTTTTTGGTTCAGCAAAAACACCTGCCGATCGAAACTTATAAGGGCTGTACGGTATGGATTTGCCAATGCCCCCTGTTGGTTGCGGAAGTTCCCGGATATGCGCATGTCGCCATTAAAATTGCCTGTATTCGATGCGTTAATTAACAAGGGGGCAAAATCGAACTGTGTAAAATGTATATCCTGCCCCTTTAACATCGGGTTAAAAAAAACATTGAAAGAGCAAAAAAATAACAGCGCAACCAGTGAATAAAAGGGGTTAACCTGTATAGGGTAGTTTTTTGTCATACTCTTTTGCTGTAAAACTCACCAAAAAATAAACATTATTTATGGTATTTCGAAACTTTGTTATTGACAATTATTGTTATAGTGAATAATTTTTTTTCGGGAACCGATTTAAAATAATAATTTTAGAAGGATTATTTAATAATTTACCTGGTAGGAAAAAAGGCCCGGTAAGGCTTATAAACCCACAAACAACCTTATGGTCATGAAAAGAATTTATACCTGCGCAAAAAAACAAGTTCTATTCCTTTTTGCTGCCCTGTTTTTTTGGGGCAATACAAATATATGGGCACAACCTGTTGCTAAATTTTCTGCCAGTATTTCCGAAGGTTGTACCCCTTTAACCGTTAATTTTACAAACGAGAGCACCTCGGGCGATTCTATAAATTACTTTTGGTCATTCGGGGCAGGTTCGCCAACTACATCTACACAAACAAACCCGTCGGTTACCTACCACAATCCCGACAATTATACAGTTGTGTTAACCGTAAACGACACAAAAAACGGCACATCGGCCTTTTATTCCCTGGCAATAACTGTTCATCAAACAATTAGCGCCAACCTAATGATAAGAAAAAGCCTTGACGGAATGACAATTAACGAAGCTTGTGCAAACGAAGTGGTTTATTTTACCCACGGGCCACAACAACCCGACAGTGTATTTTGGGACTTTGGCGATGGGCGCACAAGCAAAGATTTTTACCCTTATACCCTGCACCACCAGTATAAAACCAATGGAAACTATGAAGTAACCTACACAACCTATAACAAAAACTGCACTGCCAGCACGGTAAACCCTATAACAATTGCAGGCCCGGTTACAGGTTTTTCACTGTCGAAACACGAAGCATGTGTCAACGACAACATTACCCTCACCATTAACAACTCAACCGATATTACTTCTTTACAATGGGTTTCAGGGGCTGGCGACACCCTAAACAGCGGAAACGAAGCAACATTCAGTTACAGCCAGCATGGCTACCCAATATTGCCTAAACTCAAAGTTTGGGGGTTGGGCACAAGCTGCACCTATATTGATACGGTTAGGGTTTTTCAGGTTGTAGCCGGTTTTGGTTTTGCCGAAGGCACTGCTTTTTGCGACAAGAGGTATATTTACTTCCAAAACGAATCGATTGGAAACGACCAGAATTTCTGGGATTTTGGGAACGGAAGGTCAAGCACCCAGGAAATGGCCAGGGACACTTTTAATACCGGCGAATATATTGTTACCCTTGCAGTAAGAAATAACTTTGGATGTACCGATACATTAAAAACACCTATAACCATTTACGACAACCCCGACATTCAACTTGGCGAAGGATGGTTTGTATGCCAGGGTGGCTCGAATACCCTGTCTGCATCAGGCGGCGACAGCATTGCATGGTATCCGTCAAGTTTCCTTGACGATCCGCACTCTTATACCCCCCTTGCTTCGCCGGCATATTCAGTCGATTACCAGGCAACCGTTTTCAATAAAGCAACCGGCTGTTCCAGCACCGGCTATATACATGTTGAGGTAGAGGAACGCCCTGTATGGGATATTATGCTTGCCCCAACCGACGATACTATTATTATTGGCGATATCGTAATTATAAATGCAACAGCAAACAACAACTTTAATTATCGATGGGAGCCCGATTACCAGGTTTTGCAGGGAGCCGATTCGGTTAGCCTTATTGCCCGCCCGCTGGAAACTACTGCCTACACGCTAACCGTAAGCGATAAGAAAAATTGTTTCGACACTACTTACTCTGCTACAATTACCATAAGGGAAGAATTTACCCTCGGGCTGCCAGAAGCATTTACCCCTAATAACGACGAAATTAACGATGAGATAAAAGTTGATGGCTGGGGAATTAAATCGCTAATAGAATTTAGAATATATAACCGTTGGGGCACCGAAGTTTATTCCGGAAACGATATCGACAGCGGTTGGGATGGCACTTATAAAGGAAAGCCCCAACCAATTGATTCGTACGCCTATTACATAAAAGCTGAAACCTGGGACAACCGCACCCTTGAAAAGAAAGGCACATTCAGCCTTATACGCTGATATTGTGAGTTTAACATAGCAGTAAATTGCATTATAGCTAAAATTCTGTTTATTTAATAACTTTGGGTTGATTTTGCTTAACCAACTCAAAACGCAACTGCCCTCATGCGTATTGAAAAAAAAGTTTTTTTGCATGGAATTATTGTTCCCTGCATAATAATTATTGCCCTGACAGGCAAAGCGCCCTTATTTGCCTCTGCCGATACCGCTTCGATAAACAGCATGCTCAGGCAGGCAGAAAGCATTATTAACATTGCCCCAGAAGTATCGCAAAACATCGCCCTTGAAGCCAAAAACCTTAGTTTATCAATAAACTACCATAAAGGCATTGCCCGCTCCGACTATATTTTTGCTTCAAACCTGCGTATTGCCAACCACAACAAACAAGCCATTGAGGCATATTACAAATGCCTTGGCTATTATATCGAAACAAACGATTCGCTCACTTTGCAGGACATTTATAGCTGGCTTGGCCTTTGCCTGGCCTTTGAAGCCCATTACGACAGCGGAAGGGTTTTAATCGGGAAAAGCATTGAAATTGCCAAAAACCTTAACCAACCAGGACAACAAATACAATCGCTCTTAAATATGGCAAGGCTGCACAAAAGCCAGGGCCTTTTAAAAAGCGCCATTGAGGATTGCTCTTCAGCCCTGCAACATTGCAACAACGACTCATTAACCGGACTCTGCTGGAAAACCGAGAACTTCCTTGCCTATCTTAACCTGCTGGGCAACAGGCACAGCGAAGCCGCCGCCATTATAAACAAAAACATGCTCAGTTATAAAAACTACATGCACATGCCGGTTGAAGTATGCAGGCTATTCTATTACGCATCGCTGCTCGATATGTTCCTGAACAATTACAGTAAGGTTCTATACACCCAATCGGAATCGTTAAAAATTGCCGCTTCAATTCCAAACAAAAACCTTTCATTGTATTTCAAAGCAATGTCGTACGAATTATTGGGCAAAGTATATAGTAAAACACAGCAGTTCGATTCAGCCAAACATTACCTCTTTCAGGCATATAACAACCCGGAGTTTAGAATGGATTTGCATGCATTGGGCGAAATATTGTTCAGTATTGCCGATGTTTATTATTACCAGGGACAACACGATTCTGCATTGCACTTTTTTAAAGAAAGCGCCCGGGTTCAAGCAGATAATAAAAACCTCACCTATTTACAATGGTCGTACCTCGGAATTGGCAAAGCCTACTATAAACAAGGCAGTTATGGCCAGGCAGAAAAATATCTGTTGCTCAGTTCAGGCAATAATTCAAAAACCGAAAACATTGAAATAATATCTGAGGCATCGAAACTATTAAGCGATATTTATTACAAAAAAAACAATTTTAAAAAGGCTTACGAACATTACAGAATTTTTAAAACTGCCAGCGACGAGCTTTTTAGCCGCGACAAAATAAGACAAATAACACAAATTGAGTTGGAAAACGAATTCGAAGACCGCGAACAACAACTCAGGCATATACAAGAACAGGAAAAATTATCGTACGAATTGCGTATCAGGCAAAATAAGCTTACCCGTAATTTTATAACCGGTGGCCTTGCAATGGCCTTAACACTGCTTATTTTTATTTACTATGGTTACAGGCAAAAGCAAAAAGCTAACCAGGAAAAAGAAATATTGCTCAAAGAAATTCACCACAGGGTAAAAAACAACCTGCAAATAATCTCGAGCATGCTGAGCCTTCAGGGCAGTTATTTATCCGATCAGAAAATAAAAGACGCCGTTAACGAAAGCCAGGGAAGGGTAAAATCGATGGCGCTTATACACCAAATGTTATACCAGAACGACAGGTTTTCAACCATTGCTATAAGAGATTATATCGAGCAGTTGGTTTCTTCGGTGTCATCGTCGTTTAACCACGAAGGAATAAAAACCCGGCTCGACATTGTTCCGGTAAACATGGACATTGACACAGCCATACCCCTTGGCCTTATTATTAACGAATTGCTTACCAATGCCCATAAGTATGCCTTTATTCACAGAAACGAAGGCTTTATCGATATAAAACTTGAAAAACCAAACGGCAACAAATTTAAACTAACCATAAAAGACAATGGCATTGGCCTGCCGGAGAATTACCGGTTGCAAAAAAACAACAAAACATTGGGTTTGAACATGGTGAACATACTTGTCAGGCAACTCAAAGGCGAACTGCTTATCGATACCGAAAAGGGCACAGGGTTTACCATTTTAGTTTCTGAAAACCTTAAGCCACAAAAAAAACAATAAAATGAACGAAACAGGAATTATTAAAATACTGGTAATTGAAGACGAACTTTTAATAGCCGAAGATATAAAACTGCAATTGGAAGAACTTGGGTACCGTGTAACCGGCACGGCATCAAGTTTTAATGAAGCACAGGAACTTGCTGTTGCCGAAACGCCCGATTTGGCCCTTGTTGACATAATGATTTCGGGAAATAAAGATGGCATTGAAACAGCTGGTTACCTGAAAAAACATTTCGAAATACCTATAATATTTTTAACCTCGCTCGCCGATAAGGCTACAGTTGACAGGGCAAAACAGGTCAACCCCGATGGGTACCTTGTTAAACCATTCAATACTAACGATTTATATACTACCATTGAAATAGCATTCTCAAATCATGCCATTAAAAAGGATAAACCTTCTGAACACGACCAGCAATCGGGTTCCTTTGTTCTTAAAGACTGTATTTTTATAAAAAAAGATTACCTGCTGGTTAAAATACGCTTCGATGAACTTATGTTTATTAAGGCAGAAGGAAATTATGTTGAGATATATTGCAAAGACAAAAAGTTTCTTACCCGATCGACCCTGAAAGACTTTCTTCAAAAGTTACCGGCAGGGCGGTTTATTCAGGTACATAAATCGTATGCAATAAATATCGAACAAATCGATGCTATTGAATACAGCAATATTATAATCGGAAAAGAAAGCATTCCCATAAGCCGTTCGTTTATTGACGATTTAAAGAAACAAATTCCATTCGACTTTTAGTATAAAATCATTTCCCCGAATATCACGGCCGTGTTTTATTTCATCACCGGTTTATGCAGGTCATCACATATTTTTGATCTGGGTATATTTTGGTTTTAATATTGTATTTAAGAATTTTTCACCTATTTATAGTTCAACCACCAATACCCGATTGCTATGAGTATTCTCGATATGGCAGTAAAACCAAACCCAAGCGTTAAAGGCCTGAACATAAAATTTAACGACAACCGCAAAGAAGCACTGGATATTGTGCTTTTAAACATCGATGGCAGAAAAATTTACCAGGTTGAATTGGATACCGGCAACTCCAGCATAGATTTACTAAACCTTCCGCAAAGCATTTATATTTTACAGGTGTACGATAAACACGGAAACCTGCAAACATATAAGTTAATTAAAAGTTAGTACGTACGAGGGCAATGAGATAATCCGGGTTTATGCGCAAGCCTGCTCTCCGGGTTATCTCTATTTTAGCGACATTAAAATTCGGGGCAGAGTTAGCGTTAATACACAAAATAGCCGACAATAAACCAAAACACAGTTCTACTTAATAATTTTTGTTTTATATGAAGCTTTTACCTTTCCGCGTGCAATATTGTTCAGTTTGCCTTTTAAAAGCTTCTTTCTTATTGGCGATACCCTGTCGGTAAACAAGACCCCTTGAAGGTGGTCGTATTCGTGCTGGATTATACGGGCCTTAATGCCATTGTAAGTCTCTTCAAAAGTATTAAAGTGTTCATCGTTGTATTTAATTTTCACAACAGAAGGCCTTTCAACTTCCTCCCTAATTTCTGGCAGGCTAAGGCATCCTTCGGTATAGCCCCATTTTGAACCGCTTTCTTCAATAATCTGCGGATTAATAAATACTTTCCTGAAACCTTCAAGCGAACTATCGTCTTCGGCCATAGGTGTTGCATCGACAACAAATATACGAATCGATTTGCCGATCTGCGGGGCTGCAAGGCCGACACCATCAGAAACTTCCATTGTATCGAACATGTCTGAAATAAGAATGTGCAAATCTTTATATTCGGGGGTAATTTCTTCTGAAACCTTACGTAACATAGGCGACCCATATATAACAATCGGATAAACCATATAACAGATAATTATTGTTTATTTTGTTTTAACTCTAAATACGATTGCAAAATTATTGTTGCACTAATTTTATCGACCAATTCTTTGTCTTGCCTGCGCGATTTTTTAAGTCCCCCATCAATCATAGCCTGGAAGGCCATTTTTGAAGTAAAGCGCTCATCGGCAAACTGTAGAACCCTGTCGGGAAAGTGTTTCCCGAACGATTTTGCAAAAGCATTTACAAAAGTAACAGATTCCGAAGGGGTATTGTTCATTTGCAATGGATAGCCAACAACTACTTCATCAACCTGTTCCTTCGCAAAATATGCTTTCAGGAAATCAATAACCGTATGGGAAGGTATTGTATCGAGACCCGTTGCAATCATTTGCATCGGGTCGGTAACTGCAAGGCCTGTGCGCTTGCGCCCATAATCTATTGCAAGAATTCTTCCCATAAAAACTACAAAGATATAATAATTAAACACAAGCCCAATTATGTTTTTATAAACCATAAAATAATAAAGGGCAGCAAATGCCGCCCTTTGTTATCTGATATTAAAGATTTTATTTACTAAAATCGAGTTCCGACTGACGTTTATAACCGGCATAACGCCATTTTGCATTGCTCTCGGCAACAGCAAAAAGTTCGGCAGCTTCAGCCGGGAACGACTTCATTAGAGAAGTATAGCGAACTTCGCCTTTAAGGAAATCCTGGAATTTCGACCAATCGGGCTCTTTCGAATCAAGCTGGAACGGGTTTTTGCCTTCGGCCTCAAGAAGCGGGTTAAAGCGGTACAACTGCCAATATCCGGCTTCTACGGCTTTCTTCTCTTCTTCTACGGACTTGCCCATTCCCGAACGCAGACCGTGGTTAATACAAGGGGCGTAAGCAATAATAAGCGATGGCCCCGGATATTCTTCAGCTTCTTTTAGGGCTTTGAGGTATTGGTTCATATTTGCCCCAATGGCAACTTGTGAAACATAAACATAGCCATAAGTCATAGCCATTGCGCCCAAATCTTTTTTGCGTATGCGTTTCCCGGAAGCAGCAAATTTTGCAACGGCACCAACTGGTGTCGATTTCGAAGCTTGTCCGCCCGTGTTTGAATACACTTCGGTATCCATTACAAGCACGTTGATATCTTCGCCGGAAGCCAGCACGTGATCCAAACCTCCATATCCGATATCGTAGGCCCAACCATCGCCACCAAACACCCATTGCGACTTTTTAACAAGGTATTGTTCGAGGCTGCCGATTTCTTTTGCAAGCTCCGACTTTTCGCCTTTAAGTGCTTCAACAACTTTTGCAGAAGCAACTTTCGAGGCTTCGGCATTTTCCCTTGAGGCTATCCATTCGTTAAATGCAGCAGCAGTGGCATCAGCTACAACTTTGCTTTCAATGGCTTGCTTCATGCGCAGCTCAATTCTGTCGCGAAGCTTACGTACACCAATTGCCATGCCCATGCCATATTCGGCATTATCTTCGAACAGAGAGTTTGCCCATGCTGGCCCGTGCCCTTTTGCATTTGTGCAATAAGGTGTTGAAGGTGCCGATCCGCCATAAATAGAGCTACAACCTGTAGCATTGGCAACCATCATCCGATCGCCATAAAGTTGAGTTATCAGTTTTATATAGGCAGTTTCGCCGCAACCTGCACAAGCGCCCGAGAACTCAAAAAGAGGTTGGGCAAATTGTGTGTTTTTAAGCGATGCTTTTGCATCAATCCGATCGGTTTTGTAAGTAACATTTTTCGAAATGTACTCCCAGTTGGTTTCTTCGGCTTTTTGGCTGCCAAGTGGCTTCATTACCAGCGATTTTTCTTTCGACGGGCAAACCTCAACACATACACCACAACCGGTACAATCAAGCGGACTAAGTTGCAGCCTGTATTTCAGGCCTTCAATGTCTTTCCCTTTTGCGTCGAGCATTACAATACCAGCCGGGGCATTTGCAGCTTCTTTTTCGTCGAGCAGGAACGGACGGATACAAGCATGTGGGCAAACATAGGCACACTGGTTGCACTGGATACAATTATCGGCCAGCCATTCCGGTACATTTACGGCAATACCACGCTTTTCAAAGGCTGTGGTTCCGGAAGGGAAAGTGCCGTCTTCGCGGCCCAGGAATGCACTTACAGGCAAATCGTCGCCCATGAGGTTATTTATAGGGTCAACAACATCTCTGATAAATTCAGGGACATTTTTTCTTGATCCGGACTTTTTGTCCACAGTAAGATTGGCCCATTCGGCCGGAACTTCCACTTTTTCAACTTCGCCACCTTTTTCAACCGCCTGGTTGTTCATCCTCACTATTTCTTCGCCTTTTAACGAAAACGACTTTTTAATAGCCTTTTTCATTTCTTCAAGGGCGACTTCGTAAGGGATAACGTTGGCAATTTTAAAGAATGCTGCCTGCATTATTGTATTTGTGCGGTTGCCCAAACCAATAGAGGCTGCAATTTTAGTGGCATTAATTATGTAGAAGTTTATTTGTTTTTCTGCCAGTATTTTTTTGACCGTATCTGGCAGCTGTTTTTTTGTTTCTTCTGCATCCCAAATGCTGTTCAATAAGAAAGTACCACCTTTTTTAATACCGCGCAGCATATCGTATTTTTCAAGATAAGAAGGAACATGGCATGCCACAAAGTCGGGGGTATTTACCAGGTACGACGAAAGTATGGGCTTATCGCCGAAACGGAGGTGCGAAGTAGTAACACCACCAGATTTTTTCGAATCGTAGGCAAAATATGCCTGGGCGTATTTATCGGTGGTGTCGCCAATAATTTTAATTGAGTTTTTATTTGCCCCAACAGTACCATCGGCGCCAATTCCATAAAATTTGCCTTCCCAGGTGCCTTTGGGCGAAATGCTTATTTCTTCTTTAAGTGGCAGCGACAGTAAAGTAACATCGTCAACAATACCAATTGTAAAGTGGTTTTTAGGTTCTTTCTGTGCAAGGTTTTCGTAAACCGACACAATTTGCGATGGAGTTGTATCTTTTGAACTTAACCCATAACGTCCGGCAATAATTTGCGGGGCATCTTTTTTACCATAGAACACTTCGCATACATCGAGGTAAAGCGGTTCGCCATTAGCTCCGGGTTCTTTGGTGCGATCGAGCACACAAATACGTTTTACCGATTTAGGGATTACCTTTAATAAATAATCGGCCGAGAACGGTCGGTATAAGTGTACCGAAATCAAACCAACTTTCTGGCCTTGTGAAGCCAGGTAATCGACAGTTTCTTTAATAGTGCTGGTTACCGAACCAATTGCAATAATAATATTTTCGGCATCAGCAGCACCATAATAAGTAAACGGATGATATTCCCTGCCGGTTAATTTGGTAATTTCTTTCATGTATTCCTCAACCAAATCGGGAATGGCGGTATAGAACTTATTGGCTGCTTCGCGCGATTGGAAATATATATCGGGATTTTGGGCTGTACCTCTTGTAACCGGGTGTTCGGGGTTAAGGGCACGTTCGCGGAATTCCTTAAGCGCCTTATAATCGATTAGTGAAGCCATTTGTTCATTAATAGGGGCCTCAACTTTTTGAATCTCGTGCGAGGTCCTGAAGCCATCGAAGAAATGCAGGAAAGGTACCCTTGATTTGATGGCTGCAAGGTGTGCAACAGCCGCGATATCCATAATTTCCTGGACACTTCCGGTGGCCAACATGGCAAAGCCGGTATGGCGCGTGCTCATAACATCGCTGTGATCGCCGAATATCGATAGCGCCTGTGCCGCAAGGGCACGTGCCGATACATGGAAAACCCCGGGCAACAGTTCACCCGATATCTTGTACATATTTGGGATCATAAGCAACAAGCCCTGCGAGGCAGTAAAGGTTGAAGTAAGCGCACCGGCCTGGAGCGATCCATGAACAGCCCCTGCAGCACCGCCTTCCGATTGCATTTCGGATACCTTTACAACTTCACCAAAAATGTTTTTTCTCCCTGCGGCCGACCACTCGTCGATATATTCGGCCATTGTCGATGACGGTGTAATTGGGTATATTGCAGCAACTTCGCTAAACATATACGCAATATGCGAGGCCGCATAATTACCGTCACAAGTCACAAATTTTTTGTCTTTAGCCATACTAATTCGCTTATATTTAAGGTATTATATAATGTCTTTTAAAAAAAAGAAAGCACAAAATTAATATAAAATATCTATTTTATGTAAAGTTTTAAGGATTATGGTCTTATTCAGTTTTATTACAAATAAGAACCCGTGAGAGTAAAAATAAAAAGGCGGGACACAATCCCGCCAAGAAAATTTTAATCGCCGTTCATTGTTAGCAAAAACTCTTCGTTTGTTTTTGTTTTTAACATCCGGTCGCGAAGGAATTCCATAGCCTCAACCGAGTTCATGTCAGTAAGGTATTTACGGAGCACCCATATACGGCTAAGGGTATCTTTATCGAGCAACAGATCTTCGCGGCGTGTACTTGAAGCAGTAATATCGACAGCCGGATAAACCCTGCGGTTCGATAGTTTCCGGTCGAGTTGTAGTTCCATATTGCCAGTACCTTTAAACTCTTCGAAAATTACTTCGTCCATTTTAGAGCCGGTTTCGGTAAGGGCTGTGGCAATTATGGTAAGCGACCCCCCGTTTTCGATATTACGGGCGGCACCAAAAAACCTCTTTGGTTTATGAAGGGCATTTGCATCGACCCCGCCAGAAAGAACTTTGCCCGATGCAGGGGCAACAGTGTTGTATGCCCTTGCCAAACGAGTTATAGAATCGAGCAGGATAACCACATCGTGGCCACATTCAACCATGCGTTTGGCTTTTTCAAGCACAATATTAGAAACTCTTACATGGCGCTCAGCCGGTTCATCGAATGTAGAAGAAATTACTTCTCCGTTAACATTTCGGGCCATATCGGTAACTTCTTCGGGGCGTTCGTCGATGAGCAGTATCATAAGGTAAACCTCGGGGTGATTGGCAGCAATGGCATTTGCAATATCCTGCAAAAGAATGGTTTTACCTGTTTTTGGCTGAGCCACAATCAAGCCGCGTTGCCCTTTTCCGATAGGCGAGAACATATCGACAACCCGCACCGAAAGGTTGCTTGTTGAGGTATTGCCCAGCAAATTGAATTTTTCTTCGGGGAACAAAGGAGTAAGATAATCAAACGGCACCCTGTCGCGAATAAACGAGGGGTCGCGCCCATTAATTTCTTCCACCTTAATCAAGGGAAAATACTTTTCGCCTTCTTTGGGCGGCCTTATTGTGCCTTTAATTGTATCGCCGGTTTTCAGCCCAAATAACTTAATCTGCGACTGCGACACGTAAATATCGTCGGGCGAATTGAGGAAGTTATAATCGGCCGAACGCAGGAAACCATATCCGTCGGGCATAATTTCCAGAACTCCTGAGTTGCTGATAACACCATCGAAATCGTTAATTGAATCGGGTTTCTTCTCGTCAACAAACCTTATTTTAATTTCGTTTTCCCCATTAAAAGTTCTTTCAATTTTTTTAACGGTTGCGGGTTCTGGAGCTTCATCGGTATGCTCCCTAATAAATTCGTACTGTTCCTTTACCGGTTCCTTTACTGGTTCCCTTACAGGCTCCTTAACAGCATCATTTACAGTTTGTTTTGGTGTTTGTTTTGGCTCTTCAATTATTTCGCGCTGTTCACGTGGCACCCATTTTTTCTGATGGGGCACCATTACCGGTGCATGCCCTATGTCTTCCGCAGGTGCTTTATCTGTTTTTTTGTTTAGGGTGGCAACAACTTCGGCAACTGCATCGCTGATTTTTTTAGAATCGCCCGGCCGAGTAACTTTCTCAACACGTTTGTGGCGCGTACGTTGCTTTTTCTCACGCTCTGCTGCAACCTCAGGTTTTTTTTCAGTATTTTCTTTACTGCTTTCCTCAGCTTGCTTAAGGGGAACCGGATCTTTTGGCGGTTTTACAGTATCTTTTTTCTTTTCTGTGGCCGAAATAGCTTGTTGATCGAGAATTTTGTAAATTAGGTCCTGTTTTTTTAACGATTCAACACGCTTTATTTTTAAATCTTTTGCAACCTGGCGCAGATCTGTCACCAGCATGTTATTCAGTTCAAGAATGTCGTACATAAATATTTAGGAAATATTTGCTTAATATAATAGTATTATCATTTCAAATAATTTGGAAACTTAATTTTCCGGCTGAGCTTGCTTTAAAGGAATCGGTGAATGATGGAATTTCATTGCAATAATAATGAATAAACTATCAATTACCAAAACAAAATAGATTTTATTTCATTTATTGTACATCAAAAAGAAATTTTACTATTTTTAACCTAAATAAAAGCCGGTGCCCAAAGCAATACACTACTTACGTTTTGATGGTTTTTAACAACAACTGCAACCATGTAAACCCGACCAAAATCCCAAATCCGCTACCTTTATGAGACAACTCAAGATAATTAAGCAAGTAACCAACCGCGACACTCCATCACTTGACAAGTATTTGCACGAAATTGGCAAAGAAGAATTAATATCGGCTGAGGAAGAGGTGGAACTTGCCCGTAAAATCCGTAAAGGTGATCCGGACGCTCTTGACAAGCTTATAAAGGCCAATTTAAGATTTGTGGTGTCGGTATCAAAACAATACCAGAACCAGGGCTTAAGCCTGCCCGATTTAATAAACGAAGGCAACCTGGGCCTGATTAAAGCCGCACAGCGTTTTGATGAAACACGTGGTTTTAAGTTTATTTCTTATGCAGTTTGGTGGATACGCCAATCGATTTTACAGGCACTCGCAGAACAAGCCCGTATAGTAAGGCTGCCCCTGAACAAAATAGGCTCGATAAACAAGATTAACCGTACTTTCTCGGAATTAGAACAGCGCTTCGAGCGCGAACCCTCGGTACAGGAAATTGCACAAGCACTGGAAATGGCCCCCGACGAAGTTAAAGAATCGCTTAAAAGCTCGGGCAGGCATGTATCAATGGATGCACCTATTACTTCCGACGAAGAAGGTTCGATGTACGATGTGCTGGACAATAAAGACACCCCCAGCCCCGACAAAGGTTTAATAACCGATTCGCTCCGCAAGGAAATTGAGAGGGCCCTTTCTACCCTAACGCACCGCGAAGCTAACATAATAAGGCTGTATTTTGGCCTGAATGGCAAACATGCCCACACCCTTGAAGAAATTGGGGAAGAGTTTAACCTTACAAGGGAAAGGGTGCGACAAATAAAAGAAAAAGCCATAAAAAGACTAAAGAATGCCACACGCTGCAAAAATCTGAAGGCTTATCTGGGCTGAAAACTGAAACTCTTAAAAAATCAACTTTTTTCTGTTTGTTGCTTTTCCGCCATATTCACAGATTATTTCTATTTTTACACAAAAAAACCGGAAATGGCGCGAAATATAAGCCCCTCTCTATTAGCAGCAAACTTTGGCGAGCTCGAAGCCGATATTAGAATGATAAACAACAGCCGTGCCCAGTGGCTCCACTGCGATGTTATGGACGGTGTTTTTGTCCCGAATATTTCATTTGGCCAACCGGTTATCAGTATGATTTCGAAAATTTCTGAAAAGCCCCTTGATGTCCACCTGATGATAATTGAGCCCGAAAAGCACATCGACAGTTTTATTGAAGCAGGGGCAAAAAGCATTACAGTGCATTACGAAGCCTGCAGGCACCTGCACCGCACAATTTACCAGATAAAAGACAAAGGTATATTGGCCGGGGTTACCCTAAACCCACACTCACCGGTACACCTGCTCGAAGAAATAATTACAGATGTGGATTTGGTTTTGATAATGAGCGTAAACCCGGGTTTCGGCGGACAAAAGTTTATCGAAAGCAGCCTGAACAAAATTTCTAAGCTTAAAGAATTAATCGAAAGAAAAAACGCAAAAGCTGAAATTCAGGTCGATGGCGGTGTAACCCTTGAAAATGCCCCATTGTTGTTCCGCGCAGGCGCCAACAACCTGGTTGCTGGCACTACCGTTTTCCGTTCGCCCGATCCGGTAAAAACAATCGACGAATTACTAAATGCTTAAATAATTTAGATTTCCCGTTATTACAGTCTTCAAACATAAAGCTACTTGTAAACTTTTTTTTCGGAATACCTTAAAATTTCCTTAACTTTGTAGCGCAAAACTTACCAAGGGGCTGATTTGGTTTCGACAGCAAGTTAAACAGGTAAGCGTAAGCATGCCGGGCAGCGCATAGTACCCCGTAAATCTGTTGTGCAAAACACAATTGGCGAAAATAACTACGCTCTTGCAGCTTAGTCGAATTACAGTAGGCTAAACGTATCCGGGCATCAGATGCCTGGACGAGACATTCCGCTGACGGGTCGTGCCTGATTCCTTTCAGCATACGGAGTGCTAACAATTTCGGGCTAATTCGGGTTTTGCTTTGGAGCCCGGGTGAAAATTAAGAAGCTAAGTTTAAGTTCGGCTGTCTGTTGCCAGGCTTAAATCGAAAACTAACAACAGAATAAGCATGTAGAAAACTTATTGGTTTCTTGTTTGGACCCGGGTTCGACTCCCGGCAGCTCCACTAAATCAGAGTGAGTATGAGGCGCGAGAGCGGTTCACAATTGCTCTGGTTCTCAAAACCCACTCTCTAACTCATCCCCAGAGCCATGTTCGGTTTCGAAAACTTTGTGTCATAAAAAAAGTTGTTCTTTCTAAATCCGAACAAAATATTTTCGCCCCGGAAATTTAAAAATTGTTCATAACCTTTTTCTTCGTAATAAAACCACAGAAATTTGTTTGCGTAAATTTAGCGTACCCATAATGGAAGTACTACAATAATGGTTTTATTTTTCAGAACTATGAAAAGATTGGTTTTTTGTATTACTGCCCTTATAATAAGCATTGCTTCCAGTGCCCAAAACCAGGGGGCACTTGCAATGAACACACACTATGTGCCATACACAATGTCAGATTCACTGGTAAAAACATTCAGCAATTCCGAAATTCCAGGGGTTACTTTTTTAGTAAGTTCCGATTTGAAGGAAAACACAATTTACATATCTACCAACTATAGTGGCAAATATAATGTGCGGTTTGTAGATTATTTCGGGCGCAGCAGTGTTGTATTTAAAAACCAATCATCGAATATTGCCATTGATCTTGCCCATTTCGAAAGGAGCATATTTGTGATGAACATTTCTGATGAAAAAAACAACAAACTTATTTCAAGCCAGGTATTAAACCTCAAACGCAGAATTTATTGAGAGGAAATTTAGGCTCCCATACCAGTCGAACCATAGCAAAAACAACTTAACGGTTAAGTGTTGAAGCCTTATTATTAATTATAATGCATGAAAATGCAAGTGTAATTTTCCGGGCATATATTGAGTTTGGCAGATAAAAGCCTTTGCTGAACCTGAAAAATTTATCTTTTTTATTTAACTTGCGCTTTCATAAAAACACATATCAGACAGCTATTTTCAAAAATGGAACCTTTTAATATTGCAATTATTGGTTGTGGCACAGTTGGCGGCGGCACAGCAAAAATTATCGGCGAAATAAACGAAAGCCTTGCCAACAGGGCTGGCCGCATAATTAATCTATCGAAAATTATAGAATTAGACGCACCTTCGGCAATTGCACGTTTCGGGCTGGCTCCCGGATTGTTTTGCGGCGGGGGGAAAAAAATCAGCCCTCAGGAAGCCGAAAAATATATTTCTGAAATATTAAACGACAAAAAAATTCATTTAGTAGTTGAAACTATTGGGGGAACGGGCAATTTTGTGCATGATTTGTGCGTAAACATTTGCAAATCGGGCAAGCACCTTGTTTCTGCCAATAAGGCACTGTTGGCCGAACGCGGTAAAGAAATATTTGAAGCTGCGGAGAAGAATAATGTTTCAGTAGGTTTCGAAGCAGCGGTATGTGGGGCTATTCCAATTATTAAAACCATTAAAGAAAGCTTTACCGGCGACGAAATAATATCGGTTTCGGGTATTTTAAACGGAACGAGCAATTATATTTTATCGCGCATGCTCGATGAGGGCCTGGGTTTTGAGCAAGCCTTAAAACTGGCACAGGAAGCTGGCTACGCCGAAGCCGACCCGACCCTTGACATTGGTGGTGGCGATGCTGCCCATAAGCTAATTATACTTATGAAGCTTATTTTTGGCATTGATGTAAGCATGGAGCAATTAAAATATCAGGGAATACAAAATATTTCGTCCAACGATATGGACTATGCCAAGGAAATCGACTCGGCATTCAAACTTATCTGCTATGCAAAGCGCGATGGTAACACTATATACGGAACAGTTTGCCCGATGATGGTAAAAAACAACAATTTCCTCTCGGGGGTAAAAGGGGCTACAAATGCTGTACGAACAATTAACAGATATTCAGGCAAACACATTCTGATTGGGGCAGGTGCAGGTTCGACCGAAACAGCCAGCTCTATAGTTGCCGATATTATGTTTATTGCACGTTACAGCACCAGCATGCAAAAAAACCTTTTGTCGAACAAACTAGAGTTTAAAGGCCTCAGCAGTTTTACTTTTCCTTTTGTAATTACATTTGAAACCGAAGACCGGCCCGGCATTACCGGACTTGTAACTACCGAAATTGGCAAACAAAACGTTAACATATATACGGTAACCCATAACAGGCACATACAAGACGGGGCGTTGTTTTCGGTTGAAACACAACCTTGTACGTTAAAACAGATTAATGCTGCCATAAAAGAAATAAAAGCCAGCGGCATTTTAAAATCCGATCCGAAAGTTTTTCCTATATTATATTAACCCTGTCAGGAAATACAAATTGCATGCCCCTTATTACTTTAACTTGCTAATTGTATGTTTTTTAGATGTATTTTGCCACTAAAGGCATACGGCGCCCCGGGCCAAAAGCTTTCGACGATACCCTTAGCACCGGTGGTGATTGGTATCGTTTATATTCATTAATATTTACCAGGCGTATAACTTTTGTAACTATTTCAGGGGGAAAGCCCAAACCTATTATTTCTGATACAGATTTTCGCAGCTCAATGTAATTGAAAAGAATTTCATCTAACAAATCGTACCCGGGCAATGAATCGGAGTCTTTCTGATCGGGCCTGAGTTCGGCTGAAGGCGGTTTTAAAATAGTGTTTTGCGGAATTATTTCATTTTCCGTGTTAATAAATTGTGCCAGCCTGTAAACATCGGTTTTATAAACATCGCCCAAAACCGAAATGCCACCGGCCATATCGCCATACAGGGTACCATAGCCTACAGCGGCTTCGCTTTTATTTGAGGTATTCAAAAGTATATTGCCAAATTTATTCGACACTGCCATTAATAATACCCCGCGTATGCGTGCCTGTATGTTTTCTTCTGTAACATCGGAATTTCTGCCGGAAAAAACACCTGAAAGACTGCTTTCAAACCTATCAAATATTGTTTGTATTGAAATATTATCGTACCTGACCCCCAGGTTTTCCGCCAGTTTTACTGCATCAACCACCGAATGTTCCGATGAGTATTTTGAAGGCAACAACAATACCCGCACATTTTCGGCACCCAGCGCCCTTACTGCAAGTACTAAAGTAACTGCCGAATCAATGCCCCCCGACAATCCGAGAATTGCGCTTTTAAAGTTCAGTTTTAAGAAATAATCTTTAATGCCCAAAACAATGGCATTATGTATTTTTTCAATTCTGTCGGGCACAGGAAAAAGAGTTTCATTGATTTCCGATTGCAAAACTTCATTCAAATCAACGGTTTCGAAATCCTCATTAAAGAATGCAAGCCTCTTGGTTATTGCCCCTTTTGAATTTACTATGCGCGAGCCCCCGTCGAAAATAATTTCGGTTTGTCCGCCCACCTGGTTAAGGTAAATTATGGGCAATTGGTATTTTCGGGCTGTATTGGCAAGTATTTCGCGTTTAATGTTATCGTGGTTATATGCAAATGGCGAAGCAGCAATGTTTACAACAACATCGGGGCGTAATCTGGCCAGTTCGTCCATGGGGTTTACCGAATAAAGCTTTTCTTTTCCGAACCCTTCGTGAAGTGGCTGTTCGAACCATAAATCTTCGCAAATTGCAACTGCAATTCTATAACCCTTATATTCAATTATTCCAAATTCCTTTGAGGGTTCAAAATGCCTGTATTCGTCAAAAACATCGTAAGTAGGCAATAGTGCTTTATGCACAATTTTCTGGACACCCCCTTCGGCACAAAAAATGGCTGCGTTGTATAAATTTTTTCCATTTGCATCAGGGTTTACGACCGGTGCGCCAAAAATGGCTGCAATATTTGTGCACGAGCGGGCTATGGCGTTTATGCCCTCAATAGCGCTATCGATAAAATACTTGTGCTCGAGTAAATCGAGAGGAGGGTAACCACAAACTGCCAGTTCGCTAAAAACCACCAGCGACGAGCCATTAGCTTTTGCCCTGTTAATGGCATCAATAATTTTTTGTGTATTACCGGCAAAATCGCCAACAATAAAATTTAACTGGGCAAGTGCTACTTTCATAGGAACAATTTAACCTAAAACATTATGCCAATGCGCAACGAAACCACCCGCGAAGGGGTTTTGGGCTTTAACTGTGTTACATCAACAAATCCGTTCTGGTACATAATTCCGGCAAGCAAGGCCGTATCTTCGCCTAAAGAATATTCTATTCCGCCCCCGAAGTGGTAGCCAAGGTTAAACAAATTTATTTCGTCTTTCATCACATCGCCTGCCAAACCGTTTGTATTATTGCTCGATGCTTTAGATTTCATGTTAATCTGACCGGTTAAACCCAGGTTAGCAAAAAAAGTGCTATAACCAATTTGGTTGCTGCGGAGTTTTAAGCCAACCGGAATAGTAAGGTACTGCAAATTGTATTCGATGGTTGTACCTTTTGGCACAAGAACCTCATCGTCTTGTGTGGTAATTACAATGGTATCGGCATAAGAAAGTTTGCCACCTTGCGAGCCTAAAGACAAACCTGTGGAGAACGCATAATTCTTTGCAAAATACCGGTCGATTTCCAATCCGCCCCCAAACCCCCAAAACACGCCCTCTGGTGAAGCTTTTTTCGATTCGGGCAACAACCAGGAAATTTTAGGCTCGACAATAACGCCGAATTTAACTTTTTTTTGGGCGTTTATTGGCACAAGAGCCCCTAAGAGGAGAAAAATGGCAAAAAACTTTTTCATAGTTGTATTGTTTGTGGAGGGTTCAAAATTATTAATATTTAAAAAGGTGAACAATCTTTTTAGTGTCGAAATAAGTTTCACTAAAGTAATCGCTTATATTATGCAAAGTGTACCAATCTTCGAACGGGGCAAGTTCTTCGGTCAAATCGCCCCCTTTAAGGTAAATAATACCGTTGGGAACAGTATGTTGGGGCATTTTGGAAATCGATTTTTTGACCCAACCGTAAAACCTGGGAAGTGGCGCCACAGCCCTGCTTACAATAAAATCGAATTTTTCTTTAACCTGCTCGGCCCTTAAAACCCCTGCCCTGCAATTCGTTAAGCCGGTTTTTTCAATAACATCGTTCACAACCTTAATTTTTTTCTCTATAGAATCGATAAGGTAAAATTCTGCCCAAGGAAACATAATTGCCAGGGGGATTCCGGGAAAACCGCCACCGGTCCCGACATCCATAACCGAAGCCCCATCGCGGAAGCTGATAAACTTTGCTATTGCAAGGCTGTGTAAAATATGGTGGGTATAAACCTGCTCAATATCTTTGCGCGAAATTAGGTTTATGCGTTCGTTCCAGTATGAATATAACCCGCCAAGTTGCTGAAATTGATCAACCTGCCTGGGTGACAAGTCCGGAAAGTAGCGTAAAATGGTATCCATTAAATATGATGGGTAGTATGCTTAAGGATATTAAAAAGCAGCTCGCGGGCCCTAAAAAGCTGGGCCTTCACTGTTCCGATAGGCAATTCAAGTTCTTCCGATATTTCTTCGTATGAATACTCGTGAAAATACCTTAACTCGATAAGTTTACGATAGCGTGGTTTAAGCCTCGAAACTATTGAGCGGAGTAATTTAAGTTTTTGTTCTTTAATAAGCGACTCTTCGGGATCGAGCACGGGTGCCATAATATCGGGGTGCAACCGATCGTCGTCGTCGGCAGTTTGGTCGAGCGATACCGTATTAGCTTTGCGCTTACGTATAAAATCGATGCAATTGTTTGTGGCAATTTTAAACAACCAGGTGCTAAAAGCAAAATTAGGGGCATACTGGTCGATATTTTTAAAGGCTTTCCCGAATGCTTCGATGGTAAGGTCTTCGGCATCGCTGGCATTGTTAACCATTTTCAGCAACATATAATAGATAGCATCGCGGTACCTGTCCAACAATTCGGTATATGCCTTCTGGTCGCCTTTAATTGCCTTTTGCACCAATGCATAATCGCGTTGCGCCTTTTCCGAAAGATTATTAGTAACTACTTCCATCGAATTTTTCTGCCTCTGATTGATAGTGTTGTGTAAGCTATGAAATTAAAAAACAACGAAACAATGTCAAATATAATAAATGATATCCATATATTTTTCTCTTTAAATTTTTTGCCTGCTTTGGCAAACACATACAACTGGGTAAAAAACCTTAACATAAACATAACAAGCAAAGGGTATAGAAAATTTTGCATAGTAAGCAAAACCGCAAACAGGGTATAAAACCAAAGCCTGCTAAGCGGTTCAAGCCCCAGTAAGAAAACATGTTTCTTCCGATATTTTGAGGCTGTTGACAAATGGCGGAGCTTTTGTTCGAAGAAAGCCTTTAAGCTTGTTTTAGGCTCGGAACGGGTAAAAGAACCTGCACCAATAACCACGGTGGTGTTTGATTTATTTGCCACCTCGTTTATGAATAGGTCATCGTCGCCCGACAGCAGCCCATAATGGTTAGCGAAGCCTTTGTTTTTAAAAAACAGTTCTTTTTTATAGGCAAGGTTTCGGCCAACCCCCATATACGGGCTTCGGGCAATTGCAAACCCCAGGTATTGCAGTGCAATAAACAATGTATCGAAACGTATATAATTATTTAAAAAGCTTTTACGTCTTTTATAACCGCCATAGGCCAGCACAATATCGTGGTTTATAAAACCTGTTTGTATTTCAGTAAGCCAATTTTCCGATACCGGCCTGCAATCGGCATCGGTAAAAACCAGGTATTCGTTTTTGGCCGCTTTAATACCTACAGTTAGTGCCAGTTTTTTCCCGTGGGTAAACTTGTGCCCTGCCGGAAGGCTTGTTGTTTTTAAATGTTTATATTCTCTAAGGTACCCGCCTAAAACATTATCCGACTCATCGGTAGAGCTATCGTTAACAACAATTACTTCATAATCGGGGTGGTTTTGTTCCAGCACATATTTCAGGTTTTTCTGTAGGTTTTCGGCTTCGTTGCGGGCACAAATAATAACCGACAAAGGTAAAGGCTTTTCGTTGGGTTGTGTGTCTTTATAAAAAAGCACCGGCAGGTAAACCCTCAGGTAATAAACCATTTGAACAACAAAAAACACACAGAAGGTAGTAAATATGATTAGTTCGATTAAATTGAGAGTTTTTGCCCAGTTGTACACGTTATTATGCTTTTTTTGAACGAGGCTTAAAGGTATTTCGCGTTTTTTATGTAAACAACTTAAATGCAAATTTATTTTGCACAGTTTTGCTATTTTGGCCCAAAATAACACTTAACATCAAAATCATTATCTTTGCGCCGAAATTTTCACCCGATGAAGTTTGAAATAACAGCGAAAGATAACAATGGAAGGGCAAGATGCGGAAAAATATATACCGATCATGGTATGATAGAAACCCCCATTTTTATGCCTGTAGGAACAGCAGGTACAGTAAAAGGGGTACACCAACGTGAACTTAACAACGACATAGGGGCCCAGATAATTCTCGGGAATACTTACCATCTTTACCTTAGGCCTGGCACCGAAATAATTAAACAGGCAGGGGGCCTGCACAAATTCATCAACTGGCCAAAGCCTATTCTTACCGATAGCGGCGGTTACCAGGTTTTCTCGCTTGCCGATAACCGCAAACTCAAAGAAGAAGGGGCACATTTCCAGTCGCATATCGATGGATCAAAACACCTGTTTACCCCCGAAGCAATTGTTGATATACAGCGTACCATTGGCGCCGACATAATTATGGCATTCGATGAATGTACCCCCTATCCATGCGAACACAGGTATGCGAAAAAATCGATGGAGCTAACGCACCGGTGGCTCGACCGCGGGATCAAACATTTTTATAACACAAAACCGCTTTACGGCTACGAACAATTTTATTTCCCCATAGTGCAGGGCAGTGTTTATAAAGACCTGCGAAGGCAATCGGCAGAAACTATTGCTTCGTACAATATGCCCGGGAATGCTATCGGAGGGCTTTCGGTTGGCGAACCCGAGGCCGATATGTACGAAATGCTCAACGAGGTTGCCCAAATATTGCCTTTAAATAAACCCCGTTACCTTATGGGAGTTGGCACACCGGTAAACCTGCTCGAAGCTGTAGGGATGGGTGTTGATATGTTCGATTGTGTAATGCCCACCAGAAACGGCCGCAACGGAATGCTGTTTACTTCTGAAGGCATTATCAACATTAAAAACAAAAAATGGCAGGACGACCTTTCCCCACTTGACGAAAACGGCACCTCTTTTGTTGATATAACTTATTCCAAAGCCTACTTAAGGCACCTGATAGTTTCGAAAGAAATTCTTGGCGCACAAATTGCAAGTATTCACAATTTAAGTTTTTATCTTAGCCTGATGAAACAGGCACGTGAAAAAATTGCCGAAGGTGCATTTTATTCCTGGAAGAACACTATGGTTAAAAAATTATCGCAACGTTTATGAAAAAAATCCCAGGTTCGTATATTCTTGATATTTACATAATAAAGAAGTTCCTTGGCACATTTTTCTTCGCCATAGCAATGCTAATGTTTATTACGGTTATATTCGACCTTTCGGAAAAGTTAGATGAATTTCTCACAAACAAAGCCCCGATAAAGGCTATCGTATTCGATTACTTTTTAAACTTTATACCATATTTTGCTGCCCTAATTGCCCCCTTGTTTACTTTTATTGCTGTTATTTTCTTTACCTCGCGCATGGCCTATAACACCGAAATTATTGCCATTTTAAGCAGCGGGGTAAGTTTCAGGAGACTATTGGTTCCTTATTTTGTTTCAGCCCTTGTTATTGTTCTTTTAAATATTTACCTGAACAATTTTATTATTCCCCACTCTAACATGGAGCGCTTTATTTTTGAGGAAAAGTATTATCATTCCGGGCCACAAACTTTTAACGAAAAAAACGTCCACAAACAGGTTGAACCTGGTGTATTTGTTTACCTCGAAAGCTACAGTACGGCAAACGACTATGGAAGAAAATTTTCCATGGAAAAAATTAAAGACGGCAAGCTGTTGTCAAAACTAATGTCGCAGGATATCCGCTGGGACTCGGCCATTAAGAAGTGGACTATCCGCAATTATATGATTCGCGATTATGCCGATGGCAAACAAACTATTACAACCGGCGAAAGCCTCGATACCACATTAAACATGTCGCCTGAAGAATTCAGGATGCGAAAAAATGCCATTGAGGCCCTCGATTATTACGAGCTAAACCAATTTATCGAAACCCAGAGGCTACAAGGGGCAACAAACATGTCGGCACTGCTTGTTGAAAAAAACAGGCGTTTTGCTGTGCCCTTTTCAACATTTATTTTAACCTTAATCGGGGTATCGGTGTCGTCGCGCAAGGTTCGTGGCGGAATAGGCATGCATATAGCCATTGGGTTACTGTTGAGTTCTTCGTATATTTTGTTTATGAAATTTAGTTCCGAATTTGCCATTAGCGGATCGCTCCCCCCACTACTTGCAAGCTGGTTGCCCAATATAATTTATGCTTTTATTGCACTATTTATGTATAAAATCGCCCCAAAATAAAGCACAAAAAACTCAGAATTACCTCACAACATACACACATAAACCTGTATTTCTGGTATTTACAATTAATTTGCAAAATATTTCCATTATTTCAATCAATTTACTAACGTTGTACCCTCAAATTTTTAGTCGAATACGATAACAATTATCAATTAATTTTAATTAACGACTTATGCCTCTTAAAAAGAAAATCCAGGAATTAAAAAAAAGGCGGGAAGAAGTTCAGATGGGTGGTGGCGAAAAAGCCATAGAGAAACAACTCTCAATGGGCAAGCTCACTGCCCGTGAACGTGTTATCGCACTTGTCGATGAACAATCGTTTCACGAATACGACCTTTTTGTCGAACACGAAGCCCGCGATTTTGATATGGCAAACAAAGTGCTGCATGGCGATGGTGTAATCATCGGAACCGGCACTATAAACGAAGAACCCATAGCGGTTTTTGCACAAGACTTTACTGTTGCCGGCGGTTCGCTCGGGATGATGCATGCCCGCAAAATAACAAAAATTATGGATCACGCCCTTAAAATGCGTATGCCGCTTATTGGCATTAACGACTCCGGAGGGGCACGCATCCAGGAAGGCGTTAATTCGCTGGCAGGTTATGGCGAAATATTCTTCCGCAACACATTGGCTTCGGGGGTAATTCCACAAATATCGGTAATTCTCGGCCCTTGTGCAGGCGGGGCTGTTTATTCGCCTGCCCTTACCGACTTTGTTTTTGTTGTTGAAAACATCTCGAAAATGTTTATCACCGGCCCCGAAGTAATTAAAACTGTGCTTGGCGAAGAAATATCTATGGAAGATTTGGGCGGGGCGCGAGTACATAGCGAAATTACCGGTAATGCCCATTTTTATGCCAAAAGTGAAAAAGAATGTTTCGAGCAAATCCAGAAACTTCTTTCGTTTATCCCCTGGAGCAACGACAAAAAAGCCCCAAAGAAAGAGGTTAAGCCCCCAAAAGCAAAATTTAAAATAAACAATATTGTTCCGGGCGACTCACGCCAGCCATACGATATCCGCGATGTAGTTAAAGCCATTGTTGACGACTCCGATTTCCTGGAAGTTCAGGAGCTTTGGGCAACAAACATGGTTATTGGTTTTGGCCGCATAAATGGCGAAACCTGTGGTTTTGTTTGCAACCAGCCACTTGTGCTTGCCGGTGTGCTCGATGTTGACTCATCAGACAAAGCCGCCCGTTTTATCCGCTATTGCGATGCTTTCAATATTCCAATAGTTACATTGGTTGACTTGCCCGGCTACTTGCCCGGGATTGATCAGGAACATGCAGGCGTAATCCGCCACGGTGCAAAAATACT
Organism: Bacteroidales bacterium; assembly: GCA_016935435.1. Lineage (GTDB taxonomy): Bacteria > Bacteroidota > Bacteroidia > Bacteroidales > UBA10428 > UBA10428. The sequence continues at coordinate 64,839 of JAFGQZ010000077.1, forward strand.
TTACGCATACAGCGAAGCCACTGTGCCGAAAGTAACCATTATTATTCGTAAAGCCTATGGCGGCGGCTATATTGCAATGGGTTCGCGGCACTTGCGCAGCGATTTTGTATTTGCATGGCCAAGTGCCGAAATAGCGGTTATGGGCCCCGAAGGTGCTGCAAACATTATTTTCCGTAAAGAAATTATGTCGGCAGAAAACCCCGACGAAATGCGCAAGCTTAAGGTTGAAGAATACAAAGAAAAATTTGCCAATCCTTATGTTGCAGCCTCAAAAGGGTATGTCGATTCGGTTATTGAACCCGACGAAACCCGCAAACTTCTGATACATGCCATTGATGTTGCTAAGAACAAACAAATAAGCGGGCCTAAGAAAAAACACGGAGTGCCTCCTTTTTAGTAGTTATAATTATTAAAACCAATTAATTAACTAATAAAATATACTCTCGTGAAAAACACAGGCGATATATCAAAAGGAACCAAAGATAAAGACACTTCGGGCAACAAGCTGCAATTCGAAACTTTTGTTATTCTCAGCGCAAAATACCAAACGCTGTTAACAACAAAATATAAAAACCGAAAAAAATGGGAGCCGGTAAATGAAAAACATGTTTTATCATTTATTCCGGGTACCATATTGAAAGTTTTTGTTTCTGACAAAGAAAAAGTAAAGAAAGAGCAGCCCCTGCTAGTACTTGAAGCCATGAAAATGGAAAACACCATGTTTGCCCCTTTCGATGGCACTATAAAAAAAGTGTATGTAAGTACAGGCGATAAAGTTCCAAAAGGAACATTAATGATTGAGTTTGAATAACAATTAGTTAACTATAAAAAGCGCCTCTCGTTGGGGGGCGCTTTTTTTATTGGCGCCCCTAATCCCCTTCATTGTCTATTGCCCTCTGACGAAGGTTTTCGGGCATTTGTTTTTTTGTTTTTATGCCCAGTTCTTTAAGTTTTTCAACCCTGCTTACAAGGTTGCCTTTACCTTCAGAAATCTTTTTCATGGTATCCTTATAAAAATCCGAAGCCTCATCGATTTTTCGGCCCAGCTTTATAAGTCGTTCACTGAGCATAATAAAATCGTCGTAAAGGTTACCGCCCTGCCGGGCAATTTCCAGTACGTTTCGGCTTTGGTTTTCCTGCTTCCACAGACTGTCGATCATTTTAAGCACAGCAACAAGGTTTGTTGGGCTTATTAACAAAATGCGTTTTTCGTATGCGTATGTCCATATTTGTGCATCGTTCTGAACGGCCAACAGGTATGCCGGTTCAACAGGCATAAACATAACTACAAAATCGAGGGTTTTAATTCCTTCAAGCTCTTCGTAGTTCTTCGCCGATAAGTTGTTAATATGGTTTCTTACCGACAATAAATGCGATTTAAGTTCCGAAGCCTTTTCGTTTTCATCTTCGGCAGAAACATATCGTTCGTAGGCGGTTAAAGAAACTTTAGAGTCGATAACAATGCTCCTTTCACCTGGGTAATGCACAATAACATCGGGTTGAAAGCGTTTGCCATCGGGTAGTGTAAAGGATTCCTGCACAGTATATTCGTAACCTTTTCGCAAACCTGTGCGCTCCAAAATACTTTCTAAAACCACCTCGCCCCAATTGCCCTGTGTTTTCGATTCCCCTTTAAGTGCCCTGGTTAACGAGCTGGCTTCCTTGCTAACCTGTTGGTTCAGCTCGGCAAGTCGCTTTACTTCTTCCTGGAGGGAAAAGCGCTGCTTGGTTTCGTTCACATAAACATCTTCGACTTTCTTTTCAAAATCTTTTATTTTTCCCCCAGGGGTTTCAGTATTTCAGAAAGGTTGAGCTTGTTTTGTTCTGTAAACCGCTTGCTTTTTTCCTCAAAAATATCGTTAGCCAGGTTCCTGAACTCGAGGTTAAATTTTTCCCGAATTGCCGACAGTTCTTCTTTTTGTTCTTTCAGGCGAAGGTTAAGGTTGTTCAAATCGCTTTGACTGGTTGTAAGTGAATTGTTCAAGCCCAAAATTTCACGGTTTTTTTCTTCAACCGCTAGCTTAAGTTCTTTATTTTCCAGCTCAAACAGACTGTTTACCCGGTTTAACGATTCAATATGAGCTGTGCCCCGGCTCCTAAATATAAGCCATACAGCCCCCCCACCGAACACAAGGCCTGCTAAAAAATATATAATTTCCATAGTTAGTTTTAATGTAGATTGAATAAATATAGGCAAAAAAAAAGTCTGCCCCGGCGGACAGACCCTTAAAAATTTATGCGGTTTATTATGCTGGGCTGATAGCTTCAACAGGACAAACATCGGCGCAGGCACCACAATCGATGCAAGCATCCGGATCGATTTTATAAGGATTTCCTTCAGATATTGCTTCTGAAGGGCATTCGCCAATGCAGGTACCGCATGCAGTACAATCATCACTAATTACGTAAGCCATAATTTGTAAAATTAAAATGTTATTGATTTCGCGGCAAATTTAGCTTTTTATATGTTTAATAAAAAAAATAGCCCGATAATTTTCATCACTTTTTATTATTTACCAAAAACCATTTTAAGGCCTACTACAACGATAAGGGCACCAAATGCCCTTTTTATGGTGTTTGCAGGAAGGTTAACCGACAACAGCGAACCAAAATAAGTGCCTACAACAAATGATAGAATAAGAATTGCCGCAAACTTATAATTTATAAATCCTTTTTTATGGTAATTCGTTGCTGCAATAATAAAACCAATTGGTACACTAAAAACTGCAAGTGAAGTACCCTGTGCTTCGTGCTGGCTCATTCCGAACAGGAACACCAATGCCGGTATAAGTATTATACCACCACCTACGCCGAAACCACCCGAAATAACCCCGGCAATAAGCCCGGTAACTATTAAAAGAATAATGTTGTTAAATTCCATAATTAAAAATCTAAAGCAAGTGAAAAATAAAAAACTTTAGGCAGAACCTGCATATTTTCGATGCCCCAGGCCCAATCGAGCCGAATAAAATATCCGAACAATTGTGAACGGAAACCAAAGCCATACCCGGCAACAACGGGGTCGCGCTGTGCATCGATTTCAATTTCTACCGGGGCCCCGTTGCTGAAGCCCTGGTTAATATAATCGCGGTCGTACCCGTTTTGTTTCGACCAGGGCGATAACCCTGTCCAGGCCGTGCCGATATCGAAAAAACCTGCAACCTGCAAATTTTCGAAAAAGGCATTGCTCAACGGGTAATTGGCAAAATACCTTATAATGGGCAAACGAAATTCGGAATTTATAAGGGCAAAGTTGCTGCCATTACGAATATTTTGCGAAAAGCCCCGCAAGTTTGTGGCCACGGTTTGAAAGGCATAGTTAACGCCAGGGGTAAGACGTATTTCGCTGAGGGGTATAAATGTTGGGGTACGCTGAGACAGGTTTGTCCAGTTATCGACCCCGCCCAGGTAATAAATTAGGCGCGAACTCCCCATAGAAGCACTGGCCGCAAACCTGTTGGCCCATATAAAATTACGGTGGACCACTGTATAGTGCCTGAAATCGGCCCCAACAACCAAAAGGTTCCTGAAATTGCTGTTTGCCTGCTGGTAAAATTCGCCAAATATTTTAAACCGTGCACCCGCAGGCAGGTTTAACCCCAAATGGCGGGTATTGTCGAAAATATATTCGCCTTTTAAACTTATCCACAATTTGTTGATATCATTTTTATCGAGTTCGGGGTTAATAGAATTTATGGGCAAAGGCATATATATACCTTTGTCGTGGCGTAAACCTATGTTTCCTACTATTGAATTCACCTGGCTGAATGGGTACCTGTAAACCGCAAATAACTGGTGCGATATATTTTTTACTGAATACTGAATTTCGCCCGATGTGTTGCTGCTAAAGGTTTGCCGATGAAAGAAGAAATGTTTGTCGGTGCGCCCTTTCAGGTTTTCCAGGCCAATAAGGTATTCGCTGCTCTGAAAGTCGAGCGGGAGCCTTATGCCCGCAGTTATTTTATAATCTTCGAACAAATCGTGTGTGCCAACTTTAAACAATAAGTTGGTACCGGGGTTAAAATACACGGCATTACCGGTAAAAGGCTGATACGATTCGTTCAGAAAACTGAAATCGATTTGGGTAACAAGATAATTCTGGTAAAACGACTTTTGGTATATTCTTGCTTTAGGCTCTTTGGTAATGTTTTCTTCAACTATGGTAACATGGACATTCTTATTTCTAAGCTGCTCGTTCAACATCTTAATGCGTTCTGTTTCAAAAACATAATTATTTATATCAATTTTTTCAGGTTCATATTTTATGGTATCGCTGCCAATAATTATGGGGGCTTTTAATACTGAATCGAGGGGTATGGAAACATATTTTATTTTGTTCAGGCTGTCTTTTTGGGCAAGCATTTTTGTTTGCAACTTCCTGAAATTTGTTTGGGCAACTTCGCCGTGATTAAGTTCTTTACGGTCGAAAAGGCCTGAATACATATAATAGCGTCCGTTTCTAAAGATCACTTCAGCTATTTTATTGTTTTTCCTGTCGTAGTCTTGCTCCAGAATATTGCGCGAATAGTTGGTGTTTGGCGATGTTTCGGCGAAATACCTGTAATGGATAGCCGTATCGACAAAACTGATTGTGCTATCGAATTTCGAAACATACCGGTTAACAATGCCACTTTGGTCGCCCAGGCTTATATAGGTATTGTTTGAAATTTCGTAAGGCTGGTTTTTATTGGTAAACTCCACATCAGAAAACCGTTTAAGCACATCGGAGCGGCTTTCGTAATCGTAAATAAACAAATCGCGGGTATAGCCTTTTTCGTATGCCGGGCCCTCACCGAGAAAATCGTTGGTGCGGTTCGATGTAAAAATTATTTGCTTCGCCCCATTTATAAACCTGGGAAAAAAATCGTCGGCAACATCGTTGGTAACCTGAAAGTTGGTACCTGCAGCAATATTGTGCACATATATATCGGTCTGTCCGTTTTTAACTGCCGACAATACCAGCAGCGAACCATCGGGAGAGAAACTGTACGACAAAATTTTCTCGAAATACAAGAAGTTACGCCATTCAGCGTCTTTTTCGCCAACAGTATAATAGTATAACCTAAGGCCCCCTTTTTCCTCGGTAATAAAAGTTAGAATTCGCCCCGAGGGGTGCCATGCAAGCACCGGATAAGTATAATCTGTAGTTTGTTCGAGCTTATGTTCACGTGTAATCAGCTTCTTTCGCTTGTTGGTATTTGTATCGAAGAACCAAACTTTGTATTTGCCCATTTGGTTGGTAACAAATGCCAAAGAATTACCAGAAGGGTTTAATTTAAGCTGATGGTAAACCTTTTTCTTTGAAGGGCGCCCTATTAGAGGCATAATATTCGTTGGCACAGCCAATGTATCGAATTTAGAATAGATTTCGGAATAGGTATTGTACCAGTTTTTCGATAATTGTTTCAGCGGATAGCCCAATGTGTAATAAAATCCCGAATTTGCACTTTTATTAATTTTGGTAAGGTAAAGAATGTTCGGGATAACACCATCGCCATAGGTTTCGGCAATAAACTGCCAAAACGAGTGGCCGGCAAATCTTGCGTCGTCGCCTTGCAAACGGTTAAAACGCCTGTATTTCCCCGACAGTATCCCGTCTTTAATCCGGTTTTCTATTTCAAAGTCCCAACCTTTCGACAAGTACGATATAAGCCCGTGGGTGTACCATTGGGGCAGGTTAATAAGTGCAGAGTTTGCAGCATTGTCCCTAAAACCGTTACCGTAAACCATTTCCGAAAGAATAACCTGGCAAATAGTGGCTGTAATTTGCTCTTCGAACTTTAAAAAGTCGCCTTCATAATAAAGAAAAACCTTGTTTTTGTCGATTTGGATAGTGCCACCAATATTCGACTCCGATTTCCCGGTAACCAGCCCGATATTGCTCTGGCGAAAGTCCGACAGTTTATTGTAAACAATAAAAATAATACGGTTATCCAACCTGTAGTCGAACAGGTTTTCAAGCCTCTCGATTTCTTTAGTGGCAAAATCGGCAGTATAACGGGCAAATTGCGCACCGTATTCGTTAAAATAAACATCAAACCTGTCGTGCCGAAAATAGGTCCAGTAAAACGAGTTGTATTGAACCCTGTTTTTACCGAACTGCATCTGATGGCCGTTATAAAACTGGGCGCCCGCCGTGGGGAAGATAAAAAGTACTATTATAACACAGAGCAGTAATTTTACTTTCATAAATAAAAATAAACGGTCGGTTACAGCTCATAAAATTAGCCGAATTCTGTAAATTAGCCGAAACAAGGTGGAACTTTTTATTGTTTCCACAGTATAAAACTATATTTTGAGTTTTTGTTTTTCAAAAAAGAATATAATGTTGCTTAGCAAGAAAATATTCCTTCTGTTGTTTGTGGTTTTGCCGGCATTTATTGTTGCCCAGCCAGGCAGCGATAGTGCTTTTATATCTTTTAGCAGCACTGTTGCCAATTTTGGGATGAAATATGAGGCCGACGGAGCTTTTTTTGTCGATTTTACTTTCGAAAACCAGGGCAAAACGCCGCTTTTTATAAATAAAATATATTCGCCAGGCATAGAAGTTGTTGAATATCCGAACGGGCCGGTGACCCATGGAAAAACAGCGACACTCAGGTTTAAGGTTTCTCCGTTTGGGCTGGCCGGCAACTACAACAAAATTGTGCAAGTGTTTACAAGTGCAGCGAATTCGCCATCGGCATTAAATATTAACGGGAAGATTGTTAGTGGCACATATTCCAAAAATTTCAGGCACACTTTAGGCCCGCTCGATTTTAAGCAATCGCAGGTTAATTTCGGGTATTTATATAAAGGCGACAAGGCCGAAAGGTTTTTATTGGTAAGGAACAACTCCGCCAAGGTTGTACAATTAAGCTTCGGCCAGACCCCTCAATTTATTCAAATAAGGCCAGCAGAAATAACCCTCGATGCATTTTCTGAAAACACCATTGAGGTAAAGTTCGATACAGAAGGGTGCGATGAATGGGACTTTTTTATCCACAGGGTTAAACTAAACATAACATCAGACACAAACATTAGCGACTGGCTGGCAATAACAGCCAATATCAGGGAAGATTTCTCGCACCTCACTGGCAACGAACAGGTATTAAAAACACCTGTTGCCTCAATGCCCGTGCAGGTTTTTAACTTCGACACCATTAATGCAGGCGAGGTTGTTTCGTGTAATTTTAAAGTTTTTAATTACGGCGATGCCGACCTAATAATCAGGGCAGTAAAGCCCACTTGTGGGTGTACGGCAGCTTTGCCCTCAAAAAGCATTGTTCCGCCGGGCAGTTGGTCGGATATCCTGGTAGAATTCAACTCCGATGGGTTTACAGGGCTTAACAAAAAAGGGGTTACGGTAATTACCAACGACCCTCAAAACTACAAACAATTCTTGTACATTACCGGCTATGTCCGTTAGTAAATAATAGAATAGCCCTGCATATTTGTTTAACAGGCAGGAATTTTGAGCCATCAGCATATAAAGTTTATGAATTAAGCAAGCAATATTAAGCCAGGCTTGTCTATATTTGTTTGCACAAAAATTAAATTTTAAAAAGATGAAATCGGCCTTATCGGTTACCGGGGGAGTTCCCCAACCCCCGGTTGTGAATGCTTTAGCAGTTGAAAAACTAAAGAAGAAAAAAAGGAAACACTTTTCTACCGAAGAACTAACCGAAGGCATAAAAAGTGGCGACCGCACCATGCTTGGCAGGGCAATAACCCTCATCGAAAGCAACCTCCCTGAACATATCGAACAAGCACACATTGTAGTCAACAATTGTCTTCCCTATTCCGGAAAATCGGTTCGTATTGGCATAACTGGTGTGCCGGGTGCAGGAAAAAGCAGTTTTATAGAAGCATTTGGCAAACACCTCACCTCGCTGGGGCATAAAGTTGCCGTACTGGCCATCGACCCCAGCAGCGGACGTTCAAAGGGCAGCATACTTGGCGACAAAACACGAATGGAACAACTCTCGGCCGACCCTAATGCCTTTATCAGGCCATCGGCATCGGCAGGTTCACTGGGGGGCGTGGCCCGAAAAACCAGGGAATCGATTTTCTTATGTGAAACTGCCGGTTTTAATGTAATAATTATTGAAACTGTAGGGGTCGGGCAATCGGAAATTGCAGTACATTCTATGGTCGATTTCTTTTTGCTGCTTATGCTTGCCGGGGCGGGCGACGAATTACAGGGCATTAAGCGGGGCATTATGGAAATGGCCGATATGATTGCCATAACAAAAGCCGACGGGAACAATATCGATAAAGCAAAAATGGCCAAAGCCGAATATTCAGGCGCCCTGCACCTTTTCCCACCGGCAGAATCGGGGTGGGTGCCAAGTGTTGTAACCTGTTCTTCCCACAACAATACAGGAATCGAACCTATTTGGGAAGAAATATCGAAATACAGGGCTTTTACCCATGCAAACGGCTACTTTGAAAAAAAACGCGAACAACAGGTGCAGAGCTGGATGTTTGAAACAATAGAAGAGCTGCTGAAAAACAATTTTTACAACCACCCGGCAGTAATATCCAAACTCAATGATATAAAAAACAAGGTAAGTATGCGCAAGATATGTTCTTACACCGCAGCCGATATTTTACTAAAAAGCTACTTCGACTCGTTACAGGTAAAAACATAAAAACAACAACCGCGTTATTGGGTATTTTTTACAAAAACTATTCGGCAAGAAACCATTTTTCGTTTATTTTGTTTATCCAATAATTTTTTGAATGAACCAATATCACCGAAAATAGAAACAACGATATGGAATACGATATAATTGTTATAGGCAGCGGGCCTGGTGGCTACGTTGCTGCCATAAGAGCCTCGCAACTTGGTTTTAAAACCGCTGTTGTAGAAAAAGCCGAACTGGGTGGCGTATGCCTGAACTGGGGTTGCATACCTACAAAATCGTTATTAAAAAGCGCACAGGTATTCGATTATATTAAACATGCTGCCGATTATGGGGTAACTGTCGATGGCAGCGCCAAAGCCGACTTTACAGCTATGGTTTCGAGAAGCCGCGAAGTTGCAGGCAATATGAGCAAAGGCGTACAGTTTTTATTTAAAAAGAACAATATTACACTTATTGAAGGCACCGGAAAACTTACAGCAAAATACACTGTTGAAGTAACGGGCCGCGGAACCGAAAAAAAACAATATAAGGCAAAGCACATAATACTAGCCACAGGCGCACGCTCGCGCGAACTGCCAAACCTGCCGGTCGATGGCAAAAAAATTATAGGTTACAGGCAAGCCTTAACCCTTCAGAAACAACCTGAGAGTATGCTGGTTGTAGGCTCAGGTGCAATAGGCAGCGAATTTGCCTATTTTTATCAAACTATTGGCACCAAGGTTACCCTGGTTGAATTTATGCCAAACGTTTTGCCGCTCGAAGACGAAGAAGTTAGTAAAACCCTCGAGCGATCGTTTAAAAAAATTGGCATGACTGTTTTAACAGCATCGTCGGTAGAAAAAGTTGATACCTCGGGAGCTTTGTGCAAGGTAAGTGTTAAAACAAAAAAGGGCATCGAAGAACTTGGGGCTGAAATAGTATTATCGGCTGTAGGCATAAGCCCTAACATAGAAAACATCGGGTTGGAAAACCTTGGTATCGAAACGGAGAACGGCCGCATAAAAGTTGATGATTACTATCGTACAAATATCGAAGGTATTTATGCTATTGGCGATATTGTTGCCGGCCCGGCACTGGCACATGTAGCTTCGGCCGAAGGCATAACCTGCGTAGAGAAAATAGCAGGGCTCGCGCCTGCACCAGTTGACTATAAAAATATTCCGGGCTGCACCTATACCCTGCCCGAAGTAGCTTCGGTTGGGCTTACCGAAAAACAGGCACGGGAAGCAGGTTACGACATAAAAATTGGAAAATTCCCATTTACCGCATCCGGAAAGGCCACTGCGGCCGGTAACCGCGATGGCTTTATTAAACTTATTTTCGACTCGAAGTATGGCGAATTGCTCGGGGCACACATGATTGGGCTAAATGTTACCGAAATGGTTTCTGAAACGGTAGTGGCCCGCAAACTCGAAACCACAGGCCACGAAATAATAAAAGCCATACACCCGCACCCGACCATGTCGGAAGCCATTATGGAAGCTGCTGCTGCTGCCTACGGCGAGGTTATACACATCTAGGGCTGCCAGTTAAGGCTATAAAAAACTGAGCCGTAAATTAACACGGCTGGCCAAAAATGTGCCAGATATCCCGGTAAGCAGCCCTGTAAGTGGCTTGTGCTTAATACCCTGGTATTTAAAAAGGCACCTCTTCCGAAAAACCACGATTGTTCAACAAGTCGTCGTTACCAAATGATTCGCCGCCGGGCTGTGCGGGCAGAGCGTTCATTCTTGATCCGAAAGTCTGCACAACAGGTTCTGCCGCAAAACCATCGTTATCGTTAATACCGGCAATAATATCGCTTTCGAGATCGACAAACTTCGTGAACTCGTGCTGGAACCTGAGCCTCACATCGCCAACAGCACCATTACGGTGTTTAGCCAGAATAATTTCGGCTATACCGCGCAGCGACATTTGATTTTCGTCTTCGGTAAAACCATAATATTCAGGCCTGTGAATAAACGCTACAACGTCGGCATCCTGCTCTATGGCGCCCGACTCCCGAAGGTCGGAAAGCTGCGGGCGCTTGTCGGGCCGCGATTCTACAGAACGGTTAAGCTGCGAAAGACAAATAATTGGTATTTCGAGTTCTTTGGCAATACCTTTCAGCGAACGAGAAATATTGCTTACTTCCTGTTCGCGGTTCCCTCGCGATTCGGGAGGTCCGGTCATCAGCTGAAGGTAATCGATAATAACAATATCGATATCGTATTGGCGCTTTAGCCTGCGGCATTTGGCCCGGAGTTCAAATATCGAAATAGCCGGGGTGTCGTCGATAAATATGGCAGCATCTTCGAGGCGCCGTGCCCGGTATTCGAGTTTTTGCCATTCTTCTTCTGAAAGCTGCCCGGTACGGAGCTTGTTCGATGGCAGCTCGGCTTCCGACGATATTAACCTGTTTACCAGCTGAACAGAAGCCATTTCAAGGCTGAATATAGCAACTGCTTTTTTATGCTCGACTGCCATATTCCTGGCCATAGACAATACAAATGCTGTTTTCCCCATCGATGGGCGTGCAGCAACAATAATTAAATCGGATTTTTGCCAGCCATTGGTCATCCGGTCGAGGGGTGTGTAGCCTGCCGGCACGCCTATAAGGGCATTTTCGTTTTTCGAGGCATCTTCGATTTGTTGTATGGCCTGTTTTAACAGGGTATTCATTTTGGCTGCCTCTTTTTTAATGTTCCCCTGGGCAACATTAAAGAGTTCGCCCTCGCTGAAATCGAGCAAATCGTTTACATCGATGCTCTCGTCGTATGCCCGTTGCTGTATTTCCGAAGAAACCCTTATGAGTTCCCTCTGTATAAATTTCTGCTGAATAATACGCGCATGAAACTCTATATGTGCCGCCGAAGCTATACGGCTTGTAAGTTGCGAAAGATATGCCGGGCCGCCAACCTGGTCAAGTTCCTTGCGCTGGCGCAGCCTCTCGGTAACTGTTAAAATATCAATTGCCTTGTCGCTTGCAAACAAATCGAGTATAGCCGAAAAAATCTTCTGGTGTTCGTCTTTATAAAAACTTTCGGGCTTAAGTATATCAATAATTTCGATAACAGCATCTTTCTCAAGCATCATCCCGCCAAGGGCCACCTCTTCCAGTTCAATCGACTGGGGCGGAAGTTTACCAATTTCGAGCGGTATTGAAACCAGCGAACCGGTCTTTGTTTGTCGTTTCTGTGCCATTTATTTGATTATCAATAGAAATACAAGGTAACTTTTTAACTGTAAAAGGGCTTTAAAAATACAACCTTAACTTATGTTACAGGCTATATTTTAGTGCTTTGTTATACACAAAATTCTATTGCCCTGTTTGTAAAATGTTAATATTTTATTTCTATTGAACCAGCAAGTTTCTGCCTGTCTGACTTTTTAATAAGCTTGCCATATAACTGTTCTGTATTTTAATTCCGATATAATTTAAACTTCGAATTGATTTGTTTTCCAGGTCAATTTAATAAGCCGCAATTTATAGTTTTACAACCTTATCAAACCTGCTATCCATGCAAACACTCAAATCTGTTGTTATAAATTGCCCGTTGTAAAATAAGCTGAAAATTGTTGCCGGGGTTGGTGCCAACTGTGCTTTTTCCATTGTATCAAGTTTTATTACTTTTAATGGCAAATTTCTTTTTATAGCTGTTTCAGTCAATGAAGTTGTTACATGATATTCCGAAAATGGACAACGATTTGAATAATAAACAACTACCCCTTTTTTATCTTCACATTCCCCACTTTTTACAGAATCTTTAAAAACCGGGCTTTTTGCATTGGGCCTAATTTTTTTTACAAGTAAACTAAAACCTGCTGATAATATTTCACAAGTTTCAAACCCTTGTTTTAATAGCCATTTTGTATCGCTCATAAAATGAAACTTGCTTGTTCCAACAACTGTTACTAATCCGTCTTTACCTTGTTCCCGGGCATCGTCAATTGCAAGTCTTATTAGTTCTTTACCATAACCCTGTCCCTTATATTGACCGGCTACCCAAAAGCAATTTATCAGGATATAGTTTGGGGCATCAACAGGCACCCACCCTTTTTCTGCTGGCCCATACTCAATAAATACTTTTGCCCGGGCATCAATTCGGCGAAAAACATATCCATTGTCAAACTCCCTTTTTAGCCAGTTTTTCTTTAATTCATAACTTTCTTTACATTTTTTATCTGAAAACGCACAACAGATATGCTCTTTGTCGATATTTGATTTATTAATTGTAATAATGTTTTCCATTTTCTTTTTTAATTAATTAGAGGACAAACCTAACCTGATTAATTCACAAATTTCATCTATCAACCTGTTTTCGATTAAGTTACACTAATTTTTTTAAGCAAAAAAAAGTGTAACTAAATCGGGTTAACCTGCTTTAGCTCT
>JAFGQZ010000078.1 GCA_016935435.1 Bacteroidales bacterium
AAATTTCCGGCCTTTAATTTTCGAAGTAAAAATTATTCTTCTTTTTTCGAAAGAAACAACATATCGTTCATTACTATTTCGGTTATATATCGTTTCTGACCGGCCTTATCGTCGTACTGGCGATAAACTATGCGCCCTTCCACTGCAATCGGGCTGCCTTTTTTCAGATACTTCTCCGAACGTTCAGCCAAATTTCCCCAGGCCACAATATTATGCCATTGGGTATCGGTAATTTTTTCGCCGTTGCCGGCAATATAGCTTTGCGATGTGGCGAGTGAGAACTTGGCAATTTTCTTTCCGTTGTCGAGGTTTACCATTTCGGGATCCATACCAAGGTTTCCGATTAACTGTACTCTGTTCCTTAAATCTTTCATTGTAGTAATTTTTTATTGTTAAACGTTTGTGTTGATTTTGATGAAACAAACATACAATGCCGGGCAAACCCAATCCGGTTTTTAAACGGGTATATCCGTATATAGTCGTTTAACAGTCGTTTATAGTCGTTTATGTTGTTGATTTTAAATTTTATATGAATCCATACCTTTTCTACATAAAATTTAGACACTTGTAATGAGAGACTAAAAAACACGCGCATCTTTGTGATTCTGTAACAATTTCCGATGATTTTGAATGAAAACTTTAAACTATAAATAGAAATACATGAATATTCAATAGGAGAATATTTTGATACCTTTATTCAAAGTAAAATATCAGCAGGACGATATAAAAATGCAAGTGAGGTTGTCAGAGCTGGATTAAAACTTTAGAAGTAGCAAGCAAGATGTGATCAATGGTGGAATTGATTATGATTTCGAACCAAAGTTACATTTAGAAAGTTAAAAGATAAGAAGAATTTGAATGGCTAAATATAAACTAACAAATAAGTCTGTTGATGATTTTTGACTCAGATATTGAAGATAATAATGTTGAATTTACCTGAATTCTTCATGAACAATTGAATTTAAAAAATAGAATTAAAAACAAGTAACCCATACAATAAAAAAAAACAAGCCATTATACTGTTTGTCTGTCATTTAGAGCTTTCCATCACCCTAAAATTCAGTGCATACTGATAGTTTGGACTCTGCCTAACCTCCCTCTTGAGCACTTTGCAATGCGTTCGGTTTTTGTTCGTTAACAATGCAAATTTTGGCTTTTAATAAGCCTCATTTACGATAAATGCAGGATTAAAAATCCTTATCTATTAGTTTTCATTAAAATTCAGCAATTTGCTGGTTGACCATAAAGATACTAACAGCGTATTATTTAAAACAAAAATAAATAGCCGTCAAGCTTAGTTAATGGAAATTAAACTAAAGTACTAAGGAGTTTTGTATGCTGGTTGTTTATCACTAAGTATTACTTATCACCACCTCCGAACTCGTATGGAATTTCACCTGAGGGAAGGTTTCTTTGGCAATTTTCACCACCCAGTCGCTTTCGGCCAGGAATACCGGTGTGTTTTCTTTGTCGAATGCTACCACCGACGATTTTCTGTTTACAATTTCGTTTAACGCTTCCTTGCTATCCGATGTGAGCCAGCAGGCCTTAACAAACGGTAAGGGTTGAAAGTTGCATTTTGCGCCATATTCGTGTTCAAGCCTGAACTTAATAACATCGTATTGCAGCTCGCCAACTGTGCCTATAATTTTTTTATTGCCGGGCTGCTGCACAAACAATTGTGCCAGGCCCTCGTCGGTAAGTTGGCGCACACCTTTTTCGAGTTGTTTTGTTTTCTGTGGATCGAGGTTAATTACTTCTTTAAGTATTTCGGGCGAAAAGTTTGGCACCCCTTTAATATGCAAAACTTCGCCTTCGGTAAGTGTATCGCCAATTTTTAAGTTCCCTGTATCGTAAAGCCCGATTACATCACCCGGAAAAGCTTCGTCGATAGTGCTACGGGAACTGGCAAGAAATGCTGCCGGCGATGAAAACCTCATTTTCTTATCGAGCCGTGTATGATAGTAAAGCTTGTTCCGTTCGAACTTACCGGAACATACCCTCAGAAAGGCTATACGGTTGCGGTGGTTCGGATCGAGGTTGGCATGTATTTTAAATATAAACCCAGCGAAGTTATCTTCTCCGGGCTGTATAGTTCGTTCGTAGGCTTCGGCTTTTGAAGGCGACGGGGCAATTTCCAGAAAAGTTTCAAGCAATTCGAGAACGCCGAAATTGTTCAGGGCACTTCCGAAAAATACCGGGGCAAGGTAGCCTTCGCGATAAAGGTTCTTCTGAAAAGGCTCAAATATTTCCGCTGCCAGGCCGGTTTCTTCCCAAAGCAGGTTGAGGGCTTCCTGTCCGAGTATTTCTTTTAGTTTCGAATTTTCAGTATCGTTTGTGCTTACCAATATTTCCGATTTGCCACTCTTCTGCGGTGTGTACAACTGAACACTTTTCTTATACAAATTGTACACACCTTTAAAGTTGCTGCCCCTGCCAATGGGCCAGGTAAACGGACAGGCAGCTATTTTAAGTTCCTTTTCAAGCTCTTCCAGAAGATCGAACGAATCTTTGCCCTCGCGGTCCAGTTTATTAACAAAAATCATTACCGGGGTAGCCCTCATCCGGCATACTTCCATAAGTTTGCGGGTTTGTTCCTCAACCCCCTTTGCACTATCGACAACCAAAATTACGCTATCGACTGCCGTTAATGTACGGTAGGTATCTTCGGCAAAATCTTTGTGCCCTGGTGTATCTAAAATATTAACCCTGTTGCCGTTATAATCAAAAGTCATTACCGATGTGGCAACCGAAATGCCCCTTTGCTTTTCAATTTCCAGAAAATCGGATGTAGCCGCTTTTGTTATTTTGTTGCTTTTTACTGCCCCGGCAACTTGTATGGCGCCACCAAACAACAACAACTTTTCGGTAAGTGTTGTTTTTCCCGCATCGGGGTGCGATATAATGGCAAAAGTGCGCCTGCGGCTTATTTCTGTGCTTATATTCATTCTGTTGTTTTCTAAATAAAAAGACTCCTTTTACAGCAAGTGGTTTGTTCGCAAGGTTCAGAGGATATGTTTATTGAATATCTTCAAACGTCCACATCAAAACTTATCAAAAAAATAAACCTGCATTGCCCCAAATTTTTTATTTACTCGAGGGTTTATCCGGGGCGCGAAAGTAATAAAAAAACCGTGCAGAGAAAAATTAATAACAGTTTTGAGGCTAAACGCCTGTTTTACTTTAATATACCTTGTTTATATAATTTTAACGCATTTATAATATTTATCAAGACTTCCGTTAATTTTGAACCCTTATTCACTTCAAATTAATGGTACTTAAAAAAGGAAAGAAACTGAGGTTTCTGTATGTTTCGAAATGGGGCGACATGCTCGATGTAGCCCTTGCAACACTTAAAGAAGGTAACGATGTAAAAATGTACATCGACTATAAACCATGCCGCGAGGTTGGATACGGTTTAGTGCCCAAAGCGCGCGAATGGCAAAAACATATCGATTGGGCCGATATTATAGTTTTCGATTATGTTGGGTACGGAAAAATAGCAGAAGAACTGAAAGCTGCCGGAAAAATTGTTTTTGGGGGCACCCAATATACCGATAAACTCGAACTCGACCGTACTTTTGGCCAGAAAGAACTCAAAAGGCATAAAGTTAAAATTCTGGGATATAACGAATTTGAAAGCTTTCACGAAGCCATTAGCTTTGTAAAGGAAAACCCCAACAGCTATGTAATTAAACCCTGCGGCGAAATACAGGATTATAAACAGCTTCTTTTTGTAGGAAAGGAAGAAGATGGCAGTGATATTATAAGGGTATTGAAAGCCTACGAGAAAACCTGGGGCGATAAAATGGGCGCATTTCAGTTACAACGAAAAGTTACTGGTGTTGAGATTGCCGTTTCGGGCTTTTTTAATGGCAACAAATTCATTAAGCCCCTGAACATAACCTTTGAACACAAAAAGCTTTTCCCGAAAGAACTGGGCGTTTCAACCGGTGAAATGGGCACCAGCATGTTTTGGGCCGACGAAAGCCCCATTTTCGACGCCACACTTAAAAAAATGGAAAACACCCTGGCCAAAGAAAATTTCATCGGCCATATCGATATAAACTGTATAGTAAACGGAAACGGAATATATCCCCTGGAGTTTACTTCGAGGTTTGGGTTTCCGCAGATTTATATCCAACGTGCATCGATAAACGAACCTTTTAGCGATATGATTTATAAAGTGGCTACCGGAAGCGATTTTAAAATAAACGTTAAAAGGGGCTTCCAGGTTGGGGCCTACATTGTCGTCCCCCCCTTCCCTTACGAAGATGAAAAAACATTCGATGTTTTCTCCAAAGATGCTGTTGTGGTAGTGAAAAAGCCCATGAAAGAAGGGTTGCACCCAATACATGTTAAAGAAATCAACGGCGAATGGCTTATTACCGGAAATTCGGGCATGCCACTGCTGGTAACCGGCACAGGTCTTACCATGAAAGAAGCCCAGAAACTGATGTACAACCGTATAAACAACGTACTCATTAACAATGCCTATTACCGCACCGACATTGGCGATCGATGGTTTGAAGATTCCGATAAGCTCATGGCCTGGAATTTATTGTAACACAAAAAAATGAATTGCACGCCCAAACCCGGATATATCTTCAGGGAATACACCGCAAAACCAGATATGTTTTTCGAAATCCTGCCTGCAGACTGGCAAGAGTCGATTGTCCCTTACTGGCCTGCTTATGCTGGTTCAACGCGTATATTTGTGCTGGAATATGCCGGCGATATTGTTTGCGGAGGGCTTGTTTTTTCCCAGGTTTCGCCCGATACCTTATATTATCGTAGCGAAGCTGAAAAATGGTTCGACAATGGCTACCTTTACCTGGCGTATATATGGGTGCCTGAAAAATTCCGGGGCAGAAAATTTGGTTCGAAGTGGCTTGAATTTCTACATGCACAATTTAAAACCCAAAAATTCTGGCTCGCTATTGAAGACTATAACCTGGTAAATTTTTACTCACCCTCCGGATACAGGTTAGTAAAAGAAATTAGCGGCGAATGGGGCAGTGAATGGATTATGGCCAGGCAAATATAATTCTTTGGCAGCCTTTGCCAGTTATATGTATTTTTTCCTAATTAGTGCCTGCAAGAAAACTCCCCAAAAATGATAACCTTGGCCCGCACCCCTCAGCCCCCTAAAGGGGATGTCATTCACTCACAGCACGTTGGATTTTCCCCTTTAGGAGAAGAAAGGGACAAGCGCAAGAGGAATACTAGTTTTCTTGTAGGCACTAATTAAGCTTTGCGTGTTAAAGCTGTAAACAGGCAAACAACAGTGGCCGGCCAACAAAACATTCACGATTTGGTGAAAACATATTTTATAAGCATGCCCAACGAGGGTTTTTTGCCCTGGACCAATATAAAAGTGCGAAATATTTTTCCTCCGGCCCAAACTACCAGCATGGTAAACAAAACAACCCCTGCCATTCCGGCAATAGGCTGCCATAATGGTATAGATACAGGCGATGCCTGGCGTACCAGCATAATAAAGGGCGTAAATGGCGGAAAAAGCGATAAACCAACCGACAGGCTGCTCAGCGGGTCTTTTAATACCGGCATCATGAAAAATATAGGCAGAATTACCGGCAGCATGGCCGGAAACTGAAGCGACTGGGCATCTTTCGAATCGTTGCAGGCCGAACCAAGCGAAGCCATAATAGAACCAATCATTAATACGCTTAAAAGCATATAAACAAAAAACCAGGGCAATAAATGGTAAGGTATTAAATGCGAATAGTTAAGCTTTGCAGCAATAAATGTACCCCCGACAACATAAATAAGCGAACCTGTAAGCGATATGCTTATACCGCCCAACACTTTCCCCATCATAAACTGGAAAGGGGTTACCGTGCCCAGTAAAACTTCAGCAATCCGGTCGGTTTTTTCTTCCATTACCGAATTTAAAAGTGGCACAGCGCTCATAAGCACCATCATAAACATCAAGAGCACAAAAATATAGGGTATTAATATGGCTTCTACAGGGGTACTTTCTTTCGCCTCGGCCTTTCCGTTAACCTGAGGCTCACCGGTAACAAGCCCCATACCGGCAACTTCAACCTGGCTAAAAAGAATTTGCAGGTTTTTATCTTCAAGCCCCAATGCTTCAACCCTTAGTTGACGAATTTTATTGTTTACCGGCCAGTTTAGCCATGCGCGTATATCGTCCATCAGCGAATTTTCCGAATAGTATTTTACCCGTGTTTTTTCATAGTCGGCTTTTGGATGTATGGCATCGGGGCCAATTTCAACAAAAGCATGTATTTGTTTATTCCTCACCCTGTCAGACAAAACTGTTTTTTGTGCCAGCAGGTTGGCTGTATCGGGCATTACAACCTCAATAATATACCGGGGCTTTATCTGTTTGTTTTTTACCGTGTCGAAAATTTCGTTCTGGTTGTGCCATTCTGCTGCTTCGGATATTGTGCTGACTATCTGTCCTGTATGGTCGATAACACAAATAATTTTATCAGAAATATCGCCACTGTTTTTAAAGAATTCCATTACAAACAAACTGCCGAACATAAAAACCGGGGTAACAACCAAACCGATTACAAAACTTTTGGTGCGTACCGATGTCCGGAACTCGCGAAGGGCCAATATGAAAATCTTATACATTTTTTTTGTTTTTTTGGTAGGGGTTAGTTTTGCTGTAATTCGCCGTTTACAGGCCTCGCTATGCGTATAAAGATATCGTTGAGCGAAGGCCTTGTAATTTCGAATTTGTAAACTTTCGACTGGTTAATAATTGCTTTCAGAATATCTTGCGGATCGTAATTTTCGGCAATACGTATTTCCTGAATTTGGCCAAAATCGTTAATCTTTTCGATGCCGTTTATTCCCTGAAGGGCTTTTGCCCCATTTGCAGTTTGCAGGCTTATTGTGTCGGAACCATATTTGTCTTGTATATCTGCAAGTGTGCCATCGAGCACTTTGGTGCCTTTATAAATCATAAATATATAATCGCACATACGTTCGGCCATGTTCATGTCGTGCGTGCTGAAAATAATTGTCGCCCCTTTTTCCCTGAGCTCCAGTATTGCTGTTTTGAGAATATCGGCATTAACCGGATCGAGGCCAGAGAAAGGTTCGTCGAGTATTATTATTTCCGGTTCGTGGATAATGGTTGATATAAATTGAATTTTCTGGCTCATGCCTTTACTGAGTGCCTCAATTTTTTTGTCTTTCCACTCGCCCAGTTCTAATTTTTTAAGCCAGTAATCAATTTTATGGTTGATATGGTTTGTTTTGCGCAGCTGTCCGTAAAACTGAAGCAATTCACCAACCTTCATTTTTTTATAAAGGCCGCGTTCTTCTGGTAAATAGCCAATATTTTCGTGTGTACTGCCAGTATGTTCCTTCCCCAAAATTTTAATATTCCCGCTATCGGGATAAAAAATATTCATTATCATGCGTATAGTAGTGGTTTTACCAGAACCATTAGGCCCTATAAAGCCATAGATGCTGCCTTTGGGCACATTTAACGAAAGCTGGTTTACGGCAGTAAAGCGGTTAAAAGTTTTAGTAACCTGTTCGATTTCGATAGAATACATCCGTTGAGGGTGTTGGTTTAAGCCGGAAAATAAATGATTTTTTTTGGGGTTTACAAAGAAAATGTCTTCTTTTTATAATTTAGGTAGATACTAATCCTATATTAAAGTAGGATTAAAAAGCTTTTTATATTCATCTGCAAGAAATAAAATCGCGTATTTTTGTATAAACTATTTACAGCAAACATGAAGAAATACCCACATTTCGAGACCAACGCCGTGCGCGGGCAAATGTCGCGATCGCAAAAGAAAGAGCACAGTGCGCCTATTTTTGCCACATCGAGTTTTGTGTTCGACAGCGCCGAAGAGGCCCGCGCAGTTTTTGCCGAAGAAGCCGACGGATATTTTTACTCGAGGTATAGCAACCCCAACACCGACGAATTTGTTGAAAAACTGTGCGCCCTTGAAGGTGTTGACGATGGCATTGCCACGGCAACCGGTATGGCAGCCAACTTTTTGGCCATTATGGCCCATCTCAGGGCAGGCGATCATATTGTATCGTCGAGGAGCTTGTTTACTTCCACACACCAGATAATTACCCAACTTTTGCCCCGCTATGGCATTAGCCATACTTATGTCGATTGCGGCGATAAAGAAGAGTGGCAGGAAGCTATTATGCCTACCACCCGTTTGCTGTTTATCGAAACCCCATCGAACCCTGGCCTTGACCTGGTTGACATTGGTTTTGTGGTGGCCCTTGCCCGCGAAAACAACTGCATTGTGGCAATCGACAATAGTTTTGCCTCGCCATATATTCAAACACCAGCCCAATTCGGGGCCGACCTTATATGCCATTCGGCCACAAAGTTTATTGACGGTCAGGGCCGTACCATGGGTGGTGCAGTAGTTGGCTCGCACGAAGCTATGGAGCAGGTGCGATTTTTTGCCCGCCAGACAGGCCCTACACTTGCCCCGTTTAATGCCTGGATACTTTCGAAAAGCCTCGAAACCCTACCGGTGCGCATGGAGAAACACTGCCAGAACGCCATGAAATTTGCAGAGTTTTTATCGCAAAGCAAAGATATTCAATCGGTAAGGTACCCATTCTTGCCTTCGTACCCACAGTACGAACTGGCAAAGAAACAAATGAGGCTGGGTGGGGCTATGGTTTCATTTGAAGTTGCCGGGGGATATGAACGTTGCATACGCTTTATCGATAAGCTTGAAATGATTTCGGTAACCCCAAACCTTGGCGACACCCGTACGGCACTTACTCACCCGGCATCTACCACCCACTCAAAGCTGAGCGAGGACGAAAGACTGGCCGTAAACATTACCAAAGAACTTGTTCGTGTTTCAGTTGGCCTCGAACATATCGACGATATCATTGCCGATGTGGATCATGCACTGAAAAAATCGAAATAAGTAAAAAAAAGTATGAAAATTCCTTCAGATAGAAAGAAAACTTATTACTTGTACTCAGTTAATATCACTGGGTTCCCTGTGGTATAATGCTTTGAAATTTTACCACAGGGTTACACAGAGAACAATAGTAAGAGCATAGTATTATGCCTACATGCTCTATTTATAAATATTTAACCTGTAACAATTACCATACATAAGTACCTACAGCTCCTGGGTTTAGCAATGCTGTGAATTGCCCGTCAGATGTTTTTACTGTAAAAGCCACATCGGAGCTGTCTTTGTTAAGTACTATCAATACAAATTTACCGTTGGGGGTTTTAAAAGCAACATTAGGCAGTCTGTTTCCAGTATTGGAACCAATTCTTACCGAACCCGGCCTTACAAATTTCGATGCATGTGCAATAATATAATAAGCCGGGTTAAAGATTACTTCATCGCCGGTAATGGTAAGTGCCCCCAGGCAACGGGTGCATCCCCCCTGGTCGGTATGCGGTTTTTGGTTCTCATCGGCGGCTAGGTTCCATTCAAGAACGTTCCGGCACCAATTACGGGTTGCGCCAATTATCAGGTGTTCGATATGCCATGCCAAATCGCCACCAAAGTTTGCCGGTGCACCAATCCATTGTTCGGTAAAATACAGGTTTTTATCGGGATGCGCCTCATGCACTTTGCTTATGTCGTTCACATGTCCGCCATATAAATGAAAAGATGAGCCATCGATATATTTTCGGGCAGAAGTATCGTTCAGGACAGTTATAGGGTAATCGGTACGGTCGGCATTATGGTCGTATATAATTATTTTTGTATTAATATTATGTTGCTGAAAGGCAGGGCCTAAATGGTTTTTTATAAATTCAGCCTGTTGTTCTGCCGGCATAAATAAGCTTGGGTTATTGCCCGGATGCAAAGGTTCGTTTTGTACCGTAATGGCATCGATAGTAATACCTTCAGCTTTATAAGCCTCGATATATTTTACAAAATACAAGGCATAGGAATTATAATATTCCGGCAGCAGGCTACCTCCAATGGGGCTTTTGTTGGTTTTCATCCATTTTGGGGGGCTCCAGGGCGAACCCATCAATTTTATTTCGGGGTTTATCAGAAGTATTTCCTTTAATACCGGAATAAGGTATTTTTGGTCGTACCCCAGCGAAAAGTTTTTCAATTCCGGGTCGGTTTCACCATCGGGCAAATCGTTATATGAAAATACCAGTTCATCGAGATCCGAAGCCCCGATGCTCAACCGTAAATAGCTAACACCAATGCCATTTTCGGCCGAAAATAATTTTTCAAGTATTTTTTTTCGGGCCTCGCTGCCCATATTGTAAATGTGCAGCGCACTGCCGCCGGTTAAGGTGTAGCCGAACCCATCAATCGGCTGGTAGGTGGTGCCGGCATCCACAACAATTTCATCGGAAGTTTCGGCGTCTTTCGGGGGCAGGTTTTGCTTTTCAAATAAAACCGACTTATCGGGGTTGGTGATCCAGGCTTCGGCCTTTAGCAGCTTTTTGCTGCCCTGGGCTAAAAGTGCCAGGCTAATGCCGAAGAGAGCAGAAAGAAACAGGGTACTCCTTTTTATACTATTCATATTCGAATTGATTATTATTTACAACATTTAAAATACAACGAAAAATTTAACTCCTTTCGTTTTTTTTAACTTAAAAACACTCATGCGTATTTTGTGGCTTTCTAAAATTTATGTCGTCGCAGCAATTCAGGCTAAATGAGCTTATTTATGAAATTAATTTAATTACTAAGCCGCGGTAAAAATAAACACTCAAATTACTCATATTCAAATACATTAAAACACTAAACCATGTATTTAAGTGTTTTTAAGTATTGTCTTATGTTCGGGTTGAGTGTATTTGGGAGGCAGTTCTAGTGTGGGCAAAAAAACATGTCTGCTAATTTAGCGGCAACTAACTTATGTTTTAAATTAACTCTTATTTCTATGAAAAAACTTTACTTTTTAACCCTGGCTTTTACAGTTGCCAGTTTAACTGTTAATGCCCAAAACCTTATTGTAGGCGGTTCTATGGAATCTGCCGATGCCTGGACGGTAATTGACCTTGCTGCTGGTGACGGGCATACCGAAACTTTTAATTACACCGGAGATGGGCCTTCTGGCGGTGACGGTGGTTGTTTAAGGTTCGAAGGCGTTGGCAACTGGAACAATGCTGCAGTTTGTCAGAAAATAACTGTAGAAAGAGGCAAGCAATACCTGATTTCTATGAATGTTAAAAGCGTAACCGACATCGTAGCAGAAGCTTTTTGGTTTGAAGTGGTTGTTATGGATACCTTTCCGAGAAATGACGATCACGTAAAGACTTTTCCTATTAGCATGGCCCTTAATGCATGGGACTGTAAAGATGTTACAACTGTTGATGGCAATTTAGCCGACTTTAATTGTGATAAAAAAGCTCCATTAGCCGATACAATAGCCATTGAAGGTGAGGGTGACACAGCAGTTGTATTAGTTGTAAAATGTGGTGGCAACGCACCTTTCGATTTTGTTGTTGATGATGTTGCAGTAACACTAATTGGTGGTGGCGGCGGCTCAAATGTAGCTTCTGCAAGCCTGTCTTCATTAAACGTTTCTCCAAACCCTGTAAGCAACTCTCTTAATGTAAGTCTAAACGAAACTATTCAAAACATTAAAGTTGTTAATGTTCTAGGACAGGTTGTTTATTCTGCAGAAAACCTTGGTTTGAACAATGTAAGCATCGATTTTTCGGCACCTAAAGCCGGCATTTACTATGTAGTAGTTACCGATGTTAACGGACAGACCGGAACTGTTAAAACCCTGAAAAAATAAAAAACTAATAGTAGGTTTAGGTTAATTGTTAGTAATCCTGCCTCCCCGGGTGTTAATGCAAACGGGGAGGCTTTTTTTGTATTTTTCCTTAAAAATAACTATTTTAATAATTCGGCCGTACAACAGGTTATTCTTAATTTGTGTTCATTATATAACAATAAAACTATGCAGAAATTCACTCTTAAACTAATTGTTTTACTTTTTCCGGCCTTACTTTCGGCACAGGGGTATTTACATACCGAAGGAAAATATATTTACGATGGAAACGGACAGGAAGTAATCCTGCGCGGAATAGGCACCGGCAACTGGATGCTCCAGGAGGGCTATATGATGAAAACCTCTGGCGTGGCCAACACACAACACGAGTTTAGGGCCAGGCTTATTGAAACCATTGGCGAGGCCAAAACCGACAGTTTTTATTCGGTGTGGCTACAAAACCACATGACACGTACCGATGTCGATTCGATGAAAGCCTGGGGGTTCAACAGCATACGTGTAGCCATGCACTACCTTTGGTTTACGCCCCCGATCGAGGAGGAACCTGTTCCTGGTGAAATTACCTGGATAGAAACCGGTTTTACCATGATTGACTCTCTGCTGAAATGGTGCAGCGACAACGAAATGTACCTGATACTCGATATGCACGGCACGCCAGGCGGACAAGGCAAAGATGCCGCAATTTCTGATTACGACCCCGATAAGCCTTCGCTTTGGGAAAGCCAGGACAATAAGGATAAACTCGTGGCACTGTGGCAAAAACTTGCCGAACGCTACTCAGATGAACCCTGGATTGGCGGATACGACATGATTAATGAACCAAACTGGACTTTTACCGAGGCAAACAATAAGCCCTTGTGGGATCTGTATAAAGATATTACTGCCGCTATACGCGAAGTTGACACAAACCATATAATTATTCTCGAAGGAAACTGGTTTGCCAACGATTACAGCGGCCTGCCTACACTCTGGGACGAGAATTTAGTGCTTAGTTTTCATAAATATTGGACTTACAACGATGAAAATTCTCTCAACTGGATGATTAACCTGCAAAACCAGCGAAATGTGCCGTTGTGGCTGGGCGAAACTGGCGAAAACTCCAACACATGGTTTACAAACCTCATAGCGCTGGCCGAAAAAAACCATATTGGCTGGTCGTGGTGGCCGGTAAAAAAAGATGGCATCAATAATGTATTGAACGTAAATGCTAACAGCGATTACCTGAATCTCATTAGGTATTGGGAAGGCTCTGCAACTAAGCCTTCGGAAGATGTGGCGTTTGCTGCAGTGCTCAAGTGGGCCGATAACCATAAAATTGAAAATTGCTTTATCCAATACGATGTTATCGATGCCATGATACGGCAGCCCAATTCGTACGAAAGCATGCCATTTAAGCCCCATACTACCCAAAATACCATTTTTGCTGCCGATTACGATTTAGGTAGGTACAATGTGGCATATTCCGATTCCGACAGTGCCAATTACCATTCATCGGAAGACGGAAAATATACCAACTGGAACCAGGGCTGGAGCTACCGTAACGACGGGGTGGACATAGAAGCCTGCAACGATACCGAAACCAACGGCTACAACGTTGGCTGGACTAGTGCCGGCGAATGGCTCCTTTTTACTGTTAATGCCGACTCCCTGGCAGCATACACCCTCGAAATCCGCTATGCCTCGGGGGGAAGTGGTGGCACAGTGCGCATTGAAGTCGATGGCATACCTGTTTCGCCTGGAATTGTCCTGGCCGGAACAGGCGGTTGGCAAAATTGGCAAACAAAGCAGGTAAACGGTATAATTTTTCCTGAAGGCTCCCATAAATTAAAAATACATTTTGTAAATGGCGGTATCAACCTTAATTATCTGAAATTCACAAATCCCATTTCGGCCAACGTTGTGGATTTTATAGCTGTTGATGCCCAAACTTCAAACGGTACCGACATTCTTCTCACATTAAACAAGGATGTTACTTCTGATATTTCCAAAATTTCGTTAAGCGGTTTTTCTATAAGCGCCGGGGGCAATGATATTGAAGTTGAAAATATTGCACTTAGCGACGAAAACAACCGGGTACTGGTTATTTCGCTTGTGAGCCCCGTGTATTATGGCGAGGCAGTAACCCTGTCTTTCTCAGGCACCGATATACTTACTGACGATAGTTCTTTGCAGTGGTTTTCAGACTTGTCTGTAAGAAACTTATTGCCTGTGCGTTATAATATTCCCGGAAAAATTCAGGCCGAAAATTTTTCTGTAAATAACGGGCTACAGCTCGAAACATGCGATGATACCGGGGGCGGACAAAACACAGGCTATGCAAACCCTGGCGATTACCTCGATTATCTTGTAAAATGCAACGAGACAAAACTATATGCTATTAACTACAGGGTTGCAACAACAAATTCAAATGCAAAATTAATTTTACAACACAACCAAAGCGGCACATTTGTTTCTGTCGATACTATAACTTTCACTTCAACAGGTAATTGGCAAACATGGCAAACGCAAACTTCGGCGGCCGAACTGCCAGAAGGCAGGTACAACCTGCGGTTATTGGTATTACAAGGCGAACACAACCTGAATTGGTTTGAAGTAGCCACAATACCCCCTGTAACACTAATTCAAAAATACGGCAATGTTGAGATGCACCTTTACCCTAACCCGGCATACTCAGTTTTAAATATTGAGCTACCATCGAACACAAGTGAAAAATACCTTTGCACTATTCATGATGTTAGTGGAAAAATAATTGCCCGGAAAACTTTTAATGGTGGGGAACATATTGCACTCGATATCGAAAATCTAGATTCCGGAATGTATTTTGTTAAAATTACTTCCGACAATAAACAGGTTGCCTTCAGTAGCTTTATGAAAAATTAAAAATAAGCAACCAGAAATTATTGTGAGCCTGCCAGGAGTGATACCTGGCAGGCTTTTTTTTATTGCGCAACTCCCCCCCCTTGCTTTTTCAAACTCAATAATAATGAAGATGTTCTGGCTGGTTTTGTTATGGTTTATATATTGTTTTTTACTTTTATTTATCCTTATCTTTTTATGTATTAATAAGTCTATGAAAAAAACAATAATTGTATTATCAGCTTGTATTTACCCGTTTTTACTGATAGCACGCGATGATTTTGAACCCCTGCTTAATAAGCTGGATAAAACAATACAAACCTGCCACATATATTCTGCCGCTAAAGAAAAAGAACTTCAAGGCATTAAAGATCAACTAAACATTTGCATAAGTGATAGTCTTAGGTACGATATTTATAATAGTTTATTTAATGAATATATCTCATACCAGTCTGATTCTGCTTTAAGATATGCTGAAGAGGGATTGAGGGTTGCAGAAAAGCTAAAGGATGGTTTGAAAATAACAAATTCCCGGCTAAACCTGTCTCAAATTTTGGCCATATTGGGTTTGTATAAAGAAGCCCTGGAAGTTGTTCAAGAAATAGACAGAGGCTCAATAAACGATTTAAAAGAACGCTATTTTATGGTTTACCGGACTATATACAGGTATATGGCCGATTACACAAAAAAACATAATGGGAACAGGTATCTCGCCCAAATTACAGCATATCGCGATTCTGTTTTGGCAATGTTTTTACACGACACATTATCGCCTACTTATATAATGGAAAAAGCTGAAATTTTGAAAGAAGAAAAAAAGTATGACAGTGCACTTAAAATGTTGCTGGCCTATTATCCCGAAATTAAATCGAATATGAACAGAAAAGCTGCATTTGCTTATGCCATTTCTGATATATACATGAAGAAAGGCAACACGGACAATGAAAAATACTGGCTTGTCATTTCTGCAATAAACGACCTTCAATCGACTAATAAAGAATATATTTCATTGCGCCGCCTTGCTTTTATTTTATACGAAGAGGGAGATATCCAAAGGGCATACAGGTATATTAAACGTTCATCTGAAGATGCTTTGTTTTGCAATGCACGTTTGCGGACATTTGAAGTTTCATCGATTTTACCTGTTATACATAAGGCCTACCAATTGCAAATTTCAAATCGTCAAAAGCAACTTGTTATTTCTTTGGTTTGTATCAGTTTTTTGTCGGTACTGCTTGTGGCGGCAGTGATTTTTATTTATCGTCAAATGTTAAAACTGGCAGCTGTACAAAAAAAATTGAAGATTGCCAACGAAGAACTGCTTTCTATAAACAATCAGTTAATGAGTATGAACAGGAAGTTAAAAGAATCGAATTTTATTAAAGAGGAATATGTTGGCATGTATATGGATCAATGTTCAGCTTATATTGATAAAATGGATAGTTACAGGCGACTGTTGTACAGGTTTGTCGCTGCCGGAAGAAATGACGAATTAATAAAAACAATTAAGCCGAAAGATATTATTGAAGAAGAACTGAAAGAATTTTACTATAATTTTGACAGTGCTTTTCTTCAACTTTTCCCAACTTTTATAACAGATTTTAAAAAATTACTGACAGATGACCAATATGTTCAATTGAAACAGGGACAGTTACTTAACACAAGCTTGAGGATATTCGCACTAATTCGTTTAGGAATAAAAGATACCGGAAAATTATCGGGGTTTTTACGATGCTCATTATCTACTATTTATAATTATCAGTATAAAATTAAAAACAACGCTATCTGTTCAAAAGATGAATTTGAAGATAGGGTAATGGAAATAGGGTTATAATTAATTTACTTTTTTTCTTGTCACTAAAACCTTAAACACCATATTTTCTGTTTGTTAGAATGTAATTGCATTTCTAATTTTTTGCCGGCTTGAATATACCGCTTATATAATAACTATTTTAGTTAAATTAAAATACTTCCGGAAGAAATAAGGTTGGGCATATAAAGTAACTGCATGGTTGCTACATGTTTGCCGTGTAAATATTGTATGTCCCTATTTAGTAATTATCTGGTTACTAACTAATCTAAATTAATTTAATATTATGAAACTAACTTTATTTTCTTCAGTTTTTGCCCTTATTTGTATAGGTCTCCTAAATAATGAAAGTGTTTCGGCCCAAACCGCCGGAATTGAATCGGGGGCCATTTACAAAATCAGGTCCCAATCAAGCAATAAAATGCTTAACTCGAGTAATTCTGCTCTTGATAATAATGTCAATGTTGATATCTGGACTGACACAGACAGTGATGCTGAAAGATGGACTGTTGTGCATTTAGGTTCTGGTATTTATACTCTAAGAAATGTTGGAACCAATAAGTTTCTGCATACGGCCGCTAACCCCGCAGAAGGGGTAAATGTTGATCAATATGATAATACAAACGACAACCGGGTAAGGTGGGCAATTGTTAACAATGGCGATGGCACATACGCCATTAGGCCTGCGGGCAGTACAGGCTTTTCATTGGATGTATATTTTGCCAATACAGCCGACGGTACAAATGTTCAGTTATGGGCGAACAATACTTCAAATGCACAGAAATGGACATTTACAAAAGTGTCGGCACGACCGGAAGCGCCTACGGCAGCCATAGCCAATCAGGCATTTAATGCATGGAACACTAAATACAATGTATTAAATGATGACGGTTTCTGGGGTACAGCCGAAATGTTTGAAATTATACTTGATGCTTACGAAACAACAGGCTTAGCACAATATAAAAACATGATCGGCCAAATGTACAATAATTTCATATCGCACCATGGCACCAATTGGATGAGCAATGAATTTAACGATGATATAATGTGGATGACGATTGCTTGTGTAAGGGCGTACCTATATACCGGCAACCAAACCTATCTTGACAGGGCAACTTATCATTTTGCCCAGGTGTACAGCAGGGCATGGACAAGTTCATACGGAGGTGGTTTGTTGTGGAAAGTAGGCCTGACAACGAAAAATGCTTGTATTAACGGACCTGCAATTGTTGCCGCTTGCTATTTGTTTGATGCAACCCAAAATTCAGATTACCTGAATAAAGCCCAAACTATTTACGCATGGCAGAGAAGCTACCTTTACGACCAAACTTCGGGTGCTGTTTGGGATTCGTATAATGGCCCGGGCAATATCAATTATTGGAGCTCTACATATAATCAAGGTGCTTTTTTAGGAGCTGCCGTTATGCTGCATAATATCACCAAAAATCAGATGTACTATGATGATGCAGTAAAAATTGCAAATTTCACCAGGTTTAATTTAGTAGGCGACGATGTGATTAATTTTGAAGAAGGAACAGATATTGAGGGGTTTAAAGGAATTTTTGTGCGCTATGCACGCCGTTACATTGTTGATTTTAATAAAAGTGACTACATTCCTTGGCTAAAAAAGAATGCCAAAGTTGCTTATAACAACCGCAATACCCAATCGATAATTTCTACCAAGTGGAAAACCAGAACACCGGAATCAGCTAATTATTATCTCTTTAACACTTCTACAGCTGTTTCGTTGTTAATCAATTGCCCGTTGGTTGATAATGTAACAAAAAATGCTTTTTCTGATATTCAGGCCGAGGACTTCGATTATATAAAAGGGCCAATTGTTGAGGGTTGTCCTGATGGTACCGATAATCTTGGCGGTGTTGTTAACGGCAATTATTCAGGTTATAATAATGTTAACTTCGGAAGTTTAAATGCATCGAAAATAGAACTTAGGGTTTCGAACGGAACAAGTTCAAGTACAAGCATTGAAATACGGCTGGGCAGTCCTTCAGGAACACTTATCGGAACTGCTTCTGTTCCGGCAACAGGGGGTTGGCATATTTATACAACAGTATCTGCCAATATTGCGGCAACAACAGGGTTAAAAAATGTATATCTGGTATATAAAGGCAGTAACTATGTGGCCAATATTAATTATTTTAAATTTATTGAAGGCAATGTAAACACCAGTATTGCCGGCACATATTATTTGCAAAACCGGCATAGTAATTTATACCTCGACATTGATGCAAACCATATTACTGAAAATGGCTGCAACGCACAACAATGGAGTTTTGTTGGCAGTGCAAACCAACAATTTAATTTGAACGATTTGGGAAATGGTTATTATAGTATTATTAATGTTCAATCGGGAAAAGCTATTGATGTTTCAGGTGTAAGTTCGGCTGATGGTGCAAATGTCCACCAATGGGACTATGTGGGTGGCGGCAACCAGAAATTTTTTGCCCAGGCTGTCGATAACGGATATTATAAGTTTATAGCTCAGCACAGCAATAAAATTTTTGAAGTAGGCGGGTTTAACACACAAAATGGCGGGAATATTCAGCAATGGACAGATGTGGGCCAGTCATCAGGGCAATGGAAACTTGTTAGTGTATCAACATTAAAATCAGCCGACGAAATATCATCAATAAGTAGCGATGAGAACCAGGAAATCAGGATTTACCCTGTTCCGGTTCAAAATACGCTTAACATAAGCGGAGTTCACAATAGTGTTGTTGTTGAGATATTCTCATTAACCGGGAATTTGGTTAAAGTGGCAGACAATTGCACTGTAAATGTTTCGGAACTTAAAGCCGGAATTTATGTAATTAGAATAGTTTCGGGCAATAATACCCTGTTAACCAAATTTATTAAAGAATAATATTTTAAATCAAACCGATCCGGAAGCATTACCGGATCGGTTTGATCCTTAAAAGAAGACATAGTAAATTCTTTTTTGAAGATGTACCAAACTCATTTCACCATAGCCTTGTCCTTCAAATCCTTTGGCATTTTTTCGATTGCGTATCGTAATGCTGTACGAGGCATCATAGATTTGTTTTTCATAACATATTCAAATATTTCTTGTCGGTTTGCTTCACTGGCAGCCTTTAACATCCACCCATAACCTTTTTGAACTAAATCGTCTCTGTCTAAAAGTAAAATATCTGCTATTTCAAATATCTCATTGAGAAATTTCCCCTTTCTGGCTGGTATAATCAAAGACACAGACGAAGCCCGGCGCATCCATCTGTTATCTGATGTTGCCAAAACTTTTAACCTTGCTAAATACTCTGGATACATTTCGATGAACTCACCCATTGTATGGTTACAAAGCGTGTCACATGAAGCCCAATTGTCCACATAATTATTAATCCAATTCTCAAATATATGAAAGTCGCCAGGTTCGTATTTTTTATGAATGTAATATGACCAATGGCATGCTATGAAAGATTCTTCAAGAAAGCCAGATTGCCATAAACTTTCGCACATGTCAAATATTTCAGGTTTTGTCTTAAAATCTATAAGCCTGAAGTATTCCTTGCTTATCTTATTTACAACCGGGACCTTAATTCCATAACACTTTATCTTTTCTTTAAAATATTTCTGACTGGTAGTCTGTGCTTTTTCATCAGTATTTTTTCTTAGCTCTATTCGAATATTATCAACAATATTTTCCATAGTAACTTGGATTTCTAACTACTAATTGTTCGAAGATTTTAGGGCTAACGCCCCTTTTCTCTTTTTATGGTTATTTGGTTTTATGCTGGTTTTATTTTACGGCGTTTTCTATTATGGCTATTTCTTTTTCGGTTAAACCGTAATGTTGGTAAACTATTTGGTCAATTTGGCATTTTAAAATTTGATAATAAACAATTAAATCTCATGTTTAATTTTAGAGGGGCATAGCCCTGTGCCCTTCGTAGCAAAACTTTAATAACCTTATTACCATGGGGCGTAGCCCTGTATTCTATTTTGTTTTCGTATCAGGGCTATCGCCCCTTTATCGTTCGTGCTGCCATTTTTGCTTATGCCCACATTTCATTTATCAGTCTAAAACCTGCAACCAAAAACTCTCTTTTTCTCTCGAAGACAATAAACACAAATCGGGGCTTGAGAACCAAGTAAAAAACTAAATATTTTAACCGCCAGCAACCTATTTTCCTGCTTTATTCGGCTTGTTCGCTAAATGAGCCTGCAAACCAGAAGAATAGCCAGATGGCCACTATGGCCAACAGGCAATGCACAGCCATAATATACCAGATATACTCGGGGGTGCCGGCGTTCTCAAACTTCCCAAACAATTTGGTATATTGGCCACTTAACAAGGCACCTACACATGTGCCCAAAAAATTGGCCCCCATGTACAAACCTGCTTTTTCTTTCGGCGCTATCCAGGTTATATATTCCTGAATGCGCGGCGATGTAATCATTTCACCAATGGCAAAAATAAAAATTCCGAAAATTACCATTGCCGGCGCAAGTTTTATCGAGTAGCCTATACAAAAAGCCCCCAACGAAAGTATTGCCAGCCCGAACATGAACGATGGAATGGCTTTTCGCTTTTCAAATATGCGCGAAACAAAATATTGCAGGACAAGTATTATCCAACCGGTATGAGCAATAGCTTCGCCATTTATTTTCCAGATGCCACTTTCTTCACGCGCCAGGAGCCTTGCAAACCAATCGCCAAACAAATTGCGGATACCTTCGAACAGTTTCACTGTATCGATATGATCGTTGACATAAGAGGGTATTATATTGAAAAAACCCCAAAATGGCAGCCAGAAAAACAAACCAAGTATTAATAAGAAAATTGCAAACCGCAAATCGGTAACTGTTGTGAATATTTCTGCTATTTTCTTTCCGATGCTTACATTGCTTTTTTCTTTCAATGGTTCTTTGTAAAGTGCCAATGTTATTATAAACATTACAGCTATGGCAGCAGCTGCAATTTTAAAGGCATCGTCCCACGAATAACCACGCATTTTTCCAAAAACAATTGGCCCTACCGATGCGCCAATATTTACCATCATGTAAAAAATGCCAAAACCCAGGGTTTTATTGGTTGAATCGGAACTAAGCCTAACTGTACCGGAAATAAGCGGCTTAAATATTCCGGCAGCAAACCCTATGCTTAACATAGTAAAAGCTATGCCCTGGTATGTTTTAAACTGTGTAAGGAACAATATAGAAGGTATGTAGGCAAGGTACGATATTATCAGTACTTTTTTAAAGCCAAACTTATCGGCAAAAGCACCCGAGAATACCGGTATGAAATACGAGATAAACAAAAACCATTGCTGTACATTGCCAAGCTGGTCGCGATCGAAGCCCAGCGATTTCATATACATGCCAAAACCCATAAATATACCGTAATAAGCAAACCTTTCGAGTATTTCTACTGAGTTTGCCACCCAAAAAACCTTTGGAAATCTTGTTCTGTTTGACATTTTTGCTTGTTTAGTTTCTGTAAAGATGAAAAAAAATTAAAAACCGGCACGGGATTATGATAAAAATCAGCACCAGAAATATCATGCAGGTGAGTGAAATCACCTGTTGTGCCGCAACATTAGCATTAGAATTTAGTAATATAGTATAAATGAAGTTAAACCAAAAGGTGCCGGAAAAATTAGGAATATAACATACGCAAAAAATATAAAAGGGGATAATTGCAAATTGCCTGGCAAAGGCCAGGGTGGTTCCATTGCAGCCCGGCTATGCCGGGCTTTTGTTTTTACCCGTAGCTATAATATTTTTGCCCCGCTGCAAAATGTAGTACCTTTGCCAGACAAACAGCAAAAAACATTTGTTTACATTATTACTTTGGCAAAATAAGGTATGGAAATCGAGCAATTGCTTAAGCGCGAACAACTGGCAAAAGAAATTTGTGCACAACTGAACAACTTTGTCGATTTAAAGAATATTCTGAAAACCATTATCGGCAACCTTAAAGAAATTACCGGGTTTAAGGCTGTTGCAATAAGGCTGCACGAAAACAACGATTACCCTTATTTTGTGTCAAAAGGCTTTTCGAATGGGTTTATAAAACATGAAAATTCGCTTTATAGTACATCAGCAGATTGCTGCAACGGTTTAACTAAAACTGTTCCCGAATGCCTTTGTGGCAATGTAATAAGTAGAAAAACCGATGCATCGCTCGGCTATTATACACCCAAAGGAAGTTATTATACCAACTCAACAAGCAAAGCAACCCCCACCCTGCTCAGAAATGAAACCGGAACACACATCCGAAACTTCTGTAACACCAGTGGGTACGAATCGGTTGGCTTGTTTCCCATAAAAACCCGCGACGAAAATATTGGCCTCATACAATTAAATGATCCCCGCAGCGATATGTTTTCCGAAGGACTGGTGGAATTTATTGAAATGATTGGTGAACAAATTGGCGTTGCCATAGAAAATGCTACCCTCTACGAAAAACTGAAAGCACAAAACTCCGAACTCCAAAACACTATTGACAAACTAAACAATGCACACGGCCATCTATTGGAAGCCAAAATGCTTTCGATTATGGCAGAGCTTGTAACTGGCTTAAACCACGAAATATATCAACCGGTAAACGAATCGCTGGTATTGCTGGAAAAACAGGCCCAATTTCTGGACAAACCATCTGGCACTACAAGCACAAATGACCTGGAAAGCCTGCTGACAAACAGGAACGAAATAATTAAAAAACTCAGCATTGTAAAAGGGCTTATTAAAAGCTACAAGGCCGTTTCGTACGAACAGTTTGGTGAAACACGCCACCTGATAAACCTGCGCGATTTTTTTAACGATGTTGTGCAGGTGGTACGCCCATCGTTAAGAAATAAAAATACAGGTTTTTCGATAGACTGCAACGAACATACCGAAATTATGACTTATAGCGGTGTTCTTTCGAAAGTATTGCATATTCTTATCAGAAATTCCGATGCCCATGCTTTTAAAAACAGCCAGAACAATTTAATTAAACTATCGTGCTCGGTTTCATCCGATTACTTTATAATAAATTATATCGACAATGGTTCTGGCATTGATCTGCAAATTCAGCATAAAATTTTTGAACCTTTTTTTACTACCGACAAAAAAAACCATGCCGGCTTAGGTCTGCATATTGCAACGCTGCTGGTAAATGAAAAACTTAAGGGAAAGCTTGAACTTGACAAGGCCTATTCGGGGGGTGCCGGGTTTTTGATTAAAATTCCGTTTTAGGGCTCTTATACAACCATGCTAATAAATGTAAATTTAATAAGCTATATTAATTATATGGAAAAAATAGTTTTGTTTAATTCAGAAGCAGGAACATACGCTCTCGTATTTGCGAAAGAAAAGCCCGAAACTCAACCAGTGTTTTAAAGTTTACCGGATGAAAAAGCACCCGCATTCCACGTTCTTTATTTTTTTCAATAATAGAAAGCAACTCTTTAAACGACACTATGGAAAAAGGTTCCGATGAATTGCCGGAATAAACAATTACCAGTTTATCCGATAAAATTAAGCGAGCCTCCAGTGTTAGTTTCCTTACTATTTCAGCATCGGGTATTTCTGAGCCTTGGCGGGCATCGGTATATTTCGAAACCCAATCCCATTCTTCAAGTATATTTAGCTCTTCCAGTGTCCAATAGTAATTTCTCATGGCTTTGCTGTTTGTTTAACTATTTAAATGTTAAACAAAGTTTGTGCCAATATGTTTTTTGTTCTTTCCTTGCCCCTTTTCGTTGCTTATTGCTGTGCTTAAAACATAAAAAACAAAGTATTGTTCCTCCTTTGTTTTGCTATTTATATTTTATCACAAAGATATTCATACATGCATGCCTGTCCGCCCGGAGTAGCTAATTCATGCAGTGGTGAGTCAAAATCGCCTGCAGGTATAAAACCTTGTTTTTCATAATAGCTGCTTGCCCCTAGTTTATTGGTTTCTACCCGAATTCTCTTGACACCTGTTGCAATACAGGCATCTCTAAACTTTTCCCATAATTTAGTGCCAATATTTTTACCACGAAAATCCTGCGATACCACAAACAAGCATATTTCGCTTGCTTTGCCAGGCTCTACCAAGGTCCTGTTTTTATTATGAACAGCAAGAGCCTGTAAAAATTTGTTTCTTTCTAACTTATCCATTTTCTTGAAATTAAAGGAAATTATTGCTTCTATGGCAAGCTTGATTCTTCCTTGGGGCTTTATTTTAGCCAAATGGTTAAAACCAAAAAGGAAACCAACAACTCTACCCTTATCAACAGCAACAAGATTCATATTGCCTGAGCATAGACCCCCCGCAGTATATATTCGTAAGGCGGTTTTATTCAGTATTTTATCCCTAATAATTTCATCAAAGTGCCATGCTTCATTAACCAATTCTTCGCAACGATCATAATCGTGCTGTTTAAAGCTTCTAATTTCAATTTC
This sequence comes from Bacteroidales bacterium, assembly GCA_016935435.1. GTDB lineage: Bacteria > Bacteroidota > Bacteroidia > Bacteroidales > UBA10428 > UBA10428. The sequence goes on from JAFGQZ010000078.1 coordinate 24,815, forward strand.
CATATTGCCTTTTCCTTATAATAATTATAATCTTTTCTTCTTTGCGTTCATTCTTAGTAAAACACTTTTGCAACAAAACTATTCGTTTTTATGCTGCAAACAACATATTCCAACACGCAAAGCATGTTGAAATTCCTTTGTTTTAGTAAAACCAGATTATTTGATTTTTAATTGTTAAAACGTAAACGCTTCCCCCACATTATTTAATTCGAGAAGTTGAATGGAGTCGTAAGGTGTTTCGTGAAGTTGCCCTATAAATTTTTTGTTTAGCATATATAGCTTACTGTTATAAACATCTTCGGGAAAAACGTTGTTTTTATTAAATTTTTCCAATTTAAAGCCCTCGAAGTTCAATTCGCAAAACGAAACCTCGTAAGCGCCGGCTTCTTCGTTCAACCTGGTGAGCGGAAAACCATGTGTGCGGCAAATTACAGGCCTGTGTTCATATATTGAACAACGGTTGTTAACCAGAAATTTGCACTGCGAAGACCCGAAATCTTTGTTGATAGCGATGTTTTTATTTTTCAGCATTAGGCTGATATAATGAAACTCTACCGGCAAAATGCGGAAGGCCTGGCAACATTGCGAACACCCTTCTTTACATTTCATGTGTGCACGGTGAATATTCCATAAACGCTGGCACTTTGAATCGATTTCGTTGCGTAACTTCTTATATTCGGCAATAATTTCTTCGTTCATGTTTACAGTGTGTCGAATCAATTTATAAAAAAACCCTTACAATTAAAAATATTTAGCTTTATATGTCTGATTAAAAAAATTAACATAGCAGGCATAGTACAAGGTTCTATATAAGAAAAAGCAATCCAAGTAATAAAAAAAATCCCCCGGAAAAAAATTTTCCGGGGGATTGTGAAACAATAATTAGACCGTTACTAACTATTTAACTAACTAAAAACTAACCTTTAATTCCCGTAACCTTCGTTTTGTTTAAGTTTTGTGTTTACTGCACGATCGAATGCCGGCAGGGGGAAAAGCGCTAAATGGCTGCCTGTGGCTTGTCCTTCTTTAACATCGCCTTTCCAGTCCCATAAATAATCATCACCTGTAAATAAACCAAACCTGATAAGATCGGTACGACGGTGTGCCTCCCAGTATAGTTCACGGGCCCTTTCATCAATAATAAAATCGAGTGACAAACCGGCAGCATCAATATTGTTATCGGTGTTGCCAAATGCCCGTTCACGCAACTGGTTCACATAGCCCACAGCCCCGGCAATTGTCCCCCCCTGTCCACCGCGCAATACAGCTTCGGCGTACATCAGGTAAGCATCGGCAAGGCGGAATACAGGAAAGTCGGTATCGACAAAAGTTGTATTTTGCCCGCTAACACCCTCTGAAGACACATTACGGAACTTGGTGCAGAAATAACCCTGTGTAAAATCGGCAGGGTTTGTAATATCTGCTGTATGCCCTGTTAAGTCGAAACTTGCCCTGGCATCATTTGCTGTGTCGAACTTTTGTATAAATGTATTGGTTGGCCTGTTGCCATACCAACCGCTGCTAACGCCCATATACGCATTGTTTGTGCCGGTTGCAGCATTTACAATATAGGTAACACCTCCGTAATTCTGGGTGTTTGAGCCATCTTCGGCAATAACAAATATAGCTTCGTTGTTTGAAATGTTATTGTCGGTAAGAAACAGGTTTGCATAAACCGGTGCAAGCGAATATCCAGCATCAATAACCTTATTTAGGTATGTAAGGCACTCGGTGTAGCGACTGTTTCCAGCACCCAGGTAAACCTCGGCATTCAGGTAAAGCTTAGCCAGCAACATCCATGCAGCAGCTTTATCGGCGCGGGCGTACTCATTAGTGCGGGCATCCATAAGCCCCTTCTCAATATCAAGAAGTTCTTTTTCGATGTATTCAAACAAATCGGCCCTTTTAATCTGGTCGGGCAGAAATGCACCTGTTTTGTCCTTCTCTGTAACAAAAGGCACATTGCCCCAAAAATCGAGTGCGGTGTAGTAATAAAAAGCCCTTAAAAACCTGGCCTCGTTCAGGAAATAGTTTACATCGGTTTTTAAACTGCCGCTCACATCACCTGCACGAGAGCCAACCTCGCGGATGTACTCATTGGCATAGGCAATATTGATAAAAATTCGCTGGTAGAGCAGTTTAAGATAGAGGTTATCGTCAGACCAGATGTGTCCGTGAAATTCCACCAAGCCTGGGTCGTTCCAGGCATTTATAGCTTCGTCGGTGGTAACTTCCTGTGCACTCCAATAAACACGCAGGAACGAGGTTGTTCCTTCGTCCTGTGCCTCAATTTCGGGTTTTCCATATTGGCCTTGCTGGCCAGTTAATGTTAACGAACCGTAAATTTTTGCAAGAAACTCTTTGTACGAGTCGGGGTTATCGAATACTTTGTCGGAAGTAAAAGCGCTCGGGTCGAGGGGCTCTGTGTCCAAATCCTTGACACAAGACCATGCGAGGATAGCTATCAGCAATAATCCTCCCAGTTTTTTGAAATTGTTATATCTATTCTTCATACTAAATACTTTAGAAATTGAGGTTTAAACTCAGGATATAGTTTCGGCTGCGGGGATATACATTATTGTCGATACCGCCGTTCATTTCCGGATCGAGCCCTTTGTAACCGGTTATTGTAAGAACATTTTGTACGGCCAGGTTTAAGTTTAAACGTATTTTGTCGTCCATCAGCTTATCGAAAGTATAACCAAGGCTAACATTGTCGAGCTTAAAGAACGAGGCATTCTCGATATAATAGTCCGACAGGTATTGCGATTCGGTAAATCTCGTATCGTATGCCTGAGTTGTAACATTCTGTATGTAGTTCATCGGTGAATAAACTGTTGCATAAGAAGTATTAGCAGCTACGTTGTTATAAAGGTAATTTCCAATGCTGGCACGGCCGTTTACCAAAAAATCGAAGTTTTTATAAACCAGCCTCGAATTGATGCCCATAAGTACATCGGCAGCAGGGCTCTTATAGGGGTACAGGTCGGATGAGTTCAACTGCCCGTCAGGTTCCCTGTCAACATATTGCCCTTCAATGGGGCTGCCCTGCTCGTCGTACATTTGCTTATATACATAAAACGAGCGTGCCGGATATCCAATTTTGTGCAGCTGTATGGTACCAGAAGTTGTGCCCATAACGCCACCAGTAAGCACAATATAATTTGGGTCTTTGTTCAGGTCAAGGCCGGTAATTTTGTTTTGGTTGTAGCTAATGTTGTAGCCAAGTTCCCAAACCAAATCTTTGCTCGAAAGAATTTTGGCATTGACAATGAATTCCAGCCCCTTGTTTTCCATCGAACCAACATTGGTTAGGATGGTTGATGTAAAGTTTGTACCGGCAGCAACAGGCACAATGCCAATTAAGTCAAAAGTATTGCGTTGGTATGCATCAATGCTTCCGGTTATACGGTCGTTATACAAACCAAAATCGAAACCAATATTATAGGTTTTGGTGGTTTCCCATTTTATTTCGGCATCGTAACCATCGGGACGGAGCGTGTAATAAAACTCATTTCCGAATTGGTAACGGGCAAAAGCATCGCTTCGGGTATAGGTTGCAAAATACGGATAATCGTCGGTAAAAATATCCTGTTGCCCGGTTACCCCATAACCCAGCCTGAGTTTCAACAGCGAGAGCTTATCGAAGCTTTCCATAAAACTTTCGTTGTTTATTTTCCATGCAAAGGCATACGAGGGGAACAAACCCCAGCGTGTATCGGGCGAGAACCTCGAGGTTGCGTCGTTCCTTAAAGTTAGGGTTAACAAATAGCGATCTTTTAAGTCGTAATTTGCTCGCCCAAAAAAACCTACGTTATAATACTCTGTTTCCAGTTCATTTTTCCGGTCGAGAATGGTTTTTTCTTTGTTCATCACAGAGTCTTCGCTGTGTCGGTAGAAATGCGACCATGAATAACCGGCCATTGCACTTATTTTGCTGTCGATGCCAGAAAGTTCTTTTTCGTAGTTCATATAGTAATCGAACAGCCTGCTTTTACGCTCATCGGTATAAGGGTTGTACCTTCCTCCGTTTTTAACGGGTATATAAACCCATTGAGTACTGTCGGCAACATTATTATGGCCTTCCGATTTTGCATAATCGTAGCTCATATTAACAGTGGCTTTTAATTCTGGCAGAAAATGGAATTTATAATCGAACCTGGCGCTGCTTATGGCCCTAACAACCTTCGAGGTATTATCGGTTAAATCGAGCCTTGCAACAGGGTTTGCAGTAGCAAGGTCGATACTGGCCCCGTTAATGTCGGAGCTACTGGTCCAGGTGGTATAGCCCCGGTATTTAGTGTTTCCGTTCATTACAGGTTGGGTAGGGTCGTACGAAACTGCCCCGCCAACAGCACCCTGATCGGCAAAATTATTGAAGTTGTGCATAGCCTTAACATTCAGGCTAACCGTTAAATGATCGTCGAAGAGCGAAGGATCGACCCCAAAGTTTAGGGTAGAACGTTTGAATTTGTAAGTTTTTAAAATACCATCGGTATTATTGTAGCCCAGCGATAAACGTGCCGGCACTTCAAGTACGCGTCCACCAACAGAAAGCACATGGTCCTGCCCCAGCGCATTGCGGTAAATTTCGTTCTGCCAATCGGTGTTGGCGTCGCCCATAAGGTTTTCGGCGCTTGCAGGAATGATGCCATCGGTAATAAGCCCCCTTACCAGCTCGCGGTATTCATCTCCCGAAAGCACATCGATAGTTTTTGGCACGGTATATATCGAAGCCGTAGCTTTATAATTTACCGAAAGTTTTTTATCGCCTCGTTTGGTTGTAATAAGTATAACCCCGTTCGAGGCCCTTGCCCCATAAATAGCCGTAGCCGAAGCATCTTTAAGAATAGTAAAACTTTCGATATCGGAAGGGTTAAGCGTTGTTAAAATATTTGGCGATCCACCCATACCCATACTCTCGATTGGCACCCCATCGATAACAATAAGCGGATCGTTGCTGGCGTTCAGCGACGAGCCACCACGTATGCGTATGGTAGATGAATTTCCGGGGGCACCACTGTTGGTTGAAATAACCACGCCGGCAGTTTTGCCGACAATCAGCTCCTGGGCAGAGTTTATGGTGCCCGGGTTAAAATCTTTTGAGCTTACAACAGCCACAGCCCCTGTAGCATCGGCCTTTTTAACGGTACCATAGCCAATTACCACAACTTCCGACAAGGTAGTAATATCGGGGGCCATTGTAATGTTAACCGAGCTTTGGTTGCCCACCATAACTTCTTCGGTAAGAAACCCAAGGAAAGAATATACCAGTATCGACTCTTTGCCCGATACCGTAATAGAATATTTACCTTCGGTGTTTGTAACAACACCATTTGTGGTACCTTTTTCAACAATAGCCACCCCCTGTAAAGGCTCAAGGGTACTACCATCGGTAACGGTACCTGTTATGGTAAGGGTTTGCGCGTTTGCCAACGCACAAAGCCAGAACCATGCTACCAGAAAAACCAATTTGTGTTTTAACATGATTGAAAACTATAGTTTAGTACTTAATTATTTTAGTGCTGAAAATTTCACCTTTGGCGTTTGCCAACTGCAAAATATACATGCCGTCAGATAAGCCGGAAACAGCTATTTGGCTTACCCCTTCCGAAAGCACGCCTTCAAGCCTGGCCCTTCCGGTTGCATCTAATATAAGATAGGTAATTTTATCGGAACAAACAACGGAAATATGCTGGTTTCCAGTAAGCAAATTCGGATATACCTTAACATCTAAGGTATTTTGAATTCCACGAACGAACTCAGGTTCTTCCGGCTCTTCCGGTTCTTCATCAATATCGTTTTCGATATAAAAGTCGGTACAACCAACATCTTTGCCTTCGGTTTGCCATACATCGCCTGAAAAAACTACGTTAACACCAGCAATAACAGTTGTATCGCTAACACCGTAATATTCCGAAGGAATAATGTCAATACGGAAAATATTGGTATCGACAGAATCCATAGTAGCTTTGACATTGTCGGCGCCCACAACGTTTTGCCAGCCATTAATGCCCGAGTGCATGCTTATACTTTCAGCATTTAATATATCGCCCTGTATAGCAGACACATCGCATTTCGACCATGTTTTTGACGCGTTTACCAATACAGAAAACGGCCTGTTGTTTTTAATTGTGGTGGGTGTCCAGGCAATTAGGGAATCGCCTTTAATGGCAGAAAAATCGTACATATTGATATCGAAGCCATCGGTTTGTTTCGATCCATCTTTTGTTTTAAGCAAACCGGCAAAAGTAGTAATGGTTTCGGCCGAAACATTATAATAAGCAACAGGCTTTAGTTTAATTTTCCAAATATTCCCCTCAACCTGTGTGAGGGCAGCAAAATCGGACGAATTTCCCCAATTACCGGCATCGGGCTCAGAAGGAACCCATGTCCAAAGGTAAAGGGTAGAAGTTTCGCCTTCGAGGGCTGTTCCGGTAACATCAAAATACCATTCGACTGAATCGTTGGCTGTAAATGCAGCAGGCTTTGTCCAGACCTCTGCCGGCGAAGCTGCCATTAAAGAAGCAGAAAACATAGCGCCACAAAAAAGGGTTAAGATTCTTTGAGTAAAATTGTTTTTCATAATTAGAAGTATTAGAGTTAATCGTGAAAAGAAATTATTTTCTGACAAGTACCCGGTAACCCCATGCTTTAAGCGTTACCGGTTTTTTATCTGACAGTTCAAAAGTGGTGTCGGAAATTATGTCGTAATAAGTGCCGTTATATCCGTTGCTTTCAACAGAGAAGCTGTTGGTTTCCGCCTCAAGGTTAAGCATTACTATAACCATGCTATTGTTTTTTGAACGGACGAATGCAAACACAGACTCATCGAGGCTTGTGCCAATACGCATGGGTATTGCGCCAGCCGCCCCATTCCATAAAGCCTGGCAGGTATCGCGCAAATGGTTAAGTTTTGAGTAAAGCTTTTCATAAACAAGATTGTTCCAATTAATTTGGTCTTTGGTAAAGAATTCGAGCCGCTTGTCCATTCCGGCTTCCTGACCACTGTAAACCAGCGGCATTCCGTACAGGGTGTGTGTAAGCGCTGCAAATACTTCGGCACTTTGCCCCAATTGTTCGAACTCGGTTCCATGCCAGCTATTTTCGTCATGGTTCGAAGTGAAGTACATGCGGTATTTTTCGGGCATATAATTTGTTTTTTCTGTACTCAGGAAAGCATCCAAATCAAAAACATCTTTTTTGCCCTCATAAATCTGCCGCATTATGCCTGAATCCCAGCCATGCAATGCCCAACAATAATCCATATCGAACCCCATTTGGTGGTATTTAACACCATCGCCTTCGGCCAACAGGAAAATATCGGGTTTTAAACCTTTTAACTCCCGAATGGCCCTTTTCCAGAACTCAACCGGCACCCCATCGACATAGTCGAACCTGTAACCATCGATTCCGGTTTCGACCACCCATTTTTTGAGCATGGCAACCATATAATCTTGCACATCGGGGTTTGAATAGTCGAGCTGAATTACATCAGTCCAGTCTTCGTGGCCGGGGGGCGGCTGAAAACTGCCATCGTCCTTGCGTAAATAAAATTCGGGGTTCGAAGTGGTAAGGGTATTGTCCCACGATGTATGGTTTGCTACCCAGTCAACCAGTACATACATGCCATTTTTATGTGCATTTTCAACCATCGATTTAAAATCGTCTTTACTACCAAATTCGGGGTTTACCCGGGCATAATCCTGAACCGAATAATAACTGCCATGCGAACCTTTTCGGTTTTCGAGCCCAATAGGGTTTATCGGCATGAGCCATAAAATGCCAACCCCCATTTCTTTCAACCTCGGCAAGTGGCCGGCAAATGCCTTAAATGTTCCCTCGGGTGTATATTGCCTTATATTTACCTCGTAAATACCTTTATTATAGGTCCAGCCTGTATGGTTTGCGTATGCCACCTTAAAATCGGGCGATGTGTCGGTTATCGACAGCGACTCCTGCACCGGTTCCTTAACCACCGGCATGTTGTTGCACGAAACAAAGCCGAAACTTATTGCCAGCGATAACAGAAGAATAATCTGAAAATGGTGAAATCTGATCATGTTTTGTTTTCTTGTTTAATTGTTTTATGGGGCAAAGCATACAATTGTAAGCCGGGTAAAAGTATCAACCGTCAAGCCGTGGCGCAATAAATCTAGATGCAATCTACGAATGAATTGAACTTATTGCGCTGATTTTCTTGTGTTTAGCAATCTTAAACAGAAAGGGCAATCTAAAGCAATCTAGCCACTAAAACACTTAGGCCTAAAGACATGTTTTGTAATATATTTTCTGTAAAATACAGATAAAGAGATATTAAGAGTTTTTATTTCCTTATGGAACAAAAGGCAAAAAGCCCAAAGCCTGTTAGAAAACTCTAAAAAAGATAGTATCTTTCACACACTATATTTAACCGGCCCTATTCTTTGATTCTGCCAACAATTCAGCCCTTAAACAGAGCTTGTACTGGCAAGGAACAGAATTAACCCGGTTTAGTTACATTAATCTTTTTCGAGAGTGTTAATGCAACGTATTAGAAAACAGGTTAATAGATGGTATTTAAAATTTAAACAGGTTAAAAAGGATATATGTAATGAAGAAAAGAAACAGACTCCGTTCAGCATTATTTTTATTTATTATCATTGCCGGCTCAACAATTAGTGTTTATGCTTCCGTTCAGATTGATACCCTTTTAAAACGGCTCGACAAAGTAATGCAGCAGGAAGCCTTTTATATGCAGCAGAAACGCGACCGGATAAATGCCCTTAACGGAATTTTGGCCAACGATGTTAGCGATAATGACTTATATTATCGGTATTCATTGTTATCGAGGTTGCTTAACGAATATAAAAGTTTTAAATACGATTCGTCGTTCTTATATGCCAAAAGAATGATTTCGATAGCCTACGAAATTAAAAACCCCGAAGTAATTGCCGATGCAAAAATAAACATGTCGTTTGTACAACTTTCATCGGGGCTGTTCAGAGAGTCGATAGATACTTTAATGTCGATACAGCCCGAAAACCTGCCAGTTACCATACAGTTAAAATATTACCAGACACTTAACCGGGCATGGATTGATTTGGCTGACTATGCCGAAGACAACTATTATGCCGCTGTTTATAACAACAAGGGGAACGAAGCCCTTAAAAAGGCCATTGCCATTGCCGATACGGGAACTCCGATATTCAATATGCTTAGTGGGCTGTACTATTTAAGAAACCACGACTATATGCGCTCGCGCAGCTATTTCGAGAAACTGGTAGGGCTTGAAAGTTTGCCAATGAGCGACCAGGCCATAGTAACCTCAAGCCTTGCCCATGTTTATAGTGCCCTGGGCGACGACGACAGGTCGATTGCCCTGCTCGTTCATGCCGCCGAAATCGACATTATGTTGGCCACCAAAGAAACCGTAGCCCTTACAAACCTTGCAGAAGTGCTATTCCGCTATGGTTATACCGATTTCTCGCTCAGGTGTGTTAACCAGGCACTCGACGATGCAAATTTTTACGGTGCGCGTCACCGTAAAGTGCAAATTTCGAACGTATTGCCTATTATCGAAAGCACATTGCTCAAAACAAAAGAAAAACAAGGCCGCATTTTTAAAACCTACTCAATGGCCCTCACAATTTTGGCTTTATTGCTTATTTTGTTTGCTTATATTATGATACGGCAAAACCGCAAGCTTGTAAAAACAAAAAAAATTCTCGACCAGACTATCAGCGACCTGAAATCGGCAAACCAACAACTTACAGAAGCTAACCGTATTAAGGAAGAATATATAGGCCATTTTTTTGATGTTATTTCGAACTATATCGAAAAAATAGAGAAACTCAAAAAGTCGGTATCGCGAAAAATTATGATGAACAAAATTGCCGACATTGAGGCAACCATTAATAATATTGATTTGATAAAAGAGCGCGAAGAACTGTTTGCCAGCTTCGATACAATATTTATGAAGTTGTTCCCCCGCTTTGTGGCAAACTATAACCAACATGTAGGCCCTGAAGACCAGGTTGCCATAGAAGAAGGCATGTCGTTCAGCCCCGAATTGCGCATATACGCACTAAAAAGGCTTGGCATACAAGACAACGAAAAAATTGCACGCTTCCTGGGCTATTCGGTAACAACCATTTATACCTATAAAACCAAGCTCAAAAAACGCTCGCCCCACCCCGACACAAATATCGAAGACAGCTTAATGAATATTCAGATGGAATAGCAGTATGAATAACACTGGGCACGTAATTAGCATAAACACGCATTAAAAAAAACAAAAATGCCCCACTGAATTATGCAGTTAACATTTTAATCAGCAGAAGCAAACAAATAATCACAGTCATTTGCAGACTATATTATAATATTACGGTTTAAAATTTATACGCACGACTATGAAAGAAAGAGTTTTAAACCTGGCTGCCCTTTTGGCATTCTGTTTTTTTACCTGCGAGATGCATGCACAAATTACGCCCCACGAAGCTACAACCCTTATGTATAGGGGAATAAACCTTGGCAACACTCTCGATCCGCCAACCGAAGGAGCCTGGAACAACCCGCCTGCCGAAGAGTACTATTTCGACGATTATGTGTCGGCCGGCTTCACATCGGTGCGTATCCCAATTACATGGAATGAGCATACATCTGTCGAATTTCCTTATAAAATCGACTCGGCATGGCTTGCCCGCGTCGAAGAAATTGTCGATTGGGGCTTATCGAGAAACTTATTTATTACCATTAACGCTCACCACGAAGACTGGCTCAAGGAAAACTACTCCGACACTAACATCGAAAGGTTCGACAGTATTTGGAGCCAGATAGCAACACGTTTTAAAAATAAGGGCGAAAGGCTGATTTTTGAAATGTTGAACGAACCCCGCACATTGAGTGCCGGGCTTACACTCGGGCAACTTAACGGGCTTAATAAACGTATTCTTTCAATTATAAGAAAAACAAACCCAACACGTCTGGTTATTTTCTCAGGCCACGACTGGGCAAATTCAAGCCATTTATTGGCAGCAGACATCCCCGACACAAACGACAAATACCTGATAGGCTATTACCACTCGTACGACCCCTACCCTTTTGGCCTCGAAGGGCCTGGCACATACGGTTCGGTCGCCGATATTAATGCCACTAAAACAAAATTCGATCAGGTATCTGCATGGTCGAAAACCCACAATATTCCGGTAATCATTAGCGAATTTGGCGCTACCGTAAAATGCGAGTATAATTCGCGTATGTTTTATTATGCCACCGTGGTTGAACAAGCACTGAACCATAATGTTGCTTTCAATGCCTGGGACGATGGCGGAAACTTTGGCATATACCAGCGACAATCGCGTAAATGGAATGAAATTAAAGATATCCTTATAAACTTTTCGGCAAAAAACCCCAGCTCATTAAAACTCTCCAACAATAACGGCGACAGTATAAGAATAAGCTGGCAAAACCGCACTGCCTCAAACGACAGCATTTTTGTAGAACGAGGCCTGTCGCCGACAAATTTTTCGAAAATTGCAACTCTCGGGGCCGATGCAACAGTATATAACGATATTAACGTTGAATACGGCAAAACATATTACTATAGGATAACTGCTTTTTATGCCGATTCAACAGATTTATTGTCGTACCCACAAAAAATTACCGCCACCCACACTAGTGGCCTGGCAAATAACGAACCGGCGAAAATTGCAAGTGTTTTTCCAAACCCTGCTTTTAGAACAATTAGTGTAAGGTTAAACGAGGGGGCTATTATTGACCATTTAGAAGTTCTGGGCACCGATGGCAGGGTATTTAAAGAATTATCGCCTAAAGATATACAAGCCAGTATCGATATTGATTATCTTGCAGCCGGAATTTATTTTATAAAGGTTTATAGCGAAGGCGCACATTATCAGGCTAGTTTTCTAAAACAACAGGAATGACTGTTAACAAACAAAACTATAAAGAAGAATTTATCGAATGCAGACCGGGCTGTGGTGCCTGCTGCATAGTTATTTCAATTTCATCGCCAATACCAGGTATGCCCAACGGCAAACCTGCGGGCACGCCATGCATACATCTCTCTGCCGATGGGCTTTGCTCTATTTTCGGGCAGGCAGGCAGGCCGGCGGTTTGTTCCGGGTTTAAGGCTGAGAGGGCTATTTGCGGAAAAAACCGCGAAGAGGCCATCAAAAACCTCGCTCGTTTGGAAGGGCTTAACTACAAAAACCTTCATTTTAAAAATCAACTGCCCGGGGTTTAAACCCCGGGCAGTTGATTTTTAAAATGCAAAAACTAAGCAAAGAACTGTTACGGTTTACATCCTGCTTATTTGGGTTACACAACTGCTTAGGCTTTTGTGGCATTTTACCGGAAGTGTTAATTTACGTGCCCATGAAATAAATCGAGCAATATGGGCAGATGATCGCTAAAACCTCCCAGGTATTTAGGACCCTGATATGTTCGATATGGCTTTGTACCACCAAACTTGTTATCGGTTACCAGTAAAAATGCAGGGCGAAAAATATAAAAACTTTCCTTTGCGGCCCGCAGTCCATTGTTACGGGTTAAAGCCTGCGATAAAAGTACCTGATCGAATATCTGCCAGTGCGACTGGTATTTTAATGTGCCACATTTGCAATTTTCTGCTACTCCTGCTGCTACATTTATCAAACCGGACTGAGATAATATGGACATACTTTTATCAGCAGGAGTGTCGTTAAAATCGCCCATTACAACAATTTTGGCGTTTTTATTGAGGTTTAATAGCGAATCAACCGAATGTTTCAGTGTATTTGCCGCCATCACCCTGAGTTTTTCGGTAGCCCCTTCCCCACCCCTGCGCGATGGCCAATGGTTAACAAATACATGCAATGTGTCGTTACCGGCACGGATGGTGGCAAATAATATTTCCCTTGTTTTTTTAATGTTATTTTCCTTCATTTTTATGGGCAAAAAACTATATGTTAACACTTTAACCTTATCGTTTCTGCAAAGAAGAGCAACATCGATGCCACGTTCGTCAGGCGAATCGTGGTGGATTATGGTGTAGGGGTATTTCAGTAAAGGCAGGTTTTTGGTAAGATGGTACAATGCAAGGTAGCTTTCTACTTCGCAAAGGCCAATAATTTCCGGCGGGCTGTCTTCCCCGGCAGCAGCAATAACCTGGTATATTTTCTTTAGCTTTTGCCAATAACGGTAATTATTCCAGCGGTAGGTTCCATCTGGCAGAAATTCCTGATCGTTGGTAAGTGGGTTGTCGATAGTATCGAAAAGGTTTTCGACGTTGTAGAACATAATCCGTAAATCGCCGCGGCTATTAAGTTGCTGACACGAACCGAACTCAGCAAAAAGTAAAAGGCCAAATGCAATATAGATTATTTTCATTTTTATAATACAGTGAAACCTTATTCAAAACAAAGGTGCACGACTAAAATCTTATTCTTCCCTCTCAAATGCCCCTAAGTCGGGTTTTCCATCGGTTGTACGTAACTTTCCTTCAAAATCGTACCGCAAAAGAGGATATTTATCCAGTATTTCAAGGGTACCAATATCCTTCGCAGGAGACAATGTGTCGAGCCTGAAATTAAATTGCCCGTTAATAATGCTATCGTTAATAAAACGTGGATATTCGTTTAATACAATGTTTCGAAAATGCGAAGCATCGGTAATATCAACAGAATCGGCATTTTGCTTTAGCAGGCAATGGTCGAAAAAATAATTAAAAGAAGCCTCGGCATGGTTGTCGGTAATAAGCTCCAAGTCGCGGTTGCCATAAAAAATTGAATTGGTAAAATTGGCTTCGGCCAAATCGTTATAAAGGGTTTTTTCGTAAAACACGTAATTATTATCGAATGCATAATGCGGGTAATAGCGGTTTGAAAGCGCCACACAAGCACCGCCGGCATCGCGCGAATAACGTTCAAACAATCCGGCATCGACCGAAAAAGCCCCGACAATTGAAACAGTGCTATGGTTAATATTGTATTTGCCGCCCAAAAGAAAAACCAGCCCGTAATACCCTGCATCGGCAAAAATGCAATTATTGGCTACTATCTCGGCCCCAAAAGCAAAAATACAGGAGAACGACGAATTACTAATGCAAACATTGTTTAATGTTAAAGATGGCATTCTTACAGGCTCTTCAGGCTGTCCAACCTGTATTCCACGAACAGAATTTTTAATAATTGCATAGTTAATGACATTATCCCGGCTCCGTGGATGAATAAAGATAGTCTCCCACCCTCCTGATGAACGGCCATAACCCCTGTCGAAGCGGTCGCCGGTAAACTCAACCGGGCTTTCGAAGGTTCCGTTTACCTGAAGTTTGCCCCATACAATTATGCTGGAGTTGCTGTGCAGGTATATTTTAGTGCCGGCCTCGATGGTAAGCACTTCGCCCGAATCGATAGCCATACTGTTTAAAATCAGGTATGGTTTGTCGTTTGTCCATGTTTCTGATTCGATTATTTTGCCATTGTATAAATGCACATCCTGCCCAAAAGCTTCAAGTACAATTTCATCGGTATTTCCGTTGCATAAGAAAACCACGGCATCGTCAACCAAAAGGGGGTTGTTGTCATTAACCGGATCGAGGGTTACTTCCACAAACACAAATATGCTGTCGCCCGGTGCAATATCAATGTTTTCAAAATCTTTTCCGGGCATGCCGTCGATATTTAACCTAAAATCCGATGCCTGGCCGGTTTTAATGTAAGCCCTGCTTATGCGGATATGCTTTCGGTTAAAATTATATACCTTAAACCCTTTGGTTACAGAGCCAACGGTTGTGAATACAGTGTCGAAAGTAATGGTGTCGTTCGAAAAAGTAAGCCTGTCGTTTATGCTTTCGCTAAAACTATCGTCGTTGCACGAACCAGCAAACAGAAGTGATAAAGCAGCCAACAGAAGTGCCGAAAAAAACTTGTACATTTTAAAAATTTGGTGCTAAAATATAAAAAACCATCTTTGGTTGTAAATAAACGTAACTAAAGAGTTTGTAGTATAAACAAATTTCTTTTAAATTTTTCTGCCGGAAAAAAATAAAAAGATTTACTATATTTATTATAGTTTTGTAAAAACAAGTTAATGTATTTCAGATGAAAATTGTTAAAGCCGAACCAAACGATCTTGTAGAGGTTTTGTTTTTATTGCAGGTTTGTGTTAACGATATGAACCAAAATGGGTTTAAACACTGGAACAACGCGTATCCGGGTTCGGAAACCATGATAGAGGCCATAAACAATGGAACGCTGTTCCTTTATAAAGACAAAGGCGTTTCACAGGGCATGGTGGTTCTTAGCGATGAGCAGCCCGAAGAATACCAGAATATTGAATGGCAGGCCAGCAACGACAAGGTTATGTACCTGAAATTTCTAGCCGTACACCCGCTATGGCAAGGTAAGGGCATTGCGAAAATGCTTATAGGCTTTGCCGAACAATTTGCACGTGAACATGAATACACTGCCCTGCGGGCAGATATTTACAGTGGGCTGCCTTCGGCCAACGGCATGTTTGCCGATTCGGGGTTTTCCCAAACAGGCCAGTTCCATTCTTCGTTCCAGACAGCCCCCTACCACGCATACGAAAAAAGCCTTTAATCCTAATTCTTACCGGGCAAAACTATTTGCAACTCCCTAAAACAACAATTAATTCAGGTTTAGTTCGCCCTATTTCTAAAACTTACAAAACCAAAGGTTTTCCCCTGTAGAAATCGAGTATTTTTATTGAGAAAATGTATTGGAACTTTGCCTGCAGCAGTTCCGATTCGGCTTTTATATAGTTGTTTTTGGCAATATTATATTCCACCGAATTTACCATGCCTACATTATATTTCTGTTCGGTATAAACAAAGGCCTCTTTATATGAATTTACGGCTTCGGCAGCGGCTTTGTGCTTTTCGCCCGATGATACTGCATCGTAGTATGCCTGCCGGATTTCTTTATATAGCTGCTGTTTGGTTTGTTCAAGGTTATATCCGGCATCGTACATACTAACGCGTGCATTGCTTACTGCATTGTTTACCTGCCATTTATTGAAAATGGGAATGTTTACCCCTAAACCAAAAGTTTTGTTGAAATTTACATCCATTTGCCGCGAATAATTCTGCCCAAACTGGTTTTCCTGCGACGAGGAATACCTCGTGCCCAGTGATGTATTTGCATAAACGGTGGGGCTATACCTGCCTTTTTGCACTTTAAGGTTTTGTTCATAAGCCTTTAATTTGTATTCGGCCGATTTAAGATGGGGCAAAAACAACAATGCTTCGTTGTAAATTTCTGTTTCTGAAAGCAACAATGGGTAATCGGAAATGTTTAAAGAGTCGATGGGGTCAACTTCGAAACCGGCAACCGAGTCGAGATCGAGCAGTTGAACAAGGTTAATGGTTGCAACCTTTAGAGCATTACCGGCATTTACCGTATTAAGTTTTTCATTCGCAAGCTGGGCCTGTATCTCATACAGGTTTCCCCTGGCCACGCTGCCAGCCTCAACAAGTTTTTGTGTACGTTCGACCTGCATCTGCATAGTGTTCAGTTGGTTGCGGGTAACCTGCAATAGTTCCTTCTGAAATAATATTTCGAGGTAGCCCAAAGCTATCTGTAATGTAATATCGACTTTTTCTTTCTCTACATCCTGAATGCCAGCCAACATAGAGTATTTATTCATTTTAATGGTGTTGTAACTGCCAAGCCCAGTGAAAAGGTTTACACTTGCCTGTACACCAAGGTAATCGGAATGCGAATTGTCTTCAATAATTTGGTTTGTGCCAACATCAATATGCCTGCCAAAATAATACGAGCGCTCAAAACCTGCATTAACGCCAGGTAAAATATTCATTTGCGATTGAAAATAATTGTTAGTATTAATTTGCGACTGCAATTCGGCACGTTTAAGCTGTAAATTATTTGCATGGGCATAATTGATACAATCGGCCAGCGACCATGTTTTCTGGGCCACGGCCAAAAATGGCACAAAAAGGCCTAGCGTTAAAATTGATAGTTTAAAATGGTTCATGTTCTGATATGTTAATGAATATTTCTTTTTACAATATTTTTTCGTGATTAGCAAGGGCAGATCGGTAAAAACACTATATTGCCTTTCTCATATTTTCAGACAGTACAAGCCCGTCGAACAACTGGACAATACGGTTTGCCTTATCGGCATCGGTAGGCGAGTGTGTAACCATAATTATTGTTGTGCCATCGGCATTGAGTTCCGCAAACAGGTTCATTACCTCTCCACCGTTTACCGAATCGAGGTTTCCGGTAGGTTCATCGGCTAAAATAAGTTCGGGGTTGGCAACAACCGCCCTTGCTATTGCCGCCCTTTGCTGTTGCCCGCCCGACAACTGGACGGGAAAATTGTTCCGGCGGTGCGAAATTCTCATCCGCTCCAGGGCCTGGTTCACCAATTGTTTTCTTTGTGCCCCCTTGAGCTTCATATAAACAAGTGGCAACTCAATGTTTTCATAAATTGTAAGTTCGTCGATAAGGTTAAAACTTTGAAATACAAAACCTATTTTCCCTTTTCGCAATTGCGTACGTTGATAATCGCCCAACAAGGCAACATTTCTGCCTTTGAACCAGTAACTGCCGTGTGTAGGCACATCGAGCATGCCAAGTATGTTCAGCAGGGTTGACTTTCCGCATCCCGATGGCCCCATCACAGCAACAAATTCTCCCTGTTCCACAGCTATGTTAATTTCTTTCAGTGCCTTGGTTTCAACTTCGGCAACCTTAAATATTTTGCTTAGGTTCTCGGTACGGATCATCTTTTTTATTCTGAAAATTTGCTGAAGTTAATCATTTATTATGCCAACTTATATAGCATTTTGTTAACCAGCCTGTTATTGGTTCTTTTTTATAAATAAAAAATTTTTATTTGTTCGAAAATGCGACAAAAATAGTACGATTTCGTACATTAGCTTTTTCGAAATACCCGGCAAAAGGCTTAAACATGGACGATTTAAAAGGAAAAATTCTGGCCATCGACGACAACGAAGATATTTTGTTTGCACTAAAACTGCTGCTGAAACCCCACGTCGAAAAAATTACCACCCTCTCAACCCCAAACCGTGTGCTTGAGCTGCTTAAAGTTGAACAATACGATGTGATATTGCTCGACATGAACTTTACAAAAGACGCAAGCAGTGGCCAGGAAGGTTTCGACTGGCTTGGGAAAATTCTAAGCCTCGATCCGAAAGCCATAGTGGTGTTTATGACGGCCTATGGCGATGCCGAAAAAGCTGTAAAGGCTATTAAATCAGGTGCTACCGATTTTATATTAAAACCCTGGCAGAACGAGAAATTGCTGGCCACCCTCTCTTCGGCCCTCAGGTTGGGAAAATCGGTGAAAGAGGCAGATCAGTTACGTTCAACCCAAAAAGCTCTTACCGATATAACCAACGAGCCCTTTAAAGACTTTTTGGGAGAGTCGGACGACATGAAAGAAGTTTTTGCAACAATACGAAAAGTGTCCCAAACCGATGCCAATATACTTATACTGGGCGAAAACGGCACCGGAAAAGAACTTGTGGCAAGGGCAATTTACCGTAACAGCCACCGATGCAACGAAGCATTTATAAGTGTTGATATGGGCTCGATTGCCGAAACCCTTTTTGAAAGCGAATTGTTTGGCCATGTTAAAGGTGCTTTTACCGATGCAAAAACCGACAAGCCCGGCAGGTTTGAAATTGCCGCCGGGGGCACATTGTTCCTCGACGAAATCGGAAACCTCTCGATACCCATGCAATCGAAACTCCTGACAGTTATTGAGCGCCGCGAAGTAACCCGGGTTGGGGCAAATAAACCGGTAAAAACCGATGTGCGGCTGATTTGTGCCACCAACAATAATTTACACGACATGGTTAGCCAGGGCAGGTTCAGGCAGGATTTGCTTTACCGGATAAATACCGTTGAAATACACCTTCCGCCCTTACGCGGACGAATTGGCGACATTGCCATTTTGGCCGTACATTACATGAATATATACAACAAAAAATATAAGAAGAAAATAACTAAAATTAGCCAGGCAGCCATAAAAAAATTAAACGCATACAACTGGCCCGGAAATGTCAGGGAGTTACAACATGCTTTAGAAAGGGCTGTAATAATGTGCGAATCGGCCACGCTCGAACCCGACGATTTTTTGCTCTCCCCTGCCAGCAAAAAGAGTTCCGATGTTGAAATTGACACCTACAACCTCGATGAAATTGAAAGAAAAATTATTGAAAAGGTACTAAAGCAAAGCCAGGGCAACATAACAAAGGCTGCCGGCGATTTAGGCCTGACCCGTACATCGTTATACCGTCGAATGGAAAAACATGGCCTTTAAAAGCTTTCGCCTGCATATTGTTTTCAGGGTGTTGCTCCTAACACTTTCAATTTTTGTTTTTTACTATTCTTTTTCATCAAATTATGTTTTTACCCCGGTAATTGTTGCTGCCATAATTATTTTCCAGGCAGTTTCGTTTATCAGGTACACCGACAAAACCAACCGCGAACTTGCAAATTTCCTTGAATCCATTAGGTTTTCGGACTTTTCGCGTACATTCAACATGGAACAAATGGGTGCTTCGTTTAATGAACTTAACAGCTCTTTTAACGAAGTTATTAACGATTTTCAAAAAGTGCGGGCCGAAAAAGAGGAGCATTTCTATTACCTGCAAACAATACTTCAGAATATCGATGTAAGCGTTGTAGCATATCGTAGCGATGGAACTATTGAGCTTATTAACAAAGCTGCAAAAAAGCTCTTTCAGGTGAGCGGCCTGAAAAACATACAAGGGCTTGCAACTTTAAGCCTCGAACTTGTTGATACACTGCTGCAAATAAAACCCGGCGAAAGCCAACTGGTAAAAGTGCAGGATGATGACGACTTCCTGCAACTTTCGATTTATGCAACCAGTTTTAAAATTAAGGACAAAACCATTACCCTGGCAACAATAAAGAATATTCAAACTATGCTGGAAGAGCAGGAAACCGAAGCATGGCAAAAACTTATAAGGGTTTTAACCCACGAAATTATGAATTCAATTGCCCCCATTTCGAGCATTTCTTCGACACTTTTTGTATCTGCTGCATCGTTAAACAGAAACACCGAAGGGCAAATTCTTTTGTCTCCGGAAGATCTAGACGATTTTAACCAGGCACTGCATACTATTAACCGCCGGAGCGAGGGCTTAATCCATTTTGTGAACACCTATCGCAACCTTACTAAAATACCCCAGCCAAACTTTACATTTTGCAAATTATCGGATATAATTAATAATGTTGCCAACCTGATGGGCGAAGAACTTCAGGCAGCCGACATTAAACTGGAGCTGAGGTGCGAACCCACTAATATTTCGTTTACGGCCGATGGCCAATTAATCGAACAGGTTTTAATTAACCTTGTCAAGAATTCCATCCAAGCCATGAAAGAACAGTCGTCGGGAAAAATAAAAATAAATGGGTTTTTCAATAAACGGGGAAGGGTTACCCTGCAGGTAAGCGATAACGGCCCCGGGATACTTCCGGATGTCCTGGAAAGAATATTTATCCCCTTCTTTACTACCAAACCAAGCGGGTCGGGCATCGGGCTTTCTCTGTCGCGGCAAATACTCAAATTGCATAACGGCTCAATCACAGCCCAATCGGTACCGGAAAAAGAAACCATATTTACACTGACATTCTGACACCCTTCTAATTTCCACCCTGACATAACAATTCTTCCTTATGGGCAAAAATTCTGTTCTGCATAAGAAAACATTTATTCTACCTCAATAAGTTCCCCATTGCATTCGAGCCGGTCGCCTTTTCTTATTTTTGCCCTTTTTCGTATTTCAACCTGCCCGTTAAGTTTTACCGCGCCCTCATCAACCAGTAATTTTGCATGCCCTCCGGTTTGGGCAAGCTTTACAAGTTTTAACAGCTTTATTAGCTCTATGTAATCGCCTTCTGTTTTATACTTAATCATTTATTTTCAATTTATTGGCCTAAAGTTAGTTTTTTGTATGGCGACAATACACAAACAAATTGAATATTTTTTTATATTTATATATGTATTTATTTAGATGTTGGCATTATATTTGTGTAAGCTGATAAGTAAAACAAAAAGCACAAACAAATAAAATAAATATAATTATGGCACTGGAACACTTAACAAAAGAAAGCTTCAAAACAAAAGTTTTTAACTACGAAGCAAACAAAGACTGGAAATTTGAAGGCAGCAAGCCTGCCATTATCGACTTTTATGCCGACTGGTGTGCGCCCTGCCGAATGGTGGCCCCAATACTGGAAGAACTTAAAGAAGAATATGGCGAAAAGCTCGATATTTATAAAGTAAATACTGAACACGAACAGGAACTGGCTGGTATGTTCGGCGTACAGAGTATCCCAAGCCTCCTGTTTATTCCATCGACCGGGCAACCGCAGATGGCAATGGGAGCGCTTCCGAAAGACACCTTTAAAAAGGCCATTTCCGATGTATTGAACGTAAACTGAATATTATGCAGCTAAACAAAAGAAAAACAGTAATACTTTCGGTATCGATAGTTACAGGTTTTATTGCCGGCTATTTATACTGGAGGTTTGTAGGCTGCACCTCGGGTTCGTGCCCTTTAACATCGAACTGGTACAGCAGTACTTTGTTCGGAGGAGTATTCGGATATTTAATTGGTGATAGCTTTGTGCAGAAAAAGCAAGCCGAAAAAACAGAGAATTCAGGTAATACTGCCAGTACCAGATAAGGCAGCTAACATAGCAAACAAATAAAAAGCCGGAAATTTCCGGTTTTTTATTTGTTTAAAAGCATATCGAGCAGTCTTTTACGGTCGATTTTAAAAGAATTGTTACGCGGAAGTTCATTAACAGTGACAATTTTTCCGGGTATATGATAGGGCGGCAATGCTTCTTTTAATAACCCTTGAATTTCTTTTTCATCCAGGTTACTTTCGGATTCGGCCACCATTACAACTTTCTGTCCGAGTTTTTCATCCGGAACACCAATTATAGCACATTCAATATCCAGCACTTTGGCAATGGAAGCTTCCAGTTCCTCTGGCTTAATTTTTATGCCACCCGAATTGATAAGGTTGTCGTAACGGCCTTTCCACATAAAATGCTTATTGTCGATACATTCAACCAAATCGTTTGTAACAATGGTTTCGGTAAGGTAAGGTGCATGAATCACCAGGCAACCACGTTCGTCGGTTTCAACGGAAATACCTGGCAGTGTTTCGAAATATTTATCGGGTGTAGGTCCACTAATCTTTCGCAATGCAATATGCGAGCATGTTTCAGCCATTCCATAACTTTCGAAAGTATTGTTCGACACATCGCGAAACATTGCCAGCAGTTCGTTGCGCAGCTCTGCGCCACCAATAATAAGGTTTTCGATATTTTTAAAAAATTCGTAATTGCTAAAAGAATTATAAACCTGTAAAGGCACCATTGAACAGAAATTAATCATGCCATGTTTGGTAAGTACCGGCATTGACGAAGGCTCTTCCCAAATAAGGTTCAGGCCCGACACAAAGGCACGCACAACCATCATTTTACCGGCAATATATTCTACCGGTAAACAAAGCAATGCCTTATCGCCAAATTTCAGCCCTAACTTTTTGGCAGTAAGCCTGGCCGATTCAACCATCGAAAGCTTTGAAATCCTGAATGTTTTTGGGGTTCCGGTAGTCCCTGAGCTTTGCTGAACAATGTAATCTGTTTCATCAATAAAATCGAGCATAAACTGGTAAATGCCCCTTTCCCATGCAGGTAATTCAAGTTCCAGTTGACTTTTTGCGTGGTCCGGCAAATCTTCAAGCGAAAGAATACGATCGTTTAATATTATACCGGGAAAATCGAAATTCATCATGCGCTAATATATAAATTCATAATTCCATTTCTTATGTACATTGTAATATAATTCTTCACCGTGCACCTCTAAAGGCGACCCTATATTTGAACTATAAAGGCTGCCGGTACCAAGCCCCTGGTACATATTGTTTTCTAAAGTATATGTCCATTGAGAAATGGCGTTAAGCCCTATATTCGATTCGAGGGCTGAGGTTACCCACCAGCCGGCATTAAATTCGGCGGCAATTTTAATCCATTCGCCTGTTTCTTGAAAACCACCAAGCAGGCCAGGCTTAAGCACAAGGTAATGCGGCCTTATTGTTTCTATCAGCTTTCTTTTGTTCTCAAAAGGGCAAATTCCAAGAAGTTCTTCGTCGAGTGCAATTGGCACGGGGGAATTCTTGCACAATAGTGCCATCTCGTCAATCTGCGAGGGCATAATGGGTTGTTCAACAGAATGAACCTGCAATTCGGCAAGCATTTCAAGAACATCAAAAACAGAAAGAGTATTATACGCCCCGTTTGCATCGACCCTTATTTCAAGTTCATTGCTTGTAAAACGCCGCCGGATATTTCTAATAATAGACAGTTCGTCTTTAAACCCAATGGCCCCAATTTTAAGTTTAATGCACCTAAAGCCTTTATTTATTTTATCTTCAACCTGTTCCAACATATTTTCGGGCGATGCCATCCATATCAGGCCATTAACCGGAATGCCCTTTTTGCCATTGGTAAACTCAGAAGGGAACAGTACTTTTGTTCCGTTTGACTTTAAATCAAGTATTGCCGTTTCCAAAGCAAAATTCAGCCCGGGAAACCCATAAACAGGTTTCTCAAAATCATACTCCCCTTTGTTAATCAAATCGCAGGTTTCGGTTAGTTTTTCATTAATTTTTTCGCCAACATCGACACTAAGGCCGGGAATAAAAGAGTACTCACCAATACCGGTAACCTGGGATAGTTTGTCGTCGTACAAAAACAGGTACCAAACAGGCTTATCTTTCATAATGCCCCTCGAAGTAGCAGCAGGCAAGCAAAATTGAAGGGTTCGTTTTTGGAAATATGCTTTTATCATAATACCAGGCCTAGTCCGAACGAAACCGACCACGCAAAAGTTGTTAAGGCCAGTTTTTTAAGTTCGTTGTTAAGTTCAAAAGGTACAGTATTTTTCATAACTGTTTTTACATCGCGCAATAAAAGCGGTATGGTGCCCATAAACAGCAATTGAACAGGCGATGTGAAAAATATAAGGGTATAAACAACACTTAACCCTATGGCGAAAATTACAATAAACAGATGGTAAATTTTTGCTGCTTTCACGCCAATACGCACCACTAAAGTGTGTTTACCAATACGCGCATCGTTTTCGGCATCGCGCAGGTTGTTGAGGTTTAAAACACCCATGCTGAAAAAGCCAATTGACGAAGCCGGCAGAATTATCCATGGATTAAGAAAGCCGCTATGTAGGTAAAATGTGCCGCATACGCCCACCAGACCAAAATATAAATAAACAAACACATCGCCAAGGCCGACATAGCCATAAGGTTTGCGGCCTACTGTATATTTTATGGCAGCATAAATTGCCGAAAACCCCAAAGCAAAAAACAATACTATTTTCCAAACCGGCCACTTATTAAGCCCAACAAGTATTAGAATGCTTCCCGAAACCAGCGAGAGTGCCACGAAAGCAATAATCATACGGCGCATCTGCGGCAAGCTAACCTTACCCGACTGGGTAACACGCTCGGGGCCAATACGGTTGCAATCGGCACCTTTTACAGCATCGCCATAATCGTTGGCCAGGTTCGACAGAATTTGTAAAAACAAAGTAGTGAGAAGCGCAAACACAAAAACAATTAGACGAAAGCTGCCGTATGAAAAAGCCAGAAAGCTGCCAACAAATGTACTTGACAGTGCCAGCGGAAGTGTCCGTAGCCGAAAAGCCTGCAACCATATTTTTACATTATTGTTCATGTTCAGGGCAACTTCGGATATTTTTTAAAGTCGGGTTTACGCTTTTCAAGGAAAGCTTTCTTCCCTTCCTGGGCTTCTTCTGTCATGTAATAAAGCATGGTAGCATTGCCTGCAAACTCCTGCAACCCGGCCTGGCCGTCGAGCTCAGCATTCAGCCCGGCCTTAATCATGCGAAGTGCCAAAGGGCTGTGCTGCATTATTTTTTTGCACCATTCAACAGTAACATCCTCAAGCATTGCCTGAGGCACTACTTTGTTCACAAGCCCCATTTCCAAGGCTTCCTGTGCTGAGTATTGTTCACAAAGGAACCAAATTTCTCGTGCTTTTTTCTGGCCTACAATACGCGCCAGGTACGATGAGCCAAAACCGGCATCGAAACTGCCTACTTTTGGCCCGGTTTGCCCAAAAATTGCATTATCGGAAGCAATGGTCAAATCGCAAACTACATGAAGCACATGGCCCCCGCCAATTGCATAACCATTTACCATTGCAATTACGGGTTTTGGCAACGAACGTATCAGCTTCTGCATGTCGAGTATGTTCAGGCGTGGCACACCGTCTTTGCCAATATAACCGGCAAAACTTTTTACATTCTGATCGCCACCGCTGCAAAATGCCTTATCGCCAGCACCAGTAAGAACAACAACATTTATTTCGGGATTTTCGCGGCACAGTACCATTGCATCGCACATTTCTTTTGTAGTGTCTGGGGTAAATGCATTATGGTAACGTGGGCGGTTAATGGTAATTTTTGCAATGCCCTCAAAAAAATCGAATTTTATCTGCTCGTATTCTTTTATGGTTTTCCAGTCTCTCATTACTTTAATTACTGTTTGCTGATATTTTCAATAAAGGTACGAAATATTTCAGGGTTTTGGCCAGAAGGTGTCTTAATCTCAAGCAAAGCAGCCGTATTGGTTGCCATAAGTTGATGAAAAGAACCTTCAAAAGTTTCAGCATTATTGCAGGCCAGGTATTTAACACCAAATGCAGCAGAAAGTATGGACAAATTTACCGGATGGTGTGCCACCTGAAACCGCTCAAAAACATCGGAAGGTTCGGGGCCTTCAAGCAAGCTGAAAATTCCACCTCCCGAATTGTTTATTACAACAACTTTCAGGTTTTTGGGCAGGTTTTTGTTCCATAAGCCATTTGAATCGTAAACAAAACTTAAATCGCCAAGTATGGCAATTACATTTTCTGCCGATGTGCGGGCAATGCCGCAGGCTGTGGATAAACAACCATCAATTCCGGAAGTGCCACGGTTCGAAAAAAGGGCCTTGCCACTGAAGCCAAACAACTGAAGGTACCTTATAACACTGCTATTACCAGCAAAAACCAGTTCGTTTTTTGAAATAAGGCGCGAAAGCATAAAGAAGGCCCACAAATCGGAAAAACCACTTTCGGGCAATAAACTATTAACCCTGTCTGTTGCTTGTTTGTCGAGAGTCAGCCAGTATTCACAGAAACCAGTTGAACTGCCAGTGGGCATATTTTTTATTATCTCCCTGAAAAAATCTTTTGGGCTAAGGGGTATAACTTTCGATAATTTCTTAAACGTATCGATATGCGCCCCTGAAGGGTTTATGTGCCAGAATGGAACCCCTTCTATTTGCCGCAAATATGCCTTTAAACGCTTTGATACAACCTGTCCGCCAAAATAAATTACCAGCGAGGGTAAATTATCCTTAACCTTATCGCCTGCCATTGCAAGCAACAATTCGGGGTTGTTTGCAATATGCCTGCCACCAATGTTTGCAAGTGCCTCGGCAATTACCACGGCCATTCCGGAACCTGCAAGCTGGTTGAGAATGCCCGAAAGCTCGATATCGGGCAGCATTTGCCCGCAAACAACCAAAATACGTTGGGAGCTGTACCATTTCTCATAAACTTCGTTGCCCAGCGAGAAAGTTCCGGTTTCAGACAGCTCAATGTTTCTAAGGTATTTTGAGACAGTAAGCTGCCCATAGAGGGGTTCACGCAAAGGCACGTTTATGTGCACCGGGCCGGGGCAGCCAGAAACAGAAATATTGTATGCTTCATTAACCATCCGGTTGGTGTACCATAAATCGTCGTTGCAGGTACAATCTAAAGGGAGCTGGCAACTATATTTGATATAATTTGCAAAAATGTTTTTTTGCAGTATTGTCTGGTTGTCGTTTTGCCCAACCCATTCCGGTGGACGATCGGCAGTAACCACAATGAGCGGGATGCCCTGGTAATATGCTTCTGCAATTGCAGGTGCATAATTGAGCACTGCTGAGCCAGAGGTTGAAAGCAATATGGATGGCAAACCCGTTTTTATTGCCATACCCAACCCAAAAAAGGCAGCGCTGCGCTCATCGACAATACTTAGGCAACTTTCGCCAAAGTTGTCGAAAAACAGTTTAATAAGCGGTGCATTTCTTGAACCGGGCGAGATAATAACATTTTGAGCCCCTTTCACTTTTAGAAGGCCCGGTAGTATAGATATATGTTCTTTAGGATGCATTAATGTTTCGATATTGTTTGGATAACCGACAACAAAGTTTCAGCTTTCATTTCTGTTTCCAGCCATTCGTCCTCCGGTACCGAATCGGCTGTAATTCCTCCGCCCACAAACAGGGCAAGTGTTTCGGTAAGTACCTTCATGCACCTGAGGTTAACAAAAAGCGACAATCTGTCGTTAAGCCCAACCGGGCCTAAAAAACCGGCATAATATTCACGATCGTGTTTTTCAAGGCCCTGTAACAACTCCAGGCTTTCGTGCAGGGGCATTCCGCATACAGCAGGTGTTGGGTGTAGCCTGTTCAGGAACAACCCCAGTTTTTCAATAATTTCTTCGGAGCGAAAAGTAAAATCGGTGCGCAGGTGAAGCAGGTTCCCGGCTTTTTTTGTATATGGCCCCTGCAAATCAACATCTTTTACATTGAAATGTGCCAAGACACCTGCAATATACCTGGTTACATATTCCTGTTCAAGTCTTTCTTTGCTATTCCAGGCGCCGATGTTTGAATTTTTCTCATTGTAAGGCCGGGTACCAGCCAAAGATACAGTTTGCATTGTGCCATTTTTAGCTTTTAAAAAGGGCTCGGGTGTTGCCCCAATCCATAAATGTGGCCCTGCATTAAAAATATATACAAATGCATTGGGGTTCGACTTGCACAGCAGCGAAAATATTTCTGGCAATACCGGAATGTAACTGCCATTAATTGTTTTCACCCTGCTAAGCACAACCTTTTCGAATTTCCCGTTTCCAATACCCTCAAGGATGGTTTCTATTTGATTTATATAACCATTGTGCGAAACCTCATCGGGTATATGCGATTCGTTCGATTGAACTGGTTCGGGTTTTAAAATGTTTAATTGCTTAAGTTGGAGTTCTGAGAGGCAACCGCACGCATAAATGTCGGGGTTAATAATAAACGCCGGCGAATATATGTTTATAGAAAAAGGAACAACCAGGAAACCTTTGATGTCGTGGGGCAGATCGTAAACAGAAACCATTTGGTGGGTAGGGGCGAACTGAACAACTATTTCGGGGTTTTCGCCATTAGGCAGCCTATAGGCAGCAAACCTGATATTTTTCTTCAGGCATAAGCCAATAGCCCCGGCCACCGAAATATGTTTTGTTGCACCGTTCTGCACAGAAATGCCTCCTAAGCTTTTTCTTTTATAATATTAGTAACACGTGCCACAGAAATAAGTTTTCCCTGTTCGTCGGTAATTTTTACGTCCCATACATGGGTTGACTGGCCCTGGTGCACTATTTCGGCACGGGCATAAACTACACCCTTTCGTATGGCTGCCAAATGGTTGCCGGTTACCTGAAGCCCCAATACATCGAAGTTTTCGTTGTCAATTAACAACATCGATCCAGCCCCGGCAACTGTTTCTGCCAGTGCCAGCGAAGCCCCGCCATGCAATATGGAATTGGGTTGATGTTTTTTTTCATTTACCGGCATACTTGCCAGCACATAATCTTTTCCGTAATCGAGAAACTCAATTTCCAGATGGCTTATAAAAGTGTTTTTACAAATTTCGTTTATTTGTCGGATAGTCATTTTTAACCCGTTTTATAGTTTTCAAAGATATAAAATACATTGCACCCCTATCCCCAAAATAATTATAATCTATAGTTTTTGAAACGATAAAAGGTTACAGGCCCCAAAAAAGAAACTCCCCGACTTTGTACATTTAAATCCTTTTTCAGCAAGCATTCTTTCAATTTTATCGGTGCTGTAAAATTTCGACGATGAATGGGCCAGATACCAATATGCCCTGACATTTCCCGAAATTAAACCTCCTAGTGGAATTAACACCATATACAGGTAAAGCCTATAAAAAAATTGTATTGCCCGGTTTTGGGGCACCCCGCTTTCCAGAATAAACAAAAAGCCCCCCTGCTTTATTACCCTTGCTAATTCGTTGAGGTGTTTTTGTGCATCGGGGTTGTTAAAAGTAAGGTTGCGAAAACCAAACCCGATAGTTACAGCATCGAAAGCACCTGTTTCGAAAGGCATGGCAGCAGCATGGCCATGTTCAAAAATTACATTATTGTAACCCTTTTTTTGTAATTTCAAACGGGCTTTTTCGAGCATTTTAAGGTTAAAATCGAAACCGGTAATTTTTTCGCTGCCCTTAAGGTTCTGGCACAGGCTAATAATTAAATCGCCGGTGCCGCAGCATAAATCCAGCACATTTTCGGGCTGCACCTTAAAACATTCCTGGGCCGCATAGTTGCGCCATTTCGTATCGAGCCCGAAAGTAAATAGCCTGTTAATTAAATCGTACCGCTTATAAATACGGGTATAAAATGTGTTGAGTTCAAATTCTTTGTTGTGCATTGCCAAAAACCAGTATTAATAAAAAAATCATTGTAAATAAATGGTTAGTTGTTGTATTTCTGATGGTTAATAATTGAAACAAAGTAGTTTTGCAAATCAATAAGCCTTAAAAAAGTGTTTGGGTTTTCGCTATTAACAATTATTTCTTTTCGAAGTTCATCAACTTCGATAAGTATTGCGCCATCCTGTGGTTGCCGGGCAATATTAATTCCCAGCCGCTTAATAAGACGAATTACACAAGCTGTAATTATTCCGTCGCCAATAATGTTCACCCAAAGGCCCTTATCGGGGTTTAGTTCGAATGAGGCTGAAAAAGGGTGAAAGCTAATATGATTGTTGCCAAAAATGTGGTTTAACGAATTGTTTAAAATTAGTTCCTCCGGAATAGACTGCTCCATATTTCCGTTATGGTCGATCAACCACACTTTATCGGATACCTGCATTCCCAGCCCCAGCTCGTGGGTCGATAAAAGAATGCCCTTGCCCATTTTACGGGAAAGCTTTTTCAGCAAAAGCAGCAGCTCCATGCGGTTTGAAAGATCGAGGTGTGCAGTTGGTTCGTCGAGAATAATTAAATCTACATCCTGGGCAAGCACTTTGGCAATCATGGCGCGCTGCCTTTCCCCATCGCTGACTTCCGACAACCTGTTAGCAGCCTTCTTGGCCAAACCTGTTTTTTTAAGCACATCGCCGATAATTTCCATATCGGCACTTGTAATATTACCAATCCAATTGGTAAAATGGTACCTTCCCATAGCCACCAGATCAAAAATAGTCATGTTCTTCTCGTAAACCGGATCGGTAAGCACTACTCCCAGAATATCCGATTTTTGGGAAACTGTCAGGCTGGCGGCATCCAGCCCGCCAATGGTAACTGTACCCTTCAGCAGTGGAAGAACCCCGCAAAGGCTCCTGATAAGTGTCGATTTGCCGCAACCATTGGGGCCTATAAGAGTAATAAGTTCGCCTTGTTTAATTTCAAGGTTTAAACCGGAAAGCAATACATTTGTGCCTTTTTTACGTGTCCTATAGCCTACCGACAAATTACTTGTCGATAACAAAATATTTTTATCACTGTAGGTTTGCATACTTAAAAAGTAACTTTCATTTTTCGGTTTCGCAAAATAAGCACAACCACCACCGGGGCACCAAAAAGTGCTGTAACAGCGTTTATAGGAAGTGTAACAGCCTTTCCGGGCAACTGCGAAATGATATCGCACAACACCATAAGCAGTGCACCTACCAGTATAGAACCAGGCAGAACAACCCTGTGCAAAACCTTGCCGCTTATTAGCCTTACAATGTGGGGCACAGTCATACCCACAAAAGCTATCGGGCCTGTAAAAGCAGTAATAGTTCCGGCAAGCAGGCTCGAAATAACTATCATTGCTATGCGCACCTTTTTAACATTAATGCCAGAAACACGGGCATGCATTTCCCCCATAAGCAGGGCATCCATAGGTTTTAACAAAAACAACGACAAGCCTGTTGCGAAAACAAAAAGAGGTGCCAAAAAGCTGAGTTGCAGCCAATTTGTTGCAGCTAAACTGCCCAGCGACCATACTACATATTTATGCACGTATTCGGCACTGGCGAAGAATTCGAGGATGCCAACAATTGCCGAGGCAAGGCTCCCTACCATCATGCCTATAAGCAGCAGCGAAACCGAATCGCCCAGGCGCCACGAAAACGATAAAATTAGAAAGAACACCAGCACAGAGCCAGTTAAAGCAGCCATAACCTGCCCGCCAACTATAAAGGCTGGCGAAATACCGATAAATGCCACTGAGGCCATAATATAAATTGCAACTCCGAGCCCGGCCCCGGAACTAATGCCTAATACATAAGGCCCGGCCAAAGGATTGTGAAACAGGGTCTGGAGCAATAATCCGGCAACCGAAAGGCTGGCTCCTGTTATCAATGCCGTAACAACCCGTGGCATGCGTACATGAAAAATAATAAAATCGGTTGTAGGGTTGCCACCTTTACCCCAAAGAGCATTAAAAAACTCCCCCAGGGAAATATTGGCACTTCCGAATGCCAAATCGGCAAAAACCCCGACCAGGAGCAGCAACAGCAAAAAAGCATAAATAATTTTCGGATGTAAACGCATAAAGGTCATTTAAGTTTTTGCCAGTATAGTGTTTGCTCGCTGTCACCAAACAATTCCGGATGCAAAATCAGGATAAGGTCGCGCAAAAGCAAATCGGGACGTATTACACCCGACTCGTAATAATCGAGCCCTCCCTCGGGATTTTTTCGCTTATTATAATGATAGACATTACCCTCACGGAAAGCTTTAAAATTAATGCTGCGCGGCTCTGTAGCGGCCAGTTCGGCAAGCGAAGATGCATTTGCGTTCAGCCATATATCATCGTCTTTTTGTTTTTGCATTGCTCCCTCAAAACTAATTGGCAGGCCTCCGGTTGAGCTGTCGGCCGACCAATAATAATCTCCTCCGGCATCGCCTATTAATTTTGCAACAAAACTCTTGCCGCCGGCAGCGTACCATACCCCTTTATAGGTGTTCCCTACAAGTACTTTGGGTTTTGGCCCTTTGGGTGCTTTGTTTGCCATAGAACAATAATGCAGGTAGTTTTTCTCTATCTCAGAGAATATGGAGTCGGCTAAATCCTTCTTCCCGGTAAGCAGGCCTATAAGCTTTATCCACTCAGCCCTGCCCAGCGGATGGGGTTCCATAAACTCAATATTATATACTATCGGTATGCCCGATGAAGCAATAATGTCATCGGAAGCATCGGGCGCCTGGTAAATGTACTTCATTACCAAATCGGGCGACAGTCCGATAATGGCTTCGGTATTTATGCCAAGCCCATTGCCGAGGTTTATTATATCGCCCTGCTTGTATTTCCTGTAGATTACCGAATCGAAAACCCAGTTAGCTGACGTACAGGCCGAAATAAAATCTTCGCTATGCAGCATGGACAACATACCTATATAGGTCGAAGAAAGAAAAACACCTTTTTCCAATGGCAGCCTTAAATATGTAATATCGCCTGGAACAACTACTTTACTTGAGCTATCTGCAATAACATAAGTCCTGAGAATTTTATAATTGTCCCACGGGTTATAAACCTCTACCCGGAAATAATTTCCCTTATCGGCAATAGAATAGCCCCGTGCATATTTTAGGCCTTCGCCGGGCTGAACGTTGTTGTTGTTGTTGTTGTTTTGCTGCCGGCCACACGAGAGCAAAACCAACATAAATAATGAACAGTTTTTTACGATTGGCTTAACAACTCGCCCTGGCACAAAACTTAATACATCCATAACCAATATGTTTCTGGTTTGTAACTAAAAACCCCTGCTTTGCACAGGCATTTTAACAATATAATAAGGGGCAATAAGAATGAACTGATCAAAAACAACCGATTCCGAAACTTAACTCCCCGAAGTGTCGAATGAATACGATGGCAAGTAAGGCAGGTCTTCTGGCTTGCCCCATCCAACAGCAGCCTTCCCGCTTTCCCCGGCAGTTATCTGCTACATAACAATATCTTGTTCGGGCGAAAATTATCTGTTATTCAAACAACAGAAATAAGCAGTGGCATTTTTCAACTGTTGGTTTACGGGGCCTACAGCTGCGGGGGCAGCCCCGGAATCGCCCATCGAATCAGGCACACCGGGTTCCCTGTTAGGCTAATGCACCTTAAAAACCGCCATAAAGGTAACTAAAATAATATTACAAAGGCCATTCGGGCAGACAAGCATTGCTCCAAAATTAGCCCCGTAGTGCAGGAAATTGAACCTGCGCAATATTATGTCGAACCAATTACCAGTAATATAGCCCCAAGCAATATACCAATAAGCCCGATGGATTTAGAGCGTAAGTTCCCTTCTTTAAATATAATTGCCCCAACAGTAAATGAAAACATAACGCTCCCACGCCGGAACACCGATACAATGCCAATAAGGGCCCCTGGTTCGCTCAGGGCATAGAAATATAGAAAATCGGCCAGCGAAAGCACTATTCCTATAGCGGGTATTGTCCATCGCCACTGAAAAGCTGGTTGCAATTTTCGCCGTGGGAACCACATGAGCAACAAAAAAGGAAGCATAACCACTACCATATAAATTGAAAACCATGCCTGAACAGCCATTCTGTTATAACTTGCCAGCAGATATTTATCGAAAAGGCTCGAAGCAGAGCCAAATATAGTAGCAATAAAAATTGCATATACCCACTTGTTGCGCAAAAAACTAATACCTTCTTTCCTCCCGGCAAGAGCAAACAAATAGGTTGCAATAACCGACAGAGTTATTCCCAACCATTGAAAAAGATTAAAACGTTCGCCGTAAAGCAAAAAAGCCCCGGCAACAGTCCATACCGGCCCGGTTGAACGTATAGGCACCACTATGGTTATGGGTAGCCTGCTTAAGGCCATATATGCAAAATACCAAGATGTGCCCACAATGGCCGATTTAAAAAAGTACAGCAAATGCTCTTTAACCGATATTTCGGGCACATAAAAAATACTGCCCTCAATAATGATCGATGATCTGGAAAACAGCAGTAAAGCAGAAAAAATTATTGCCCCGGTAAAAGTTGCAAAAAATAGAACCGGGACAAATGCGTTGTTTTTTAACGAACTTTTTTTTAATAAATCGTAAATGCCTAGCAGAAAGCTCGATGATATAGCCAATATTACCCACATAAGTGTAATTTCAAAAGCGCAAAAGTAATGGATTTACAGTTATAATAGAACCTGACATACAATATTGCGCTGTTTGTTCTGTTTTAATATTGTTTTTCTTCATTATTTTTGCAGCCATAATTAGTTATACTATGAACATAAAAACTAACAGTTGCCGGATATTCGTATTTTCAGTGCTTTGCCTTATTTCATCGCACTTTGTTGAAGCACAAAAAATTACAAACACAGCTTTTCAGGGCGGCGAGAAATTGAGATACACCGGTTCGTATTATATGTCGTCGGTGTGGACCGATATTGCCGAAGTTACCCTTGAAGTAAGTTCGGTAAACTCGCAGGGAACAGCATTGTTGAACCTTAAAGGAACCGCAAAAACTTTTGCTTCGTGGGATACCTATTTTAAAATACGGGACTCTTATCAGTCGTGGGTTACTCCTGTTACTGTTGAGCCCCTCATATTCAAAAGGGACATGTATGAAGGTGGCTACACAAACGATTCGAAATACGTGTTTAAAAGAAAATCGAAGGTTGCGGTATGTAAAACCAAACGCAAAGATGGTTCGGAATCGGTTGACGAAGTTTCTATTAAAGACAATACCCTCGACGTGGTTTCGGTGCTCTATTATGTAAGAAACCTGAATTTCGAACAAATGGCCCTCAACAAAGTAGTGCCCCTGACAATTCTGATAGACAACAAACTCGAAACCATTTATATTAAATATTTGGGCACCGAAACTATTAAAGCCGATATATTAGGCAGCACAAAATGCCATAAACTTGGTGTTTCGCTTAAAAATGAAAACATTATGAAAAACAAATCGACCAATAACATTTGGTTAACGGCCGATAAAAACAAAATTCCGGTTTATATGAAAGCCGAAATACCGGTAGGCTCTATTCAACTTCGTTTAACAGAGGCAAGCGGGCTTAAAAATTAAAACTAAAGCTATGAGCAAAAAAGGAAATGTAGCAAAAATACTCTTGTCGTCGTTTGGTTTATTGTTCGGCATTATTGCCCTAATACTTAGTTTTCTGCCCCTTAAAATTTTCTTTAACCTGCCAGCGGCATTCCTGCCAGGCTTTGTTGGTTTTTTTATGGGCATAATGGCACTCAATATCGGTACACGCAACAAATTAAAAAAAGGCTTGCCTTCGGCAACGGTAATAGTATCATTTACTGCCGTTTTCATTGGAATTATAAGTTTGTTCTTCAAATCAGGCAAAGTTGAAGACGATGCGCAGTTCGAGGCAAAGAAAGTTGAAATACAGCAACAGGTTGAACAAAGTACCGACCTACAGGAAGCCCTTGAGGAAATTGAACTTGAGGAACTGGAAGGCCTTGAAGAATGATTGAATGCCCCGGCTGGTTAAAACTGTTGCCTGTTACCGGTC
This sequence comes from Bacteroidales bacterium, assembly GCA_016935435.1. GTDB lineage: Bacteria > Bacteroidota > Bacteroidia > Bacteroidales > UBA10428 > UBA10428. The sequence continues at coordinate 60,494 of JAFGQZ010000078.1, forward strand.
GATAATAGCGGATATTTGCTCCCCGATATTATTCATAAACTCTTTATAGTCTGTAATATACCTTCTATTTAAATACAACAGCAACATTCCGGTAACATTAAACCGAAGCTGGGCCGATTTAATATTTATTTCTGCGTTGGTAAATAAATTGTTCGAGCGGCAGTATTCCCAGTCATCATTGCATAATTTGTCAAGAAAACCATAAATCACATCAAGTGTTGGTTGTTTTCCCGCTACATTATAAGGCTTCTCAATAAAAAACAATTCAAATATTCCCGGATATTCAATAAAATAACTTGCATATGCCAATGCAACAGCTTTAATACGCCCTGGCCCTGCTGGCAACATACCAGTATTATCATTTACATGCAGCTGGCACTCATCCTGAAAATCATTTACACACTCAAAAATCAGGTCTTTTGCATCTTTAAAATAATTATAAAGTGTTGCGTAGGAATAACCTGCCTTGTCTGCTATATTCCTTACATTTAGGCTGCGAATACCTTCTCCCTTTATTATTTCCTTAGTTGCCTGAATAAAATAACCTTTTATTCGTTGTTCCTGAATCTGTTTCTTATCCATGTTAAATATTTTTATTTGTGCTAAAATATTGAACTTTGTTCATTTTACAAACATTGTTTCAATGTTTTTAATAAAAAAACAATATTTCACAACTTTGTTACCTAACTCTCGAAAAACTTCTTATTTTTGATGCCGATCAACTTGGGCATTTTAAAATATAAAAACCTGCTATCTGTTCACAGAATCAGGTTTTTATTTTTTGGAAACAAAAAAGTACTATTGCACAAAGACCAAAACCAGAAGATGTGTATTTTGTGAATGTGTTACAGCCCATTAATTAAACAACTGGTATTTTAGATTGAATCTGTTTTACGAATGTAAGGTTTGTGGCTGGAAGGGGTCAGAAGGAGAGCTACAGCACGACACTACAGAAAGTTGTGCGGGAAGCGATACTTTCGAAATATGCCCCGGCTGTGGTAGCGAAGAAGTTTATATTGTAATGAAGCGGGCATAATACACTTGGTTTGTTAAAATTCGGACCCCATGCCGGCCGCACAGCCGGTAAACATATTTTAAGGCCGGAAATATCTAACTTACCCCCAATACTTCTTTAAATGCTTTTATAAAACTTTCTTTTGGCAGTGCCCCCATAGCCATTTGCGGTTGCCCGGTTTTGGGCACAAACAAAAGGCTTGGAATGCTTCTTATACCAAACATGCTGGCAAGTTCCTGCTCCGCTTCAGTATCTACTTTATAAATATCAATTTTGTCGCGGTACAATCCATCGAGATCTTCCAGAACCGGGGCAATCATACGGCACGGGCCACACCAGTCGGCATAAAAATCAATCAGGCAGGGCTTATCCCCTTCAAATTTCCATTCCCGGTTCTTTTCAAAATTAAACACCTTTTCTTTGAAAGAACTTTTTGTTAGATAGGTTATCATATCGCATGGTTTTATATATAATTAACAGCCAGAAAAAAAGAAAGTTCGAAGAGGGGCACAACCCCAAGAAAGCAGTGATCGCAAAAAAAACACAGTTTAATAAACAACCCGTACCATAATGCAGAGAATAAAGCATGTTAGTTTTACTGCGCGAATAATTATATTTTTGTTGCCTGTTAAAGATTTGTTTAATGAAGTGTTTTATTAATCTGCCAGTATTTGAAACCATCTCTGAAATAGTAAGCGGCACTAACAAGCCTTGTTATGTTATTGGGGGTTATGTGCGCGATATGCTTCTTGGAAGGCCAACAAAAGATATTGATATAGTTGTTATGGGCAGCGGAATTGAATTGGCAAGGGAAGTATCGGTACGTTTGGGCAAAAAGCCGCTTAGTGTTTTTAAAAACTTTGGCACAGCAATGGTTGCACTACCCGGGTGCGATATTGAGTTTGTAGGTGCCAGAAAAGAATCGTACAGGAGCGACAGCCGTAAACCGGTTGTGGAAAACGGAACACTTGAAGACGATCAGAAGCGTCGCGATTTTACTATAAATGCCCTGGCTATTTCTTTGAATAAAGAAAGTTGGGGCGAACTTGTCGATCCGTTTGGCGGAATCGAGGATTTAAAAAATAAGGTTATACGCACCCCGCTCGACCCCGATATTACATACAGCGACGACCCCCTTAGAATGTTGCGTGCCATAAGGTTTGCCACCCAGTTGGGGTTTACCATTGAAGAAAATAGTTTTTTAGCCATTGCCCGCAATGCCGAACGTATAAAAATAATTTCGAAAGAACGTATTATCGACGAACTAAACAAAATTATAGCATCGCCAAAACCTTCAGTAGGTTTTACCCTTTTGGAGCAAAGCAATTTGCTCGGGTATGTTTTTCCCGAACTGCAAAACCTTAAGGGTATCGACACAAAAGCTGGCCGTGCCCACAAAGATAATTTTTACCATACTTTGCAGGTTTTGGACAACCTTACCCCAAAAACCGATAATTTATGGCTCAGGTGGTCGGCCCTTATGCACGATATTGCCAAACCTGCCACAAAGAAGTGGGATCAAAAAGCCGGTTGGACATTCCACGGGCACGAATTTATTGGCGCAAAAATGGTGCCCGGCATATTCCGGAACTTAAAATTGCCTATGGGCCCGCCAATGAAATATGTACAGAAAATGGTGCTGTTGCACCTCAGGCCAATAGTATTGTCGCAGGAAGAGGTTACCGACAGCGCAGTGCGCCGGCTGCTGTTCGATGCGGGCAACGACATCGACGACCTGATGATGTTATGCGAAGCCGACATTACCTCTAAAAATGACGAAAAGGTTAAACGCTACCTGAAAAATTTTAAACTAGTAAGGCGAAAGCTGAAAGAAATTGAAGAAAAAGATGCCGTACGCAATTTTCAGCCACCGGTTTCCGGCGAACTTATTATGGAAACATTTGGCATTGGCCCCGGGCGCGAAGTTGGTATTATAAAAAACACAATTAAAGACTCCATTCTCGATGGCCTGATACATAACGACTTTGAGCAGGCTTATCAACTAATGCTTACTAAAGGAACAGAATTAGGGCTTACACAAAAATGCTAATGAAAAACATTACAAATTTTTAACAAAACAAAAAACCATGAACAATAAATTTAAGGTCATTGCTGTTCTTTTGGCCATAATACTGGTGGCAGTAATTTTCTCCCTAAAAGACAAATCGCCAATGTTTGGGGATATAGCAAACTTCACTCTCGGGCTTATTACGGGTCTTACATTAACAGTAATTGTTACCATGTTTCGTAAGAAAAAGAACCTGAAGCAATGAACATATAATTAACTTACCGAAAAAATTTTCCATAGCTTTTCTTCTTCGGGGGGTGCTGCAACCAAACATACCGGCTCTTTACTTACCGGGTGCACAAACTCAATTTTTCGGGCATGAAGGGCAATACCGCCATAACTGTTCGAGCGTGCAAAGCCATATTTTAGGTCGCCCTTTATCGGGCAGCCCATTGCCGCCAATTGCGCCCTAATCTGATGGTGCCTGCCTGTTTTAAGGTTTATCTCTATCAGATGGAAACTATCGCTCGATGCTATGAGTTTGTAATCGAGTTCAGCCCGCTTTGAACCAGGTTTTTCGTTTTGAAAACAATACGATTTGTTTTGTTTCTGGTTTCGTACCATAAAATGCACCAAAGTGCCCTTGTTTTGCTCTGGTGCGTTTTTTACTATTGCCCAATAGGTTTTTTTCACCATGCCCTCGCGGAACATTTCGTTCAGACGTTCAAGCGCCTTGCTGGTGCGCGCAAACAAAACAACACCGCTAACCGGCCTGTCGAGCCGGTGAACTACACCAAGGAAAGCTTTTCCGGGTTTGTTATACTTTTCGGCTATATATAACTTTAATTGTGCATCAAGAGGCTCATCGCCGGTGCAATCGCCCTGCACAAGGTCGTGGTTGCCTTTGTTTACAGCAATTATATGATTGTCTTCGAAAAGAATTTCAGGTAAGTTGTTCATTTCTAATTGTGAATGGTGAATGCTGAATTGTGAATTGTGAATCAAGGTCGTTTAGTTAACAATATTTCCTCACGCGCACCCTTAAATTATTCGCTTCGCTCATGAGATCGCTCCGCTAAGTTCCCTAAAGGGAACAGCGCGTTTGGGATTCCCCTTCAGGGG
>JAFGQZ010000003.1 GCA_016935435.1 Bacteroidales bacterium
CCAAAAGAATCAACATTGGGTGGATTAAAGTTTAACGGCAATGAGCAACCAATAGACAAACGAACCTCGTATAATGTACTGGGCAATAAAACTGTAACTTTTTCCGACAGCCTTCAGGTTGGTTTTGACATATCGCTTTATCCTGAAACACAAATCGGGTACATTTTTCGAATTAAGAACAAAGAAAGTAACAAAATTTACAACCTGTTTTTCGACGGGCAAGGCGATGTTTTAAAATTTAAATTTAACGAAGAAGGCGAAAACAACTTAATATCGGCAATTATCGATAAAAACGAATTGACTGATATGCAGTGGTTTAAAATGGATATTACTTTTAATCTTTTGCAAGATTCCATAATCCTTAAAATCCATAAGAATATCTATAAAACAGGGAATTTGGGATTGCCAAAAACCTTTTCCCCGGTTATTCTTTTCGGCAAGAGCGACTACCTTATTGATGTACCCTCCTTCGCAATAAAAAATCTTTCGGTGGGCAGCAACGAAAAGTTCTTCTTCTCCTTAAAAGAAAACGAAGGCAACACGGTTTATAATGTCAGCGGGGCTTCTATTGGCGAAGTTGTTAACCCACAGTGGTTAATAAACGATGCTTACCACTGGAGGCACAGGATTGCCTTAAAATCGGCCACTGTTGCCGGTTCAAATTACAATCCGCATCGAAAAGAAGTATATTATTTCAACTGCGATTCTGTTCATGTCTATAACGTTAGAACAGGCCAAACAGAAGTAAAGGTATTTGATACTAAATGTCCTATAGATCTTGTTTTAGGCACAAACTTTATCGATTTTTCGGGTAACAGGCTTTACTCTTATGAGATTTATTACGAATATACCTATAATGGTGCCACTGTAGCAAGCCTGGATCTTGATAATTACAATTGGCAGGTTGAAAACTTCTCGCAATTGCCAACACAATTGCACCACCATAGTTCTTTTTTCGATTCAGCAAGGGGGCAATACACCATTTTCGGCGGCTTTGGCAGCATGCACTACAGCAACAGTTTTATCTCTTATAATTTAAAACAAAAAGAATGGAAAGCCCGCGAGGATTTCTCCGGCGATTTTATTTCGCCCCGCTACTTTTCATCGGCAGGCTACCTTAAGAAAACAAACTCCCTGTATATATTTGGCGGTATGGGCAACGAATCGGGGGAACAGATTGTCGGCCGTAAGTACTATTACGATTTATATAAAGTTGATTTAAACTCGGGCACAATTAAACTGCTGTGGAAAATACCCTGGAAGAATGACAATATTGTTCCGGTAAGGGGAATGATAATACTGAACGATTCCTGTTTTTATACCTTATGCTATCCCGAGCATTTTTCCGACTCCTATTTGCGTTTATATTGTTTTTCTTTAAAAGATGGAAGCTTTGAAATACTGGGCGATTCGATTCCTATTTATTCCGACAGGATTACAACCAATGCAAATTTATATTACGATAGTACCTTAAACTCATTATTTGCTTTGGTACAGGAATTCGACGACGATGTAGCCTCGGGCTTAAAAATATATTCTCTGGCCTTTCCTCCAATTACTGCCGAAAAACTCTCAACCTACTCAAAACATTTCAGTGTAAAAAACCTGGTTTTTCTTGCACCAATTCTTATTTTGCTTGTTATTGCTGTTTTATATTATTTTTTGAAGAAGCAAAATAGCAGGCTAAGGTATAGTGCTCAGCCAGCCCCGCTATTATCAAATCCCATTCATAATGAATATTTTGTAAAGAAGGCAAATGCTGTTTTTCTCTTTGGCGAATTTACCATTTACGACAGAAACAGCCGCGACATTACCTATTTGTTCAGTGCAAAACTAAAACAAACCTTTTGCCTTATCATGCAGCACAGCGAAGAAGACGGCATTACCTCACATCGCCTGAGCAATATTTTATGGTCCGACAAACCTGCAGAGAAAGTTAAAAACATACGTGGGGTAACCATTAACCATTTACGAAAAGTACTGACCGAACTTAAGGGCATAGAACTTGTTTATGAAAAGGGTTGCTTCAAATTCGTGCAATTTCCGGAATTTTATTGCGACTATACAAGGTGTTTGCAGCTAATAACGTCGAAAACCTCTGCCGACAACAACCTTAAAGAACTGATAAACATACTAAACCGAGGTAAGTTCCTGAAACATTGCGACGATGCTTTGTTCGATTCATTTAAAGAAACCCTTGAACAGAAACTTGAGCCCATTTTAATGCTGGAACTGGAGAAAAGTTTTACCGCAGAATTATATCCGTTAACAATTGATATAGCCAATACCCTGTTTAATATTGATCCGCTTAGCGATAAAGCCCTGGCCTACCAGATAAAAGCCTTGCAAAAGTTAAAAATGAACGATGAAGCAAAGCTGAGGTTCCAGGCATACGCTTTAGATTACAAAAAAATAATCGGGAGCGAATACCAGGGTACGGTTAAAGTTTAAATTAACCGTTCTGCCTTGGCTGCCGAAAGTTTAAGGTTGAGGTGAATGAAGAGAATGAAAGTAATGAAGAATTTTATTACTTAGGCAAATTGGTGCTTTTTCAAATCATCAAATCTCCAAATCGATTCAATCTCAAACCATTCACTTTTCACCGTAAACCGTTCACTTTTAACATTGCAATTTATACTTTGGTCCAGTTTTCGCCATGTTTAATACGGCTTATTTGCATTTCGGAAACCCCAAACGATTTTGCCAACAACGATCCGGATATTCCTAAATCGAGCTGGTGGCGTATTATGCGCACATCGTTGTAGTTAAGTTTACTGTTTAGTTTACGTTCGGGCAAAGCATAATTGCCGCCTAAAAACGATTGCCAGTCTTTCCATACCTCTTTATAATACTGATCGGGCCTGGCGGGCAATTTGGCCGGCCGCGTTCTCCATTTTCGATATTCAATCGAATTTTTAATCCCCGCACCCCTGCATAATTTCGAGGCTTCGCTGTATGGCAGGTAGTGTTTTTCGGCGTGAATGCCGTTTTTTCCAAAAAAATCGCTCCATCCTTGCCAAACATTGTTTTTCTTAAAATATTCGTCGGGCTTTCGCGGAAAATTTTTAGGCAGGTAGTTTCCCTGTCGCTTATACATCTCGAATTTTCTGGAAGAATTGATCCCAAGTGGTGCCAGGTTCTCTTTAGCCCAAATACTGGCTAGCTTATAAGACCATTTTAGCACATTGTCGTAAGAATCGATTTTCATTGTAAGGGTAAGTATAATGGTTAGTTTTATGGTTCTCAATATGGCATTATATAACGTTATATTGTATATATAATTATTCGCGAATTTATACATTAAAACTAATTTTAAAAAAAACGTTGTGCATTTTTTGTTGTTGATAACAGTTTGAAAACTTGTTACACATTAATTAACTGTACGTTACAAGTATTTTCATAATCAACCAGCTTTATTATTGCTACATGGTTTGTTTATAATAAGTATATTTGTTCACCATTTACATGAGGTATGTCTGAATTTATAGTTTCGGCAAGAAAATATCGCCCTTCGACATTTGCATCGGTAGTCGGACAAAAAAGCACCACCACTACCCTTAAAAATGCAATACGCACCAACCATTTGGCGCAGGCATACCTTTTTTGCGGGCCGCGAGGGGTTGGAAAAACAACTTGTGCACGTATTTTTGCCAAAACAATTAACTGCCAAAACCTTACCAGCGACACCGAACCATGCAACGAATGCGAATCGTGCAAAAGTTTTAACCAAAACCGTTCCTACAACATCCACGAGCTCGATGCGGCTTCGAACAATTCGGTTGACGATATACGGACCCTGATAGAACAGGTGCGAATACCACCTCAGATAAGCAAATTTAGTGTTTATATCATCGATGAGGTGCACATGTTGTCGCAGGCTGCTTTTAATGCATTTCTTAAAACATTGGAAGAACCGCCCAAACATGCAATTTTTATACTGGCAACAACAGAAAAGCATAAAATTCTGCCTACAATCTTGTCGCGGTGCCAGATATACGACTTTAACCGGATACAGATTAAAGACACCGTAGAATTTCTTGAGTATATTTCAAAACAGGAAAACGTTGGCTACGAAACTGATGCCTTTAATATAATTGCCCAAAAGGCCGATGGGGCCATGCGCGATGCCTTGTCGCTATACGACCAGGTAGTAAGTTTTTCCGAGAATAATTTCATTAGTTACCAAAAAGTAATCGAAAACCTTAACGTGCTCGATTATGAGTACTATTTTTTGCTTACCGATGCTTTTTTAACAGAAAATGTCGCCAAATGCCTCATTGTTTTCGATGAAATACTAAGCAAAGGATTCGATGCACATAATTTTATAAGCGGGTTAAGCCGTCATTTCCGCGATTTACTGGTTTGTAAATCGCCAAATACTTTACAACTGCTCGAGGTTGGCCAAAATATTAAGGAAAAATACACCCAGCAATCGGCACAATGCGACCAGAATTTTATATTTCGGGCACTTGAAATTTGCAGCGAAGCCGATATTGCATACCGAAGCAGTAAAAACCAGCGCTTGCTTATTGAAATAAGCCTTGTAAAAATCTGCAACCTTAGCGGCGAAAAAAAAAAATAATTTAACCAGCCCTGTAATATTCCTTACAGGAGAAGAACTTAAAGTTACAGAAACCCGTCAATCTGCAACACATTCCAATAGCAGCAATAAACCAAAAACAGAATTAACCGAAAGCAGGCAAAAAATTCCATTAGAGAAAACTCCGTCGGTAAAAGATACCTTAAGCAAAATTAATTCTATAGGTAAAACCGAAAACCCTCTACCCGAAACAAAAGAGGCTGAAACTTCGGCACCCATGCACGATACAGCCTTTGTGGGCAATGTTAACATAAACACCGTAAGGGAAAATTACAGCCAGTATGTCGAAAAACTTAAAGGAGAACAACCCCGTATGTATTCGGCATTAAAGCTAATAGTGCCCCAGTTAAACGAAGATACAGGCTTAACTTTCTACTTTCAGAACAATTCGCTGCTCGATGAGTATAAGCTGCGAGTAAAACCATCATTATTATCGCACCTTCGAACAGCACTGAACAACGAAATGCTCGAAATCAGCGAGGTGGTTGCCGATGCAGAACATATTGAGAAACCCCGGCTTTTCAGCGATAACGAAAAGCTTCAGCACATGATAGAAAAAAACCCTGCCCTTCAAAAACTAAAAACCAGGTTCAATCTCGATTTCGATTAAACAATCGTCTTTTAGTTGTGTTTGTATAATGGAAAAAGTATCGGTTTTACTACTTTTGCCATGCAAAAATCAATTAAGAAAAACTTAAAATGGGAAGTAATAAGATTACAATTTTAAACGGAGCATTAAATGTACCCGACAATCCGGTAATTCCTTTTATTGAAGGCGATGGCACAGGTGCCGATATTTGGGCAGCATCGGTACGCGTTTTCGATGCTGCAATTGAGAAAGCTTACAACAGCAGTAAAAAAATTCAATGGATGGAGGTGTATGCCGGAGAAAAAGCCTATAATAAAACCGGCGAATGGCTGCCACAGGAAACCCTTGATATAATCAACGAGTACCTTGTAGCTATAAAAGGGCCGTTAACAACCCCTGTTGGCGGTGGCATCCGCTCGCTAAATGTGGCGTTGCGACAGCTGCTCGATTTATATGTTTGCCTGCGCCCGGTAAAGTATTATAAAGGCGTGCCTTCGCCAGTAAAAAACCCCGCAACTACCGATATGGTTATATTCCGGGAAAACTCCGAAGACATATATGCCGGTATTGAATGGATGTCTGGCAGCCCCGAAGCAAAGAAAATAATCGACTTTCTGAAAAACGAAATGGGTGTAAAAAAAATCCGCTTCCCCGAAAGTTCGTCTATCGGCATAAAACCCGTTTCGAAAGAAGGTACAGAAAGGCTCATTCGGGCAGCCTTCGAATATGCCGTGCAACACAACCTGCCATCGGTAACTATTGTGCACAAAGGAAATATAATGAAGTTTACAGAAGGTGGCTTTCGCGATTGGGGATATGAACTAGCAAAAAAAGAATTTGGCGCAAAAGAAATTGATGGTGGCCCCTGGTGTTCGTTTAAAAACCCCAACACAGGAAATTCTATTATTGTTAAAGATGTAATTGCCGATGCATTTCTTCAGCAAATATTAACACGACCGCAGGAATATTCGGTTATTGCCACTATGAACCTAAACGGCGACTACATTTCCGATGCACTGGCAGCAATAGTTGGTGGAATTGGCATTGCACCCGGTGCTAACATAAACTATGTTACCGGACATGCCATATTTGAGGCTACCCATGGCACTGCCCCAAAATATGCCAATCAGGACAAAGTAAACCCCGGCTCTGTAATACTTTCGGGGGTTATGATGCTCGAATACCTGGGCTGGAACGAAGCTGCCGATTTAATAATTAAAGGGCTGCAAGGGGCTATTGGCAAAAAACGGGTAACATACGATTTCCATAGGCTCATGGAGAATGCAACTTTACTTAAGTGTTCGGAGTTTGGCGATGAAATAATCAACAATATGTAACACAAACCACAAAAAGTAACGCTATGCTAAAAGAACGTATCGAAAACATTCTGAACGAACAGGTGGAAAAAGAAGCCTATTCGTCTGCACTTTACCTGGCTATGGCCTCGTGGTGCGAAAAAAACGGCTATGCCGGCATTGCTGAATGGATGTATGCCCAGTCGGAAGAAGAACGGATGCACATGCTGAAGTTTATAAAGTATATTAACGAAAGAGGGGGCCACGCCATAGTGCCCGCCCTTAAACAACCACCTGTTAACCAGCAAACGGTTAAAGCAATGTTCGAAGATGTTTTAAAACACGAACAATATATTTCCGATTCGATAAACCAAATTGTTGGCCTGGCCATTGAAGAACGCGATTTCACAACAAACAGCTGGATACAATGGTTTGTTAACGAACAGATTGAAGAAGAAGCCAGTGTGAGCCTTATTTTAGACAAGCTTAATATGCTGGGTGCCAATAATATGTACCTTTTCGACCGCGACATAATGGGGCTTAGGGCCAATGAAAACTCAGAAGGTGCTTAAAAGTTTCAATATTACTTGGTTAAAAACACTAAAAAACGAGGTGGAAAATTTCCACCTCGTTTAGTTAATAATAACTTTCCTGTAAACTACAAAATTATCTGAACTTATCCGTACCAGGTAAAATCCTTTTAGAGAATGTATATCTATATGTTTCTCAAAAATTCCTGTTGAACTTTCCAGTGAGGCACTAAAGACAGTTTTGCCTGTTTCATCTATAAAATCGACCCTGAAATACATTTTGTCAAAGGCTTGCATTTGCAAAATAATTTGCCCGTTTGCCGGGTTCGGGTACAGCAAAATCTGGGCTGCCGGGTCAATTACAGGAGCAGTAAGCTTCGATGGCCCATCGAATACATCAATAAAAAACTCGCCGGCAATGCCCCCATAAGAGCCATCAACCTGTAAATACAAGGTATCTCCGGGGATTAGCCCATTTGATAGTTCAACCTGTGAATTATAATTTGTTGTGCTAATATCGTCGTTAGCAGCCAAAATGCTATAACTACCCTGCCCCAACAAGCTTTGGCAGTACTCTGCCTTATATAGTGCAATTTGCGAATCGAATCCCCTTGTTAGCACCCTTAAATACCCCGAAACGGGCACAATTATTTTAAACCATAACGAATTTTCGATAAATGCTTCTCCTTCGCACCACCCATCCTGGGAAATGCAACCGCTGTTTAATCCAGTACCTGCACCGGGCAAAGGTTCACCTTCTTCTATTGTGGCGCAAATATTAGAGAAAATGCCATGTGAGCCTGCCGTTAACAACATTGCAGAACAAATTTTGTCGGGCATATATTTTATGGCTATTTCGTTGGTTGAAATGCACGAGCCATGCATAGCGGTAAGCTCATAAACAATATCTTCGCCGGGATTAATGTAAACATAATCTCCGGAAACTGAATCGATTCCATCTTGCGGCGACCAGGTACAGGCATATCCGGGAGGGACAAAAACCTGAACTGAAGAAGAATCGCACAAAAAAAACTTATCGGGCGAGATATTGATTTCCAACTGGTTGCTTACATCAAGGTACTCATACTTGATTTCGCTTGTTTCTATACTGTCGGAATAATGTTTAAGCTGAAACGATCTTTTCCCCGGTGTGGAATAGCTAACAATAATTGTGTCGCGCAGCGGGCTTTGATAGGCAATTTCCGATGCATTGTGCACCCACACCAGGCTGTCGAACCCATAAGTTCCGGTATATGTTAATGTAAAAGGTGCATTTGTGCAACCCCTTGCAATATCGGTTTTAAATGCAGCTTTCGACTCTAAAGGCGGTGGCAGGACAGCCTCCCATATTCCCCTGCCGTATGTTGCTGCCCTTAAAAGGTTCCCTTGTCCGGTTATTTCCAGTTCATTTACAATAACTTTTGGCAGTCCGTTACTGAAGCCTACCCATTGGTCGAGGCATGCATTGCGGTAAAAAACACCATTATCGGTAGCGGCATATATTTCCGAATCGCTGTTATACCGAATTACAAGATTATTTACAGGAAGATTTGGAAGACCGGCAGAATAATTTAACCAGTTTGAGCCTCCATTTGCGGAATAATAAACCTTTTGGCCCTGGTTGTAACCCGACATTGACACCCAAATTTTATTAGGGTCGTTTGGTGAAACAATTACCGAAGTAATATACAACCCGGGCAAGCCCTGTGATATTTCATTCCAGTTTGAGCCCCCGTTGCCGGTTTTATAAATATTAAAACCCGATGCGGCATAAATATGCATGTTATCGGAAGGTGCAACGACCAGCGAAGTAATTTCAGCCGGGCACAGGTTTGTTGATAGTTTTTCCCAGGAAGTGCCTGCATTTAAAGAACGGTAAACATCTTTATATGCAGCATATATTACCGATGGGTTTTGCCTGTCAGCAACAAGAGGGGTAATCCAGGCGCCTTTCAGTTCGGGCGAAGGTTTTATGCTTGTAAATGTTAGCCCGCCATCGGTAGATTTATAAATGGAGCCATTGTAAACCGATGCATATATAATGTTGTCGTTCCCGGCATCGAAGTGGCATTCCATGCCATCGCCTCCTAAAATTTCAACCCATTCGTTATTGTTAAACAAAAAAGTACCATTGTCCTGGTTCCCACACACTATCCTGTTATTGTTCAATTTTGATGTGCCCAGACGGTAAACCTGCAATATCTGGAGGTTACTACTGATATCTTTCCAGTTTTTGCCATCGTCGTAAGTAAGGTACAAGCCGCCATCGTTTGCAGTAAAAAGGGTTTTACTATGCGGGGAAAAAGCCATCATGTGCTGGTCGGCATGTACATATTTAATGCGTTGCGAATGGTACCATACGCTCGATATAGTCCACGAAACCCCGCCATTAACAGACTTCCAAATATTTACCCCCCCGGCAAAAACCAAATCGGCGTTAACAGGCGAAACGGCCAGGGCAAGGTCGTACCACCCCTGCCCTCCCACATCGGAACCATCGGCGGTAGCACCAAGCAGGTTTTCCGACTGGTTATTGAACATAAGGCTCCAGCTTTCGCCACTGTTTTTTGAACGATAAACAGCATACAACCCCGAATTCGACACATCACTGGCCAGTGCATAAACAACAGCAGCATTGGCCCGTGTAACGGCAAGTTCTATTCGTTCCACTCGGTTATTGAAATTCAACCCGGCAACAGTTTCTAAAAACGAAACCCCGCCGTTGGTGCTCCTAAAAATGCGGGCGGCGCCACTCCTGCTGAATGTTGTGGCGTACACATAATTGGGGTCGCCGGGTTTAAACTCTATATCGCGAAAGTTACCGGCCATTACCAGGCTATACGTTTGCCATCCGTCGGTAGTGCGATAAATACCATTAGAAGCAGTTGCCAGCATTATATTTGCATTCAGTGGGCTCATAATTATTCTCCGAAAAAAAACATTCTCCGTTACCTGAAGGCTAAGGGAGGTTGGCTGCCAGGTTTGGCCTCCATCGACCGATTTTAATATCCCTATGGCATAGGTGTCGCTTGCGTCACCATCGCCGGTAGCAATAAAAATTACCGACGGATTGGCGTGGGAAACAGCAATATCGCTAATTCCAATGGCATCGAGCATGTCGGTTGTGGTTGCCCACGACTGCCCCTGGTTATATGTTACCCAAAAACCTCCGGAAGGTGCCCCGGCATAAATAATATTACTGTCGGCAGGGTGAAACGCCACACAGTTGAGCCTGCCGTTACCGCTTAACGCTGTTGTGCCAATATGATAAGGAGTTTTGTGCGGCCCTGAAAATTTCCATATTACGGAGTCGCCCGGAGGGGTTACGGCCTGCACAGTAATATTGTCCCAAAGCTCAAGGCTGTTAAGTTTTTCATTTCCTCCGGCAAGGCGCGGCACCATTAGGAATTCCCAACGCCTGAACTGTTTGTAACCTTTGCCTTTGTTTATTTCACGCCCTTCCCAGTACGATTCAAAGGCAACTTTCTGCTCCGTAAAAAGGGGCTCTTCGGCAGTGTTCTTAAAAGTGTTCCTGTAATGGTAAAGCCAGGGTTGGGAATAAACCTCAATGTTGCCGACAGCAATTATTAATGAAATTAATATTTTAAAACTTTTTGCCATCAAATAACGATAAGCTTACCACTGTTAACTGAACTTAAAATTAAGAAATATCGGTAAACTAACGGTTCTTTTCCTTTTTATAACATACAGTATTAAAAAAATATCTGGCGATTCTTGATAAATCAATTAAATTTGTTGCCCTTGTAAAGAATAAAAAAAATTGCAATGAGCATTTTAAATCTGATTTTAGGAAAAATTCTGGGTAACAAGTCCGACCGCGATATTAAGGAGGTAACCCCTGTTGTTGAAAAAATAAAAGAAGCATACCAAACCGTTATTAACCTTAGCAACGACCAGTTAAGGGAAAAATCGGGCGAACTTAAAAAACATATTGGCAACGCGCTGTCACCGGTACAAAGTAAAATAGACGAACTAAAAAATAGCGCTGAAAGTGAGGAAGATATATCGAAAAAAGAAAGTTATTACGACCAGATCGACAAGCTTGAAAAAGAAATAAACCAAAAAATTGAACAGGCACTTGACGAAGTTTTGCCCCAGGCTTTTGCTGTTATCAAAGAAACTGCCCGCCGTTTTAAAGAAAATGAATATATAGAAGTAACAGCTACCGATTTCGATCGCGATTTAGCTGCAAGGCACGAGCATGTTGAGATACACAACAACAAAGCCCGTTTTTACAATTCGTGGATGGCCGGGGGGAACAAAATTACCTGGGACATGGTTCACTACGATGTTCAGCTTATTGGTGGTGTGGTACTGCACAAAGGGAAAATTTCTGAAATGGCAACCGGCGAAGGAAAAACCCTGGTGGCAACCCTGCCCGTGTTCTTAAATGCCCTTGCCGGCATGGGCGTTCACGTTGTTACAGTAAACGACTATCTGGCCAAGCGCGACTCTGAGTGGATGGGCCCCTTATACGAGTTCCATGGTTTGTCGGTCGATTGTATCGACAAGCACCAGCCCAACTCAACCGAAAGGCGTAAAGCATATTTGGCCGATATTACATTTGGCACCAACAACGAATTTGGTTTCGATTACCTCCGCGACAATATGGCCATAAGCACTGCCGATTTAGTGCAGCGCAAACACCATTATGCCATAGTTGACGAGGTCGATTCGGTACTTATCGACGATGCCCGTACCCCCTTAATTATTTCGGGGCCGGTACCACGTGGCGAAAACCAGGAGTTCGAAGAATTTATGCCCCGGGTTGAAAAACTGGTTAATGCCCAGCGCAAACTTGTAACCGAAATGCTTGCCGATGCCCGGAAACTTATTGGCTCCGGCGACAAAGAAAAAGGCGGGTTCAAGCTTCTTCAGGCCTTCAAGGGGCTGCCCAAAAACAAAGCCCTTATTAAATTCTTAAGCGAGGAAGGCATGAAAGCCCTGCTGCTAAAAACAGAAAATTTTTACATGCAGGATTCAAGCAAGAATATGCACAAAGTTACCGATGAACTGTTTTTTGTTATCGACGAAAAATTAAACTCTGTCGATTTAACCGACAAAGGAGTTGAAACAATTACATCATCGACCGAAGATTCGGCCTTCTTTATACTGCCCGATATCGGTTCTGAAATTGCAGAACTCGAAAAATCGGGCTTGTCGGAACAGGAAATGCTTTCAAGAAAAGACAAACTTGTTCAGGACTATGCCGTTAAATCGGAAAGGATACATACTGTTAACCAGTTGCTGAAGGCCTATGCCATGTTCGAAAAAGATGTGGAATATGTTGTTATCGACAACAAAGTGAAAATTGTTGACGAGCAAACAGGCCGTATTATGGAAGGCCGCCGCTACAGCGATGGGCTACACCAGGCAATTGAAGCTAAAGAACGTGTAAAAGTTGAAGCTGCCACACAAACCTATGCAACCATTACGCTGCAAAACTATTTCAGGATGTACCATAAACTGGCAGGTATGACCGGTACAGCCGAAACCGAAGCCGGCGAACTATGGAATATTTACAAGCTCGATGTTGTGGTAATTCCTACAAACCGACCGATTGTCAGAAAAGATCACGAGGATTTGGTTTATAAAACCAAGCGCGAAAAATACAATGCTGTAATCGACGAGTGTGCAAACCTTGTAAAGAATGGCCGCCCTGTGCTAGTTGGCACAACCTCCGTTGAAATATCGGAATTACTGAGCCGAATGTTAAAAATGCGCGGTATTAAACACAATGTTTTAAATGCCAAACTGCACCAGCGCGAAGCTGATATTGTTGCCGAAGCAGGTAAAGCCGGTACTGTAACAATTGCCACCAATATGGCTGGTAGGGGAACCGACATTAAACTCTCGGCAGAAGTGAAAGCTGCCGGCGGGTTGGCAATAATTGGCACCGAAAGGCACGAATCGCGAAGGGTCGATCGCCAGTTGCGCGGACGTTCGGGCCGTCAGGGAGACCCGGGCACATCGCAGTTTTATGTTTCGCTCGAAGACGATCTTATGCGATTGTTCGGCAGCGACCGCATTGCCACATTAATGGACCGAATGGGCCTCAAAGAGGGCGAAGTAATCCAACATGGCATGATTACCCGCTCTATCGAAAGGGCACAGAAAAAAGTTGAAGAAAACAACTTTGGCATTCGTAAGCGGCTGCTCGAATACGACGATGTAATGAACAACCAGCGCGAAGTTATTTACAAAAAACGCCGGCACGCCCTCTATGGGGAACGAATTCAGGTTGACGTGGCCAATATGATGTACGATGTATGCGAAAGTGTTGCCGAAACCTGTCACGGTAACATGGAATACGAAGAATTTAATTTTGAAGTATTGCGTGCCTTATCGATATCGGCCCCATTTTCAGAACATGAATTTTTAAGCCTGAACACTACAGAAATAGCAGAAAAACTTTATATTGCCGTGCGCCAGTCGTATAGACGCAAGCTCGAAGGCATTAAAAAACAGGCACTGCCCATTATTAAACACGTTTATGAGCACCAGGCCAAGGCATACGAGAACATTCTTGTGCCCATTTCCGATGGCATTAAGACTTACAACATTGTTACCAACCTCGAGAAAAACGTCAACACAGGATGCGACGAGCTAATTCGCTCGTACGAAAAAGCAATATGCCTGATTAGCATTGATGAAAACTGGAAAGAACACCTAAGGGAGCTCGACGATTTGAAGCAATCGGTACAAAATGCAACTTACGAACAGAAAGACCCCCTTTTGATATACAAATTCGAATCGTTTGAGTTGTTCAAAACCATGCTCGATGTTGTAAACAAACAGGTTGTTGGCATACTCATGAAGGGACAACTGCCGTTGGCCGACCCTAACGAAGTTCGCAGGGGCGAAGAACCGAGGCGTACTAATATGGGCAACCTTAGAGCCAGCAAAAGCGAATATGGCTCATCGTTCAGGGGAGGGCAAGATGGCGAAAGACAGGAAGAACGAAAAGCACAACCCGTGCGTGTTGAGAAAAAAGTGGGCCGTAACGACCCCTGTCCATGCGGAAGTGGCAAAAAATACAAAAACTGCCACGGCGCAGGCATTTCTGAATAACTATTTGCTCAATTGGGTGTTGAATTAAGCATCTGATTATTGAGAGGGAATTTTCAGGGAATACAGCGTTTTTTTAGATATTACGTATCCATTCTGAAAGCCTGTTTCTTTTCAAGATTTCATTTCAAAATGGGTTTACTGTGATTAATTGGATGCAAATTGGACAGGTTTAATAAAAGAAAGATTTGGGGTTCTCAATATCGCTTATAGCACTTTTAACCCTTAAAAATTTGTGATACAGAAAAAACGTTTGAAATTCTTTCAATGCAAGCCCCACACCGTTGCCAAACACTTGCCTTTTTACAAAGCCCGGCTTATGTACTTATTTACCCACTTCTACGATTCTAATTAACAACTCTGCAACAAATATTTAGTTTTGGGATATTCCTCTTTTTACTTTGACAATTATTTATCAACAAAAATTAAAAGGAATGAAAACTTTATTTGTTTGTTTTACAGCAGCATTTGCCCTTGCAATTAATGCAACAAACGCTCAAAGAAAAAACTTTATAGAATATCTTAATCAATTACCTGAGGGCTTAGTCCTTGATAATTCAAAAATTCGGTCGTACCATATTACAACTGATTACTTAGATTATGATCTTAAAGGTAATTTTCTCAGAAAAACGAATATTGCAGGCGATTATACTTGTGGATTAACAGACAATTCTGTCAGGTGGAACAATGTATTTGTGTCGTCAATAAATGATTTGGGACAACCATATAGTAAAAAGCAAGATTATCTTGAAAATTACACATACATACCTACTACCGAAATTCTGGGCAAGGATTTTTTCAGTAAAATGCCGGAAGATGAAGGTATGAGAATGAAAAATCTTTTTTGGGATATGTTCATGTTACAAGGGATAGCATACTGGTACTGGGATTCATTAAAGCTAAACCACGATTATTATGCTGAAGGACTGAATACTTCGGTAAACCTCGCCGGTAAAGGAACTTTCAAAAATAACGACTTTAAAATAAAATGGCTCGGGATAACATCGATAAATAATGAAATTTACGCCATTTTTAAGTATTCTACCATGAACAATAAAGTCAATGTTGAAATGGAAAACCTTACAATGAGTGGCAGAAGTCATTACTGGGGCGAAATATATGTCTCTCTTGAAGATAAACATATAGAATATGCCACCCTTACGGAAGATGTTATTACCGACCTTATGATAACAGGACAACCAAGACAAATTGGTTATGGGGTGAGGCACATTACTTTATCAAGAACTAAATAGGTTACTGACATGAAAAAACTAAATTCAAAAGCAAGATTTTGGGTTCTATACCATGTAGGTTTGCTGATTATAAGTGCAATAATTTCATTGGTAATGAAATATCATCAAACCGGCAATGCGCTTCATCCAACCGCCATAGTGGCATTTTTAACGATTTTATTAATGTCTGCCAGTATCGGGTATATGACTATTTTTATGGTAAATAAAGCAAAAGAATATAATCAACCTCAAATAAATAAAAAGATTTTACCGGCACTATTAATATTTTATATCATAGCTTACTTAATCGCTAATTTATCAATTACTATTGGTAATTTCGTATGGTTTCTATATTCAAACAGAGATTTATCGGAATTTTGGGCTCACCTTTTCAAGTATGAGCTGACCTATTCGAGTAAACAATTCTTTATTTGGCTGATGTTTTTTACCATAGCATTTTTCTACATTTTATGGCAAAAGTCGGTTAACAAAGAACAAAAACTTCGTGAAGAAAACCTGAAATACAAATATCAGAATTTAAAATCGCAGGTCAACCCCCATTTTCTGTTTAACAGCCTCAATACCCTTTCTGAAATAGTGTATGAAGATGCCAAAAAAGCAGATAACTACATTCAAAAACTATCAGGAATTTACAGGTATATTTTAGAAAATGAGGAAAATGACTTGATACCTTTAGATCGAGAACTAGAATTTGTTAAACAATATTTCAGCCTGCAAAAGGACCGCAATAACGATAAAATATTGTTAGAGATGGACTTTCAAAATACCGGCAGGTTTAAAATAATGCCAGTATCTTTACAAATACTGGTCGAAAATGCCTTAAAACACAATTCTATGTCGCAGGAAAGCCCTTTGAAGATTCAAATATACAACAGTAACGGGTATGTTGTGGTTTCTAATGTCATACAGAAAAAAAACATATTTGAAAGTTCACCTCAAACAGGATTATTGAATTTAAGAGAGAGGGCAAAGCTGATTATGGGCAAGGAGCTTATCGTTACCCAGGAAGACAATTATTTTACAGTTAAATTGCCTGTTATTGAAACTTGTATATGAAAGTACTGATTATAGAAGATGAACGGCCAGCTTATCAGAAACTTAAACGGTTGCTGGAAGATATAGATTCGAATATTGAAATTGTTAATGTATTAAAATCTGTTGAACAAGCCATAAACTGGTTTCTCCAAAATCCGGTACCCGACCTCATATTTATGGATATACAGCTTGAAGATGGAATTTGCTTTGAAATTTTTGAAAAATGCACCATAAAAACCCCGGTAATTTTCATAACCGCATTTGATGAATACACTTTAAAAGCTTTCAAAGTAAATAGTGTCGATTATCTTTTAAAACCCATTGTGTTTGAGGAACTAAAAAATGCAATTGAAAAATTCAGTGAATTTCACCGACAGAATACCAATATAACAAAACTTGAATCGGTTATAAATCAATTGCATATAAAAACAAAAGAGCGTTTTCTTATTAAAATAGGGGAACACTACAAATCAGTGCAAACAAACAATATCAATTGTTTTTTCATAAAGGAACGGTGCAATTTTATTTTTGTCAATACCGGTAAAAGCTATCCGGTTGAATATTCGCTCGATAAAATAGAACAATTGATAGACTCAGGTTTATTTTTCAGGGTAAACAGGAATTTTATTGTTAATTTTTCGGCAATCCTTGATATTATTGCTTATTCATCGAGCAGGTTGAAAATTATTCTTAACAGTTGGAACGAAAAAGATGAGATATTAGTAAGCAGGGAACGGGTATCGGATTTTAAAAAATGGATAGACCGATAAGTGTTTCTATAGGGTGAGATATTTACATATAGGGTTAAAATATTATAGATAGTCTGGAAAAAAAAGCCGGCACACAACAGGCAACATTGCCAAATGTTGCCATTATAATATAATATACAGCCCGGGGCCCAATACGCGAACTGCTCATTCATTTATATTTTCTTTAGCCGAAATGCGTTTTTTTAATTGTTTTTAATACTTTTATCTTTTGCACACTACATTACCATATTAGTGCGTTTAGTATATTAATTATTCATCAAATTCTACATGTTTATTATGAAACAATTTTTGAGAATTCACACAGCCCTTGTGTTGTTTGTCTATTTACTAAGCATTTCTGCTTATGCGCAACCAACGAAAATTCCGGTAAACCCCGATGTAAAGTTTGGCAAACTCGACAACGGGCTTACTTATTACATCCAAAAAAACAAAAAGCCGGCAAACCGGGTTGAATTCAGGTTGGCCGTAAATGCCGGGTCGGTGCAGGAAGACAATAAACAAATTGGCATGGCACATTTTGTTGAACACATGTGCTTTAACGGTACCGAAAATTTCCCAAAAAACAACTTAATCCATTATCTACAGGCTATGGGGGCCAATTTTGGACCCGATATAAATGGTTATACTTCTTTTGAAGAAACCGTTTATATGTTATCGGTTGCCAGCGATTCGGCCAGCATTGTCGATAGCACCATGCTAATTATGCTCGACTGGGCCCATGCTGTTACTTTCGACCCCCTGGAATTGGAAAAAGAACGGGGCGTAATCCTTGAAGAATGGCGTATTGGCCGTGGAGCAGGACAACGTATGAGGGACAAGTATATTCCGGTTTTGCTTAAGGGCTCAAAGTATGCCGAAAGGTTGCCCATTGGCACAAAAGAATCGATTGAAAGCACCCCTTACGACGATATTGTACGTTTTTATAAAACATGGTACCGGCCAGAACTGATGGCATTTGTTGTTGTTGGCGATATCGACCCCGATGAGATGGAAGCTAAAATTAAAGCCAGGTTCTCAAAAATTAAAAAATCAGATTCGCCTGTTGAAAAAGAACAATACAGCATAGAAGACAATAAAGAACCACTTGTTGCCATTGTTTCGGACAAAGAAAATACCCAAACAGTTATAAGCTTGTCGTACAAATCGGATAATATCCATAAAATTGAAACGCTCGACGACTTTCTGGCATTATTTGAGCGCAGCATTTTCGCAGCAATGCTTAACGACCGCCTTGAAGAAATCAGCAAAAAGGCCGATGCCCCGTTTTTATATGCCTACGGCTATTACGGGAAACTATGGGTAAGGCCGCGCGAGGCATTCCAGGTTAGCATGTATGCCAAACAAGACCGAATTGCCGATGCCTTAACTGTATGCCTCACAGAAAACGAAAGGGTTAAACGCTATGGGTTCACCGAAGCCGAATTGGAACGCAATAAGAAGAAAATGCTGAGCAGTCTCGAAAATGCATACCTCGACAAAGACAACCAGGAGTCGTCGAACCTTACCTGGCAATATGTTTACAATTTCCTGGAAAACGAGCCTATGCCGGGCATAGAATTTCAATATAAGTTCATTAAAGAGAATATCGACAAAATAAAACTCGAAAATATAAATAAACTAGCCCAAAAGTGGATACGTAACGAAAACCAGGTGTTGGTTTTACAAGGAATTGAAAAAGAAGGTTTTGCACTACCTTCGGAACAGGAAATAAAAAACATACTGGCAAGTTCTTCCAGCCTGGTTGTTGAACCATACACCGAGAATACAGTAAATTCAGAACTATTTACACAAAATGTGGCCCCCGGAAAAGTTGTTTCAACCAATGTAAAAGAAAGCATTGGCCTCACCGAAATTACGCTTAGCAACGGTTTGAAAGTTTTGCTCAAACCAACAACTTTCAAGAACAACGAAATATTAATGTCGGCATATGCCGAAGGCGGCACTTCGCGTTTTTCGCACAGCTATAAACTGGCAAGCAGTTTTACTTCATCGGTAATTTACGAAAGTGGCGTAAGCAATTTTAACCGCATTGAGCTCGAAAAAGCCCTGGCTGGCAAACAGGTTAATGTTGGCCCTTATGTTTCGCCATTATACAGCGGGTTTAACGGAAGTTCGTCGGTTGCCGATTTCGAAACTATGCTGCAATTAACAAACCTTTACTTTACAAACCCCAGAATCGATGAGCCTGCCTTCAACACAGTTGTAACACAACGTAAAGAGATGTACAAAAATGCACTCTCGAACCCAATAAGGTATTTTTACAACCAGGCACAGTATATCATGTACAACCATCATCCCGAAACACCCGGAGTATTGCCGGTGGAGAAAGACTGGGAAAACCTGTCGCTGGAACAAATCCGCGAAATCTATTCGAAAAGTTTCGATAATGCGGCAAACTTTACTTTTATGTTTGTTGGTTCGTTTAAGAACGAAGAAATTATCCCCTTGCTTGAAAAATACCTTGGCAGCCTTCCATCGTCGGCAGAAAAATCGGCTTTTGTCGATAAAAATATCCGCCCGGTTGCCGGCCCTCTGAACGAGGCCGTTTACAAAGGCACCGATCCGAAGAGCTATGTAATTTTAAGCCTTACTGCCGAAACCGAATGGTCGAAGCGCGAATCGCATGGTTTTTGGAGCCTTTGCCAAATATTGCAACGTGTGCTGACCGATAAGCTGCGCGAAGAAATGAGCGGTGTTTATGGTTTTGGCATTTCTGGCGATGTAACCAAAGACCCTTACGAAAGCTATTATTTCCAGGTAATTATACCCTGTGGCCCCGAAAATGCCGAAAGGTTGGTTGCTGCTACACTGGAAGAACTTGAACGAATGAAAACCGATGGGCCTACCCAAGACGAGCTAGATAAGGAAATTACCACGCAACGCCGTGCCGAAGAAAAAAACCTGGAAGACAACAGCAACTGGATTTGGCGGCTTAACCGCATGTACCAGGTCGATAAAGAACTGGGCAGGGCAGAAAAACCTTACGAACTTTGCGAAATGCTCACTATTGACCTGATGAGGGAAATGGCCCAAAAGTACCTGAAAACCGAAAATATGGTTCGCATAACCTTATATCCTGAGGGTTATGAGAAAGAAAGCAAATAGGCGCTCAGATAGTGCCAATAATTTCGAACTTTAAAAGTTTGTAAATAAGATATAGTCAGTATTTGGACACAAAAGAGTTAATTGAAAATTATTTCAGTTAACTCTTTTATATTTATTAAAACTTCAAAAAAGAGCTTGTTATTCTATTTCCAGGCTTTTATCGAAAGTTTGCGATAGATGTTGTTTATTTTCGAAATCGTAAAGGGATAGTTTTCTCAGGTTGTAATAATACCGCCAATATGACATAGGTGCGTTTATGTAATTGAGGTTTGCTATATCCTTTCGCATTAGGTTTAAATCATCGCTGGCGCACGTATAGCTTGCGTAACACTTGCCTACACAACCATATTTGTTTTTAATAAACTTTTCAATCCTGCATAGTTTCTTGCACTGCTATGCAAATAATTTCCTGCATTAGCCACAATTAATTCCATTAACCGAACGCGTTACGCAAGCTAAACGTGCGATAATGCAGAGAACCCGCATTTTGTTTAACGTTTTCTAATAAAATAATAAGACAGGAAAAACGGCTTTAAGGGTGAAAAGAATTAAAACATTTATCGAAAATGTTTTCTTTAATAACCAAAATAAGCATGGATAACGAATAAAACCCGCTCGCTTCACAAAAAAGCGCGCGAGGGGGGGGGTGCTAACACTGGTGGGGGGAGTTTTTTAACTCCCCCTCATTAAAATATCATGTTTATTCGCTTACTGAATTAATAATTTATGAACTATAGTATTATTATCATCAGAAACAACAATATTATAATATCCTGTTTTCAGATTTTGTGTTGAGATGCTAATGCTTCCTTCATTGAAGTTTTCGATTTTTTGCTTGTTTATTAACTGACCGGATAATGTGAAAATGCTTATTGATAAAATGTTGCTCTTTGATATGTTATCAATTGTTACATGGTCGGCAGCCGGGTTCGGATACAGAACCAGTTTGTCTGTTGATAATGTTCTTTCATTTACACCAGTTTCATTGATTATACTTATGCCGAAATTTTTAGAATAAGATAACCGTTGAGAATCTGTTGTTTTTACAAGAATTTTGTAAGATTTCTGAGTTTCGTAATCGGCTGAAAAGTTGGCAAACAAACTATCCATTTTTATAATGAATAAATCATTCTGCAAGGCAGCATCGCCGGTAGAATTATCTAAAATATAAGAAAATGTATCATCAGCATCTTCATCGATGGTTGAAAAAGTGCCAATAAATGTCATTGCAGCCTGGTTTGCCGATAAAGTATTTTGAGACAATGTTATATCGGTCGGGCCATTTAGCGTAAATCTTTCACCAGGAGTTAACTGGCTGGCCGGTATAATTTGTTTGGCCTGCGAAGCACTGGACCATTGTAGTTTTATATTTGCGCCACCATCAAATTCGAAATATTCGATTTTAATGTTGTATTTTTTACCTGCTTCGAGAGTTATTTTACCCGAATATTCAATATCCCAGTCGTTTACCCACTTATCGATAATAAGTGAGTCGTTAATCCATAGCCTGCGGCCATTATCGCTGGTTATAAAGAATGTATATTCTTCGGAATATAAGGGTTCAATAAAACCTGTCCACCGGACAGAGTACTTATCGTTATTTACCATTCCGGCAGGCGAACCACTGCCCCAGTTAAATGAAATAATATTATCGATTCTGTTACAGGCCGGATAATTAAATTCCACACCGTTGAAATATTCGGCATAAAGTCCGTTGGACTTGGCCCCATATTCGTTTTCGGTGAACTTAAAGTAATTAATCTTACAAACCGGATCGGAGCCCTTATAAACAAAATACAGATTTTGTATTCCCTGCAGGTTTGGCACAGCACTTTTAACATCGGCAAACACCTCCCAGCTGCCTGTATTGGGAACATCAATTGTGCTAATTATTTCACCCGTGGGGCTGTTTAAACGTATTTCAATATAATTGTCATTAGTAATACCCGAAAGCCGCAGGTGAATGCTGTCGGGACCAAAAATGCCGAATTCGATATTGTGATAGGCACTGTAATCGCCCTCCTGTATGCCAGTAAGGTTTTGGGTACCTTCAACACAGTTTTCCTTAACAACACCCAGGAAATGATCATAATTTTCAGCCTCAATTTTCTGATAAGCATCTTTCAGTGTGTTTGAAACTACCGGGAAATTAACCATCAGAGAGGCAGCGCACGAAAGGTCGAAGTTTTCATATTCGCCCGACTCATCTGTACGGGTAGCCCAGGCCGTTCTTATTAATCCGTTTGAATTACGGTTATTATAGGCCACTTTTGCATTAAGGTTCATCCATTCAATGTAATCGGGGCGATTAAGATCGGTAATAAACATTCGCAGGTAGCGCATAAAAATGCCCTTAAAACCTCTAAGCCCTTCCCAGTCTTCGGAGTTCATCACTCCGTTGTTAAACATATTATGCCTTGTAAAATGTGCGATATTGGTGGCATCTTTCAGATACTTTTCAAAGTGTGTATAATTGTATAATAACACAGCAGCCCCCAAATATGTGCCCTGGTTATACGTCGATGACCATGTGTTTTTCTCGTTTTTTTTGTTCCAGGCGTCGTAAACTTTGCCTGCTTCGCCACCTGAAGAAACATAAAGATGGCTTCGTTGCCATTCGTAAATTTTAATAGCCTTATCGTAATATACTTTATTGCCGGTTGCCAACCCCAGGTAACAGGCAGCCACAGCTGCAGGTCCGTTTATACATGCGTTTTTAGTATCATTTGCCGGGTATTTCCACCATAAACCTCCATCAAGAAAGGTTTCATTCCATGCCCGGTTATAAACAGAATTGAAATGTAGAGTTGCTTTATCAAGGTAAATTTTATTGCCAAACAAAAAATAGGCACGAGAACACATTAAAACAGCCCACATAATATCGTCATTAAATTCATTCCATGTCCATGTTGCTCCTTTATCATGTATAAATCCGGCCCAGGCTTCTTCGAAAAGTGTTTTGTATTTATCGTTGCGTGTGGTTTCGTAAGCATCAAGAATTATTTCCATTTGCTCCACTACACCCCAATATGCCCAGTTTGGTTCCTCGCCATAAAAGTGGCCCCCATGTGCATCAGCATAATAGCTTTTATTAATCCATGCATCAAAAACTTCTTCGGTAATAGTACTTGTCGGAGGAATATCCTGTTGGTTTTTTTCCTGGAATGTCCACAATTGTTTATCGGAAAGCTGGTTTTTTGCCACTACAATATTTGTTCCATCGACTATTGTGCCTGTTGCTACACATAAAACATAATTTGTGTCAATGGCATTATGAATTGTGTATTCGCCGCTTCCCCGGTTTACGATTGTCCAGACAACGGTATTGTTTCCTGTATTGTCAGATTGGTTTACATTAACACTGTCGGCAAGAGTTTCGCTGGCTACATGCAGCAATTTTCCACTAGCAACATTTGTAAAAGTAAACTTACCAACACCCACTGAATCGGCAATCCAACTCAGTGCATCGCTGCCGGTATTTGTCCATACACCAACATTCGCATCATTTGCCAGCGAAGCATCTTTTACGTCGATAACTTTCGCCGCAGCTTTTGACTGAATGGTGTAAATCTTACCGGAGCCTAATTGCGTAAATGCCCGGGTTGACAATGATAATGCCAACAAAAACAAAAAGTACTTTAATGTTTTTAAAGATTTAATTTTTAGTGGTGAAAATCTTCTCATAATGCTTGAATGTTTAAAATGAAGTGTAATGGTACTTTTACAAAATAAATCGCGTAATGTTACACTTATTTTTTTTAAAAAATGGTGATAGATTTTTTGTATTTGTTGCTTTTTGGGTCAAATTAGTATGAACTTGGGACATGTGGGCTATATCTGAAACAGTATTGCTTAACAGCACAGGGTGCCTGTTATAGCCAAAAGAACTGGTTTTTCAGAAGTATTAATATTAGCTAATTAATTGGCCTCTTTTTCTCACCAGGTAAACGATTGAGAATTATGAGAATTTAAACACTCTTAGGCCAATTTTTTGTACCCTGATTATCAAAACCTCCTTTATCTAATGCTTTTAAGTGTCCTCCCCCATCGTACCCCTTTTTTCAGCCATGAATCCTTCTCAATAGAAAAAAGGATGTATTTTGCCCTGCCAATAATATAATTTTCAGGAACAAAGCCTTGGAACCGTGAGTCGTAAGAACAATGGCGGTTATCGCCCATCATAAAGTAATAGTTCTTACAAAAGGTATAATGCTGAGTTTTTTTACCATTAATGTATATGCCATCGTTGCTTGCTTCAATCTGTTTATTTTCATAGTCTTCAATAATTTTCCGATAGAACGGCAGACTAAGAGAATCCAGAAACACACTGGCTCCTTTTTGCGGTACAACTAAAGGGCCATAATAAGAGCTGTTCCAACGCAATCTCTGTATATGAGGAAAAAACTCATGGAAGCTGTTGGTGCTTGTATCGGGTAACAATGAGAGTGTTTTTGTCCCTTTAAATGCTGATAACCTTTGGGCATCAGCTATTGGTAAGGCCAATACTGCTCCGTTTGTATCTATGCGTATAAGGTTGTCTCTTCTGATAATAATTTTTTGCAATGTAGTGTCGCTATAATCCTCGTCAAAAGTCTGCCACCGGTAATTTAACTTAACGGTTCCGGTAAATTTCTGTGCAATATTGTTGATAAATATGGTATCGCTCACTATTTTAAGTGTGTCTCCAGGGCCTGCTACACAACGTTTAATCAATAATTCCCGACTATTGTGAACTTTGAAAACCATAATATCACCACGCAAAGGCTTTTTCCAGCCCGGGGCTCTTCTGTATTCCCAATGTATATCACCAAGCCACTTTCTTATCGGCTTAATATACAATAACCCAGAAACAATTGGTATTTCATTAGGTGAAACCGGCAGCAATGCCCCATAACTTGATTTACTCACTATAATTTCGTCGCCATTGTATAGTGTGGCAGCCATGCTGGTTGATGGGACATAATAAAACTCTATAAGAAAAATGCGGATGATGATGACAATAATAACTATTGCCAACAACCAGCCCAGGTATTTCAATGAAATTAATAATACACGTAAAGGTTTAAAATTCATTAATGAGTTTATTCAAAATAATTATTTAGCAAACTATTGCATAAATATAACTACTTGAATTGATGCCCCAAATATTCTTATTTAATATATGTTGATGAAGGAAATGTTAAAAATCAACAGAAAACCAAAAATATGGTTCGAATACCCTTATATACTGATGGTTATAAAAATGAGAACAAATAAGTGCCCGGGCGTTGTTTACTGAAAAAGTTCGCATAAAACAAAAGGGCTGGCAGAATTTTGCCAGCCTTTCTGTTGTTTTGCTATGGTATTGTTAAATTTCGTTTAAAAGCGACTGAAGCTTAAGGTAGTGTTCTTCCGATACCGGTACCAGGGGCAGGCGTACGTATTTTTTGCACAGCCCCATAATTTCAAGCGAAGCCTTAATGCCTGCCGGGCTTCCTTCGGCAAACAAGGCATTTATATATTCAACAAGTTGGTACTGATAGGTTTTAGCTGTTACAAAATCGCCTTTTAATGCATTGCGCACCAGGTTTCCAAATTCCTGAGGGTGAGAGTTTGCCACAACCGATATTACTCCCCTAACTCCAAGGCTTATCATGGGAAGTGTTAAGGCATCGTCGCCCGACAATACTATAAAACCTTTAGGCATATATTTAATTAATTGCATTAACTGGCATAAATCGGAAGAGGCTTCTTTTAATGCAACAATATTCGAACAAGCATTAGCCAGTTTTATTACCGTTTCGCCGGCAATATTCGAGCTGGTGCGGCCGGGAACATTATAAAGGATTACCGGTACTTTCGAGGCATTTGCTATAGCCCTGAAATGTTCGAACATGCCCCTTTGGTTAGGCTTGTTATAATAAGGCGCTACCGACAAGATACCTGAAATACCCTTTGTATCGATTGCCTTTAATGCGTTAACAACATCCATTGTATCGTAACCGCCGGCACCAATAACCAATGGTACACGGTTGGCAATTACCGATTTACAAAAATCAATAACTTTATGTTTCTCATCGACAGATAGTGTAGCCGTTTCGCCGGTTGTTCCCAAGGCTACAATATAATCGACTTTGCCCGAGATACAATGGTTGATAACCTTGCCAAACGAATCGAAATCAATGCTAAAATCTTCGTTTAATGGGGTAACAATGGCTACTCCTGTTCCTTCGAACATATTACTCATAAAAAGTTAATTTTTAATCTGTGATAAATAGTGTACCAATTGGTTGATCAGAAAATTTAATTGCAGTTCTGAATGGGTTTTTGATTCGGCAATTTTATCATAGCTTGTGCGGTGTCCACGCAATTTTTGTTGTTCTTTGGTTAGTTCCTTTTGTAATTCAAGTATAGAAGCCTTTTCCTTTTCGATATTTATCATTAAATCGGCCTGCATATTGTTTTCAAAAAACCTTGCTGCTTTAAATTTTGCATTAGAAAGGGCAAAAATATAATTTACCGGGTAGCTTTGCTCCAGACAAAGGTTTAACATTATATCGAAATCTTTTTTTATGAATTCATTAACAGCTTCGCTTTGTGGCTTATAAAACCAGTTCAGGTGGTTGCGCGTAAAAAATTCAAATCCTTTGCGGTACAAATAGTGATCGATCATTTGTTTACTGTCAACATAGCCGAGCACCATTATTTCCTTTGCTGATGAAGATAAATCTTTAACCAGATCTTTTATAATATCGAAACTAAGCGGCAGGGTTGCATCAAATAAAATTCCTATAGATTTGGCTTCTCGCAAGTTGCAGGAACGAACTTTACGGACTTTTGACCTGGTTTGTTTGTCCAAAACGTACCTGCCAACTTTTCGTTTTAAGTTCCCTGTTATATTCATTCTGCAATTTTAGCAATTTTCGCTTAAAGTACCTTAATATTGCTATAACCTTTTTTTTACACAGGGTTTTTATTACAAAGAAAAATACTGTATATGAAGCAAGCTGTAATGCTTCCTATTGCTGTATCTACAATGTCAACATATTGTTTATCTGCATGTTGACCCTAATATTTCCAACATTCTGAATACATTTTTCATAACCCGCCCCGAAAAAGCATATCGGGCAAGTATGCCTGCAACTTCGTAGTATGTCACCCTTGTAACCAGCAACTCCTTTAACGAGTATATGTACCCGTTTTTCCATTGTTCATAATTAAAACCCTCTGCTTTGGCAAAGAGTTTAAAGTGAAAATGCAGATAATATAGAAAATCATCGGCGCTAAAATTTTCGACTAATACAAAACTCAAGAACTCAACAATATCGCGATGGGGGAAATTAATAACCGCCAGTTCCCAATCGTATATACAAGGCTTTATGTGCTGTGTGCCAAGGCTTTTGCGAATAGCAATATTGCGCGAATTGAAATCGTTATGTATAATGGTTTTTGGCAGCCCGAGGCTTTCATGTTCCTTTTTCAGCCCATCGAGAAAACCATATAACTGTTCGATTTGTTTTCTTTCGTTGCTGTCGGCACATTCGTTTACCATTATCGAAATAAACTTATAATACAGCGCGTGTGCCTCCCAGGGCTTAAATTCGGCAACCTCCGGCAATTTTAATTGTATTTCGCTTTGCTGAAAATATTTATGTATGCCGGCAATCGATTGAATAACTGATTCTATTTGCCCCTTAGTCCATATTTCAGGTTTTTTTTGGGTATTGATATGGGTTAAACCCGATGGCTGCAGGTTTTCTTCGAGCAGCAGGTATATTTCGCGCGAAGGTTCTATGCATTTTCCTTTATATTGTGGAAAACAATAGAACCCGGAACCATGCAGCTGTTCCATAATGTTTAGCTCTTTTATATGGCAATTCCGGTACTCAAGGCAATCTTTATATTTCGAAAGCAAATCGGCCAAACCTGTATCGATAGTTGCAGCTAAGGCATGTAAACCTTTTATGGTATCAATATCAAGGGCTTTCGATTTAACAACAATTTCTTCGGAAAAAACCCCACTATCAGTTTTATACCATACTTTTACCGGAATAAACCCGATAAGCTTGTTACAGGTTTTCGAGCTTATTTCTGTTATAATGCCGTTTTCTGCCAGGCTTGATTTCTCAATTTCGATATTGTACAAAGTGGTTCCGGCAGGTTTAATCAAACATCTTTCAAGAAAACCGGGTGTAATTTCCGATTTTAACAACCAGTTTACAGGCTTGTTCCTGCCAAGTTTTTCATGGGCCTTGGCAAATGCACCGCTAACAATTGCCGAATAGGTCGATATTTCGAGCGACAAGGCAAAACCGGCAATCAGCGAAGCAAAACGCTCAATTTTTCCCTGCCCATAGCAGCCCATTAGTTCCAGGGCCTGTTTTTGCTTTGCAATGTGCGTGCCGCCACCAACAGTACCAACTACCAGCGATGGAAGGTTGAGCGAAACCAGCAGCCCCTTTCCGGTCTTTTGCATTTCGAGCATGCCCACCGCCGATTCGTGCACCGAGCCTAAATCTTGACCGGTGGCCACAAATAATGCCGCAATAGCGTTGGCTATGTTTACATTGAAACCATGCATTCCATCGATACGGGCAATTTCTTTCGCATAGCCAAAATAGGCCATTATATCATCGGACGATGTGCGCAGCACCTGGTTAATGTGCTGTTCGCTTAACATGCAGGCAGCTGTAACATTTATTCCCCTGCCCTTGTGGAAATTATAGTCCGAAACTTTTTTGTCCGATGCGCCATTGCCTTCAATAATGTACCTCTCAACCGAAATGCCGGTTTGTTCCCTGAAAGTGTCAACAAGCCACAGTATAGCATGCCAGGTGCAGGTAGTAGTCATATTCTGCCCCGATGCATCGCCGGTAGTATAAATAAATTTAAGATGTGCGCTGTTTTTAATTATGTATGTTTCAATATTGGTAAGGCGTGCGTGGTTCGAGTGGCTCTCAGCGACATTCTTTATGAGTTCGAAATTTTCCGCTACCCAAACTTTAAACCTGGCACAGTGGGCATTATACTTAAAAATAAACATGGGGCACCTTGTCATTCGCTGGTGGTTAAAGCTTGCCGTGAACCCTCCGCTTAAACTAATTGCCCTCGCCCCGCGGTTCATACTGGCAACCATAGCCCCCTCAAGGGTTCCCGCAACCGCATAAACAAGTTCTTCGCCCTTATCGGAACGGTACAACAGAGGGCCTACAATGGCTATCGGAATTTCAACTGTACCAATAAACGATTCGATGTTTTTTTGTATTTCGCCAATATCGACAGAATAGCTTTCAAGCTTGTCGATATCGAACCCCTTGTCTTTCAGGTAACCGTGCCGGGCTTTCAGTGCTGAAGGGGTTAAAAGGCCCCTTCCCGGAATTATTGGGATTTGCTCCATGGGAAAAAACTCTGTTTTGTGTAATTTGATCAATAATTTTTTCTGCTAACTCTGGTACGTGCCATTGTAACCGTAATTTTTTACGAAAATAGCTATTACTAACAATTAAAAACATTAGGGTTGAAAAATGCCTGTAATAAAAATATATTATTTAATTAAGGGGGGAGCGAGAGTTCTTATATGATGGTTTAAGTTAAAAAGCAACTTTTCAAACAGATACAACAAAATTCTATTGTACCGACAATTCTATAACTATCTGCACAAGAACGAGGGTCAAAATACTTGAACCGGCTATAACTAAGTTTGCAAAACTCTATTCCGAGAAATTAACTTCCGGAACCAAAATATCTATCTCCATGCTACCACACCAGGGGCAAACTATAAAGTCGGTATTTTTGGCAAACTCACTATTGGGGCATATCCCAAATTCTTCATCACTACCTATTGATCCGCAACACAAACATTTGTATTCGGTATTTTCCATGACAAGAAGATAAGGTTAATTTGCGATTGTTAGCCGGGCAAGTTAAGAATAAAAATTAATAGATCAACCAAAGAAAACCCTCTTTTTAAATATTTGCCCCTTAGGCCTTATCTGGCAGCACTTTCATTTACCTGTTTTTTATGTGTTGGGGGCTGCAAATATTTTTTTGTGTTTCAAGCTATTTCAAACTGCCGATAAATATTTTTTGAATTCTTACAATTAACTTATAAATTTATTGCAACATAAACAAATTTGGTCCAACCTGAAAAATCCAAATCCTTTGGGCCCTTAAAAACTAAAAATTAAAAAAATGCAAGTAAAAGGTGCAGCCTTAAAAACAACACGCGATTTTGTAAAAACCAAGTTCCCGGCCGATTATAAACGTTGGATCGACAATTTACCTGATAGTACGAAAAAGTACTACGAGTCGCTGATTGATGTTGGCGGCTGGTTTCCGATGAAAGAATCGTACCTGGTGCCTATTAATAAAGTTGCTGAAATGTTTTACGCCGGCAATTATAAAAAATGTGGCGACGAAATGGGCCAATACAGTGCCGAAGTTGCTTTAAAAGGTTTTTACAAAGTTTTTTTATTAATTGCAACCCCCAATTACCTGGTTCAAAGGGCAACTAAAATAATTCTAACATTCTATACCCCAAGTGAGGTTGAAGCAGTGGAAATTGGCCCCAAATCGGCCGGCATGAAAATTAAGGTATTCCCCGAAATTAGCGAGGCGCTTGAATACCGCATGGCCGGCTGGTGCAAAAAGGCTCTTGAACTATCGAACTGCACAAACATTAATTATGTAATAAGCAAATCGTTGGCAAAAGGCGACAGCACTACCGAAATTACCTATACCTGGCAGTAAGGCTTACTTTTGCCGACAAGACTTTCCAAAAGCCCAACCCTCTGCTTTTTACCGATTCAGGCCTTATCCTGCTCTTTGTGGTAGAAATTTTTTAATTTTCACGGAGTATTATTAAATATTGAAACAATGGCACAGGAATTCTTCGAATGGAAACCGGAATATTCTCTTAATATTATCGAGATCGACAACCAACATAAAAAAATAATTGAACTGCTTAACCAGTTGTACGAGGCTTTTATGAAAAAAGATCACCATGAGAAGCTGGGCTCAATTATTGACGAACTGGAAAAATATGCGGTTTACCATTTTGGCACAGAAGAAAACTATTTTAATAAATTTGGCTATACGGGCAAGGTTGAACATGTAAACGAACATGCCAGGTTCAAAGAGAAAGTAAGGTCGTTCAAAGACGATTTCAACAAAAATAAGGGAGCACTTACTTTCACGGTTATAAATTTTTTAAAAGACTGGCTTAATAAACATATTTTAATCGACGATAAAAAATACCAAAACCTGTTCTCTGAAATGGGCTTAACCTGATTTTTCCTTTTTCGGGCAATAATTTCTTCAACAAACAGTATTAATACTGATAAAATAAAAATTGTTTGAAGCATAAAAGTTACGACTATGAACAACAAGGCCATATTGATTATTTCTTCCTTAATGCTTGTATGGGCTAACTTTGCAGCTGCCCAGAAACCTGTTCGTGTTAATGAATCGGATATTTTGTTCGGGCATGGTTCCCTTCCGGGTTTTTTAGTAACAATTCCGGAAGTACCCCTAAAAACCATTGAAGATTCGTGGGTAAAAAACATTGAAAAAGGCACCAAATCGAAAGTGCAGAAAGAACTTGGAGAAATGACCATTTTTGGGTCGATTATGAAAGAAATTGCCGGTGGCCCCATAAATGTTTACAGCTATGTTAAACAATCCGATTCGGCAGTGTTGCTGGCCGTATCGTTCGAATTAAAAAAGAACGAGTATATCAATTCTGCTAACCGCGAATATGAGTTTGGCAAAGCTAAAGAATATCTTTTTCTGTTTGCCAAAAGCCATTACCTCGATTTGGCCAAAGAACAGCTCCAGACCGAAGAAAAAAAACTAAAGAAACTGGAAAACGATTTCGAGTCGTTGCAAAACGAAAAGAACAAACTCGACAGGCTTATTCAATCGAATAGTTCTACCATTGCCACCACCAGCGACGAACTGGTTGTATTGCGAGCAAACCTTTTATCGCTCAACAACGAGCTCACTTCGCAAAACGAACAGTTTAAATCTCTGGAGAGCGGGGCAGCCAAAGACGAAAAAAAGAAATATATTGCCGATTTGGAAAAACGTATTAAAAAAACCAACAGTGATATTTCATCGGCCGAAAAGAAAATTTCATCGCTGACTGCCGAAAGCGACATGGCCAGAAATAGCAGTTTACCAACCAACCTAAAAGAACAGGAAAAGCTAAGCCCACAGGTAAACCAACAGAAAGAGGTTGTTAATTTTTACTCAAATAAATTCAACACCATTAAAAATTACCAGGCCGACTAATTTTTTTATAAACTTCAACCCTTTGTTTTTACATTAAAAATGAGAGAAATAACTGGCTTTAAAAACGGAGTATATGCCCCGGTTAATGATATTACAATTCCTGTTGACAACATTGGCGTAAACAGAGGATATGGCGCTTTCGATTTTTTTGGCGTTATAAACAATAAACCATTCTTCCTCAACAGGCACCTCGACCGGTTTTTTCGTTCACTGGAGTTATTAAGGCTGAAAATCGACTTTTCGCGCCAACAGGTTGAGGCTTATATCGAAGAAGTTATTAAACAGAACAACACCGGCGATTTCTTTATGAAACTGTTTGCTATACCCCTAAATAGCGATACAGCCCCCAGCCTAAACTGTGGTTTTTATATTGTTCCGGTTAGTTTTATGCCTTTTGGCAAAGAAATTTATGTAAATGGTTGTTCCCTAATTACAAAAGAGTACGAACGGTTTGCCCCCGAGGCAAAATCGACCAACTACCTTCCTCTAATATACTGGCACAACGAAATATGCACTGCCGGGGCTATTGATGTGCTTTACCACTCCAATGGCACCATTAAAGAAACCTCGCGCGGAAATATTTTTATTGTCAAAAACAATATTGTTTCCACACCTGGTTCGGATATATTAAGAGGAATTTCAAGGAGCATAGTTATCGACATTGCCAAATCGGCAAACCTTCGGGTAAAAGAAAAACCTGTTTCGCTCGATGAATTGTTCACCTCCGACGAGGTGTTCCTTACCAGCACAACAAAAAAAGTGCTTCCTGTTGTTAAAATCGATGGAAAAACTATTTACAGTGGATTAGTCGGGCCGGTTACAAAAATGCTGATGAATGAGTTCGACAAGCTCCGTGAGCAGTGCAGAAACAACTGACCCTATTCCCTGTTCCGGCTTTTCACAAGGCATCTAACCTTCTTTACGTTCTATTTCCAAGCCAGGCTTTTATCGCCTGTTTTTAATACTTCGGCGCCACCAATACTCTCGACCCATTTCCCCAGCTTGTCCAGCGATGAACTTAGCTCCATTGAGGGATTATAAGAAAGTTCTTTCTTTATTCTCGAGATATCCAAAACCATATCGTTGGTAAAGGTACGCACCAGTAGCGGTGTAATGCCATTTAGCCTGAATAAAGCCAAAATTTTTAAAAAGGCAACTGGAACCTTTTTTTCAGGCAGATTGCTTTCGTAAATTGCCCGCGTAAATTTACGGATTACATCTATGAGGGTATATACCTTGTCGTCGGCCACATTATATATGTTTATGCCTGTTTTTTCCGAAGCAATGCAACATTCAATGGCATGTGACAGGTTATCGTAATGTGTCATCGAAACCTTTACCTCCAAACTGCCAGGTTTTTGTATGCTATTGTTTTTAACCAGTTTAAGCAACCGGGGAAGAATTACTTTGTCGTACGCACCATATAAAGCCCTTGGGCGTAAAACAAAACAACTTTTTGCGGTATTGTTTTCTATTAGCATCTGCTCGGTAAGCAGTTTTGAATAGCCGTAAGGCGAAAGCTTCCGGTTGTTTTGACGGCCTGCCATATCTTCGGTTAAGGGACTGTTCGATGGCAGGTAAACCGATGATGAAGATATATGGATGAACTTCTTGCAGTTACCGGCAGCTTTTAATGTATGTAAAGTGCCTGTAACATTTGCATTATATAAATCGCCGGGACGGCCTTTGTCGTCGGAAAGCGCAGCAGTATGAATGCATACATCGGCATCGGGCAGCGAATAAGGCCGTGTAATATCGGTTACCAGGTACTGTGCTGCTTCTAAAAGGCCTTTAGGGGGCGTGTTTGTTTTGCCAGTGGCAATTACTTCGTGCCCGCAGGTCGAGAAATGCCTGGTAAGGGCAGAACCCAGTGAACCGGTTGCACCTGTAATTATTATTTTCACACTTTAAAAGTTTATAAATACCAATGCAAAGTTATAATATAATATTGCCTGTCCTAATCAGAGGTACCAACT
Organism: Bacteroidales bacterium; assembly: GCA_016935435.1. Classification (GTDB taxonomy): domain Bacteria; phylum Bacteroidota; class Bacteroidia; order Bacteroidales; family UBA10428; genus UBA10428. Next base: position 34,513 of record JAFGQZ010000003.1, read on the forward strand.
AATATGCCTTTCAGAAAATAATACTTACAACAGAACGCCAATAAACGCACTAAAAAATTACATTTGCAATTATCTGTTATTCGTTATGCAAAGTTTTATCGCAGGCACCTCAAACATTCCATACCCCCAACAATACGGAGGAAAGGCCGCCGGGCTTATCTTGCTAAGGCAACATGGCTTTTGTGTGCCCGGGTTTTACATTGTCGCCAGTACCACTATCCTGCAGTTTATAAAAGGCCGCTATAAGGTTCGCCAGGCTGTTGACGAATGGAAAAACTCTTACCATATCGATGAAAATTCGCTGTGGGCCGTTCGCTCCAGTGCCGATGTTGAAGATGGGCCGCAGGCTTCGTATGCCGGATTGTTTCATACCGAAACCAATATACCTGTTGCCAATATCGCCGGGGCAATCGAAAAGCTGGTTTCTGCGTACTTAAGTTTCAATAATAACAATTATAGCAATTCACCTTTACTAGGTTTTTCAATTATTCTACAGAAAATGGCAACCCCCGATTTATCGGGAGTTATTTTCTCAAAAAACCCGCAAAAACCCAACGAAAAATGCATGGCTATAAACTTAATTCCCGGTTTGGGCGAGAACCTTGTTTCGGGTAGGTTCGAAGGGCTGGCAGGAACCTGTGTTAAAAAGCATATTTGGTGGGATGGAATCGAGAAAACCTTTCAGGGACAAATATTTAACGGTTCACTTTCAGACATTTCCCTTACCGGGCAACAGATTGCCAATATTGCACAACCACTGATTAAGGAATTGGTTACAGGGGCAACAAAACTTGAAAAGATAAAAAAACACCCTGTAGATATAGAATTTGCCATTTCAGGTGGAAAATTGTACTGGCTGCAGGTTAGAAATATTACAGCTTTTGCAACTACGGCTGAGGTCGAAATTTACGACAATTCAAATATTGGGGAAAACTACCCGGGACTTTCGCTGCCGCTTACTATTTCATTTGTCCGGCACACCTATTATGAAGCATACAGGCGAATGGCCCGGTATTTTGGCATGGACAAAAAAACACTCGATGCCAATACCCCCCTTTTTTCGAACATGACAGGGGGCATTAATGGCGCCCTTTATTATAATATATCGGCTTGGCAAAAATTGCTCTACCAACTGCCTTTTGGAAAGAAAACAAGCAAACTGTTGCCAGGCGTGCTCGGCATGGAACCTGCCGAATTCACAAAGCCACAAATAAAACCCGGCCTCTGTAACTATGTTATTTTACTAAAAAACATAACAGCAGCTTTTCTACTTCTTAGGAAACACAATAAAAAATACGAATTTGTATGCAACCAGGCCCTGGCCGAAAACAAAAAGGCTGCATTTATTAATAACAGCCATAGCGCTTTGGTTGAACGGTTCCTTGATATCGAAAAAAAACTTGCTGCGAATTGGCTGGCGCCGCTTCTGAATGGTTTTTTTGCAATGTTGTTTTTCTCTTTGCTTCGAAAAATGTTTTCACAATCGCGTCTTCAGCAAAACTACCCAAACTTTATTAACGACATTCTGTTTGCTCAGGGCGATATTGTTTCGGTGCAGATTGTACGCAGGTACCGGCAGTTGGTTCTCGAAATCATTGCATGTAAGGGTTTAACAGACTGTTTTAACACCCTTTCGCCTGAACTTATTTACAGCAAACTGCCCCATGTTTTTCCAGCATTTTATAAAAATGTAGAACTCTATCTGAACGACTTTGGGGCAAGATGCGATGAGGGGGAATTAAAAATGGAAACCGTAAATTATTCCGAAGATCCCGTTAAATTTATTGCCCTTTTAAAATCGGGCATATCAGGCCACAGTATTCACCAAGCCCAACTTGTTCAATTTAACTATAAAAACATTCTGGCAAAAGAATACCGGCTGAACCCGATTAAAAGGTTGGTGTTCCTGCAACTCATTAAATACACATTGCCCTTGTTGCGCAACCGCGAAAATTACCGTTTTATGCGAACCCGTATTTTCGCACTTTTTCGCTCCTTGTTCCGCGCAATCGACAAACAACTCTTGAACTACGGGCTTATTGATATGCCTGGCGATTCGCTGTGGCTCGAATTAGATGAGATTCTTAACCCCGGGGGGGCAGGCAGCTATCGAAATCGAATTTTACAAAGGAAACAAGAATATGCCCGCTATAAAGAGGCAAGCCGTTCGAACCGTTACGAAAAGCGTGGGAGGAATTTAATTCCTATATTCCAAAACAAAAAACTTATAAAAACCGAAAAACTTACCGGTATCGGCTGCTGTAGCGGAATTGTTACCAGCATGATAAGAATAGTTACCCCCGATAATGTTGGGAAAGGTAACTTTAGCGGGTTTATTCTGGCAGCAGATTTTTTTGAGCCTGGGTGGGTAAACATTTTTTCACAAGCTGCTGGTATTATTTCGGCACGTGGCAACCTGCTAAGCCATACGGCTATTTTATGCCGCGAAATGGGAATTCCTTCTGTTATAGGGGTCAAAAACCTTACAAAGTATGTAAACAATAACGATTGGGTGAAAATGAATGGTTCAACCGGTGAAATTTATATCGAACAAAATGGAAAGTAATTTTTATATCGCCTCAAGACTCGCTAAAATCTATCATACATGCGAAGAAGCAGAAAGATTTTCGAATTTTTTCGCGACAATGATTAACAAACACCAGGCACAGGTTGATTTTTACGACTATTGCCAGCAATGGAAACTTGCGCCCTGGATTTTTGTGCAAATGCAAAGAAATAACCTTATTGGAAACCTTTACGACAATGTAAGGCTAAAATTTAGCAATACTTACGAAAGGGTAAAAACCGAAAACGAATTGCGTTATGCCGAAGCTGAAAGGTTTCTTAAACTTTTTCACAGCCAGGGTATCGAGGTCGCAATTCTCAAGGGCAACCTTTTAATGCACAGCGTTTATGCCGAAACCGGGTATAAAAAAATGAACGACTTCGATATGCTCATTCACCCGGGCGACTGGCCGAAAGTGCTGCAAATTTACCACGACTTGAATTATATACCCCTGGGAAACGGATGGAGCGGAGAAAAAGCCAAAGCTGCAAAATTCAGCCATGCCGGGCTGTCGTTTATCAGTGCAAATTACCATTGTATAACAGGCACCCAGTGGGGTTTGAAGTCGCCTACCTCTAAGTACAGGGTTGACATCGAAAACCTTTGGGCTTCCACTTCGGATTTCGGCTTTAGGGACATTCAGGCCAAACAACTATCGCCCGAATATAATGTTTTGCACCTAATCCTGCACATGGGCATATATAAATGTGGCATACGCGATTGTATGGATATTTACAATATTTTATTAAAAGAAGAAAACATCGATTTCGACAAACTTAACAACATTATATACAATTCCGGTGCCAATAATAAGGCATGGTTTACAATGCAACTGACAAATATATGTTCCGGTGCAGTTGAACCGGCTTTTTTAAAAGCTTTAACTCCCAAAAATTCCGATTTTATAACCCGAAGGCTCGATGCCCGTTTAAAAATGGCCGATAAGTCCGGCGACATGCAGCACTCTAACAACGACCACTTTCACCATATCGAGATGATTGTTTTTTACTTTGGGCTTTTCAACGTTTTTCATAAAAAGCTGTATTTCTTTGTTAAGCTAGTAAGGCAAATGTTTTTCCCGCCGAAAAGCCTTGCATTTAAGCTTTCCGATTTAAGCGAAAACCCTACATTGTGGCAAAAAGTACGGGCAGTAATAAAAGCGCCATATAATGTTTTTGCATTAACTGGCGAGGAGATTGGCACAAAAATCACCTTTATCTTATTTTTTAAACTAATGATAGATACCCTGTTGTCTGTACGGTTTTATTTTATCAGGAAGGAAACTTATTTTGAATATCTTCGAAGGCGCAATATCGATATTGCTGAAATAACTCGAATTGTAAAGGGCATAGAGTAAGATGGACAAAAAAATAATTTGCATAACCGGGGCCGATGGAGCAGGAAAGAGCACTGTTATTAAAACATTACAGGAAAAACTTGCCCCGGTTTATCTGGCGACGATATGGGATTTGCTTGGCCTTGATGCCGGCGGGGTACTTTTTAAATCAAAAGCCGAAGTGGACCAATACCTCTGTTCGCTGACACCGGGCTCACGACTGCTTTTTCTGGCCCATGCCATGAAATATGCAACCGATAAGGCAATGGAAAGCAAACGGCAAATAATTCTCATCGACAGCTATTATTATAAGTATTTTGTTTCGGAACTATCACTGGGCGCCAACAAGGAACATACAATTTTATTACAGGACATGTTCCCGCCTGCCGGTATTACAATTAAACTTGAATTGCCGGCTAAAGCAGCAGCCGAAAGAAAACAATACTTTTCCCGCTATGAATGCGGCCTGGAGAAAATACCCGACCAGCAAAAATTTATAAAGTTCCAGGAAAGCCTGCCACCTTATTGGCAAATATTTGAAAACAACAACTGGCATAAAATTGATGCCGAAAAACCCATTGACATGGTAATTTCTGAAGTGTTAAACCTGGTAAACATGTACCTGTGAAACAAATACTGATTACCGGGCTCGATGGTTCGGGAAAAAGCACCCTGTTCGATGCCCTTGCTGCCCGAAAAACAAACAATACAACCGGTTTGCTAAGATTGCCCCATATCGATATATATGGAATTGTTAACGATAAGCCCCTTTTAAAAGCTGCCAGTTTTGTGAATTATATAAACCAACTTTCGGACCAGCAACAAAATACCGCGCTAAAAGCTGTTTCGTTGTTTGCTTCCATGTTGCTCTACAGGCCAATTATGCAGAATATGGAGTCGCAGGGCATTGAGGTAGTTATTGCCGAACGCCACCCGCTTATCGACGCTGAGGCTTATGCCGGCTATTATGCACCAAAGGCCCGGCTGCCGGAACCAGGCAGGCCACAGTTTAGCCCGATAAACAAGCAGTTTTCCTGCGAAATAGCATACCTTACCAGCCTAATCCCAGAAGAATACATAAAAACCTGCCCGGGGCCGCTTTTGGAAAATTTGTCGGCATTTGTGTTTACGTATTTCTTTACTGAAAAAAAAACCGGCATTGCAGCATTAAGCAAACTTTTTAAAATTGAGCCGCCCCATGTTATTTACTTCCTGAAAGCTTCGCCGGAAATATTGATGCAGCGTTTGCTGTCAAGAAAAAAACATGAAGCACACGAAACCCTTTTAACCCTAACAGAATTAGACCAAGTATATTTGAAATTGGCAGAAAACCTCAAACCCGAAACATCGGTTTTATTTAACATAATTGATGCCAGTTCGTTTGAAAACCTCAACAACTTTCGTTCACAAATTGAAAAGGATTACTTCCGGATATGAAACGTCCATGGGTAAATAATCATTAACTCACACACGAAAATGATTATTTACGAATGGTAAGTTTTATCTGACAATTTAAAAAAATTATATACAGATGAAGAAAGATATAAAAAAATGGACGTATTTCTCTTTAGCTACGGTTTTTCTTGCCCTTGCTTATTTAGGAATTGTATTGCCGGGTTTTCCGGGTACACCTTTTATTCTGCTTACGGCGTTTTTTTATGTTCGCAGTTCCGAAAAAATGTATAACTGGCTTATGAGGCAAAAAATATTCAACAAGCTGATAAAAGAATTCGAAAACGATGTACCAATAGCCTTAAGGATAAAAGTTATGGTTCTCATTCCATTTTGGATCTCTATTCTGGTTGCTGAGCTGTTTTTTGTAGAACAAGTTTGGGCGCATATAGTTGTGCTAACCGTTGCTATTATTTTTACTGTTTTTTTACTAAGGCTGAAAAATGTGAAAATTTCGGGCTAAACCTTATTGCTTACCCCACTTTTTAGTTTGGGTTGGAGTTGGAGTTTAGAGAAAAAAAAGGAATGGAGTTTTTCATTCTTGCTCAAAACTCACACTTTTTAGTTTGGGTTGGAGTTTGAGTTTGGAGTAAGATAACGGTTTGCGTGTTAGAGCTGTGGCGGTTAGGCGGAGTACCAACCTAACAGTGTACACCGACTTAACGGGCTGGGGAAAATGCCAAAATACTTGAAGCCCCCGCCATTGCTTAAACACGCTGTTGGCAAACGTACTTTACCGGGATAATTGGTAATCTGTTATTAATAAACCTGGAGATAGATTTAATTTTTTTGTTAAATTACGTATCATCTCAACGGTTAATTTCCTTTTTCGACTAAGTATTTCGGATACTCGGCTTTTCCCGCCAATTTCTTCTATTAAATCAATTTGTTTTAATTGCATTTCTTCCATTCTAATTTTGATCGCTTCAATTGGGTCTGGTGCTTCTATTGGATAATGTTTCTTTTCATATTCATCTACCATTAATCCAAGTATATCAGCTTCATCACTTTCAAGGGTGCCTATCTTTGCGTCAAAAACTTCTTCAAGTCTTTTCAATGCTAAGCGATAGTCATTTTCTGATTTTATTGGTTTAATATTCATTTCTAAAAATTTAAATTGTATTTGCGTCAATCTCATCGTATTCCTTATGTGTCCCAATGAACCTTATAAAAATCCATTGTTTTTCATAATGAAATTTTGTAACCAGTCGATAGGAATTACCTTTAATATTGAAAACAATTCTACTATCCTTCAAATTACTTGCATTTGTATAAGTTTGTTTTACATCACTTGGAGTTTTCCAATCAGAGCCCATTGCAGTATCATACCATGTTTTTAAATACTGTTCTGTTTCTGGATGTTTCTCCCAATATTCTCTTAATGTGCTTTTTGCAAATATTCTTTCCACTTTAGTTATTTATTGACACAAAGATACAGCAAATTCTCATTTTGGGAACTTTTTGTTCGAACATTTAATGTGTATGTTTGCTAACTTACTTATAAAGAAAGTAAAACTTATGATAAAGATTTAATCAATGCAAAGGGCATTTTTGACATTTCTTCAAGATTTGAATAAAATTCACGGAATAATTCTTGATTAATTAGCTTTTGGTCAAATAAATAGTCAAAAATTGCAACACATTCAAATGCTGATCCTCTGGCAATAATATAGAAGTTCTTCTTATCTGGTTTGGTAAATCTTCCTGTTCCTTCAGCTATATTCAGCATAATACTGAAAGCAGCCCTTTCAAGTTGATCTTTCTTGTTTTTACTTACCTCTGCGTGGTCCAGAAACTTTGACACAGAACTATTAAAAGACTTTGCCTTTGCATAAACTTCAAGCTTTTCAAAATCAAACATATTCTATTTTAAGTTTGAGTTGGAGTTGGAGTTTGGAGAAAAAAAAATGGAGTAGAGTTTTTCAATCTTGCTCAAAACTCACACTCCAAACTTCTAAGTGATCCCGGAGGGATTCAAACCCCCAACCTTCTGATCCGTAGTCAGATGCTCTATTCAGTTAAGCTACGGGACCATTTTGTAATGTTCTTCGTTTGTTTAGCGATAGCGTGCAAACGGGAGTGCAAATATAGAAATTTTCACTAAAAACAATTGCCCTTTAAAAAAGTTTTTAGAAAAAAAATTACGGCTTAATTCCATGTCATTCCTTCTGGGCATACTATACACACAATATCAGGCGAATAAGCTTTCGTCTCGTATGAGCATTAGAATTGCAGAGTGAGGTACAATAACATATTTCTGTCCTTTAAAATCAATTTCGTACCCACTGTTCTGCAAATAAATTGCCAAATCGCCCTCTTTAAGCTGCAAGGGGACATATTTTACTTCATTGCTTTTATCTTTCCAGGGCTCATCGACATCGTTAATGGCTGGTATGGGATAACCCGGTCCGACTTTTACAACGTAGCCGGCCTGTACTTTTTCTTTTTCCTGTACCCCGGGGGGCAATAATAAACCCGATTTGGTTTTTTCCTTGGGCGAGTTGGGCTTTATAAGAACCCTGTCGCCAATCATAATAAATTTTTCAAGGTCCTGGTTACCTAATTCCAAAATCATATTCTTGTGAAACTGCTAATTATCTTTTCTTCCAAATACCGAAAAATGAACATATCTTTTAGGATGTTCTTTCATATCGGCCAACAATGAGTCGAGGCTGCCTGTTGCACGGGCAAGGTTATTATACAGGGTGCTGTCGTTAACCAATAAACCGGCCGACCCTTCATTATTGTTAATTTTATCGAGTATTGCATACGTTGCTGCCAGGGTGCTGTCGAGCCTGGCAATGGCTTGCCCCAGGTTGGCACTGTCGAGGCTGGCGCTTACATTCCTGAAATGCCCAATAGATTCGTTTATCTTTTCATTGTTGTTTTTTATATTTCCGGTAACCGACTCGATATTCAGCATCGATTTAGAAATTGCCCCGCCAGGGGCCAACATGCCCTTTAAAGAGTACAGGCCCTCATTTAACGATGCTACCGACGAACGTATATTCGACTGGGTTTCGTTGTTAAAAGTATTTTCAAGGGCTGCCAGTGTAGCGTTCAGTTTCTTTATAGTAACTTCAAACTCTTCCTGAAGGGGCTCCAAAATGCCCATTAAACCAGCATCGTAGGCCGCCAGAAGTGTGTCGCCAGGCATGTAATATGCTGTAGTATCATAGAATACTATTTCAAGGTCTTTGGTTGAAGCTATAGGGTTCGATTGCTTTGCTTTAACCTTTGATTTTAAAGGGATTTTCAGCCTTTGTTCCAACACAAACTTTACTACAAAACTTTTGCCCGGTTTGTTTGCATCGAAGCTAATACCATTGATATTTCCAACTTTAAACCCTTTATAATAAACAGTTCCCGACTCAATAATGCCTTCGATATCATCGTAAACCACATAATACACATCGGTAGGTTTCAAAATATTTTTACCTTTTAAAAAATTATAACCCCAAACCGAGAGTGCAATAACAGCAATAGCTACAAGGGCAGTTTTAACTTCCCGCGAAAGTTTCATAATTAGTTTTTTAGTTTTCTTTAACTTTTAATGCCTCCGACAAAGGTATAATCTTTCCATTACAAACAGCAACAATAAACGCATCGGGGTAACGGTTTTTTACAAACTTACTGTATTCCAGTGCATCGTTATAGGTGTTTTTAGAGCCTACAACATATTTAAACCTGCCATCAGTGTTTATTTCCTGCACATCGTTAAATTCATTGAATAAACTATCGCTCCTTTCAAGTTTTCTTTCGGAGAACAATACCTGTACTTTAAATAATACTGAATCGACACAAATATTTGCTGTATTGGTAATTTTGCTGTTGTTTGAATTTAATTTTTTATCATTATCAATTTCTGGCGCTATTGGCAAAGAGTTAACAGTATGAGCTGTGTTTTCGTTTTTGTCGCCTTCGGCAAAAGTGTATTCGTTGCTTTCCATTGTTTTTTTAAAATCCCTGAAAGCCCTGAAAATAGCAGATGCAAGGTAGTCCTGGCCTTCTTCGCTCATCATGTACAGCTCTTCTTTTTCGTTACTGATAAACCCGGCCTCAATAAGTATAGAGGGCATAGCCGCCTGGGCGAGCACCAAAAGGCCCTGGCGCTTTACGCCCCTGTCCTTTCTACCTGCCCGTTCGCGAAACTGGTATTGAACTGCATCGGCAAAACGTATGCTGTGTTCGTCGTAAATGTTTTGCATAAGGCTGAACATTATATACGATTCTTCCGAATTGGGATCAAAACCCTCGTAGTTAACCGTATAATTGTCTTCCAATAAAATAACCTGGTTTTCGCGTTTTGCCGCTTCAAAGTTTTCGCCACTACGGTGAAGTCCCAGAATTAAGCTTTCGGTTCCCGAAGCTGTTTCGTTTTGGGCCCAGTTTACGTGTATCGATATCATTAAATCGGCATTGTTGTTATTGGCTATTTTTGCCCGGTCTATCAAAGAAACAAATTCATCGGTTTTACGTGTATAAATAACTTTAACATCAGGAATCTTTTCTTCGATATATTTGCCAACTTTAAGGCTTAATGCAAGGGCAATATCTTTCTCCTTTGCATGCCTGCCTATGGCTCCCGGATCTTTTCCTCCATGCCCCGCATCGATAATTACGGTACGAATTTTGTTAATGTCTTGTGCCGGTTGCTGGCTAAATGAAAACCTACTGCCTGTTAATAAAATAAAAACAAGTTGGAAAATTATAGAAAACCTAAACCCTGCTTTGAAAATTTTCTGCATGAGCAAACGTTTATTTTATTAGTTTTGCTGCCTCTCAAATTTAATTTGTCAATTACAAAAATACGATTAAAATTGTTTTCAGGAGGTTTCTTTAAAATAACGTTTTTAACAGTGTTTCTTCTGTCGGCTTTATTATTAAACGCCCAGGAGAACAACGCTCCGGTTCCTGATTCCCTGGCCTTGCAAGCTTCCGACACACTTAATAGCGCACAAAAAAAGAAAAAAAAACCTATTGTTGATGCCCCTGTAAACTATACATCAAAAGATTCGATGACCGTTTTTATCGACTCTAAAGAGGTGTTTTTATTTGGCTCGGGAAACATAAAATACCAGGATTTTGAACTTACCTCCGAATATATTCAGTCGGACTTAAACTCCAATATTACCTTTGCCCGCGGTAGGCATGATACAGCAGACGCTTATATTGGAAAACCAAAATTTAAACAGGGCAAGGAAGAATTTGAGACCGACTCGTTATATTATAACTTAAAAACCGGCAGGGGAATTATATATAATGTTATATCGCAACAGGGCGAGGGCTATCTGCATAGCGAACTTACCAAGCGCGACAACCAGGGAAACATTTATGTGCAAGGGGGCAAATATACCACTTGCAATGCCGAACACCCTCACTTTTACATGCAACTCTCCAAGGCTATAGTTATTCCCGACGATAAAATAATAAGCGGTCCTGCTTATTTAATTGTTGAAGACATTCCGGTTAAACTTCTGGGGCTGCCTTTTGGCTTTTTCCCAAACTCAAAAAAACGTGGTGCCGGGGTAATTATCCCGCGTTATGGCGAAGAACAGCGCCGTGGTTTCTACCTGCGGGGTTTTGGTTGGTACCAGCCATTTGGTGAGTATATGGACATTAAACTCTTAGGCGACTGGTATTCAAAAGGCTCATGGGGCTGGCAATTTAGCAGCGATTATAAATGGCGATACCATTTCAACGGCAATATGACTTTCAATTATAACGTAAACGATTTTGATTACGATACCTTGCCGGGGAAAAAAGACTTTAAATGGCGCTGGTCGCACTCTCAGGATCCTAAAGCAAACCCTTCCCAGTCTTTTTCTGCCAGTGTAAACTTTTCGAGCAGCGAATTCGACCTTAACAACTCGTATAATTACACTGACAGGATGACAAATCAAAAAACCTCAAGTATAAGCTATACAAAAAACTGGGCCGGTACACCTTTTAACCTGGGCATTTCAGCCAATGCCCGGCAAAATACGTCCGACAGCACCATAAACCTTAACATGCCTACCGGTTCGTTCAATGCTTCTACCATATACCCTTTCCGTAGTAAAGAAAACACCGGAAAATACAAGTGGTACGAGAACATAGGCTTCAGCTATACCTCGCGTTTTGCCGGTGAGCTGAGCACTCGCGACTCTATGCTTTTTTACAGAACCACCTGGGACAATATGAATACTGGCTTTTCTCACACTATACCCCTGGTCTTTAATATAAAAACAAGCAAAATAAAAATGCTTACCATTTCGCCTTCGTTAAGCTACCAGGGTATGCTCTATAACAAACGAATTAGTAAACACCTCGAAGGCCCCATAAACGGGCAACAGCAAATTATTACCGACACCATTAAGGGGCTTGTATATGCCCATGCCATAAACCCAACAATAAGCCTGGGCCTTTCGCCCAAAGTAACCGGCATGTACCTGAACACACGCAAAAACCCCAATTTAATTGCCGTACGCCATGTGGTGCAACCCCGTGCATCGTTCTCCTACACCCCCGACATGCACAGTATTAACCCCGACTATTACGACACTATTTACTATTACGACAAAGGAAAACTGCAAAAAAATACTTATTCCATTTTCGAAAAATCGATGTATGGTACACCTTCGAGCGCCGGACAAAGCGGAAGCCTCAGTCTTTCTTTGGGCAACAACCTCGAAGCCAAGCTTAAGCCCCTGAACGACACCACAGGAAAAGCAGAACCACGCAAAATTGTGTTAATTAGAAATTTAGGATTGGCAACTTCTTATAACCCCTTCAAAGAAGAATTTAAGTGGAGCGACATTTCTTTAAACGGAAGTACACAATTGTTTAAAAATGTTCTGAGCCTGCAGATTACAAGTCGCTTTAGCCCTTATAGGTACAAAATGGTTGATACTACACAAAAAGGAGACCCTGTATATAAAGTTGTCGATGAGTTTTTCTATTCATCAGGAAAAGGACTTGTAAGGTTTACAAACCTGAGCGTAAATGCCGGCCTGAGCCTAAAATCGAAACAAGGCCAAAGCAAAGAAAAAGACGATGCACAAACCCAGGAAGAACTCGACCAGGCGAACATTTACCGCGACCCTATGAACCCCGACTATGAGTTTGTTCCAGGATATGATGCTATTACCGGCACTTATGTCGATTTCAGCATTCCCTGGTCGTTAAGCTTTAATTATAACTGGATGCTCAACCGCCCGGGGTTGGTAAAAGACCAGACCCTTACCCACACGCTGGGTTTCAGGGGCGACTTCAGTTTAACAAAAAAATGGAAAATAGGGTTTAACTCAGGGGTCGATTTGGTAACCAAAGAAATTACCTTTACAAATATTAACATTAACCGCGATTTGCACTGCTGGGAAATGCAATTTTCAATGGTGCCTTTTGGCAGGGCCCGAAATTACAATTTTACCATACGTGCAAAATCGTCGATATTGCGCGATTTGAAATTCGACAAAAAACAGTCGTGGTACGATAATTTTTAACCTGTTTAATTAAATCCCTTCGGGTTCAATAAATATCATCTAATATACTGTTTTAAACAGCAAAAAAAGGATAATAATTTTAAAAGTTAATGGTTCCTGCGTATGAAAAAAATTATTGAAACCAACAATGCACCTAAGGCAATAGGCCCATATAGCCAGGCAGTTGAGGCCAATGGTTTTGTATTTACAAGCGGCCAAATACCTATCGACCCGAATACCGGGAAACTGCTGAACGGCACTATTACGGAACAAACCATCAGGGTGCTAAAAAACCTCGAAGCCATTCTGGCAGCTGCCGGGTGCAACATGGGGTCGGTTATTAAAACTACCTGCTTTTTAAAGTCGATGGACGACTTTGCTGCCATGAATGAGGCATATTCAAGCTTTTTTGCCATTGCCCCCCCTGCCCGATCGACAGTTGAAGTTGCCCGGCTGCCAAAAGATGTATTGGTAGAGATTGAGGCCATTGCCATAAAAAGCTAACCCACCAGGCAATAATTATAAAACCATATTTATACTGTGTAATTTCTAACAGGGTGTTAAAACCGATTTATTAAATAAAATTATTTTACCCCGCAGGGCTCAACAAATTTATTAATGTGGGCCGTAATGTTGGCAGGCTAAATCGAGTAGGAGGAAAATAAAATAGTTTTCCTCCTATTTTATTTCCCGACCTCTCACACCACCGTACGTACCGTTCGGTATACGGCGGTTCCATCAGTCCACCCTCACTTTAAGGTAATAATCCGTGAAAAATAAATAACCTGCCTTCGAAAGATTTTCATTGGTTATACTTCTGGATAAAATGAAACTCTTAGCAACTCGCCAGTAAGCCTTACGGGTATTAGCCCATTCCCAAGCTTTGCTTTTAGGAATGCCTAATTTAAAAAGGTTCTTGTAACGTGTCCTAATTCGTTTCCATTGCTTCCATATTACCATCCTAAGCCTCCGCCGATACCATTCATCAATCCTAATAAGCAGCTTTTTGATGTCGGCATACCTAAAGTAATTGACCCACCCTTTTATAAAGGCGGACAACTTTTCTTTTCTGTCCGAATAACCCCAACCATTGCTCCTTGAAGTCAAAAACCTGATTTTATCCCGTAGCTTCAATATACTTTTAGGATGTATTCTAAACCGAACCTCTCCATGTTTTTTATAGAAGGAGTAACCTAAAAACTTAATCTCGCTGAGATAAACAACCTGGGTTTTTTCTTTATTAACTATTAGGAACAATTTGTTCTCAATAAAGTAGGTTATACTTTCTTTGACCCGTTCTGCCCCTCGCCTACTTTTGCATAGTATTACCATGTCATCGGCATAGCGGATAAACCGGTGCCCTCGTAATGTTAACTCTTTATCAAGTTCATTGAGCATAATATTGCTCAATAATGGACTTAACGGCCCTCCTTGCGGAACACCCTGTTCTGTGGTTTCGAACTTGTGTCCTACAACCACCCCTGCATTCAGGTATTTATGAATGAGCGATATCACCCTGCTGTCTTCAACCGTTTTCGACAAAATCTCGATTAATTTGCTGTGGTTTACCGTATCGAAAAATTTCTCCATATCCATATCTACGGCATATTCATATCCCTCCGATATATATTCTTTGCAACGTTGCAAAGCTTTGTGGGTACTCCTTTTTGGTCGGAAACCATAGCTGTTGTCCGAAAATTGTCGTTCGTAGATTGGTGACAATACCTGATGTATCGCTTGTTGGACAAACCTGTCTACTACCGTGGGTATCCCCAATGGGTGTTTACTGGTTTTATCCTTGGGTATTTCAACCCTGCGAACCGGGTTCGGATGGTATTTCCCGGATTTTATGGATTTTATCAGGTCTGAACCATGTTGTTGAAGATAATCATGAAGGACTCCAACTTCCATCTTATCAACCCCATGGCTTCCTTTGTTGCGAACTACCTTTAAATAGGCTTTGTTCAGATTGTAAGGATTTAAAATCTTCCCTAATATCCCATCCTCTTGTGGTGGTGTTACTTCATTGTTTTCGGTTATCCAAACAAAAGTCGGCGCTCCAACATATCCTCGGTGTTCCGCACCTGCTTTCTGTTGGCAGTTATCTTTTGATATTTTCTGCTTTTGTCCTTTCATCCGGTAATCCTCATTAATTTAGCAACTAAGGTTCTGCCCTTTCCCGTGCAAGTCGGTGCACAGGTACTATGGCTTCGGCTGACTTCTCACGACAAATCTTGTTTCAACCGTACTTCATACTTCGTTTCCATACGTCCGTGAGACCTCCCGTGGTAAGGCAACATACTTTCGTCCCATGTCCCCGCCGCATTTACACTCCGGTGTCCGTGTAGTCTTTGGACTTTGATTTGTATTGCAATCTCATCCCACCGGTTATGCCTGATGCGTTTCGTATTCCTCGGGGCGGAGTTTTGCCTCTGGCTTCCTTCAGATTCCATCTCACAATGGACACCCTTGCCTTCAGCTAATGGTTGGCAACTACAAACCCCCATAGTGGACTTTCACCACCAAGTCTGCTACCATGCACGGCACACAACAAAAAAAGCCCCTGGATGCAGGGGCTTTTGTGGAATAGATTTGAGTTTTCTTATTCAGCAACAATTTCAAAAGGAATTTCAACCTTAACTTCTTTATGAAGCTTAACTGTAGCTGTATATTTTCCAACTTCTTTAATAAGTTCTTCTTTAATGCTGATGTTCTTACGATCGATATCGTAACCTTTTTCTTTTAAAGCCTCGGCTATTTGTATAGTATTTACCGAACCAAAGATTTTTCCTTTCGAACTGGTTTTGGCACCAATGGTAAGGCTAACATCTTTAAGTTTATCGGCAGCAACTTTGGCCTCGTTACGTATTTTTTCTTCTTTATGCGCCCTTTGGCGTAAAATTTCCTGGTGTTGTTTTTTCACCGATGCAGTTGCATTGATTGCAAGCCCGTTCGGTATCAGATAATTTCGGGCATAACCGTCTTTAACGGTAACAACATCGTCTTTATAGCCGAGGTTGCTGATATCTTGTTTGAGTATAATTTCCATTTTTTTCCGCGTTTTAATTATTTCAACATGTCGGTTACATAGGGCAACAATGCCAGGTGACGTGCACGTTTAACAGCAGTAGAAACTTTACGCTGAAACTTAAGCGATGTACCTGTAATACGACGAGGCAGTATTTTTCCCTGCTCGTTCAGGAAACGCTTTAAGAATTCGGCATCTTTATAATCGACATATTTGATGCGGTTCTTTTTAAATCTGCAAAACTTTTTCTTTTTTGTTTCAATGGTTGGCGGTGTAAGATATCTTATTTCCGATCCGTTATTTGCAGCACTCATGATTTATCCCTCCACTTTTTCGGTTAATTTTGAACGTTTTCTCTCGGCATATTCGGCAGCATATTTATCGAGCCTAAAGGTCAGAAACCTTATAATACGCTCATCGCGGCGTAATTCAGTCTCGAATTTCTGGATAAAATTGCTGTTGCACTCAAATTCAACCAGGTAATAAAAACCAGTCGATTTTTTTTGGATAGGGTAAGCAAGTTTTTTCAAACCCCAGTTCTCTTCGTGAACAACTTTACCGCCATTGTCGGCAATAATTGTTTTGAACTTGTCAACCGCTTCCTTCATCTGGGCCTCAGATAAAACGGGAGTTGCAATGAAAACGGTTTCGTATCGGTTCTCCATTTTTAATTAATAATTAGTTAATACTTATTTTTTTCGAGCCGCAAAGATATGTGTTTTTTGTTTTTTTTCAAATGGATATGAACAATAATGTCAATTCATGATGTTTTTCGATTGTTAGTCACGCTTAAAAACCGCTAACCAATAATTGTTACAAGCAATACTTTTTTGTAAAAACAAAATTAATCGGCTAAAACTATCTGATCAAACTTATTAAATTTGGTGCCTCAACCATTGCAAATATGAACAAACTCGAAATAGCTGCCCGCATTGCCGAACTCAGGCAATTTATTGATACAGCCAATTATAAATATTATGTTTTGTCGCAACCCGAAGTTGACGATCGTGTTTACGACAATGCGTTAAAGGAGCTTCAGGAACTTGAAAGTGAAAACCCGGAATTTTTCGATGCCGCATCGCCAACACAACGGGTTGGGAGCGACATTAACCAGGAATTCGAACAGGTTGCCCACGCCTTCCCCATGCTTTCGCTCGACAATACCTATAATAAAGAGGAACTAATTGAATTTGAAAAACGTAACAAACGAATACTGAACGAAAATTTCGAGTATATCTGCGAACTCAAGTACGATGGAGCTTCGATAAGCCTGCATTACGAAAACGGCAAACTTTTGCGGGCTGTTACCCGTGGCGATGGCGAAAAAGGCGACGATGTAACTGCCAATGTGAAAACCATAAAAAGCATACCACTAACGCTGAAAGGAAAATCGTACCCGGGTGTTTTTGAAATACGTGGTGAAATTTTTATCCCTCACAAGGGCTTCGAAAAAATGAACGAAGAGCGGCGCGAACAACAATTGCCAGAGTTTGCCAACCCACGGAACGCAGCATCGGGGACACTTAAAATGCAAAATTCGTCGTTGGTGGCCAAACGCCCGCTCGATTGTTTTCTGTATTATTTAATTGGCAGCAGGCTGCCTTTCGATAATCATTACGACAATATGCAGGCTGCCCGTGATTGGGGCTTTAAGGTTCCTGATATAATAATCAAATGCCAATCGATAGATGAAGTTTTGGGTTTTATCGAAAAGTGGGAAACCGGGCGTAAAAACCTCCCCTTCGACATCGACGGTGTAGTTATTAAAATTAACAGCCTCCGCCAGCAGGAAATTCTGGGAATGACAGCCAAATCGCCCCGCTGGGCAACATCGTATAAATTTAAGGCCGAACAAGCGCTCACCCTGCTCGAAAGTATTTCGTACCAGGTAGGCCGTACAGGCGCAATTACACCAGTTGCAAATTTAAGCCCCGTGCAACTGGCAGGCACCACTGTTAAACGTGCCTCGCTGCACAATGCCGACCAGATAGCCCTGCTCGACATACGTGTAGGCGATTTTGTTTATATCGAAAAAGGGGGCGAAATTATTCCGAAAGTTGTCGGGGTTGAAAAATCGAAGCGCCTGGCCGGTTCTAAACCCACCGAATACATAAGCCATTGCCCCGAATGTGGCACACGGCTTATCCGCACCGAAGGCGAAGCCAAACATTTTTGTCCGAATACCGATGGCTGCCCCCCACAAATTAAGGGCAAACTCGAGCATTTTGTTTCGCGCAAGGCTATGGATATAGGCTTGGCCGAAGCCACCATTGAACAACTGTTCGATGAAGGTTTGGTAAACACGGTTGCCGATTTTTACCAGTTGAAAAATGAAGACTTGTTAAAACTCGACCGCTTTGCAGAAAAATCGGCCGACAACCTTATTAAAAGTATTGAAGAATCGAAAAATGTTCCGTTCGAGAGGGTTTTGTTTGCCCTGGGAATAAGGTTTGTGGGTGAAACCGTTGCAAAAAAACTTGCCCGTAGCATTGGGTCGATCGACCTGTTGATGGCTGCCGATTTTGAAAAACTGGTATCTATCGACGAAATTGGCGATAAAATTGCCTCGGCCATTATCGAACACTTTTCCGTTCAAAAGCATTTAGATATTGTTGAAGGATTAAAAAAAGCAGGTGTCCAGTTGGCTATAAAAGAAAGCCAGGCACCACAAAGCAATTTGCTGGCTGGTAAATCGCTCATTATTTCGGGAACATTTTCGAAATACAGCCGCGAACAAATAAAAGAACTGATTGAAAAACACGGGGGAAAAAATGTTAGCAGTATCTCATCTAAAACCGATTACCTGGTTGCTGGTGAAAACATCGGCCCAAGCAAACTTGAGAAAATAAAAGAGTTAAATATTCCAATTTTAAGCGAGGATGAATTTTTGGAAATGATAGGCTAATTGTGAATTTTGAGTTGAGAATTTTGAATTTGTCTTTCATTTTTTTATTTTAATTCAAAATTCAACATTATATATCAGCCTACCCGGCTAATTTCTAAAAGTTTATGTGGTTTTTTTATCACAACATCTTTTTCTACCAGCTCAATTAAACCATCTTTTTCGAACACCTTTAACAGCTTAACAGCACTTTCCATTGATATGCCGGCAAAATCGGCCAGGTCTTTCCGCGATAGCAATTGAAATATTTCAGGGTATAGCGGTTTTAAGGTGTTGAGGTATAAAAGCTTTTCAGCCATGCGTCCGTTCATCTGCCTGAACATTAAACTCTTCAAGGTTTCGAAAAGTTTAGAGTTTTGTTCGCAATACCGTTTAATTATATTAAATGCAAATTGGCCATTTTGCTTAATAACATTTGCAACTGTATCTTTTTCAACCAGGAAAGCCAGGCAATCGGTAACGGCCACCGACGAATAATTAAAGGTATTTTTGTTGAAAACGGCCGACAAACCAACAAACTCACCCGGTATAATCATGCGCATGTTAAACGATTTATCGTTGTCGCCTTCCAAATATTGAACCGCCATACCGCTTATTACAAACAACACATACGAAGCAAAAGCGCCCTGTTTTGTGAGGTTGTCGCCTTTACGGAACAATACCTGTGTTTTGCTTGCCTGTACCAGTTCTATCTCATCGGCTTCAAGTAACTGAAAGCACGGAGCTTTTATGTCGCAAATAAAGTCGTTGTCGGTTTCGAGAATTGTTTTCATAGGTTAAATTCATTGGGCAACATCCATTTCCAGGCTGGAATTACCAATATTTCTTTGCCCGAAATTACAAATTTGTCTTCCTGGTCAAAAGTAAGAATTGTGCCTGACTTTAATTCAAAAAAATCGAGTGCCTCTATTAAACCTTCAATTTCGCGGTTTTTATTGTCAAGGTTTAAATCCATGCATACCTGATATGCACCTTCAACCTGCCTGGAACCGAATGCAATAAAATCGCATTCCCTTGTTTGCTTAAAATAATTAATCCGAAATTTACGGCGCATTAATTCGATAAAAACCGCATTTTCGAGCAAACGGCCAGTATCGTTCGAAAAACTCAATGAATTTGCCATAGCAAAACCAGTGTCGATTGTGTACACTTTTTTAGGGTTTACCGACATACTTTTCGCAGACCAGCTAAACTGAGGAACTGTAAAAATCAGGTAGCTATCTTCATACCAACCCACATATTCTCCAGCAGTATTTACCGACCCAAGATTAAAATTATTTTTCAACCGGTTCAAGGTATATTCTTTTCCTGTATTCGATACCAGATAGAGTGCAATATCAACCAACGATTTTACATTTCTGACACCGTAACGAACTGATATATCCCTGTATATAATATCTTTAAATAATTGCTGAAGAATAGTGTACTCCCCAAATTTTAAATACTCGGGAAATCCGCCTTTTACAAGAAATTCTTTAAAGCTATCGACCGAAGGAAGTAAACTAAAGAATTTCAGAAATTCGGAAAAAGAAAATGGATAAAGTTCAAAATTTATATGACGACCGGTAAGCCTTGTTCCTAATTCACGACTTAAAAGCGACGCATTCGAACCGGTTAAATATACTTTTCTCCCCATATCGTGTAAATTACGCACGAATATTTCCCAGCCTGGTATGTCCTGTATTTCATCGAAAAAATAGGCTTTTTTATTACCCCCCATTACCTGAAGGAGTTTTGGGAAATCTTCGGCATTAAAACCAAAAATTCGTGAGTCTTCAAATGAAAAAAAGGAGACATCACCATCGATAGCTTTTGCTATTTGTCTTAAACAGGTACTCTTTCCACAACGCCTTATACCAGTAATTATATCGACATGGGCAGTTAAGCCGGGATGAGGATCTAAATACCTTTCAATCCCTGTATCAATCGACATAAACAAACTTTGTTGCATGTTAAAAGCTAGTTCCAATTCTGATAAAAGTATCATATTCTATATTTATTAGAAATAACATTAAAGTTTACATTAGTAATGCATACTTGTTTATTTTACTAATATACAAAATTTTAAATCACTAAATATCTATGCATTAGAAGTTTTTGTCCAAAAAAAAAAAAAA
>JAFGQZ010000079.1 GCA_016935435.1 Bacteroidales bacterium
TCCAATAGGGCACACCAAAGGTATTTACCGTAATTCGCTCAACCCATGTTGCCAGCTGTACCAGTCCGGGCAACAAAACATACATTATCGATGCCAGAATTGCTATAGCAACGACAAGTGCATAAAAAACACCCCTGCGGCTGATCTTGTAAGTTTTAAAATAGTAAATGAGCACAATAGCCGGTATTGCCAGAAGGTTTAATAAATGCACCCCAATAGAAAGCCCCATAAGGTAAGCTATAAGAACAAGCCACCGGTTGGCAGCTTTTTCGCCGGCAACGTTTTCCCATTTTAGAATTGCCCAGAAAACCAATGCAGTAAAAAGCGAAGAGCTTGCATAAACTTCCCCTTCGGCTGCAGAAAACCAAAAGGTGTCGGAAAAAGCATAACTTAAACTGCCTGTTAAAGCGCTGCCTAATACAATAATCAATTCCGAGGGGGTATAAACCTCTTTTTTACCTGTAATTTTTAAGGCAAGGTGCGAAATAGTCCAAAAGAGGAACAAAACGGTAAATGAACTTGCCAGAGCCGATAAGGCATTTATCATAACCGGGACGAATTCGGCATTGCCCCCGGCAAATAAAGAAAAAATACGTCCGAAGAGCAGGAACAGGGGTGCCCCGGGCGGATGCCCAACCTGCATTTTATACGAAGCGGCAATAAACTCGCCACAGTCCCAGAAACTGGCGGTTGATTCTATTGTAACCAAATAAACCAGGGTGGCAATAACAAATACTCCCCACCCGGCAATATTATTGTATAACCTGAAGTCCTTCATTGTAAATCTATAATTAGGGCGACACAAAGAACGCGAAAATTCCGGTTTTTAAAAAATTGTTAAGCCCAAAAGGTTTTGGTCGATAGCTTAAATATAGAAACGCCAATGCAGGTTTTTCCAATAATCGCCGGCATAATCCACACCAATACGGGGCGATGTTTTGTAGCTTACTGTATTATTTGTGTCGATTACCCATATACGGTTTGAATCGATAAGATCTTCCCTGTTGAATGACTGGTCGATGCCTAGTTTTTTAGTAAGCTTCCCCGGGCCGTTACACCCTTCAATGCCCCGAATTAAAACTGCCTGGGGGTTATTTTCGGTGGAGGTTACAATGTTTAACATGTAATACATTCCGTAAATAAGATAAATATACAAAATACCCCCCTGACGGAACATTGGCTCGGTTCGCTTTGTGAGGCCTTTGCTCGCGTGGCATGCCAAATCGTCGGTGCCACGGTATGCCTCTACATCGGTAATTAAAAACTTATTGCAAGCGCCACTGGTTTGTAAAACCAGATATTTGCCCAACAGGCCGGGGGCAACTTCGAGCACATCGCGTGTATAAAAATGCCTTGTAAGTTTAATCATTGTGTTTCGCTGCTAAGTTTACGGCCAAAAATAAAAAGAGAAGCAAAGAAAGCATAGAAGCAAACACCTGCCTGTGTTTCAAAAGTATCTTCGTTTAGCATGGAAAAAAGCACTATCAGTAAAAAAGTAAACGAAATAAAATCGATATTTGGTTTTTCACTTTTTAGGAAACCATATACCGACAAAATTATAATAAGGAACCCGGTTAGGCCAAAAGCAAGGAAAAAAGTAATAATCTGGTTATGCGCCCTGAATTGCCATTGTTTGGCAAGTTTCGACTTGTCGATATTATACTGATATATAATTTCATCGTTAACATCGCCGGTACCGGAGCCAAACCAGAAATTGCGTTTTATTGCCCGTATGGCGTTCTTCATATACTCTATTCGCTGTGTAAACGAATGCCCGCTGGGATTACCATGCTTTAAATACATTTCTATCTCCCAAAACAACTGATATAGGCGCGGATAAACCGACAGCCTGTTTTTATAAATATAATTGGTGTACCCGTTTTCTATCATTTCAATATCGTGGCGGGTGAGCTTCGATACTCCCACGGAGTCTTTCCGGTATCCCAAAGAGGTCAGATACCTTAACATTGTTGAGCGGATGAACTGCCCTCGCATATCTTTACCTTCAAATTTTATATTGCTGCGTTTTTCCCATTCAGTTTTAAGTTCCTTATCGCAAATATAAAACCACACCCTGTTTTGGTTCTCATAATCCGAAATACTGGGGAAATGTGCATACCGGTTGCCGTTCACCGTATATTTTTCAAGCTTCGACTCATCAATTTTTACCCTTGAACTATATTTGTAAACCGAAAAACCAATATAACCAAAAACACCAACAATTAACAAAACTAAAATAAGAGTGCCTATAGGTTTGTAATTTTTACCCTGTTTCGTGCCAAACCAGAAAAACAACGCAAAGGGCGAAACAAAAAATAAAATAAAGGCACCGGTAAAGGCACCGAGAAGAATTATAAAAAACAGGAACCACGCCAAAGTAAGAACATAATATACCCATGGGACAAGCTGATAGTGCTTATTGCAAATTAGCAGGCTAATTAAAATATATACCGACAGTACCATAAGCAACGAAAACCGGATATGAGAAATGAACACAGATAACTTACGGTGATCGACAGGTTCTATTGATGTAAAACCCAGAAAAACAAAAACACTTATAAGGGTAGCAATCAATACTGTGGCCAGGAAAAAGTGAATGATAATTTTGAATTCGTGCCTCGATAAGGCTTGTGTAGTGCCATAAATAAGCGGCAAAAAAAACAGTGGGAACTTAATTTTAATGTCGTGCAAGGCATAGCTGAAATTTGATGTGTTAAAAAGCCATGCCAGGTGGACAAAAAACAAAATGGAGAAAAAAACAATGCCCTTCCGCTGCCGCAGTAGTTGGAGTTTTTCTTTAAAACCAAGTTCAGCAACCCAGTTGGCGGCTAATATTACCAGCCCGACTGTAAGCAAAAATGGAGATAAAGGCAGGGCAACAACTATAATTACAGAGCCCAGCAAAAAAATATTCCTGTGCGTTTTTTTGTTCAACATACACCTCGTTCTATCCACCACATATCAGTATGACCAAAACCAGATATGAAACGCCCATGAGTAAATAATCATTAACTCACACACGAAAACGATTATTTACGAATGGTAAGTTCCATCTGACCATTAAAAATTAAATTATAAACAGATGAAAATAATACAAAAAAGCTTGCCTGAAAAAAATAAACTTTAACATTATGTGTATAAAACCAAAACAATAAAAAATTAGTGTGATTCATTTGCTTTTTTCATAAAAATAATTGTATTTTTGCACTCCATTTATTTTTGAGGTAGTTCATATAAGATTATCAAGGTATTAATAAAAACTAAATAAAGGTGGATACACTGAGCTATAAAACAAAGTCTGCAAATAAAGCAACGGTTCAGAAAGATTGGTATGTTGTTGACGCAACAAATGAAGTTCTGGGCAGGCTTTCAACACAAGTGGCAAAAATATTGCGCGGAAAAAACAAACCCGATTTTACCCCTCATGTTGATTGTGGCGACAACGTAATTATTGTCAATGCCGAAAAAATTCGTCTTACAGGCAACAAACTAACCGATAAAGAATATGTGCGCCATACCGGATATCCGGGAGGGCAACGTTTTGAAACACCAGAGGAGGTATTGGTTAAAAAGCCCGAACGTATTATCGAAATGGCAGTTAAAGGCATGCTCCCAAAGAACAGGCTTGGCAACGCAATATTTAAAAACCTGTTTGTTTACTCAGGCCCTGCCCACCCGCACGAGGCTCAACAACCAAAAGAACTGAACTTAAATAGTATTAAATAATCAATATGGAAGTAATTAATACCATAGGTAGGAGAAAAAGTGCAATAGCACGTGCTTTTGTTAAAGACGGCAAAGGTGATATTATTATCAATAAACGCGATTATAAAGAATACTTCCCGTTAGAACAATTACAATATATTGTCAACCAGCCATTGCAGCTCACTGAATCGCTTGGCAAGTACGACATACTTATAAACCTTGATGGTGGCGGGATAAAAGGCCAGGCTGAAGCAGTTCGCCTTGCCATTGCACGTGCATTGGTGAAAATCGATGCCGAAAGCAATAAAACTATCCTGAAATCGAACAAGCTCCTGATGAGGGATCCACGCGAAGTTGAGCGTAAAAAACCAGGCCGCCCGAAAGCAAGGAAGAGGTTCCAGTTCAGCAAACGTTAGTATTTATATAACCACTTGTTTAGTATCTAAACTATTAAGACTCCCAATACACTTTGGGGCTACTTTTTAGTTGACTATTAAAGAAGGTAAACAAAAACAATATGTCAAGAGTAACATTTAACGAATTATTAGACGCAGGTGCCCATTTTGGCCACCTCAAGAGAAAATGGAACCCGCAAATGGCCCCATATATTTTTATGGAGCGTAACGGGATACATATCATCGACTTGCAAAAAACCATTGTTAAAATCGATGAAGCTTCAAATGCCATTAAACAAATTGCCAAATCGGGCAGGAAAATTCTTTTCGTAGCAACGAAAAAACAGGCAAAAGACATTGTTTCTGAAAAAGTACAGTCGGTAAACATGCCTTATGTTACGGAACGTTGGCCAGGTGGAATGCTCACCAATTTCCCAACAATCCGTAAAGCGGTAAAGAAAATGGCCACAATCGATAAAATGGCCACTGACGGCACTTTCGACAACATGTCGAAACGTGAGCGCCTACAGGTAACACGCCAGCGCGCAAAATTGGATAAAAACCTCGGGAGCATTGTAGATCTTACCCGTTTGCCTGCAGCAATGTTTATTGTCGATATATCGAAAGAACATATTGCTGTGCGCGAAGCCAAAAGGCTTAACATTCCGGTTTTCGCCATTGTCGATACAAACTCCGACCCGAATTCGGTTGAATTCCCAATACCTGCCAATGATGATGCAGCAAAATCAATATCGATTATTCTCGATGCAATTTGCAAATCAATCCAGGAAGGCCTTGACGAAAGAAAATTCGAACGCGAAAAAGAAGGCGTAGTAAAAGAAAAAGAAGCCAAAGCCTCTAAAGACGATAAAAAAGCTGCCGGCAAAAAAGCCCCTGCTAAAAAAATTGTTGTTGCCGAAGATGATGATGATGAAGATGTAATTGATGATGAAGAAATCATTGACGACGACGAAATTGAAGAAGATGACGAAGATAGCGATACCGAAGATGAAGATTTGGAAGATATCGCTGATGAAGATGACGAAGAAAAATAATTAAAAAATATTTATAACATGGCACAAATTTCCGCTGCAGATGTTAGCAAACTAAGGCAGGTTACCGGCGCCGGTATGATGGACTGCAAAATAGCCCTTCAGGAAGCCGATGGTAATTTCGACAAAGCAATTGAAATAATCCGCAAAAAAGGCCAGGCTATCGCAAACAAAAGGGCCGATCGCGAAGCCAGCGAAGGCGTTTGTATTGCAAAAACCAATGCAAACGGCACATTGGGCATAATGATTGCCCTGAACTGCGAAACCGACTTTGTTGCAAAAAATGCCGACTTTGTTAATTTCGCCAACTCAATACTCGATAAGGCCCTGGAAACTAAACCTGCCGATTTGGAAGGCCTGAAAAAACAATCTCTTGACGGCAAATCAATTGCCGACATTATTGTTGAACAAATTGGCGTTATCGGCGAAAAAATTGAACTTGCATATTACGAAAAAATTGAAGCCCCACAGGTGGTTGCTTATATCCATCATGGAAGTAAGTTATCGACCCTGGTTGGCCTAAACAAAGTTGTTGCCATTGAATTTGGCAAAGACGTTGCGATGCAGATAGCTGCCATGAACCCGGTGGCCATTGATAAAGACGATGTACCTGCCAATGTTATTGAACAGGAAAAAGAAATCGGGCGCGAACAGGCTCGCAAAGAAGGCAAACCAGAGAATATGCTCGATAAAATTGCCGAAGGAAAACTCAATAAGTTCTTTAAAGAAAATACCTTGTTGAACCAGGAATTTATTAAAGACAACAAGCTTAACATAAAGCAATACCTGCAACAAGCCGACAAAGACCTTACAGTTACTGCCTTTAAACGCTACACGCTTAACGCATAGCCAGGCATAAAAATAAATATTATTAAAAGAGGATTAAATAAATCCTCTTTTTTTTGCTTCGTACCTTAACCTGCTATCAGATAAGTAACATGTTGGGAAAAAAGAAATATATTGATGTAATATGAAAGCCTGTTTTGGCACTCTTCTTCAAAAACTAAAACAAATACTGGTTTCTGGTGGGTTTTTCGTGTGGTTTGCCCTATTTTAGCACCGAAAATAAAAACATATAAAATGTCGAACTATAAACGTATATTACTCAAACTTAGCGGCGAATCGCTAATGGGAGGCAAACAATATGGCATCGACGGGAACAAACTCGACGAATATGCCATACAAATTAAAGAAATACTCGATATGGGTGTTGAAGTAGGTATTGTAATTGGCGGTGGTAATATTTTCAGGGGAATGAGCGGCACTAAAGCCGGGTTCGATCGTGTACAGGGCGATTACATGGGAATGCTTGCCACTGTTATTAACGGACTGGCCTTGCAGGGGGCTATTGAAAAACTGGGCGGAAAAGCCCAATTGTTCACATCCATAGAAATGTCGCCGGTAGGGATACGTTATTCGAAACGAAGGGTACTTAAGGCTTTTGACAACGACGAAGCCGCTATTTTTGTCTTTGGTACCGGAAACCCTTTCTTTACAACCGATACTACAGCAGCATTAAAAGCCGTAGAAACCGATGCCGAAGTTCTCCTGAAAGGTACACGGGTCGATGGGGTATATACTGCCGACCCGGAAAAAGACCCTGCAGCAAAAAAATACGCTTCCCTCAGCTTTGACGAAGCTTATGCAAAAAAACTGAAAATTATGGATCTTACCGCATTTACAATGTGTAAGGAAAACAACCTGCCGGTAATAGTTTTCGACATGGACACCCCCGGCAACCTAAAGAAAATTATCGATGGCGAAGATATCGGGACAGTTATCGCCAACTAACGCGTATTTTCAAGTTGTTAACTGACGGTTATTGTAAAAATCAGATTTTTTTTATTTTTGTTAGTTCATTAAAAAAAACTATCAATGGAAGAAGAAGTTCAATTGTATATCGAAGATTCCGAAGATAAAATGAAAAAAGCCGTTTCGCATCTCGAAGATGAGCTGGCCAGGGTTAGGGCCGGAAAAGCAACACCAACCCTGCTCGATGGCATAATGGTGGACTATTATGGCTCGCTCACCCCTCTCAACCAGGTGTCGAACATTAACACTCCCGATGCCCGCACAATTGCCGTGCAGCCTTGGGAAAAATCAATGATAGAGCCCATTGAAAAAGCTATTCAGGCTGCCAATATTGGGCTTAACCCCATGAACAACGGCGAAACTATACGGCTAAATATCCCACCACTTACAGAAGAACGTCGCCGCGACCTGGTTAAACAGGTCAGGAACTTTGGCGAAACAACAAAAGTAAGCATTCGCAACGCCCGCCGCGATGCCAATGAAGCCTTCAAAAAACTTAAAAAAGACGGGCTCGCCGAAGATATTGAAAAAGATGCTGAACTTGAGGTGCAGGAGCTTACTAACAAATACATTGCAAAAGTCGATAAAATTCTCGAACAAAAAGAAAAAGACATAATGACAATATAAACGATAAACCAGCGCCAATGCTGGTTTATTTATATTTACCTGACCCTTAAAAACATAAAAAAATGAAGAAATTATTATTTGCCTTATCCCTTGCCGCAATTTTGTTGGTGAGCTGCACCGGAAAGAAAAAACAAACCGTAAACAACCTGGCCGGGGAAATGTGCAAGGCAATGGAGCTTATTGTTGCCGACAACCCTATGAGCATGATTGAAGCTGCCAGCGCAATGACTGTAATCGCCGATAAACCTGAATACAAAAAGGTTACCGAGGATGAACTTATAGAAGCAATGAAAACTATTTGTCCGGAAGGCGCAACAAAATTCATTGAAATTTCTTCTAGTGCCGGTCAAACCGAAGAAAACTAAACCCTTCGCAGGGCTCATTTGCCTGCGTTAAGCTCACATGTGCCCCAAAAACATTGGTTTATTGCTTTATGCTTATAGCAAAGGATAAACCTGTATTGCAAGAAAACGCATCAGAAACCCACTGCGCCCCTGAAATAAAGCAGATTGTTCTCTCTGTTGCGGAGTTCGAACATGTGATGGTTTCCGGTGCTACCCGACCGTAACATTTCTACCTTTGAGCCAAATTTCACTTCCTTTAAAAAATTGGCAACCAAAAATTTCGGCCTTTCCCCTGATATAAATTCCGGGTTATAGGTATCGAAAATAAAATCGATATAACCCGTGGTAGTAAGGTGCTGGTTTATGTCAATATTGCTGTAACGTATATCGAAAGGCACGGCCAAATCAAAACTGTCAGGAGAACTCAGGGCAGGTACTGTTTCTTTTATAGCATGTTTTCCCGAATTCATCTCAAACAAATCTATGCCGGTTCCTGCCAGTTTAGGCCTGCGTTTATCAATATCTATCAGCAGCCAGTTTGTGGTAGCCCTGGCCAATACTTTGCCTTTGTTGCCGTACATAATAAAATCGCGCAGGTAAAACAGCCTGTTAATGCCTTTGGGCCAGGTCTCAACTGTAATTGACTGTTTCCATTCGGGATATTCAGCAATCTCGATTTTGAAACCCGACAACACCCAGGCAAGGTTGTCCTTTTGGAGTTCCGAGACTCCCCAACCCAGTATTTCCGCATGCTGCCATGCCGCCTGTATAAAATAATTGGTAAGGGCACTTAGCTTTAGCACCCCTTCAAAATCGACATCGGCCGAGGTAACCTGAAAGTCCCTTTTGATAATATATTCTGTATTGTTTGTTGCCATCGTAAAATTTTGGAATAATGTACTGCATTGCTAAAGTGGCTGGTTTAGGTTTTATGCCTTATTATGTAAACCTTCAGCGTTTTTCTTTTCAAACCTTGACTTATAAAGGGCATAAACATAATAAACCAACAGGGCAGAAAACGCCCCCAGCAATGCCCCTCCCAGAATATCGCCCGGATAATGCACCCCCAGGTATATTCTGCTGTATGATACCAGCAATGCCCATAAGAAAATGCTTAATGTAAACCATTTCTTTTTAAACAATACCGAAAGAAAAACAGCCAGGGCAAAAGAATTGGCCGCATGGCTTGATACAAAACCATACCTGCCGCCACGATAACCATTTACAATGTGCACAAGCCCTTCGAGTTCCGGGGCGTTTGAAGGCCTCAACCTGGCTACGCTTTCTTTTATTAACTGGCTCGAAACCATATCGGCCAAAGCAATTATTGCAACAATAGCCAACACTACCGCAATACTTTTCTGCCGGTACCTGTTTATTATTGCCCAAAGCAAAATGGCATATAACGGCAGCCACTCCCACTTTCCGGAGATATGCCACATTACATTGTCGAAGAATGGGCTGTTAAAACTGTTTAAAAACAAAAAAAACTTTGTGTCGATATGAATCAGCCAATCTGTCATTGCTAAATTTTTATTGTTAAAACTAAAATTTATTTACCGAAATTCATCGGTTATCTAAAAACAATATCCAAATCTACAATTATTAACCTGGTTCAAAATCATTTGAATAGGGCATGTTAAATGGATGTATTCACCGATAAAGGCTCTTCTTCCAATTTAATTGTTTACTTAACTCTTCAGGGTTTTTTAATATAATCGTGATTCAAGGTCGTTTAGTTAACGATATTTTGCCATCACACACCCTGTCATCCCTAAAGGGATCA
>JAFGQZ010000080.1 GCA_016935435.1 Bacteroidales bacterium
ATGAGTAAATAATCATTAACTCACACACGAAAATGATTATTTACGAATGTTAAGTTCCATCTGACCATTATAAATAATTATAAAAAAATGAAAACCAAGATTTTACTAATAACATTGCTTTTGCCTGCTTTTATTTACATACAAGGCCAGCAAAGCTTTTACGATTTTACTGTAACCGATTTGTACGGCGGCTCTTTTTCGATGAGTTCGTTAAAAGGCAAAAAAGTATTAATCGTAAACACGGCCTCCAAATGTGGCCTAACTCCCCAGTATGCCGATTTGGAGAAGCTTTACAGCCAATACAAAGACAACAACTTTGTAATTATTGGCTTTCCGGCCAATAACTTTTTAAACCAGGAGCCCGGTACCAACGAAGAAATTGAAACATTTTGCAGGGTAAACTACGGAGTTTCGTTTCCGATGATGTCGAAAATAAGTGTTAAAGGCGACAATATGCACCCCCTTTACAAGTGGCTTACTTCAAAATCGCTTAATGGGGTTATGGACTCGCAGGTAGAATGGAACTTTCAGAAATATCTTATTGACGAAAATGGTTCGCTTGCAGGAGTTGTAAAGCCCAGGGAAAACCCCTATTCCAATACCATTACCGACTGGCTGGAGGGGAAGTGATAGTTTTAGGTTCAAAGTTCAAGGTTCAAAGTTCAAAGTTCAAGGTTTAAGGTTCAAAGTTCATGGTTCAAAGTTTTAAGTGAGCAGTAAACAATTGATTTAAAGATTTAAGATGTGCCAATTATTAATTTTTTTCATTTCCTTCATTCCTTTAATTCTTTTCATTTCTCAACTTCTCACGTGATCCAGACCTTCACCTCAACCCATTTCCACTATTCGAAAATACGGGTGGCAAAAACCAAACGGCTGCCCCAATAGTCTGTGCTATACCGGGTTATTTCAACCCCGCGGCTTGCCGATGTGTGCACCATAAGCCCGTTTTCCAGGGCTATGCCCGAATGGGTAATTACTATTGTGGAATCTTTTGGACGATACGAGTGGACAAAAAACAATAAGTCGCCTTTTTTTATCAGTGCCGAATCGGCAATAAGTTTTCCATACCGCGCCAATTCCTGCGAACTATGAATATTTAGCGGAATGCCGGTGTCGGCAAAGCTTGCGTTCAGCAAACCCGAGCAATCAATACATTTTCTGCCTTTGTTATTTTTAGAGGTTCTTCCGTTTCCTCCCATGCAATGGGGCATTCCCAGGTACTTCAGGGCAGCAGTGGTGAAGCTTTCGGCTGATGTTCCGTTTATGTCAACAGGCTTTTCTATGCCGCCCGAAATAAAATTGGCAAGTTTTTGCTTTGTTGTTTCATCGTGTTGTAAAAGAATAACTTTGTTAATTTCCCCGGGTTGGGCAATTATGCTGTTGTGTATTGATAGACAAAAAGATGCGGTGCATAAAAGCAGTATATATGGATGAAGTCTGTTCATTGAATTGGTGTAAATTACCGCTGAATTTTTGGGCATTCGAGGCTTTTTCTGAACCCCGACTTTTCGATGGCAAACAGTAGCGATAAAGAAAAATGCAGGTTGTGCATTTTAATTTTCCCCGGCGACAGGTAATTTGCCCCATCGGGTGTATAAATACTGTTGGTTGCCGATGCCTGGTTTAAACCAAAGTCGAACCCCGACGTAAAAACAATGTCGAATTTCTTTCGATGGAAATTTAAGCCCCACAACGGGCCGGCAGAAAACCTCGGGCCCCTGAGCGCATTTCCGGCGTTGCCGCCTCTGGTAAGTAAATATGCATACGAAAAACCAGCACCAATGAAAAGGTGGTCGCGGCCCGGGCCAATTTTCCATTTTATATCGAAGGGGGTATTTAAATACCTTGCCAAAAACCCAGAATTAAAAAGGCTGTCGCCCGATGAGAAACTAAGAGCGTCGGTTTTTTTGAATTTGTAAGTATATAAACCTGGCCTTAACCCCAGTGTAAGTTTATTGAAAACAAGCCCGCCGTGTACAAAAAACTGGTTGCCTAAATTTGCCCCCATGCCCGAAAACTCGCTGCTATAAGGCGTATTTGCAACAGCTTCGTATAGCGGATAGGTATTTTTATCGGCAATTTTGGTAAAGTTGATGCCCCCGCCAATGCCCAGTTTAAATTTTGGCTTATCGACAGAATAAGAACACAAGGCAGAGCAAGCCAATACAGCTATAACGAAAAGTTTTTTTAATGTCATGGAATTGCATTTATTGGTGTGGAGTGTTAATACTTACAGCCTTTTTAATAATTCTCATCTATTAATTTATCAAAATTAACCAAAATGGTCAATTAATAAACGCAATTTTCTTAGCTGCATTGTTAGCCCGAATAATTCATGAATCATATTAAGAATAAATATAAGAATAGCCCAATAGAGTTTCTAATTATAAAAAATAGATTTAACCCACCATAGTGGTGCTTTTACTCTTCATCTACAATCTCGCGCCATAATGCATTTTCTGTCAGTGGTATATTGTTTAAAAAGTCGTACAGGGTTAGTTTGCGGATAAAGTAAAAATAGTTCCAGTACAATTCAAGCGCGGCAATATATTGCTGCTTTGCGGCTATTTGCGCTTGCTGCACCATGTTGAGCTTAGTGAGGTCGGCATTGCCGGTAACAAACTGTCGTTTTGTTATGTCGAATGCTTTTTGTGCAATGGTGTCGGCCTTAGCGGCCCCTGCCACAATATCTTTTTGTACAAAAAACTCATCGACCGTATTAATAATATTTTGTTCAAGGTCGATTAATGCCTGCTGCTGTTTAAGTTTTACCACTTCTTGTTGCCTTAATGCCAGGGTATGTTTCCCTTTAGCTACGCCCCAGTCGAGTATAGGAATGCTCAGGGTAAGGCTCACCAGTTCCTGGTCGTTTGGCGAATGGTACGATTCGGGCAGGGCATTGGCAGTTTGGTTTAATCCAAAACTTGCATTGAGCCCTCCCGACAACCGGCTTTCTTTTTTAGTTTTGTCAACACTTCGTGCTGCGTTCAGCAATTCCAGTTCAATAGTTTTAAAATCGGGGTTGTTTTTACGCGCCAGTTCCAGCACCGACAAGGGGTTTACGTACAGTTCCGGCAGGTTGTCGGGCATAATCAGGGTAATATGTATGTTTTCGCCCAGCCTCAGAAACGAATTAAACCTGGTTTTTGCCCGCTTCAGGTTATTTTTGGCCTGCTTAAAGTCGTTTTTACCGTTAATCTGGTCGAGCTGGAGCCTGAACAAGTCTTCCTGCGTAATAGAGCCGATATCGAAGCGTTTCTGTCCGATGGAATATAAGGTATCGGAATTTGCCAGTTTGTAAGCAGCAATTTCGTAATTGACCTGTGCTTTTGCCAGATCGAAAAAATACAGGACTGTTTTTACCGATATTTCTTCAAGCGATTGGGTAAAGCGGAGCTGTGAAGCTTCGAATTGCAAGGGCATAATTTTATCGTCCCACTTATAGGGGTTAAAGCCAAAGAGTTCTTGTTGAATTCCCAGGCTTACTATGGTGGAGGAATACTGCACGGGGGTATTCCTTTTAAGGTTTTCAAGCCGGGCAATATCGGAGCTTAAGTAAACCCTGCCGCCAGTTTTTGCTATTACCTGGTTTAACGATACGTCAACACTGTTGCTGAAGGTTTGTTTTTCGACATAATAATCGGTGGAATCGGTAAAGTTATACTCAAGGCTGTTCGAACGGCTGAAGTTGCCAACTTCGGTTGTCAGATCAAGAAACGGCAGCTTTCCGGCCTTGTAGTTTTTAAAGTACCAATATTCCACGAGGTAATTGTTCTGGGCCACAAAAGCATCGATGGAACTGTCGGAGGCAAGGGCTATGGCTTCATCAAGTGTAAGGGTATATGCCTCTTGTGCCACAGCAGGTTGCAGGAAAATGGTTGCAACAACAACCGGAAACAGTATTTTTAAAATTGTGCCTTTCATAAGGTGTAATTTATTTGTTGCGATATAGGGTTAATTATGTTGTGCCGGTAACCTTTTTTCTTGTTTTTTTATCACCTTTAAATTCATGAAAACAGGGAAAACAATCAGAAGTGCCGGTAGCGAAAGAATCAGCCCGCCGATAGAGCCTGTTGCGAAAGAAAACCAGAAAACCTCCTCTTTGCCCCCTATTAAAAATGGGACCAATCCCAGTATGGTTGATGCAATAGTTAGCAAAACCGGAATAATTTTATGGTTAAACGATTTTATATAAATAGTTAACAAGTTGGTACCGGGCTTTTCTTTCCGGAAATTATTAAAGTCGTTTACAATATACAATGCCGAGTTTACCACAATGCCTGCCAATAAAATAAATGAGGCAAAGCCACCCTGGTCGAAGTTGATGCCGAACAAATAGAATGTAAGGAATACCCCTATAAACGAAACAGGGATAAGGGCAATTACAGCCAAAGGCTGAACAAGCGATTCGAGCAAAACTGAGCAGATAAAGTAAATAATGGCAATTACCAGGAACAATAAATAATACTGCTTCTTGTCGCGGTGATCCCACCAGCCGTAATAATTTCTATTAAATACCTTGTATCCAATAGGCAGAACCTCCGACAGGGCCTTGGTTTTTTCTTCCCTGATTTTTCCTGCCAGCCTGCCCGAGCCAATAAAATTATACGCCACCACCAGCGAATACTGCTGGTTGTGTTTATAAATATTGTTGCCTATGGGCTTTTTTTTAAGCTGGCCCGTTTCCTTTACTTTGCCAAGCCCCATAGCTGTTTTAACCGGCAGGTTGTTTAACTGCCAGCTGTTAAAATCTTCTGCAATATTCGATACCAGGGTTACGGGTACCAGCATGTGCCCGTTGTAAACCGGGCTTAGCTGTTTTTCAAAGGCCTGTTCCTGAATTTGCCCGAAAAAATCGAACAGGTTTAAACTATAATAAGCGAGTTTATCGCGGTCGAAGCCGAGGAATAGTTCATCTTTTAACTCGTTATACCAGCTTACCCTTCCGGTAATTTCAAGGTCTTTTACACGTTGGTTTTTAGCAAGCGAGTCCCTTAAAATTTCGGCATAGCGGTACAGTTGGTCGTAATTATAGCCTTCGAGGTTTATTTGTTCGCTTTTATAGCCCATGCCCAGGCTGTTGTTGAAGCCCCTTTCGCTTACTCCCCATATACTCCAGTCGAGCCCGCCAATGCTTATTGCTTTCGAAATTATTTCCTGCTCGAGGGCGTAGGGGAATTGGCCATGCTCGAATTCCGGCTTAAAAGTTATGGTTATATGACTGCTTTGGGGACTGTTTATCTGTGTTTCAAATACTTTTACCTCGCTATGCCGTGCAATCTGGCTTTCCATCATTATTATGGCCTCGTTGAGCTGTTGTACCGAGCAGCCATCGGGCATGCTCCCCGCAATATGCAGCTTTTTGCCTTCAGGCGAACGGTACGACATTCCTTCGAACACGTTTTCGGAGAAAAGCCTTAGCGAGCCCCCAAGAATCTTTTCTGTCCAGCTTTTCATGTTCGTTTTGTACCAGTCGCTGCCCAAAGTATTATTGTATATGCCCGGCAGGAAACCTTCTTTTTCAATTTTTTCGGGCAACAGGTGCAAGGGAATGCCAAAACCTAAGACCAAAATAACAATAACTGCCCAGCGAAAACGCTTGTAAAAAAGTATGTTCTTCAGATATAGCCGGCTGAGCTTTACAATTGTCCGCCGGCGCCTGATAAATACCCTGCTGTTCCTTCCCGAAAGTCTTAACTTGTCAACCATCGAAGGGATGAAAAGCAATGCCGTAAGCAACGAAATTACCAGGTTAACAATCATTACCAGCGAGAAATCGATAAGGTTTATGCGTTGTGCTTCTTCCAGGAAGAAAATAACCGACAGGGCGCCAATTGTTGTGAGTGTTGCTGCCAATACCGCCAAAAACACCTTTCGGTTGCGGAACAGGCGGTAATGGTCGATCATAACAATGCTGTTGTCGATAATTATGCCAAAAGAAACGGTAATGCCTGCCAGGGAATATAAATGAATTTCGAGATCCATGAAATAATAAAATACTACGGCAATGAGCAGGTTGGAAAACAAGCTCGAAGCAATTAACAGTACGTATTTTAATTGTCGGCTTACCAATAACACAAAAACGAGAAGGAACAGCAGCGAATACAAACTGCGCATGGCTGTTTTGTTCACTTCACTGCCAATGCTTTCGGTGGCATCGTACGATATTGCCAGGCTATACCCGGCGGGCAAGGCCGATATTATTTGTTCCGACTTTTCTTTTATTCTTTTGCCTGCTTTTATTTCGTTGGTGCCTTTTTCGCCGGCCAAAACTATGTTTATGGTATTAAGCCCGTTAATCCTGTAATAAGCGCCGGGTTTCTTTTCAACATATTTTACAGTGGCAATGTCGGTTAACATTATAGTGCGGTTGCCGACAACAGCAACAGGTATTTTGTGCCACTCCGGTGTGTCGCTGCCCCCTTTCAGCACAACACCAAACTCTTTTGTATTGGCAGTATTGTTACTAAGCGCTGCCATGCCCAGCAACGATTCGTTAAACCAGTTGTTAACAGCCCCTGTAATATTGTTGTGCGATAAGCCCAATTGGCCAGCCAGTGGCGTGTTCAGTTCAATGCGCCATTCCCACAAGCTTGCCCCGTAAACATTTACCGCAGCAACCCCCTTTATGCCCGAAAAAGCAGGAAGTATATTGTCTTCGGCGTATTGTTGTATGAGCAGGGGCGAGGCACTGCCGCTTAAAGTATAGCTGATAAGGGTTTTATTGTCGTTGCCTGTGCCCGTTCTAACAGAAATGCCGGGGTAACTAACCCCTTCGGGCAGTTTGTTGTATATTCTGCGTATGGCCGATGAAACTTCGAACCTGGCCATGTCCATATTGGTTTCTTTATCGAATTCGAGGCCGATATACCCATAGCTTTTGCCCGATTCCGACGATATATCTTTAACCCCTGAAATAGAATTTAGCACAGCTTCTAAGGGGGTTGTTACCGACTGTTCAATAACCCGTGCCGAAGCATCGTTCCAATAGTAATGCACCCCTATCGACGGCAGGGTTCGGGAAGGGCTCAGCCTCACATTTAAGCGCGGAAGGAACAAAAGCCCCAGCAGGGTTAAGGCTGCAAAGAAAAGGATTACCGAAAAGGCCGATAAGCCTGGTTTATATGTGGGTTTTTGAAAAGTCATATATCAAATCATATTTTTTTACTTTTTAAAAACCTGCTTTCCAGTTTTTCAAGATAGTAATACCCCAGAGGAATAATGAATAAACTTACCAGGGTGCCAGTAACCATGCCGCCAATAATACTGTAGGCCATGGGGCGTTGTAAGTCGGAGCCCATGCCCGAAACAAACAGAAAGGGCACCAGGGCCAGTATGGTTGTTAAGCTTGTCATTAATATGGGTTTCAGCCTGCGCTGCCCGCCGGTATATATAGCCCTGAGGATAGGGTATCCTTGCTGTCGCAGGTTTTTTATGGTGTCGATTTTCAGAATCGAGTCGTTAATAATAATGCCGCTCATTACCACAATGCCAATCATCGACATGAGGTTAATGCTGCTGCCAAATATTTTCAGGAACAAAAATGCCCCGAAAATATCTATCGGCACTTCGAGCAAAACTATAAAAGGCAGCAAAAGCGATTCGAACTGCGAGGCAAGAATGAAATACAGCAATAAAAGCGATATGGCCAGTATTAACGATAATTCCTTAACGAGCTTGCGGTTGGAGAAATACGATCCGGCAAACGACACACTGAAGCCGGGGTACCTGGCAACAGTTTCCCGTATGCGGTTAATAAGGCCGGCAACTTTCTTGTCTTCAACGTTCATGCCCAGCGGGTAGTACTCGCCTTCCTGCCCCGCGATAATGGTTTTTATGGTTTTGCCTTCTTCAATGGTGAGCAACATGCGCAGGGGAATATCTTCGCCGTTTGCGTTGCGTATGTTGGTTTCGTCTATTATTTGTTGCAGTTGCAGGGGCTTGTCGCCCAAAACTACAGGTATAACAGTCTGCCCCGATGTTATGGTTAAAATGGTGTTCTCCCTGAAATTCTTTCGTAAGGTACGGTAAAGGTTTTCGTAGCTAACATGGTATAGCAACAATCTGGCGGCATCGGCTTTTAAGAGTACCTGCTTGTCCCAGGCAACAGGCTCTGAGGCGGTTTCGGCAATGCCCGACTGCAGGCCTGTAATGGCAAGGTTCAGCTTTTCGTCCGATTTGTTCCCCATTTCGGTGCTGGCATATAATCGGGCCTCAAGTTTGGCAGTATTATCGCCAAACAACAGTTCGAAAATATTGGCAGGTTCCTCAAAACTGTATATTGCACCGGGGAAATTGCCTTTAAAAAAATTGCTGGCAGAGGCCTGTATTTCGGCAAGGTTTTCGGGTCCGGTACTTTCGATATACACCAAAGCTTCTGTGCCTGCCGAGGGCGAGCGGTGGCCCAGCAAAAACTGTTGTTCGCCGATGAGGCTGGTGGTTTGTTTTGTGTGTGGCTTTAAACTTTCGATAAGGCGGCATACACGCTGGTTGTTTGTTTCAATATTAACCTGTTCGTTCCAGTCGATACGCACCAGCAAATCGTTTTTTGTTATTGGGGGAAATTTTTCTTTTGGCAGTGCACGGTATAACAGTATTATTCCTGCAAACATGCACAATACAAGCGCCCAGGTAGTTTTTTGGTATCGAAATGTACGGTTAAGCCCCTTCTCGTAGAGAGTTTCGTAATTGGCTTTGTTGAGCCGGGTAAAAAAGTTGGCCGAGGTTAATGCAGGCCATTTTTTAAAAACCAGGTAATAATAAACGGGCAACAGGGTTATAGAAACTGCTAATGAAACAAACAGCCCTATGGTAACTGCTATTGCCTGATCGTAAAATATGGCGCCAGTTATGCCCCCGATAAAAATTAAGGGCACAAATACGGCACAGGTTGTCAGCACCGAGCTTAACAAAGGCCTGAAAACCTCGTTTGTGCCATTAATGCACGAAACATCGAGGGTAGAACCCCTTTGCCTGTGCTGATGGATATTGTCGATAACAATTATGGAGTTGTCTATCATCATACCAATGCCCAGCACCAGCCCCGACAGCGATACAACGTTGAGCGATATGCCGGCGATATGAAAGCACAGCAGCGAAACTATTAACGATACCGGCATGGTTAGCCCTATGAGCAAAGGCGATTTATAATCTTTTAAAAAGAAAAACATAACCAGAAATGCCAGTATGGCCCCTGCGTACAAACTTTGTTTCATATTGCCGATGGAGTATTCCAGTAGCTGAGTCTGGTTGCGGGTTATGGTAAATTCGAGGTTGGGGTAATCGTGGCCAAAGGCATCCATAAGTCCGTTTAACTCTTTCTTTAAATCGGCCATACGGGCATTGCTTTGTTTAATTATGGCCATGATTAACGCATCGGAGCTATCGGATTTTACCATGCCCTTTAGGGTTTGCGGATGATATACAACCTGCGCCAGATCTTTTAGTTTATACACCCGGTTTTCTTTGCGAATGGGCACATTGGCTATGTCATCTTTGCCGAGCAGCCTGTTGCCTGCCCTTATGTTAAACTGGTACTGGCCGTCGCGAACAATGAGGTTCCCTAAATCGATATTGTTGTTGTGCAGGGCGCTTTCCAGTTCGGCTTGCCCAATGCCCAATGCCTTTAATTTTTCGTTGTCGGGCACCAGCAATATCTCAGGAAAAACCTGGCCGCTGATATCTGCAAGTGAAACCGAGGGGAGCTGTTCAATTCGTTTTCTGATAACCTGGTTGGCGAACAGGCTTAAATCGGCAAATTGCTGCGATACCGGGTACAGTTCGCTGCCGGCGGTTTGCTTTTCTGCCGGCTGTGCCGCGGAACCGGCCCCTTTTTTTAGCGAAACGTTCAGGTAAAATACCGGTATGTCGGTTGCACTGGCCTTTATTACACGTGGCCTTTCGAAATTGCGCGGCATGGCCGACATAGCGCGGTCGATTTTTTCGTTTACCTCTATAAATGCAAAATCGATGTCGGTGCCATATTCGAACTCAATTTCTATGCTTGCACTGCCTGCCAACGACCGGCTTTTAATGTCGCTCAGGCGTGAAACCTGCATAAGGCTTTGCCTGAGGGTCTTAACGGTGGTGTTTTCTATTTCGCGCGCCGTAGAATTCGGTACCGAAACCTGCACTGTAATTTTTGGAATATCGACATCGGGCATTAACGAAACCGGCAGGTGGCTTGTAGCTACAACACCCAGTATGAGTATGGCCAGGTAAACCATTGTAACTGCTATAGGGCGGGAGATTAGGAAACGGATCATTGTTGATTAATTAAAAGAATGAAAGAAATGAAAAGAATGAAAGAAATGAAAGAAATTAAGGGAATGAAAGGAATGATGGTTCATTTTTTTGATGATTTTAGGATGGCGGCTATAATTCTGATTAATTCTTCGCAGGCAGTTTTTAGGATTTCTGCATCGGATTTTTCGAGGTATTCCGAATCGTAAAGTAAGTTTATCCAAAATAAGGTTTCGCGGGCTTCTTTATAAGAAATTTGAAGTTTGGCAACATATTCCTTTTTCGATATTGCCCCTGTTGCTTCTTCAATATTGGCCCCAATTGATGTTCCACTCCTTAATAATTGTTTCGATAACACAAATTCTTTTTCGGCAGCCAGTTTCTTATAAACCTTAATAATCAGTAAAGCAAAAGCATACGATTTATCCCTGATAACATTCTCCTTCATCCCAAATTCTATTAATTATGCAAGTTAAGAGTTGAATTTTCTCTGTGTATCTCTGTGCCTTCTCAGTGTTATTCCGTGAAATTGTTTTTTTTGTTACACAGAGTTTCACAGAGTCCCGATAAATCGGGATCACAGAGTACCACTGAGTTAGTTTATATAGCGCTTTATACCATTTTTAAGCATAGTAACATTAAAATTTATTAGCAA
>JAFGQZ010000081.1 GCA_016935435.1 Bacteroidales bacterium
ATTCAATTTTTACCACGAAAGTAACATCGGTGCACAATAATCATGCTCGTGTGTGTCTAAAAATCTGTCATGGGTGTTTCATTTTATGTTATTTAATTATCAGCTTTTTATTAATTTGCTGATTAGCCATAATAATGTTAAGGTTATAAATACCCGTATTCCATGCAGATACATCAATTACTGTTGATCTACCCATTACAGAAACTAATCTTTCAGAATAGATTAATGTACCTTTCATGTCGTAAACATGAAGTAAAATAAGTTCTTCCTCCAGGTTTTCCGGGAAAGAAATTGAGATTACATCCTCTGCCGGATTGGGATACAAGGTTAATTCTACATCAATCCTATCCATTTCTTCAGCATATTTCAACCCTGATGCTGAAATAAATTGCCAATGACCACTTAATTGCCCGGCATCTTCCCATTGTTGAATATTGCCGCCATTTGATGTATTGAAACCGGCAACTTCAACCAGTTTATTACTATGCGAAGCAATGATTTTATAATAAGCACCATCTACAGGAACAATAGTAAATTGTTGTTGTGGTACAGCCACATAACTCCATTGCTGCACATTTGCACCATTTGCCGTACTGGCACCACTAACATCCAACGATTTACCTGATGCAACACTAATAATTGAGTATAAATTGCCACCTAAATTAGCAATGGTGAACTTCTGGTTGGTTGTATTATAAAGTTGCCATTGTTGTACGTTGGCACCATCCTGATTAATCGTGTTTGCATCGACATCAAGGTACAAACCACTGTACCTGTTCTGAATCACATAAGTTCCGTTGGCAAGAGAACTACCACCAACAGGTTCAAGTCGCCATTGACCTGAAGTTTGGTTCACATCGGTCCATTGCTGAATATTTCCACCAGTTGATGTACTGAAACCGGCTACTTCGACAATTTTATTACTGTGACTGGCAACTAATTTATAATATCCACCACCAGCATCTTTAACAACAAACTTTTGGTTTGCACCCCCAACATAACTCCATTGATGAACATTGGCTCCATCATTGGTACTAACTCCTGAAATATCAATTGATTTACCTGACGCTACGCATATAATCTGATATACACCATTACCCAGATCGGTAAATCTAAATTGCTGGTTTGCAGCATTAGTTTTAGACCATTGCTGAACGTTTGCACCATCGTTATTAATTTGCCCATCATCAACATCAAGGTACAAACCGCTATACCTGTTTTGAAGCAGATAGGTACCATTTAATCCGGTTACGCCATTGTTGTTACTGCCAATCACATCGTAAACAACATTCAATAACGAATTATCTCCAGTTGCGTCACCCGCAATCTGCCAGATCATAATTCCACCATAATTTTTGGCAAGCTCTGACTTTTGTCGGATGGTGTTTTTACCATTATAGTAATCACCGTTAAAATAATCGGCATTTGGATCTGCTCCTTCAGCCACAAGTTGAGCAAAAGTTTTCCATGAAGGACGGGCATAAAAAGGCACACCCAGCACAGCTTTGCCAGCAGGAAGCCCCCTTCCGGTCCAATAATTCAAGGCTGAAACAGCAAGGCTGTAAGGAGAATGTCCTGCACCTGCATCACCATCGTAAGCCATAATATTTAAAAAATCGACATAACCAAATACCGGATTGGTTATATATTTTCCATAATAATCGCTGGCTGTAACGGCTGCTGTCAGTATTTTTCCTGAACCATGCAAGACAGAGCTTAATGTTTGCATCATTGCTTCGTAATTTGAAGCATAACCTTCGGGGAATTCCCAATCGATATCAACCCCGTCTAACCCATATTGGTTACAGAGATTAAGAAGATTATTTGCGAAGTTTGAACGGCCTGTTGCGCTACCTGACAGGGTATTGAATCCCGGGTTATATAAGTCTGTCCAACCACCAACCGCAATAGACACTTTTACTCCATTTGAATGAGCCAGTGATACAATTTGCTGAAGCTTGCTGGTATTTTCAATAGCTCCGAGGCTTCCATCACCTGAGGCATTTGGAACAACAAAGGCATAGACAAGATGAGTAACCTTTGCATACTGTATATCGGTTGCAGCACCTGTCCAGGAAGGCACATACCCTACAACCCTTTGAGATATTGCATTAATTGTTGAAATACAAACAATTAAAACAACAAACATGCTTTTTTGTACAAATTTTTTCATAATGGTTTAGATTAAAAGTTTTATAAATTGAGAAAGGGAAAGCCCCAAAAATTAAAATACTTCAATCACACCCACGGATAGTGAGTTAAAGAAGGTGTTAAAAAAGTTTTTTTGCGTCATACCGCACCTGATGCGATGTCTAATTATTAGTTATTCTTAAATAGAGTATTAGAATAACTGTGTTACTCCCTTTGGTCGTGAGCTCACTACGTTCGGTTCGTTGAGCCCTTCGGGGTTCCGCTTTTCAGCGGAACCTCTAGCTCATGAGCGTAGCGAGTAATGACGTTGGTCTATACTTTTTGGACTATCTCCAATAAAAATGTGCTATCCTATCATTTACCAAATCCCAATCCAGAGCATAGAGTAGCTTAGCGCGGCAAATGTTGCTCAGGTTAGGAATATGGTACAAAGTACTTTTGGGATCCCCATATTAATTATTAAAATTTAAGGAATTTAGCGATTTCACTAACACCCTCAACTTTAACAAAATATACACCAGGATTAAAGTTGCTCACATCAATCTGCACCATACTTTCGTCAGATGATAATGTTTGCAATAGTACCTGACCGGTTACAGTGAATATCGAGATATTCCTTTTTGCTGATATACCGGATAAGCTCAATATATCACCTACAGGATTAGGATACAAGGTTAATCCTTCATCTATCCTATCCAATTCTTCAGCAGATTTCAAACCTGATGCTGAAATAAATTGCCAATGACCACTTAATTGCCCGGCATCTTCCCATTGTTGAATATTGCCACCATTTGATGTACTGAAACCGGCAACTTCAAGCAGTTTATTACTATGTGAAGCAATGATTTTATAATAAGCACCATCTACAGGAACAATATTAAACTGTTGTTGTGGTACAGCCACATAACTCCATTGTTGCACATTTGCACCATTTGCAGTACTGGCACCACTAACATCCAACGATTTACCTGATGCAACACTAATAATTGAGTATAAATCACCACCTAAATTAGCAATGGTGAATTGCTGGTTGGTTGTATTGGCAAGTTGCCATTGTTGTGCATTAGCGCCGTCCTGATTGATTAAGTTTGCATCCAATTCAAGGTATAACCCACTATGTCTGTTTTGGATCAGGCAGGTTCCGTTTGGGATACCAACAACAGGTTCTAATT
Source organism: Bacteroidales bacterium (assembly GCA_016935435.1). GTDB lineage: Bacteria > Bacteroidota > Bacteroidia > Bacteroidales > UBA10428 > UBA10428. The sequence goes on from JAFGQZ010000081.1 coordinate 3,324, forward strand.
CCCATTGTCCACTGGCTTGTTCAAGATCTGTCCATTGCTGGATATTCGCTCCTGCCTGTGAACTGAAACCGGCAACTTCAATTAGTTTACCACTGTGTTTGGCAATTAATTTAAAGTATCCATCGCCGGTAGGTTGCACAATAAATTGTTGGTTACCGCCCCCAACATAACTCCATTGATGCACATTGGCACCGCTGGCAATACTTACACCTGAAATATCAAGAGCTTTTCCGGATTTAACACAAATGACTTTATATACTCCACCACCCAAATCGGTAAATGCAAACTGCTGGTTTGTGTTACCAGTTTTAGTCCACTGCTGGGCATTGGCACCATCCTCGTAAATATGGCTATCATCCATATCGAGGTATAAACCACTGTACCTGTTTTTTAATAAATAAGTACCATTTATGGATTCTGTTCCGCTCACCAGGTCGAAGCGAAAATGTTGTTGATCCACATTTGCATAGTCCCACTGTTGTATGTTTGCTCCATTGTTTGTAGAACCAGATGCCACATCCAATGATTTACCGCTTTTTTTGGAAATAATTTTATAATAACCATCACCAACGCTGGTTATGGCCCATTTTTGACAATCTTCACCATTAGGTGTATACATTTTAACGTTGGCGCCATTATCCGATGAACAATTGTCAACATCCCAGGACAAACCGCCTTTAGCAGCGGTAATCTTATAAATTCCATTTTCAGCTGCCTGAATATTCCATTCTTCACATACTGATCCGCCGGCACTTGCTTCCCACTGGTGTACATTTGATCCAACATCAGGCGAACATCCTGCTATCTGTATTAGTTTCTGACTTTTTTTAATAACAATTCTGTAGGTTCCATTTGCCAAAGGTGAAGTTGTTAATATGCTTGGTTCACCGGAGGGTGCTTTTTTTCTTATACCTGTAATTCCGGGTTTTCCAAATTCCGGCATCCCATCGGTATTCCATACAATTCTTTTTGCCCTTGTTGTTCTGTTATTGTCACAAGCTCCTCCCGATAGGGTAACGGCATGATACGCAATCCAGTCTTCTGAACCATCCGGCGATTTGAAAAAACAATGATGTCCCGGACCATAGGCCTGAAAATCGGGGTTTTTATCAAAAACAGCATTCGGGTATTTTGTCCATGATCCTGCATTTAAAGGGTCAGAAGATTCATTCATATACAACATACCCAGCCTGTAATCAGGGGTCCAGCATCCGTTGGCAGAATAAACAAGAAAAACTTTCCCGTTTTTTCGAATTACCTCAGGAGCTTCGTTTACCTGTCCGTTATTTTCCCAACTTAGCGTAGGGCTTGAAAGTAGCGTACGGCCCGGTACAAGTGTCCAGGGATTGCTCATTTGTGCAATATATATACGCTGTGGTTTATCGCCGTCAGAAGCATTAGCCACACCAGACCAGATAAAATAGTTTACTCCATTTAAACTTAGTACGGTTCCATCAATTGCCCAGTAATCAGCATAAGCATCATAAATTCTCCCCCTGTTTACCCAGGTACCACTCATAGGATCGGCAGAAGAATTTTCAATTACCCAGGTACGTTGTCCTGAACCTGAAGTTTCGGCGGCTGTATAATACATATACCAGATGCCATTGATTTTGTGTAATTCAGGTGCCCAGTAGTCGCAACAAGGACCGCCCTGGGCTTGTGAAAATACACTTACAAAAGGAGTGCTTTTAAGAGCTTCGAGTGTAGTTGCTTTTTTTAGACAAACGTTGCTACCAGTAGTACCGGTTAAATAATAATAACCGTTGGAATAAGTAATGAAAGGATCGGGAACAGCATCTATCGGGTTAATAAAAGTCTGTGCCCCTATGTAACTGCATTTTAATAAAACACACAATACAACTAAAGAAGTAATTAGGTTAATTTTAGTTTTCATACTAGGTTAGTTAGGTTAATCCTTAAAAAAAAATCCTAAGTACCAATAAGTCTTAGGATTTAAAATATGTTAGGGTTTTAATATTTGTTGTGTCATTACATTATCATTGGTAATAATTGTAACCAGATATATACCCGGATCTAATCCTGATACATCAAGTGAATGATAATGCTGGTTTATGTCATTAGCCTGTAAAACTACCTTACCTGTATAATTACATATAAAAACTGAACTTAAATCCAGTACAGCTTTAATATATAATTTATCAAATACAGGATTTGGATAGATTGTAACAGCCTTATCCAATTCATCGGCTGAATGAGAAAAAGATGATTGCCCAACAGGTTCCAATAGCCATTGCCCACTGGTTTGTTCAAGGTCGGCCCATTGTTGTATGTTCCCACCCGTCTGTGTACTGAAACCGCCAACCTCGACCAGTTTACCGCTGTGCCTGGCAATTAATTTATAATAACCATCGCCAGTGGCCTGCACTATAAATTGTTGGTTTTCTCCACCCTCATACTCCCGTTGAGCAACATTTTCGCCATTAGCAATACTTTCATCGGGGATATCGAGGGATTTATCAGATCCGACACAAATGATTTTGTAAACCCCACCCCCCAAATCGGTAAAAGCAAATTGCTGGTTTGAGTTATCGGTTTTTGTCCACTGCCTAACATTTGCATCATCTTCATTGATATGGCTATTATCAACATCCATATATAATTTACTATACCTGTTTTTCAAATAATATGTACCATCAATAGAGCCTGTACCACTTACCAGGTCTAAGCGAAAAAGTTGTTGTTCTACACTTGCATTGTCCCATTGTTGTACATTGGCACCATTGTCTGTTGAACCAGATGCCACGTCCAATACTTTACCGCTTTTTTTTGAAATAATTTTATAATAACCGGCTCCAGCGCTTATAAAAGCCCATTTTTGACAATCTAAACCGTTAGGAGTCCACATTTTAATATTTGCGCCATTGTCCGAGGAACAGTTATCTACATCCCAGGACAAACCACCTTTAGCTGCGGTAATCTTATAATATCCATTTTCGACCGCCTGAATATTCCAATTTTCGCAGGCCAAACCTGTAGAACTCGCCTCCCATTGATATACATTTGCCCCAACGGCTGGTGAGCATCCTTCTATTTTTATTAATTTCTGACTTTTTTTAACTACAATTTTATATGTTCCATTAGCCACTGGAGAAGTTGTAAGTATATTGGATTCACCAGAAGGTGCTTTTATTCTTACTCCAGTAATACCGGGTTTTCCAAATTCAGGCATACCATCGGTATTCCAAACAATCCTTTTTGCCCTTGTTGTTCTGTTATAATCACAAGCTCCTCCCGATAAGGTAACGGCATGATAAGCAATCCAGTCTTCTGTACTATCCGGCGATTTGAAAAAACAATGATGCCCCGGACCATAAACCTGAAAATCGGGATTTTTATCAAATACCGGATCTGGGTATTTAGTCCATGAACCGGCATTTAAAGGGTCAGAAGATTCATTCATATACAACATACCCAGTTTGTAATCGGGGGTCCAGCATCCATTGGCAGAATAAACAAGAAAAACTTTTCCGTTTTTTATAAGTACTTCAGGAGCTTCGTTTACCTGTCCGTTATTTTCCCAACTTAGCGTGGGGCTTGAAAGTAGCGTACGGCCCGGCACAAGTGTCCAGGGATTGCTCATTTTTGCAATATATATACGCTGTGGTTTATCTCCGTCAGATGCATTAGCTACTCCAGACCAGATAAAATAATTAGTATCATTCAAACTCAGTACTGTTCCATCAATAGCCCAATAATCGGCATTAGAATCATATATCCTGCCTCTGTTTACCCAGGTGCCACTCATAGGATCGGCAGAAGAATTTTCAATAACCCAGGTACGTTGTCCGGAACCTGATGTTTCCGCGGCTGTATAATACATATACCATTTGCCATCGATTTTGTGTAATTCAGGCGCCCAATAGTCACAACAAGGGCCTCCCTGTGCCGGTGAAAATACACTTTTAAACTGAGTGCTTTTCAGAGCTTCCAGTGTAGTAGCTCTTTTTAAACATACATTACTGCCCGTAGTTCCGGTTAAGTAATAATATCCATTAGAAAAAGTTATGAAAGGATCAGGAACATCGCCTATGGGGTTAATAAAAGTTTGTGTATATGTTGAATTGCAAATTAATATAACAATTACTATGGCTAATGCAGAATAAAGTTTTTGGCTAGTCTTCATTGTAAATTAGTTAAGGTTTTTGTTCTTTTGAATCCTTTAGAGATATAATCTCTGTTTATACTAAAAAATAAAAGTGCAACCTGGTTTAGGTGTTTTTAAAAGTGGTATTCTATAATAAGACAGGTTAATAATGATATAGGGTGAAATGAAATAGAAAAAAAATAAAAGAAATAAGTATCCGGCAGACCAGATCAGTCGCTCAGCATAAATATTTTCAGGGTAGAAAAGATATTATGAAAAATCAATGATAGGTTTATAAATACAAACAAATTAATACATTCAAAAGAATTATCGTAACCTGAAAACGTATTCAATAGTGCCGGTTTGGTTAACAAGGGCGTTTTCGTCGCTGTTAAAACGCGAATTCAGCGCAGCCTTACGGGCTACCTCCTGCAGGTAACTGTCGAGGGTTGTCGAACCCTTTGCTATTGGTACGGCATTCACAACTTTTCCGGTTCTGTCAACTGTAATTTGAATAACTACTTTTCCTTCTTTCTGTATATTAAACTCAGGACTTGGCAAAGCTAAAGGCGAACGTCCGGTAAGATTGGCCGTAATACCGGTTCCCTGTCCTCCGCCTAAAGAATGGTTTGCCGAGTTTACATCGCCGGTTTGGCTGCCCTGGTTGCCCGCCCCCGAGGTTTCGCCTTCCGAACCCGAAGTGTTTGCCCTGGTGTTTCGTCCGAATATGGCACGTGTGTCAATTACAGGTTTTTCTTCTTTTGGTTTATCTTCCTGTACTTTTTGGGGTTCTTCTTTTTTCACTGCTGGCTGCTCGGTTTTTTTAACCGGTTTTATTGCAGGGGCATCATCGTCGTAATCCTGAGTAAGCGGGTTTTCTTTAACCGTTTCCTGTGGCCTTGTTGCTTCCTGCTGCCTAACAACTTTTTCAACCGCTTTTGGCTCAATACGGCCAAAGCCTGTTTCGCTGTCGCCGAAATTTACAAGAATGCCTTGCTCGTCAGGCAGGGGCAATTTGGTAGTAAAGCCGAAAAAAATCAACAGAATCAACACCAGCGTGTAAAAGCCGGCGGTTAAAAGAGCAGCCCTGTTATCCCATTCCATTGTCGAACAATATTTATAGTGCTATTCGGGCGCTGTGGCCAGTATAACTTTGTATTTATTATTTTTGGCAATGTTCATAATTTTCACAACATACTCAACAGGCACCGACTTATCGGCATGCAGCGAAATTGTAGGTTCAACCCTGTGCCTTAGCTGATTAACAATAAGGGGCTCAAGTTGCTCAAAGGGAACTTTTTTATTGCCAACATAATATTCAATATCTTTCGTAATCGATACAGTTACATGCGGTGTAGCCTGCGTTTGGTTGCTACTTTTGGGCAACAACAGTTTTACTGCGTTAGGCGCAATAAGTGTTGAGGTGAGCATAAAAAATATCAATAGCAAAAACACTATATCGGTCATTCCCGACATGCTAAACGAAACATTTACTTTATTTCTTGAACTTATAGCCATTATAAACTATTTAACAGGTTCGTTCAATAAATCCATAAACTCGGTAGTAGTTGCCTCAAGCTGATATACAACTTTTTCGACACGGGCAACAATAATATTGTAGGCAAAATATGCGGCAATACCAACTATTAACCCGGCAACAGTGGTAATAAGGGCAACATAAATACCTCCAGAAAGAAGCGAAACATCAATATTATTGCCACTGTTCGACATGTCGTAAAATGCCCTTACCATGCCCATAACAGTGCCAAGAAACCCAATCATGGGGGCGCCGCCGGCAACTGTTGCCAAAAGGGGCAGCCCCTTTTCGAGCTTGTAGATTTCGAGCTTGCCTGTATTTTCTATGGCAGCGCTAACATCGTTAAGGGGGCGCCCGATGCGTTGTATGCCCTTTTCAATCATGCGTGCCGAAGGGTTGTTGTACGATTGGCACAAGGCAATGGCAGAATCAAGTTTTCCGTCGTGTATATAATCTTTAATACGGTTCATAAAATTAATATCGGCCCTGGCAGCCTTTTGAATGGCAGCATAACGTTCAAAGAAAATATAAACTGCTATGAGCGACAAAATTAATATAGGAAGCATTAGCCAGCCCCCTTTCAGGGCAATTTCGAAAAATGGCATGGTCATTTCGCCTGTTTGTTCTGCCAGGGGCTGTGCAGTGCCTTGTTGTAGTATAAAAAATGTATTCATCATGGTTTAAGCGGTTATTTTCTTTTAAATAAGTTTCAAGTTTAATGCAAAAATTATTTTACCAGTTTAAAATTATATAAACGTCAGATGCAAACTAAATATTTTGTAGTTTAATTATAAACATCGTGGGGGTTACTCTTCTTCAGGTATAGTGCCTTCCGTTTTTGCAGGTTGACTGTTGGTTTTGTTTTTGTCTTTTTTTCGTTTGGCTTTCAAAGCTTCGGCATAGCGGTAAAGAACTTCCGATAATTTATCGAATTCTTCGGTGTAATACAGGCCAACGCCCTGGGTGTGGGGCGCAAGTGTTATTTCGACATTTTCGTTTGCCCTGTGAAACACCTTTGTCCTCAGCCGTCCGCTGCGGGTAATTTTATAATCGATATCGACATCGCCCACAACCGAAGTGGCATCTTCTGCATCGGCATTGGTTTTCATATCGATGCTGCTGTTTATGCTTAATTTATCGTTAAAGAGCTGTGTTGACAGGGCAAGCTCTACCTCTTGCGAGCTTGTTTCGGTGCCCGGTTTGTAATTAAAGCCTACATCCACATCGTTGCTTATTTGCGACAGCCAGTTGCTCAACTGGTTCGACAGTAGTTCCGAAGCGTTTGCATTGGCCAGCTCGCCGCCTCCAATAGAAGGGGAATTCACGGCCGGGTTAGCCGGCAGGAACTTTTTTAGAATTAGCAATGCCAAAAATTGCTTTCCTTTTTCCTCATCGGTAGAAATATAATTTTGCACCAAATCGCGTGTTTGCTGTTCTGTAAAAGGCAACTCAATATTGTATTTTACATTAGGCTGCATTAGTTTGCCGCTGAGTTCAATAATACAATCGATAGTTTTGCTGGGTATGCCCTTGAAATTGGGGTTTTCGGGGTCTAAATCGGAAAGCGAGCCTTTACGCCTCAGGTAAGTACTGATATTCACATCGGCATTTACGGGGTCGCCCGACCAACGCAGTGTGCTCCCTTGTTCAACATTAAACTTCCAGTTTGCAAAAACGTCTTGCAGGGTAAAAAGGTATGTTCCCTGTTCAATAACATATTCGCCAACCATTTTAAAATCGCCCAGGGTATTAATTGATATGCGCAAATCGCCAGAACCGGTGCCTTCCATTTCGTCGCCCATTGTGGGATCGAAAATTATTTTAACCTTTGCCTCGGGGGTTACCCTAAGGTTAAAGTCGAGCTGCATGCCTGTAAGGTTTACTTTATAATCGTCCCTGGCTGATGTTGCAGAGGCATTTTCTTCCGAAACAAACTTTATAAAATTGTATTCCGAGAGTTCTTCGGTTTCAGAAACGGGTATATTAATAATTGTGCCGGCATCGGTTCGTGCAGCAACATCGAATTTTAGCGAGGCAGGTTCGCCGTTAATACGTATTAGGCCCGATGCAAAAGCAGATCCAAAAAACATATTATTGTCGCTGCTGGTAGTATTTAAGCATAAAAACTTATCGGTTTTAATATTCAGGTTTAAATGGTATTTTTTAAAATATTCAGTGCGTATTACTCCGTTTAGTACTGCTTTGTTCCCAAATATATCAAACATTTCAATATTGTCGAACAGCAGGTTGTTGTTGGCAATGCCCAACATGGAAGTGAAATTGTACCGTGTTTTTAGATAATCGACCGTAAACGCAGCCTTTTGCAGGTTAAGTTCGCCATTTAAGTTTGGTTCGGAAGGGGTGCCTTTAAGCGACAGGTTTCCTGTGGCCATTCCCCTTATGTCGTCGAAAACATTATCGAGATAGGGGTTTACAAAATCAAGCCGGAACTTGTCGAGGCCGAGGTTAAAATCGAGGTTGTTATTTTTTGTGAAGTAACTGCCAATAATGGTAAGCGTGTTTAAATTGCCCCTCATGGCTTTTGCTTCGACCTGTATTGCCTGTTTTTTTTCTATCCATTTGGTATCGATATAGGTATCGCCAATGGTTTCGCCATTTAGCCCCAGCTTTTCGACAAACAGCGATGCGATAAATAGCGGTGAGCTATAACCCTTAATTATGGCTTTTCCGTTTAATACGCCATCGAACCTGAAAGCCGATGATTTAGTAAAAAAGTTAAGGTTGGCGAAATCGAAGGTTTTTAATTCGCAAAACAAGCTGTCGGTGTTTGTGTTATCGGAAAGTATGCCCTTTGCTGTCAGAAGTTCGTTCCCGTGGCGAAGGGCCAGGTTGTCGATAATGAGCTTGTTGCTATCGAGCAACATGGTAAAGGGCGAGAGGCTCCACAACGAATCGTTTAAAACAACTACCGAGCTGTCGATTGAAACCAGTGACCGCGTTTTTTTTCCAGGTTCGTTTAAAAACGAAAGGTTGCCCGATAGCGCACCTTTGTACAGCGATGAGTCCCAGTTTAACCATCGTAGCACATAATGCACATGGTTTGAATCTACCAGCGACTCAACCGTAATATTTTCGAATTTTATGCGGTTATTGAGATCAAGCATACTACACCCTGCGCCTATTTTTAGCCCCTCGGCCGATGTGTTCGAATTTACCACAAGGTTCTCAATCTGTGTGTTTTTCACCTTAATTCGCGGAGATTGTAAGTGAACAGTAGCATTTATGCCTGAGCTGTGCCCAAGCGTACCACTAAGAATTGTACCGGGGGCTAAACTGTAATTTGGAGTAAAAAACCTGAACAAGGGGGTGCTGTTCTTAAAACTAACTTTGTATTCAATATCGCAAATTTCCTGTACTATTTCAGGCTGTAAAGTATCGGTAAGTGCCGGAAGCAGGTGTTTTGCAAGTAAAAGATATTCGTCGGGCAGCCGGGTAAGCTTGTAATGCCCATTAATTTGTGCATCGAAAAAATCGGAAGTTAGCTTTATTTGGTTTAGGCTGGAATTGTTTTGTATATCAAGTTGCAAATCGTAAACCTGAATTTGTGCCCCGGTTTTTGAGAAAAACGAATTCAATAGTTTCAGGCTGCCATTTATTTCATCAAGCGTATTGCCCGATAAATCGGCCTCCATTAAAAACGAGCCGCTATATTCCGGGTCTTTTTTATGGATATTTAGCGCATAAAGGTTGGCATGCATAACATTTGCACGAAATTTATATTGCCTGATATCGGAGGAAATATCCACCAGCCCGTCAAAGCTCAAATCGAGGTTTGGGTCATCGATTTTCAACAGCCCGTTAAACCCTTTTTCTGATAAGAGCCCGTCAACCGAAATGTTTCTGTAATTATAACTGTATATTTCGAACTGGCTAATGTCACCATCGATATCAACATTAAAGGTTTTATCGCGGTACCCCAGGCCGTCAATCTTTAAATCGAAAGAAACATTGCCAATGAGGGAGGGCAAACCGCTCAATAGCCCGATATTAAAGTCGAGGCTCGATAATTGTCCGGAAAACGCAACCCTGTTTACCGAATCGGGTTCAAAAAGCACATCGGTTTTAATTATCCCCAGGTTAGTTTTAAGCACCCCGTAGGAAACAAAATCTTTAAAGAAACCGGTAAAATTTCCTGAGTAATTGTAATTGCTTATGGCATTAAACTGCTCTGGGAGCTTAATGTTTTTGTTGCCTGGCAATTTAAACGATAAAATATCGGGGGTATTTGTTTCAAGCCCGTCAAAATCGAAAACAACAAATGTATGCTCTACACTGGGCAGGCCAACAATATCGAACCGGCCTTTTAACCTGGTGGCTTTGCCATATTTAACTTCAAGCTCACGGCAATTTAAATCCGATAAGGTTCCGTTGAAGTTGCCGTTAAGGTTAACTTTCTGGTTCATTCCCATAAAAAATTTCGAAAAATACTTTAGTTCATCAACCATTATTTCCGAATTGTTGAACTTTACAGAAAGTTTTACATCGGTAAAAAGTTGTGGCTGCCCTAATACTTTAATACTGTCGTATTCAAGGTAAACATTGTCAAGTTTATATTCCGAAAATGCCGAAGATGCAAAAAACTTGTCAAAACGGATGAACTTTTTGGAATAGTTAAAGCTGGTTTGGCAATTTTTAATTTCGAAGCCCGATTTCTCGATAAAAGAAAGTTCTTTAACATCGAACCAGATAGTGTCGGCGTGTGAAACAAACTTTTTTGCTTTAAGGTTAAAATTATCGAATCGCATATCGGCAAAGTCAATTCCAAAATCGCGTTTAGAGCTGTCGTGCCTGATGTATGCCAACTGGCTGTTAGTTATTTTTATCTTGTTGATATAAAATGGTTTAGAGCTGCCCTTTTGTTCTTTTCTTGCAACCAGCAGGCTGTCGAACAAGAACTGGGCATTCATAAGGCCGGAAGAATCGACATAAACCCTGAAAAATGCCTGGTCAAAAGCCAGCGAACCAATTTTCACAGGCATTTCGCGTTGAAAGATAATTTTTCTGATCAGGCCCGGGAAACCAATCTTTGCCGATTGGGCAAACAAAATTGTATCGAACGATTGATCGGTAATTAACAGATCGTTAAAATCGACTTTATTAAAAATGGTAAGTTTAACTTTATTGAACGAAAGCTTGTTGCCCAGCCTATCCTCTAAACCCCCGAAAGCTTTGCTTGCCATATAGGCTTGCAGATGAGGCGAACTAACAGCAATAGATGCAACAACCATCAGCATTAAAACGCTTAGGGAAAGCCAACCGGCAATGTTGACGATTTTTTTGATAATTTTGCGCATCGGTTACTTTGCTTATACAAAAAAAGCAAAAATCGTGCTATATATAAAAGAATTATAATGGATATTATTATTTTGGGCATAGAATCGTCGTGCGACGATACATCGGCATCGGTTATACGTAATGGTTATGTTGCAAGCAACAGGGTGGCTAACCAGGATGTCCATAAAAAATATGGCGGTGTGGTGCCGGAATTGGCATCGAGGGCACACCAGAAAAACATTATTCCGGTAGTTGATGTTGCTTTGGCAGAAGCCGGTGTTAAACCCGAAGATGTAAGCGCTGTAGCATATACACGGGGACCCGGGCTTATGGGCTCACTGCTTGTTGGCACTTCGTTTGCCAAAGGTTTTTCCATAGCCCGAAAAATCCCATTAATCGATGTAAACCATTTACATGCCCATATACTATCGGTTTTTTTACAAGCCGAAGGCGAAAACAAGCCAATGCCCCCGTTTCCGTTTTTATGTTTGCTCGTTTCGGGTGGCCATACGCAAATACTGGTAATTAAATCGCACCTCGAATCGGAAATTATAGGGCAAACCATTGACGATGCAGCCGGAGAAGCTTTCGACAAATGCGCCAAAGTTTTGGGCCTTCCTTATCCGGGCGGCCCGCTTATTGATAAGTTTGCCCCGGCCGGAAACCCCGATAAATTTGTTTTTAGCAAACCACGTATAGCCGGTCTCAATTATAGCTTTAGCGGGCTGAAAACTTCATTCCTTTACTTTCTGCGCGATGAGCTAAACAAAAACAGTAGTTTTATCGATGAAAACACCCCCGATTTATGTGCATCGATACAAAAAACCATTATTGACATTCTTATTGAAAAACTTGTTTTAGCCAGCCAACAAACCGGCATACGGCATGTGGCCATTGCAGGGGGCGTTTCGGCAAATAGCGGGTTGCGCAGGGCGATTATCGACACGGGAACTCAACAAAAATGGCAAGCTTATATTCCTGAATTTAAATATTCTACCGACAATGCTGCTATGATAGCCATAACCGGTTATTACAAATTTAAACAAGGTGTTTTTGCCAATTTGCACGATGCCCCTTTCGCCCGCAACAAAGCATAATTTTATTAGGTTGATGCTAAGTCTTATGGTTTTAGCTAAGGTTATAATCGAGGAGAATGAAAGCAATTAAAAATGAAAGAAATAAATAAATTTCAGATTTCTATAATTCTAAACTTTAAACCTTGAACTTTAAACCTTGAACTTTGAACTTTGAACTTTGAACTTTGAACTTTGAACTTTGAACCTTAAACTTCACTTACCATTTTCTTCTTTTAGCAATCGGTAAATTGTTGATGCACCAATATCGAGCTTTTGGGCAACAAGTTTAATATTGTTGTTGTATTTTTTTAGCATCGATTTAATTATGCGCATTTCGTGCTCGCGCAGGCTAAGTTCTTCAGTGGTGCTATCGTTAATATTGCTGCCTGAGTGTATAATGATATCGCCTTCTGCAATCTCATCGGCCGATGCCATGGTAACAGCAAGTTCAATTACCGAGCGCAACTCGCGTATATTTCCGGGAAAATTGTATGCCAAAAGTTTATTTTGTGCCCCTGGGCTGAGTGTTTTAAGCGGAAAATTGTTCTCGGCACAAAACTGCCCTATAAAAAATTTCGATAATATCAGCACATCGGTTTCGCGCTCGCGCAAAGGCGGCAGGTGAATGGGCAGCCCCATGAGCCGGTAAAACAGGTCTTCCCTGAAATTGCCTTTTTTCACCTCGTCGGCAAGGTTTTTATTAGAAGCTACAATAAGCCGGCAATCGAACTTAATAGCCTTATTGCTGCCTATGCGGTAAATTTCGCGTTCCTGAAGGGCCCTCAGTAGTTTTGTCTGAAATGAAATATCCATTTCGGTAACCTCATCGAGAAAGAGTGTGCCGCCATGTGCTTCTTCGAACTTTCCTACCCGTTGGTACGATGCCCCTGTAAACGAACCTTTTTCGTGCCCAAAAAGTTCGCTTTCAATTAACTCCGAAGGAATGGCCGCCACATTTATAGGCACAAACGGATGGTTTTTGCGCGAAGAGTTATAATGCACAGCCTTCGCCACCAGTTCTTTTCCTGTACCGGTTTCGCCGGTAACTGTTACGGTAATATTTGTGCGCATGGCCTTCCCGATAAGTTCATAAACCGACTTTATTGCAGTGCTGTTGCCTATAATAGTTTTCTCGAAATTGTATTTCTGCTGAACCTCTTTTTTCAGGCTGTTAACCTCGTGCCTTAGGCTAATTCTTTTACGTATATTGTTTACTGTGTTCAACAGCCGCTCTTTAATATCGTTCGATTTCACAATGTAATCGAAGGCCCCATGTTTAAGCAGGTCAACTACAACTTCAATATCGTCTTGTTCCGATATGAGCACAACTTCAATATCGTCGTTTTCTTGTTTAATTTTTAACAGCAAATCGTAACCGGTTGTATCGGGCAACCTGTAATCGAGCGTTATTATATCGGGGTTTTCGTTTAAACGTTGCAGGCAGTCCCTGCCATTGAAAAAACCGGTAACCTCAAAATCGGGGTTCAGGCTGAGGTTGTGCACCAGCAATTTGTTATACCACTCGTTATCTTCAACAACAAATATTTTTAACGCAGTTTGTTCCATTGTGCAAAGTAAGTTCATTTTTGCTTTGGTGCCGGTTCTGCCGCTGTTATTTCATTATATGCCATAACCCTGGCAATAAGCTGGAATATAAGTTCCTTTGCTGTATCGAAAAGCGGTTTAATATCAGCAACCGATGAGCCGTTGCGTGCTTTTAGTTCAATTTCTTTGAACAAACCAGCCAATTCCCCGGCACCGAGGTGTTTGCATGGTGTTTTTATTTTGTGGGCCAATTCGGCCACCTCGTTTATATTGCCATCGGCCAATGAAGCTTCTATGGCCGAAACACCCTCTTTCGAAGTTCGAACAAACATATCGAGCATTTCGTGCACAAAGTTTTCATCGTTTCCTGCCAGCCTGTACAACGAGGCAAACATTTCGGCATGCCCCAAAACGACCTGGGATTCGGCAGCCGATGCAAGTTTTGATGCATCAATTTTTAGCACATTCAGTATATGGCTAAAAAGCATTGCTTCGGTATAGGGCTTAAGAATTACCGATTGGATACCTGCGGCTTTGCACCGGCCAATATCGTCTTTGGCTATTGTAGCAGTTAATGCAATTATGGGTACCTGTGGTTTATTTTCGAATTTGCGCCCCCTTATCTGTTTTGTTGCCTGCAAGCCATCCATACCGGGCATCCGCAAGTCGAGCAGTATAATATCGTAGCGGCCTTTATCAAACTCGGCAACAAGTTCTGCCCCATTGGTTACCATTACAAATTTAACATTCCACTTTTTAAGTATAAATGCCAGTAGCCTACGGTTATACTCATCGTCGTCGGCCACCAGGAAAGTTATGTTTTTTAGTATGTCGCCGTTTACCCTGATATCCGGCACAGGTTTAACGGGTAGTTTACGTGCAGGTTTATACGGAATGGAGAAACAAAATTCGGAACCATTGCCCAAGGTGCTGTTTACACTTAATTTGCCATTTTGCAGGTCAACAAGCTTTTTCACTATCGACAGTCCCAGGCCTGTGCCCCCATATTGCCTGGTGGTACCGGCATCGGCCTGTCGGAATTCATCAAATATATGGCCAAGCTTATCGGTGCTGATGCCAATGCCCGTATCGGAAACAGTAATGCTGAGCTGTATAGAGTTTCGGGCAACAAACCTGGCATCGGCAGTAATTTTTAGTTTTCCGGCAGCAGTAAATTTAACAGCATTGCTAACAAGGTTTAATAAAATTTGCCTGAGCCTAAATGCATCGCCGGTAAGCAATTGCGGCACTGTTTCGGAAATATAATGTTTGAAATTTAGCCCTTTCGCCTGGCATGCCGGTTTGTATAGCCCTGCAACTTCCAGAATAACAGCCCTGGGGCTAAAAGCTTCGCTCTCGATTTCAAGCTTACCGGCTTCGAGCTTCGACAAATCGAGAATATCGTTGATAATATGCAATAGGTGCCCTGCCGATTTTTTTATTACAGACAAGTGTTCACGGGCAGGGTTTTCGATGGGCAATTGCAGGAGTTGTTCACTAAACCCAACAATGGCGTTCATAGGGGTGCGTATTTCGTGGCTCATGTTTGCCATAAACACCTCTTTGGCCCGCGAAAGCTCCAGCGCCTCGTTTTTCGATTTTATAAGGGCCTGCTGTGTAATATTTGTTTTTCGTACATACCTGGTAATTACAAGCAGTACCGTAAATAAAAGCAAGGCAAAAGCCACCAAAAAAAACACTGCCCATTTATTTGTACTTTCTACCAGTTTATTGGCCTGAACCGCCTTTTCTTTTATTGAATTCAGCTCATTAAGCTCTATTTTTGCTATAAGCCTGTTTATCCGGAGCGAGAGCCCTTCATTCTCGTGGGCCAGCGTAATTTCGAGGGCATTTATCTTACGTAGTGTGTCGCCTTCTTCCTGCCGCAGCCTTGATATTTCCGATTGCAGGAAATTTTTGTCAATGCCAATTCCAAGAAGGGTGTCTTTTTCGGCAACGGTTTCGCTAAGAATCTCCATAACTTCGGGTACGCCATTTTCATCACTAACAGGTTCACTTTCCTTTTTTTTAAACAACCGGCTAAAGAAATTGTCTTTTCGCGAAACATCTTCGGGCAAAGGCTTATTTTCGTTTCTTATTGTGTCGGGCTTTACCACTATTACGCTCGACGGCAATTTTATTGAAATAGTGTCGGCAATAGAATCGAGCTTTTCCTCAAGCAGGGCAAGTGCATTCCCAAATTTACTGTTTGAACTTATCAGCAGCATTTCCTGCCACACACGGTGTTTTTTATCAACCAACATTTTAATGCTGTCGATCTGCTGTTTTTTCTGGGCAATTCCTTTGCCATACGCATGCAATTGCTCTATTTTTTTTTGGGTTACGGCCAATTGTTTTTCAAAACCAACAAGGTATTCTTTTTGGCCTGTAAGCGAGTAATATTTAACATTGCCCTCGCAGGCCTGCATACCGTAACTGATTTCTTTTAATAAAACCAGGGTAAGGTTAGGTTGTGCTTCGTGTTTTATGGCCGTCAATAAAAAACCCAGGCTTTTATAGGTAACATAACCGGCAGCACCTACTGCCAGTGCAATAAAAAGAATTAACAAGGCAATTTTTTTCTCCAATGAAAAGAAATTCATAAAACTTGTTGGTTTGGAAGTGCCAAGTTAGATAAATAAAAGGTTTTGAAGGTTATTTTTGACTTGGAAATTATATGCAGGCGCTATCGAAAAAATACTTTTGATAAGAATTGCAAAACAATAAAAAACAAAAATTACTCTTAGCCAATAAATTTTAAGGTATTTTTAGTATTATTAGGCCTTCAATTTCATATTATGTTAAAGTTATCCTTAACCAGTTGGCCGTTATTGCTAGTGCTAGTTTGTTCGGCCCACGTTGACCTTCACGGACGGGAGCACGATGCTGTTGTTGATTTGCTTAGTAAAAACATAAGCATTTCGGGGGGCAAACTAATAGAAAAGAACCTGATTGAAATTACAATAAACAACCGGCGTGGCGAAACTCACACCTGGTTTTATATTAACTATTCCAAAAAAGAAAAAATTAAAAATATTAATGCTTGGATAGAATGCCCAAACGGACAAGTTGTAAGAAAATTATCGGCTAAAGAAATTACAACATCCAGCGCTGTTTCGGATTTTTCGCTTTACGAAGATGATTTTATTAAATATTTTACCCTGCGGCATAATACTTACCCTTATAAAATACACTTTGAATACACCCGCGAAACGTCCGATTTTATTCATATTGCAGACTGGACACCCATTTATAATATAAAAATTCCCACACAACAGGCAGAGTTAACTGTTGATTTACCGGAAGATTTTGAAGTGCAAATATTTGAGCAGTTTGTGGAAAAGCCGGCTGCAACAAATACATCGGAGAGGGTAATGTATTCGTGGAATTCCGGTTATAAGAGCCTTATTGAATATGAACTGTATGCGCCCCATTTGTCAACATTGATACCAAAGGTAACCATTGTGCCAAAAAATTTCAGGTACGGAATACCCGGAAGTTTCGAATCGTGGCAGACATTTGGCGAATGGCAGACAAAACTACTATCGGGCTTGCACGATTTGCCCCCACATGAAAAAATGCAAATTAATGCCATACTAAAAAACACTTCCAGCCAAACAGAAACTGTTGAGCTGATATACAAATACCTGCAAAAAAATACCCGTTACATAAATGTGAGCATTGGCATTGGTGGCCTAAAACCCTATCCGGCCTCGTATGTGTCGCAAAACAAATATGGCGACTGCAAAGCGCTTACCAATTATATGGTGGCGCTGCTCGCTTATGCAGGCATAAAAGGATACTACACTATTGTCCAGGCTGATGATGAAATAGAACCACTAATAAGAGATTTCCCCAGCATGCAGGCCAACCACGTAATATGCTTCATACCCCTTGAAAACGACACCCTTTGGTTAGAGTGTACAAAAAAATCGGTACCTGCCAATTACCTGGGCACATTTACACAAGGCCGTTATGCCTTTGTTGTTGACGGGGCCGGTTCGAAATTTGTGCAGACGCCTGCCCTAACCGAACCCGAAGTACGTAATATCAGCGTTTATACCTATCATCTTTCCACTTTATCGGCCTGCACAGTTGAAATACAAAAATGCCTGCGTGGTTCGGGTTATGAGTTGTTCCTGGAACTATCGAAAGAATTTAACAAACAAAAACAGGAAGAATATATTCGCGAAAACATATCGTCGGCCGATTTTGAATTGTTAAGCTGGGAAATTGGACAAAGTAATACTCGCTTGCCGGAGATTAACCTGAACATTGATATGAAAATCTCCGGAGTTTTACAGAAATTCAATTCGGAATATATTGTTAAACCCCTGCCACTGCCCCTTCCAAAGTTTGAAACCTTGGCAAAACGAAAACTCGATCTAGTTTTCAATTACCCGGTAAGCATGGCCGATACCTTACGGTACATTAGCAGCAACAACCTGTCGTTTTCAATTGTTCCCGGGCCCGTTTCAATCGAAACGAAATACGGAAGCTATAAAACCATTGTTACAGAAACCGGAAACCTTCTTGAGATAAGCCGAAGTTTAGTTATACATGCAGGCCATTACCCTGTTGAAGAGTACAAGGCTTTTTATGCTTTTATACAGGATATCAGAGATGCAGAAAACAAAAATGTAATTGTGCTTAAATAAGCCGCAACAAACGAAAAGAGAGAAATATATTAACCACACAGGATATTTTACACCTAAAACAATGAGATCAATTTTAAGTTTTACATTAACCCTGCTTTGTTCGGGTTATTTGTTTTCCCAGAATTTTTCGAAAGATTACGGAAAGGTTACAAAAGACGAGATAAGGCTTGCCCAATATCCGGGCGACAATTCTGCCCAGGCAGCAGTTTTGTACGACATCGGGCGCTCGCGGTTCATGCACAACGAAAACAACAGCTTCGATGTGGTTTTTGAACGAAGCACCAAAATTAAAATTTTCACCGATGCCGGCTTAAAATATGCCGAAATAAAAATTCCATATCACCAGGACAATGACATATATGAAACAGTAACCAAAATTGAAGCTACAACCTATAATTTAGAGAATGGCGAAATGATGACAGCCACAAAACTTGATGTTAAAAACACCTTTACCCAAAAAATTAACGACAGGTGGAATTACCTCGTTTTTGCTTTGCCAAATGTAAAAGCCGGTTCTGTTATCGAATATAAATATACCCTTACATCGCCAAGCAAGTTTTACCTTCGCGACTGGGAATTTCAAAGGGAAATACCTGTTAAGTACAGCATGTACCGTGTTGATATGGTGCCCTTTTACCAATACACATATCTGCTACAGGGTGCCGGAAAGTTTGACATTTACAACAATTACGAAAACAGGGGACTGGTTCGCTATTACGGGCCTCTGGAGTACCACGAAAACATACACGAATACATTATGACCGATGTGCCGGCTTTTGTTGATGAAGGTTTTATTACTTCACAAGATGACTATATAATTAAGCTCGATTTTCAGCTTTCGGCATACTATGATGTTTATGGCGTCGAAACAAAGGTGCTTTCAACATGGCCCCAGCTTTGCAACGACATTCTGAAAGACGACGATTTTGGAAGGTATATAAAATCAGCCAGTGGCAAACACAATGACATTATTGCTAAACTTAAAACCGAAAGTGCTACCGATAAGGAGTTAATAGAAAAACTAACAGATTATGTTAAGGCCAATTACAGCTGGAATGGCAGAAACAGTTGGTTTGCACTTCAAAGTTTTAAAGAATACCAAAAAACCAAAACCGGCAATAGCGCCGAAATTAACCTTCACCTGCTAAGTTTAGTGCAAGATGCAGGTTTTACAGCATACCCGGTATTACTTAGCACACGCGATAATGGAAAAATTAAATTCGATTTCCCTTTTGTACATTTTTTCAATTATATAGTTGTTTTTGTCGAACAAGGCGATGAAATTTTAATGCTCGATGCAACCGAACCGCTGCTCCCCTATTCAATAATACCACCAAAGTGCATAAACGACAAGGGGTTGGTTGTAAAGAAAAAGGCGCAAGAATGGATTGAACTTGCAAACAAAGCCCCATCGGCAAATAACAGGAACATATTTATCGGGCTCAACAACACTGCCGACAGCATTCGGGCTATAGTTACCATAACCACCGATGGTTTCGAAGCATTTAATTTACGAAAGCAACTAAACAACGACGAGAAAAAACTTGAACAATATATTGAAAACAAACATTATTCCGATGTTTCCGAAATAAAAACCTTCAACTTTTTTGAAAGAAACAGTTCGTTTATTGTAAGCTACAAAGGCAATTTGCCGGTTGACAGGGTTAACGATAAAATATATATCCGGCCTTTTATTAATGAAACCATTAAAGACAACCCATTAAAACAGCAAGACAGACAATACCCTATAGACTTCACCTATCCGCAAATGCACAGGTATTCATCAATGGTTTTGGTGCCCGAAGGCTACACGGTTGAATACCTGCCGGCAGATGTTAAAATCGACAATAATAATTTTTCGCTAACTTACAATACCACAAGCCAAAACAATTCGGTTACAATTATTGCCCAGTACTGCTTTAAAAAAGCTGTATATGAGGCCGATGAGTATAAAATGCTGAAGTATTATTTCGCCGAACTTATTTTAAAACTTAACGACCGAATTGTGCTTACAAAAGTTGAATAAAGCATGAAATTGTCAGCATGGCGAGAGATACTTTTTAAATAAAAAAGCAAGGAAAAGAAAAAAGAAAAAATGAGCAGGATAATCGACTATTATGAAAACAATATGCCATCGTGTTTTTATCAAAAATACCTTGGGGTTGAATGTCCCGGCTGCGGTTTTCAACGAAGCCTAGTGTATTTACTGAAGGGCGACCTGCTACTATCATTGAAAACATTTCCGGCACTTATACCAATACTCATCATGCTTGGTTTTTTATTTCTCCACCTCATATTTAAGTATAAAAAAGGTCATCTAATTTTATTATATCTATTTATATTTAATTCAATAATAATTACAGTAAATTATATTTATAAAATTCTAACTTAAACACATCGTATTATGAATCAGAACAAACAACAATTGCCAAATGCAACCGCAACACTGGTTTTAGGAATTTTGTCGATAGTACTCTGCTGGACCTGGGGGATAATTGGCATTGTACTGGCAATTATTGCCCTTGTTATTTCGAAAAAATCAGTCGTATTATACAACCAATCTCCCGACATGTATTTGGGTTATGGTAATTTGAAGGCTGGGCGAATAATGAGTATTATCGGACTGGTATTGTCGGCGATATACCTGCTTTATGCAATTATTGTAATTGCATTTATGGGAACAGCCTTGTTTTCAATCGGGAATATCCTTCAAGGGATTCATTAATTGCAACAAAACCAATAAGCTATCGAAATTGATGGCTTATTGGTTAATAAAATAATTGCGAATCGTTCAGCTTTTTATTTGATTTGTAACTATAAAAAAAACACTTAACATGGAACAAGATATAACTCAACAAAACATGATAACAAGTTCTAAACAAATGTTACCTAACTCAACAGCAACTTTAGTTCTTGGCATACTTTCAATAGTTTTCTGTTGGTGCTATGGTATTATTGGAACAACTTTAGGAATTATCGCACTTGCCATTTCTTCTAAATCTATTAAAATGTACAACGAGAATCCTTTTTTATACGATGGATTTGGCAATCTTAAAGCTGGCCGTATAATGGCAATAATTGGCATTAGCCTTTCAGCAATTTATTTAGTATTTATTATTATTTACATTTCTATAATTGGTTTAGCGGCTTTATCGTTACCAAATATTCTAGACAGTTTAAATATTTAATTTTTACTTATACATTTTTAACCATGTCCCCACAAGAATGTCCAAACACGCCAAAATGCCCTATATTTAGTGGTATTTTACAGGGTTCGCAGTACACCGAAACCTACAAGTCGTTATTTTGCCTTGCCGGCGAAGAAGGAAGAAACAAGTGCCGCCGTTACCAGGTAAGCCAGAAAGTTGGTAAATGCCCGGCAAACGTATTGCCCAACTCAAGCAAAAGTGTCGATGAAATTATTGCCGAAATGAAGGCAAAAGGAGAAATATAAGCTTTAAAACAAACTGGTATTTTATATGTCTCAGACATATATAAACCGCGAGAACAAAGTAACCTGTGCAATACAGATAAGTTGTGTGTATTTTGCCTTCACGATTAAATAACAGTTAATTGTATTGGATTTTCTGGGCGAAATACTAAAAGAACAGATTGAAAAGCTGAAATAGATATACTTTTTTATATGCCTTTGCCTGCTTAACTTCCAAATATCACTTATTATACTGGCTACCATTATATTACACTAACTTTTCTTCGAAAAGAAAGTGCAACTAAATCAGATTAATCTTATGTAAATCTGAATAATCTGTAAATTTGTGAATAGTGCAGATTAATTCCCTTGCCCTAAAAAATCTGCGATTTGTGTTTTATGCCCCTCTGTAAGTTTTGTGTTTCTCGACTTCAGGCATAAAGCGGCACCGTCGGTTTTTCCTTTAAGGTGCATTTTCATTTTTTTAAACATACTGCCTGTGGCAAGTTTGTAGGTTGTAAACAAAGCTACTTTCTTATCACTGAGCCCGGGCAGCTTTTGGGCAAACTGGACCCAATCGCTGTTGGGGTGCTGAAAAGCAACAAACAGGCCATGCGCCCAGCAACCAAGAAAAACATAGTCGGCACCGTTTATCTGTACACTGTGCATATCGTAAATCGAAAAAACAAAGGTTTCGACATTTTTCGACCGAAGAAATCCGGCTATAGCGTTCGCAAAATATTTGGTTGTGCCAGTTCTTGAACTATAATAAATAACAGCTTTTTTCATCTTACAAATAAAATATTTCAGCGAAGGTACATAAAAATTGTATTGTAAATAGATACCCAGGCAAGGTACCTATTGTGTCAATATTAATATCTTTAGCGAAAAATTAAGCAATAACATGTCAACCGACGATTTGATAAAAAACCTGCTCGAAGCGTTAGGTTTTTCGCCTAACAACCTGCCCCTGAAAATGCAGCTTGCCGAACTGTTTATGCAGCAACAAAAATATAGCGAAGCTGAACAACAACTAAAAGAAATAATTGCTGCTCCGGGCGACAACAGCAATGCCCGTTTTAAACTGGCAAACGTGTATTACCAACAGAAAAAGTACTCAATTTCCATTGTTATACTCGAAGAATTGCTGCAAACGAAGCCTTCAAACATACAATTTTTGCTATTGTACAGCAAGGCACTGCTCGAAGACGGGCTTACCGAAAAATCGCGTAGTGTTTACCAAAAAATCGTTAGCCTCGACCCGGCATTTAAAGATGAACAGCTCGATTCGATGTTCAGGAACTATTCGGGGCCAGGCCATGAACCCGAAGAAGATACGGACAATACAGACTCAGCCCGGATTCTGTTGAAACCTGCCATAAATTTTACTGATGTAGGGGGCATGGCAAGGGTAAAAACCGAAATTGACCTGAAAATTATAAAGCCCCTGCAACATGCCGATTTGTATAAGGCTTACGGAAAAAAAACCGGAGGGGGCATTTTGCTTTATGGCCCCCCGGGTTGCGGAAAAACATACCTGGCCAAGGCCACCGCAGGCGAAATATCGTCGAACTTCATTTCGGTGGGCATAAACGATATACTCGATATGTGGGTAGGCAACAGCGAGAGGAACCTGCACGAAATATTTGAGGTTGCCCGCAGAAATACCCCCTGTGTATTGTTCTTCGACGAAGTTGATGCCCTGGGGGCAAGCCGCTCCGATATGCGCCAGGCCTCTGGAAGACATCTGATAAACCAGTTTCTGTCGGAAATGGACGGCGTTGACAACAACAACGACGGGGTGCTTATTCTCGGTGCCACAAATGCCCCCTGGCACCTCGACCCGGCATTTCGCAGGCCTGGCAGGTTCGATC
Source organism: Bacteroidales bacterium (assembly GCA_016935435.1). Lineage (GTDB taxonomy): Bacteria > Bacteroidota > Bacteroidia > Bacteroidales > UBA10428 > UBA10428. The sequence continues at coordinate 26,847 of JAFGQZ010000081.1, forward strand.
GTATAATTTTTGTTGAGCCGCCCGATACCGAAAGTAAGGCAGTTATTTATGAGATTATTTTAAAAGGCAAGCCCCAGGAACAAATCGACTACCAGGCACTTGCAAAAAAATCCGATGCGTTTTCCGGAGCCGATATTAAAGCAGTTGTCGATATAAGCATTGAGGAAAAACTCCAGGAATCTTTTAAATCGGGCATTCCTAAGCCCCTCGCCACCCGCGACCTGCTAAATGCCATTTCGAAACATAAGCCATCAACGCGCGAATGGTTCAACACAGCCAAAAATTATGCGCTCTATGCAAACGATTCGGGTTTGTACGACGACATTCTCAATTATTTGAAAATAAAAAAATAATACATATCCAAAACAATGAACGGCGATTTATTAAACCGGGCCCAGGTATTAATTCAGCAAAACAAGTACAACGAGGCAGAAAAAGAAATTAAAAGCTATTTGTCGGCCAACCCCGACAGTGCCCATGCATTTAAAATGCTTGGTATTGTATATGTTGAAACAAAAAGGGACAAAGATGCCGAAGCTGTACTGAAAAACGCCCTTACACTTTCACCCAACGACGATATCGTTTATTATTTACTGGGAAGGGTACAAATTCTCAGGAAAAATTATAAAGAAGCCGCCGGCATGTTAAACCAGGCTATATCGATAAACCCATACGATGCCGATTATTTCGGGGTATTGTCAAGCATAAAGGAGGCAACAAAAGACTTTAAAGGAATGCTTAGCCTTGCCGAAGAAGGCCTGTCAATTGATCCGGAGAACCTGCTTTGCCTTAACAACCGCTCAACCGCCTTAATTAAGCTCGGACGTAAAGACGAGGCATTTAAAACAGCCGACAAAAGCCTTGAACTCGACCCCGAAAACCCATTGACCCATGCAACATACGGCTGGTCGCACCTCGAAAAGGGCAATACAAAAAAAGCACTTGAACATTTCAGGGAATCGCTCAGGTTAGATCCTAACTCTGATTATGCACAAGCAGGCATGTTGCAGGCATTAAAAGCCCGGTACATGGTTTACAGGCTGTTCCTGAAATATGCCTTTTTTATGAACAACCTTAAAGGCAAATTGCAGTGGGCAATAATTATTGGGTTGTACCTTATTTTCAGGTATTTCAACAAAATTGCCATTGAAAACCCCGCATTACGCCCGGTTGTGGTACCTATTATTGTTATATATGTTCTTTTTGCCCTTTCAACCTGGATAATTGGACCGCTGTCGAACCTTTTCCTACGGTTTAATTTCTACGGCCGGTATTTGCTGTCGAAAACCGAAAAACTAAGTTCGATGTTCACCGGCATATCGGTTTTATTAAGCATTTTGGCATTAATAGCTTATGCAGTTTCGCCTGACAAAGTTTTTCTGGCAATGGCCGCTTTTGGCATTATTATGATGGTGCCATTTGGAAGTATGCTTTCCGGGGAAAGTAAAAAATCGCGATACGCGCTTATTACCTATTCAACTATTATGTTTATTACCGGGGTGTTGTCGTTCGTTGTTGGTTTTAAAAGCAATGAGGCAATAAACAGCCTGACAGTAATATTTATCCTGCTGTTTGTTGGCTACCAGTTTGTTGCCAATTACTTTCTGGCAAAAGAAAAGTAAGGCTAAGGCTTTATCACTCTAATTCGCGTATAAGGTCGATATACAGGTGGTGCATGTGGTGAAGGAATGCCCCGGCATCGGGTGTGTCGTATTTTTTCAGATATTCATGGTTTGGCTTAAGAACTATGGTTATTCCTGTACGCACGTAATTTGCCGTAGGATAAAATTCCGGGCACATAAACCCCGGGTAAAGCTTCTTTAATTCTTTCTCTTTTTTTGCGCCAAATTCTCTGATGTATTCCTTTTGTGGTTTTGATGCTGTGTTAAATCTGGTTTCGAGATAGTGGTTAACAAACATTCGCCTGAAGGTACTACTTGTTTCGTCCCTGATATACGAGAAGATGTTCAGGCTGTTAAAGTCGTTAAGGGCTTGCAGGGAAAAAGGCACCTCAGGCACCCAGTCGTTAGGGTTTACTACATTAAAGAGCCAACCTCCCCGGGCGGCATATTCCAAATCGTAAGCAAAAAACAGGTTTCCGGGTTTTGGGGCAGCCGTACAATAGGTTTTAAAGCATATATCGGAAGGCAACAGCCCCTTTTTCTGTAAATCGAGAAAATAAGCTGATACCAGGTACGAAATAGCACCACCCTGGCTATGCCCTGTAATTATATAGTTTTTAATTCCCGAACGATAGCACGAATCGATTTTTGGGAGCATATCGCGCACCAGAAAGGCTGTACTGAAAAGCCAGCCTGCATGTACAGCCGCTTTTGGGTTTTCGGCAAGCTGGTAGCGAAATGTATCTCCAACAGCTAATACAAGGTAACTGTGGGCAGGCAACATGGCCATAAAGTTATTGGCCAACCAACTTGTGTCGGAATCAACAGTGCCACGTGTACTGATTATTGCTGTTTGGTTTTCGGAAACCCAAAGTTCCCACAAGTTCTTTAAGCCTGTCTCCGGCGATTGGTAAACCCTTTTTGAACGAGGTTCGGGTGTTTCGAGTGTGCCGGTATAGAACGATGAATCGCTGCCAGTGCGTACCGAAACATACATAGCTTCGAGCAGCTCACTTTTGTTAAAGCCCGGCTGCAACGACTGGCTGCATAGCTTATTTCCGTATATAAACAAGGAAAAAATTAAGCTGATGAGATATCTGTTGGTTGTCATAGGAAAAAGAAGGTTTAAAATTTCTAAATAACAATCTGGTGTGCTGTAAACAAACAAAAATAAGACTATGGCAGGGCCTCGCGGCTTATTTTCCGGAACTTTTCTGCTTTATCGATTTTCTTTTTATAGCTATTGCCCCCGTGCTGGTTTAATGGCGAGAAAAACAATATTGCAAGAAAAATCAATGCTAAGATAAGACGGTAAACAAAACTTTTTTCAATGCTGCGCAGTTTCTTAAAAATAAAAACACCCGACAAAAAAACAAACAAATTAAAAATTACAGCCGTAAGGCTTACCAACAAAAGCATAGAAGCACCGGGCCATTGAAGCAACATATACAATAAAGCAATGCAGGTTGCCGAAAGGGTCAAACCGGTAAGTTTTGCATAAAAAACCTCGTAACTACTGCTATTTTTGAAGGGTTTGCATCCAGACAGGAAATACAAGACTGCCAGGCTTATAAGGCTTACAATCATAACCATTTCGCCCTGGCTGGCTTTTCTTTCGTGCAGATATAAACCGGCAAGGCTAAAAAGAATTAATAAAAGTTCTATGCTTAACAAGTGTTTTATCAGGAACAATAATGGTTTGCTATAATAATCTACGGTTTTCATAATTTAACATTGCTTATACTTAAATATCATCTTTAAACCTGTTTTCGATTAAGTTACACTGGCCTTTTTATAAAAAATTAATGTAACTAAACCGTGTTAATTCCGTTATTCGCCGGAACAGCCACTGCTTTAGCTCTGATTATAGGCAGAATATTTGAATACAGCAGGTTAAAAAGAGCCACAAAATACAAATAATCTGTTTTTATTGCAGAAATAATGGCGAAAAGTTTGCCTTGATCAGAAAATGCATTTCGGTAACAAAATATGCCCTATTTCTTAAAGATAAAATACACTGCCAGCACCAAAAAAACAAACCCAATAAAATGGTTCAGCCGAAAACTTTCGGTTTTAAAAAAAAGCAGCGAAAACACTGTGAAAATTATTAGCGTAATAACCTCCTGGATAACTTTCAGTTCAACCAATGTAAAAGGGCCGCCATTGCCTTTGTAACCAATACGGTTTGCAGGCACCTGAAAGAAATATTCGAAAAGGGCAATGCCCCAGCTTACCAAAACTACGCCAATAAGGGGCAGCATGGCAAACCATTTTATTTCTTTAAATTTCAGGTGGCCGTACCAGGCGAATGTCATAAAAGTATTCGATAATACGAGCAAGCCCACAGCATAAAAGCCCTCTTTCATACATTTTAGAAATTTTTGAAACGAATATTAAAACCACTTCTTTCGCTTGAACAATAAAATGCCCAGATATGCCATAAGGAACGACCCCACTAATATAGCCGGGAAAGCCATTGGCCAGTTCTCGAGGAAGTTTACAACGTTCATACCATAGATACTGGCTATTAATGTAGGTATCATTAATATAATGGAAATCGATGTTAATTGCTTCATCACAACGTTCAGGTTGTTAGAAATTACCGATGCAAAAGCATCCATCATCCCGCTTTGTATGTCGGAATAAATCTGCGACATTTCTATAGCCTGTTTGTTTTCAATTACTGCGTCTTCAAACAAATCTTCGTTAATTTCTGTAAGGGAGTTTTTCTTTTGGTTTTTAAGCTTTGTAAGCACCAGTTCGTTGCCTTTCAGTGATGTTACAAAGTAAACCAGGCATTTTTCCATCTTCAGCAAACGGTTTAGCTCTTCGTTTCTGATAGACTTTTCTAAATCGGTTTCTATTAACGATGTTTGCTGGTTAATTTGTTTAAGGTATTTTAAATAAACATTTGCTGCCCTTAAAAACAGTTTCAATGTAAAGTTTAACACATCGGTAACCTGCTGATATTGCTCCCTGTACAACGATGGCTCTTCGGGGGGCAATACTTCATTCACCACCGAGCAAAGTGTTATGGTAAAACTTTCGGTCATAAAAACCCCTAATGGAACCGTGTAAAAGGGCACTCCGTTGCTTTGGCTCGGGACTGGTATGCGCAAGATTATCAGCGACCAGAAATCGTCATACTCTAAACGCGGGCGTTCATCGGTATCGAGTATATCCTGAATGACATCTTCAGGCATCGAAAAATCGTGTATCAGGGTTTGAATTTCGTCGGCTGTAGGGTTGGTAACATTTAGCCAACAGCCATTCTGTGCGGCAGGAATTTCGATATAGCCCCCCAGGCTCTTAAAAATTCTAATCATAACTGTGCCTCCTATGAGATTTTTCTTTAAAGGAAGCACATACAAAGGCCCCCTCTAAATTGTGTTTGTAAAACGCTTATGATACGGGCCTTCGTCCATACTATTCATTCGTGTTGATTATCGCCGCGAAGCTACTATTTTTTTTAATACATTATAACTCCTACATGTATTTTTATTTAAGAAATTGTTTATTCTGATAAAGGTCGAGGCTAAGGTTAAGAAATGAAAGAATGAAGAAATGAGTTGAATTAAAGAAATGAAAAAAATGAAGGAAATTAATAATTAAAAATTAGGGAATACAAATTTAAAAAAAACTGTTCACCGTTTACTGTTCACTTAAACTTTGAACTTTGAACTTTAAACTTTGAACTTTGAACTTTGAACTTTGAACTTTGAACTTTGAACATTTTAAGAACCTACCTGTGCCCTGTAATAATGTTAAGTGTTTTTGGCAACAGGCGTTTAAGCAAAACATAACCGAAATAGCATACAACAACCGTTGTAACAGAAATCGACATGTAAACTACTGCTTTTAACAAAGGCGAATCGGGCTGAAAAAAATAGGAATACACTTTTACCGTAACCCCCAAAACCGAAACCCCGTGTGCTACATAAATAAAAAACGACGATTTGGCCACACGCCTGTCGGCCCTCACTTTAACATATCCGCGTTCGAGCAGGTATGAAGCTAAAACTATTACTGCAAGCAAACCAAAAAACCTGTAAACCTGCCGAATAAGGTGAACGTGTATGGGAAGCCCCATTGTGTAAGTATCGAGTATTACTGCAACAATGCATATTATTACAATTGCATAGCGGTGTTTACGTGCTTCGGCCACGAGATTTTGTTTGTTTATGCCTAGGTAGGCCCCAAGGCTAAAAAAGAAAACGGCTATACTGCTAAAACCGGTAATGGTAGGCCATAACCTTAACAAATAACATAAGCCCAGAATTACAACCCCGTATATTTTTGTGTATTTTATAAAATAATACACCACTGGCGATAGGAGCGAAATAATAAACAAATCGCGCAAAAACCATAAAGGCACATTCAGGGGTGCTGTTTCAAAAATATGCTGTCCGATAATGTTGGTATCGATAAATGGCTCGAAATATTTATAGTTCCAGAAAATTGACAACGGGTGTATATCGCTGAAAGAACTTATATATGCATCGTACGTGCCTTTAACCAACGATGTGCACAATGGCACAAAAAATGCCAGGAAATTCCAAACAAAATAAGGGACAAGAAGGGTTAGCACCCTATTTTTTGTTTTCGACAGGTAAACACTGGTATTAAACGTATCGGTTTTCCGAAAATAAAAATATCCTGAAATAAGAAAAAAATACGGTGTGGCAATAGTAGCCAGTGTTTTGGTAAGTACCCTGAAAAGATCGTAAATGTTTTCGGAAGTTAACGACGTGTAATCGATAGCCTGCATATCGACAAAGCCGCCCCCATAACTATTGTGGATAAAAACTACCCCAATGCTTATCGGGAACCTGATATAATCGAGTGTTTTCGACTGCAACTCTTCGATATTCATTGTACCGGAAATTAATTAAAACCTGATAAACTGTATTTTGAAATACTTTTAAAGCAATAATACTGGACTGTTATATATAATTATCTTCCTGTTTTACATTTAAACCTGTACCTCCAACACCTGACGTTCGATCTGTAAATACCAATCTGAAAAAATTTCCGAATGGGAAAAATATGATAGTTCCAATTCTTTTACTTTTTCACAATACAAGTTTTTTTGCCTATTATGTTCAATTCTTCAATAGGCCTAAAATACATACGTTTTGGTAAATAATAACAAACATTTACTAACATTTACAACTGTTGGCCCTTTAACCTAAAAGTTTTTAACCAGATAAACAGCCCCACCTGGATTTTATCCAGATGGGGACATTATATTATGGTTTTATTTTAAATATTTTTCTATCAGTTCTTTGGTTTCCTGAATGTGCGGTTTCGATGATGCGCCAAACAGTACCGACTCAATTTTCGGGAATTGGCCAAGGTATTCGACAGCCTCTTTCGGCCGTAAGGCCCCGGCAGCCAATACCTGCATGGCAATAGGCCTGAATTGCTTTTCCCTGAGGTATTTTTCGTAAATTTCTTTGCCGCCCGACATGCGAAAACCAATTTTATTAATCGACGAACAAATTACCGGGTTTTTAACGCCAACCGATTCGAGCGCATCAAGCAAGGCCGGCATGTTCATGGTAATGTAGCCGGGTTCTGCATTGTATTTTTTACGGATATAAGCATCGTATTCGGCAAAAACCTCGTACATTTTAAGGCCAAGCACCATATCGGTAATTACGTTCTGGATAAAAATAACCGGTGTATCGATACCTTTAAACATTTTCATTTCGGCATCGATAAGAATTTGCATCAGCTTTAAAAAATCTTTGCTCAAATAGGCCATGCCCCCTTTGGCAAAAGTGCCAAAGATATTGCCAGGAACGTATTGTTTAATAGTGCCCAGTATGCCGAGTTCTGTTACAGCATTGGCGTATTTATGGGCATAAGGCATACAGGGGTATATTTTGTAGTTTTTATACGATTCAGGGTTGGCCAGAATGTGCTTACAGATATTGGCTATACGATCGTGCGTAGTGCACATAAAGGTGTTTATACCGGTTTCGATAGACTGATCGAGCACCCTGATTATAGCTTCGTCGTCTTTAAAACGAATCGATTGTGCCCTCGATTTTTCATCGGAAAGATGGTTGACCGCGAAAAACTGGTTGTCTCCAAATATTACTTTTTCCATCTTCTTAAATTTTATTGTTGTTAACAATCATTTCAATTACCGAATCGGTATAGCATGCCTGTTCGAAAGTGTTGTAACGGGCATTTTTGTTTTCGCCTATACAATCGACGAAATAGTCGATTTGGGCGCTATATTCTTCACCCCTTAAATAAAAATCGACCGGTATGGCAAAATCGGTTATGTATTTTATAGTCCACCCTTTATCGAGCTTTTGCGCGGGGGCAGCTTCTTTAAGGTAAATTTTTATTTCGGTGGCATCGCAAATAATTTTTCCCTTTTTGCCCTGCACAGTTATTGAAGTTGACATTTTCCGGTAGGTTTCGTCGCTCCAGTTTACCAAAAGGGTGCCTGTTAAGCCCGAATCGAGTTCTAAAAGCGAATAAACGGCATCTTCAACGCCTTTGGAGTATATACTCTTAAGTAAGGTTCCATGCACTTTCGACGGACGGCCCACAACTTCCTGCAAAAGGTTAATTACATGCGAGGCATAATCGTAAAGGCACCCTCCACCCTCGGCAGAATTCGAACGCCATGTGCCCCCCTTTTCTTTTGTTACCACCGGGCCGTATGCTTCGCCGCTAAAATGCGATAATTCGCCCAAAACGTTTTCACCAAGAAGCCGCTTAAGCTCCCTGAAAGTGCCGATAAAATGGTTGTGGTAGCCAACCTGGTTGACAACGCCTTTTTTTGCGGCTAAACCAACAATTTCGTTGCCCTGTTGCGAATTGAGCATAAAAGGCTTTTCGCAGAAAACATGCAAGCCCTTTTCAAGGGCATATTTTACAATTGGGTAATGAAACTTGGTGGGGGTGGCAACCACTACAAAATCGAGGTTTTCGTTGTCGATCATCTGAACATAGTCGGAATAGGTTTTCACTTTGGTAAACTTATTGAAAACATCGAGAACCATCGAGGATGTATCGCATACCGAAACCATATCGACTTTCGGGTGTGCCCCAACAATTGCGGCATGCGAAAGGCCCATTTTGCCAAGGCCGATAACAGATCCTTTAATCATATTTTTTAAGTTTTAAGAATATTAAAAATACATGCCAGAAGAATTTCATCTGGTTAGCTATATTGCGCCTGAAAATTTCGGGGCGCACAAAAATACGTACCAGCCATACCAGTTTCAGCCTGTACCAGATTTTGGCTATAGGCTTCTGTGTACCGGCAAACCAGTCGAAAACATTACCAATGGCTATTACCAGGCCAGCATTAAGCTTTTCGCGGTGGCTGCTTGCCCATTTTTCCTGCTTAGGGCAGGTCATGCCCACAAAAACAATGTCGGGCTTAAATGCATTGATGGCTTCTGTCATTTTCAGGTTATCGTCGTCGGAAAATTCCGGCTTAAAAGGCGGCGAGTAAGTTTCAACTGTAACAGCCGGAAAATTGACTGTTGCATTGGCCCTTATTTTTTCGAGCGTTGCCTCCGACGAACCCAGAAAAAATGCCCTGCCCTGCTTCTGTTCGAGCCGGCCCATGAAATGCTGGAACACATCCCAGCCTTGGTTGGCCTTTATGTTTTTGCCTTTTAGCATTATTGATGCAAAAGCAAAATAAACCCCGTCGAGTACCAGGTAATCGGCAGTTTTTAAGGCTTTTTCAAATTCCTTGTCTTTTGTAGCAACGCCATACGAATTAGGACTAATGGTGTTTATTACCTTACAGCTTGTGTTTTCTATGGGAACCAGCGACAAATTGTCGGAAAAAACTTTATAACCTATTGTTTCAACAAATTTCATGGCTATTTACTGAATGAGTTTGTTAATACCATTTACAAAATGGCTTACCATATTGTTAACATTGCTTTTTTCAGTTATAATACGGCGGCTGTTGTCTTCCATTTCCGATAATTTTTCGGGAGCTTCGTTAATCCTGCGTTCCATTGCCGAAACCAGGCTGTCTAAATCGTGGCGTTTAAACCTATAGCCCGAATGGTTTTCAATAACCAAATCGTCTTCGGTGCCATCGGCCTCGCTCACAATGCATGTTTTTTTCCAAAACATGGCCTGGTTAAGGGCCAGTCCGCCAATACCGGGCAAAACAAAGCAGTCGGCAGCGGCAAAGTAAATATCGGCCTCACTGACTATACGGCCCAGGTATTTTATGTTTTCGTCGTTGTACTTTTTCAATTGCTCTTCGAGCTGTGGGCGCAAAGGGCCGTCGCCAATAATAAGCAATTTTATATTTTTATATTTTTGCCGCAGGCGGGCAAAAGCATCAACCAGCAAATCGACGCGCTTTTCGAGAATAAGCCCCCCCACGTAAAGGAAGGTAATATAATTGTCGAGCTCCAGTTTTTTTCTTACATCAAGGGCTGCCGCTACAATTTTTTCCTGGTTTTTCTGCATTTCTTCAATTTCTATCCCATTATAGCAGGTTTCAATTCGCGACTTGTCGATACCCAGGTTCATACAGTAATTGCTTGCATGGGTACTGTATGTAAGGAAATAATCGGCCTTGTGAAAAAATGTCGATACGAACTTATACTTTAACTTCATTAACAATCCTTTTGCCCTTCCGGGTTCCCAGGCACATGCCCAAATAATTATTTTTTTCTTTTTTCGCTTAGCCCACGAGAGAATGCGGCGCAACGACAAATCGCCGGCAATGCCCTGCACAATTACCACATCAGGGTTAATTTTCTTAATTTGGGTGTACATGCCCCAATCGTAAACAATATCGAAAGGAAGCACACGGTATTTGTATTCCCTGAAGCCAATGCTTTTAAAGCTGGTTTCTCCTTCGTAACTAGGCCTTCCGTCTTCTCTTTTCTTATAGCCGTAAAATACGGTCAAGTCGTACCCCGGGGTTTTCGACAATTTATCGTAAAATGTAAGCCGGTAATGTTGCAGAATTGGAGTAACAAGAACTATTTTGGTCATATTTCGAACAATTTAGGGGTTTGTTTGCAAGTATTTATTATAATATTCCATCTGAAACTTTAAACAATTTATCGCCAAATAATTTCCAGCTGTTCTGTTCACAGAATGTTACAGTTTCGTCGAAATTAGTTAATTTGAACATTCTGTTGCCTTCGAATATATCAACAATATCGTCGTAAGAATTAAAGGTTTCCATAAAACTGTACTGTTTCAAATCGCGGAAAGCACCGGAATCGGGCCCGATAATCTTAGCTCCCATGCGAATGGAGTCCATGAGCGAACCCGAACTTAAAACCGATGGGTCGTTGTAGGTAAACAATACATACTCCGACTGATTTGCCATTCGGGCAATGTCTTTCAAGTCGAGAAACCCGTCGATATAGCTTATATTGCTGTTTACATGCTTTTCGATTTCAGCCTTTTGCCATTCGGGGATGCAAACACCGGTAATTCGTATTTTTGCCTTGCCTAATTTTGGGTTTTTTTTAACAAAATCGAGGAATTCCAACACCCGCTTATAAGGAAAAATAGTGCCCCAGATAAGGAAGTCGAATTTCTTCACGGGTTTTTCACCGGCTATGGAAAACAATTCTTCAACCGGGTGAACAATGTATTTAACCTTATGCGCATGTGCCGGGAACTTTTCCCTTACAAGTTCAACCCCTCTTTGCGAGTGTGTTATTATTAAATTGGAATACCTTACCATTCGATCAAAACTTTTGCTTGTCAGCCGGCGGTTTCTTTTTTGGTGTGAGTACCAGTTATGCATTACCCAAACTATTTTTTTCCCGAGCATTCCGGCCAGAAGCAAAAAAGCAGGAAACAACAGGTATTGCATAAGCCCAAAGCGTTTTGTTGCTATATCTTCAATCCAGTTAAAGAAATAAACATCGGTTTTGGGTAAAAACTGAAACAACTCAACGACACCCTTATTGTTTGGCTTTTCGTTTACCAGGGTGTGCTTTTTCTGCAGGTTTTCCTCAACATGCAACACATAAGGGTTTGGCACATCCAGTGTATTGTAATCGTTTTTTGGGTATATATAAATCCTGCTCATGATACTTTGTTGATGATTCGGGTTATCGAAAGGCTGAATGCAGTTTATTCAGTTAATAAGGGTGCGTAATTGTTCCGGATTCAATGCGCCCCAGCACCTCTTTCAGTGCAGGCATGTTGCCGTCGTAAAACGACGGATAGTGGGCAAAGAAATTATCGAAAACAGCTTTCGGGGTATTTTCCAAATGGTATTTGTCCCTTAATACAATAAGTTTTTCCCTCAGATCGTCTTCGTTGTCGTACACCAAAAAGCATTCGGGCAAAGTTCCGGGGCCGTGTACTTCAACTTTTTCGTCGAGCCTCCACGACATTGCCCATGCCGAGTGGGGCGTACCAATATACGAACCACAGGCAAGACATTCGGCAATTGGCATACCGTAGGCTTCGGGGAATTGTATAAAATACACCGATGCTTTCTGGTATATAGCCCTAATTTCTTCCATCGAATAGGGCTTTTCGAGCGAAATATAGGCTATGTTTAGTTCTTTCAGCACTTTAAGCTGTATTTCGCGGTATTGTTCATACCCCGGCCTCAGAAAGTCCACTACTACCAGGAACTCTTTGCGCGGCATGGGCACCAACCCCGAACTTTTAAGGTAAAGGCCTATCTGGCTCCAGGGGGGTGCCGGTGTGCCCCTGAGTTCAGTAATTGGGGAAACGGTCAGGTGCCAGTCGTACCTGCCAAGCAAATCGTGCCCGCCCTCAACAAGTCGTTTTTTAATAGTTGGCGAATTTTCGAGGTACTGAACAGCATAATAGAGTACCGGTTTATTGTCAATCTTTTTTTTGAAAGCTTTAACATTGTATGAGTGTTTATAAAACGCATACGGTGTACATGAACAAACAATAACGGCATCGAAGTTTTTAAGGCTGGAGAAAAACAGGCTGTCACCAATAAAATGCAACAACTTAAAAACAATCCAAAGTAATTTGTTTTCGTTTACCGTTTTTGCAGGGAACAAGCGTGTAAGGGCCTTTACCCTGTAAAACTTGCGGGCATAATTTCCCGTGTTAAGGATAAACTTCTCAAGTGTTGCCGACAGCACCTTGGGGCTGCCGTTCTCAGGCCCGCTAACAATGGCAATTTTCAGCATAGTTTATATGGGGTTAGACGATTTATCAATTGTTTCAATTATTTATAAAACCTGTTGCTGCGGCCAAAAACAAACATCAGGCCGCCAATGGAATAGCAAATTTTAAAAAGCCCGAGGAGTTTGTTCGACTTACCAAACAAATAATAGGGCACAAAAACAACAATACCCAAAAGCAGCCTGCCCAGAATATGGGGCAGGATTTTCACTTTCGAAACCTTTTCCCCGGTGAGCGACCTTACTATAAGTTGTGTATTTGCAGTACGAATAGTACGTTTCATTACATACTTAACGGTGGTGCGTCCGGGAGGAATAATTTCGTGCGAAATGGCTTTGTGGTTAATGCGTATTATGCCACCAATTTTTGTTATTTGCGAAGTCATAAAAAAATCTTCGCCGCCGGTAAAGTTCAAGCGGATATCAAAAGGCCCTTCGAGCTTGTCAACAAGGCTTTTTCGTAAAAGCAGGCAGCCGGTTGCTGCTTGTTTAACAATTTCGCCATAAGGTTTTTCGATATCTTTATGGTGATCGACAATATATTCGGGCACATCGAACCTGAAAAGTGCCGGGGTAGCACCCGAAACGCCATCGCAATTATACTCGCGCTGGCATTTCATAAGTTCGGCCATCCAGTTTTTGTCAACAATCTGGTCGTCGTCAACAAAGCAAACAAAATCGCAATTGCCGGCTTCTTTTACCGATCGGTTGCGGGCATGCGAAATACCCTGATTGGTTTCGAGATAGTAGTTTGTTTTAAAACGGCTTTGCGCCGCAAATTCCTGCACTACTTTATCGGAAACGCTTTGACTGTCGTTTTCAACAACAACAATTGAAAGCTCGGTATTTTCGGGCAAATTAATGGTATTTATGCTTTGCAAAAGTTCCATCAGCCCGTCGGGGCGCCTTCTTGTCGATATGCAAACCGTTACTTTGTCCATTTTTGTTTTCTCTAGTCTGGTTGTATATAATTTTTAATATAAATTACACAATCATTAAAACATTAACCTGTCACCCTGCAAGCGAAGCCCCTTCAGGCAATACCACGGCAGGCTTTTTGCCTTCAAGGTAATCGCGGCGTGCCAGGTCGATGAGGTATAAAGTTATTGCCTGTATGCCAAAAATACCGGGGGCAAATATTTCGTCGATAACTATGTTCGACGATAGTACCAAAAATGCCAGGTACATGTTGAGGTATAAATTTTCGGGCGTAAGCCTTATAAACATCCCTTTCACACACCACAACAGCAGCCCGAGCGTTGTTAACAAGCCCATAACCAGGTAAAAGCCCAGCAGGCCTAAATCTACCCAGTAAAAACCAAAAGCTTCTACCATATAGCCCATTCGGTTAGCGTATGAGCCATAGCCCCCGGGGAACCCGCCCCCAAAAATATAATACGAGGCATTTTGAGGATATTCGTTTGTAAAGTATTCGAACTGCATGCGGCGGATATAGCGATCTCCCTGTTCCTGTTGGTTTTCGGTTGTTTCAATCATGTTCTGGATAATCATGGAAGTTTCTTCCATTTGCAAAACCCCGATAAACATTATAACCCCCAGCAGGATAAGAAAATAGTTGGTGGGCGAATATTTCACCAGTTTCAGGAAAGTAATACCGGTAAGCAGTGCCGTAGCAGCGAGAAAAGTTCGGTTTCCACCTTTAATTATTATTACCAGAAAGAACATTGCCAGCAAAATGTGTGGCAGTTTTCTATACATTAAATACCTGTTAAGGAACATAAAGTAACACAAAACCATAAAACCGGCGCCCTGCATCCTCAGCCTTATTGTGCCCCTGTCGGCAAAAAGGGTGCCCCTGAAAAGTCGGCGCGGAAATGCATCGATCTGCATCTGGTAAAATATGGTATATAAAATGGCAAACACAACAATGAGGGTTTCCAGGTCTTTACGCTCAATTTTATTTTCGTGCAACCAAAAATACATAAGGATAAAATAGAGGTTGCCTGCCGACAAAATGGTATCTTTTGGCCCTTGCCCGTTATTAAAGTATGCCGACAGCACATTTAAAAAAATGCCGATAAAATACACAATTATGGCATTTCGAAAGAGCAAGCCTTTGTTGCTATATTGCTTAACAAAGCTAAACCCAAACACTGCCAGCGAGAATAAATCGGTTAGGTTATAGTAGTGCTTAGGCACCCTTACAGACCCCCAGAAGTGTATGGCACATAAAACTAATACTACCAGTAAAATCCGCTTCATTCTCTATTAAACAAGTTGGACACATTTTTATTGACACCCTTAAATGAGCGGGCAAAACCAAGTAAGCCAAAGGCTTTAAACAACATCAGGGATAAAATTGCCTATTTAAAGCAAAAAGGCAACAAGGAAAACCAACGGCCTTTTCGACAAAACAATTTAAGCACAAAAAGGCCGGCAATAAAAACCTTACAGCTTTTCGCAATATATACGCTGCATATCCCTCATGTTCAGGTGAATTGTAAATTTATCCAACCTGAGTTTAGTGGCTATAAAATTAAAGAATTTCTTGCAGCCAGTAATTATGCCAAAGTTATGGAACAACCTGTCAACCGACAGTGTGCGTCCAACCTTGTCGTGCTTAACAACTTTAAACCCGCACGATTCTACAAGTTTTGATAATGTTTCTGTGGTAAACAGGAAAATATGCCCGTCGCACCTTGCGCTGCGTTCACGGTGGCGCAACAGCTTAAACATAAACGAATCGTAAGTAGGGGTTTCCATCACCAGTAAGCCGCCCTTTTTAAGTACCTGGTGCGATTTTAGTATAAAGGCTTTTGGGTCGTAAACGTGTTCAATAACATGAAAATACACAACCACATCAATGCTCCCGTCGGCAATATCGCTTTTTTCGAAAGGAGTGGAAAGTACCTTCAGCCCAAACTCTTTTTCGGAATACAGGCGTGGCTTTGTTAGTGGCTCAATTCCGAGGGTATCCCATCCGCGTTCTTTGGCACTGTTCAGGAACACACCAGTATAAGAACCTATGTCCAGAAGGGTACCTTTGGGCCTGTTATCGATATAATCGAGTACTTTAAGGTAGTCTTTCTGCTGAATATATTGTTTTTTCAGGTATTGGTTTTTATCGGGGATAAAATCGGCCAGTTCTTTTTCAAGTTCTTCAATATTATCGTTAAGCCCCTCGTCGAGCGATACTTTTCCGCCAACTGTGTGGGTTGTTTGCGGATTGGCGTACATAAGCCCGCAGTGGTTGCATTTCACAATCTGGTGCAATTGGGCCTTGCCCTCGGGGAAAACTACTTTATAATCGTCGGCCCCGCAATAATTGCATTTTACATAAACTTTTTCCATTTATAATTGGTTTGATTATTAACTTATTATTATTCGGCTTTGCATTGGCGCTGCCATTTTTTTTGTTTTAGAAATTGCTGGTTAATTAACCAGTTTCTTAATTTTTTTACCGGTGGCGCTCATGTTTATTTGTTCTTTAATATCGAACACCTGCGGTATTTTGTAAAGCGCCAGGTTTTTGGCACAGTGTTGTTTTATTTGTTCTTCAGAAATATTTTTGCAGTTATTCACCACCACAGTGGCTTTAAGTGCCTCGCCCAGAATATCGTCATCGATACCTTCAATGGTGCAATCGACCACTTCTGGAATTGAAAATATAACTGCTTCGATTTCTTTCGGGCTTATTCTTTTCCCCCCAACCTTTATAATTTCTTTTTTACGGGCAGTAAGGAAAATATAGCCTTCAGTATCAACTGTGCCTAAATCGCCAGTGTGCAGCCATCCGTTGCGAATAGTTTCGGAAGTTCCGGCTTCATCTTTAAAATAGCCCAACATAACATTGTCGCCCCGGGCAATAACTTCGCCGGTTTCGCCGGGCGTAATGTCGTTATTGTTTTCATCAACAACCCTTAAAGTAACCCCGGGAATGCCTTTGCCCATCGAACCTTTTTTCTGTTCGTACAGCCCGGCAGGCAAATACGAGAGGCGTGCTGTTGCTTCGGTTTGCCCGTACATAACAATAAACTTTACTTCGGGCTTGCTTTCGCGGAACTCGTCGATAAATACCGGCGCCAGCTTGCCCCCTGCCTGGGTAACATATTTCAGGTGGGGAAAATGGGTCTTCTTAAACGAATCGGATTTCCTGAGCAATATCTGGAAATGACTGGGTACCCCTGCAAAACCGGTACATTTATGGTTAATCAAATCGTTAAGCACCGAGCCTAAGAAAATGAACGAATTGTTCAGCACAATTGAACCACCAACCCGTAAATGTGTATGCAAGAGCGATAAACCATAGCAATAATAAAAGGGCAAAACCACCAACATACGGTCGGTTTCGTTTAGCCCCAAATAACTGATAATTGAAACTGTGTTTGCAACAAGGTTCTTGTGCGAAAGCATTACACCCTTGGGCGCCCCGGTAGAACCCGAGGTAAAAATAATTTCGGCACAACGCTCCCTGTCGAAATTCTCTTCGGCCTTAAAGACAACATCGTTATGGTTTATTTCAGAAACATCGCCGGGTGTAAAACAGGCTGGCACCGAAGGCGCCAACCTGTTTTTTACCTGATCGGCACAAAACAGTATTTCGGCCGAAGTAATATCGGCAATGTATTTAAACTTTTCTTCTTCAATTGCCGGGTCGAGGGGAATACAGGTGTTCCCCGACTTGATAATGGCAAAGTAAGCTGTGAGGAAGAATGCATTGTTCGGCGAAATAAGAATAATATTCTTTCTATCCCCTACCCTCTCTTTAATAAAACCAGCCAAAGCAACCGATTTCAGGTAAAGTTCGTTAAACGGGAGTTCTTCTTTCCCAACCAGGAACAGGTTTTTGTTCGTGGCCGTATTTTCAAAAAAGAAATCGAATGCATTCATACTTTCAGAATTAACCCCTGTAATAATCCCTTATTGGTTCCATGCGAAGGTAGTCGGTAGTCCTTCTTTTGCGTTCGAAGTTATTGTACAAGGCAGCTACACGTTCGGGGGTTTCGCCCATAACTTTTGCTACTTCTTCGGGCGAATAACCGTTTTCATATCCGTACCAGAAGCGGTCCATAAGTTCAAACGGCAGCTGGTAGAAGAACTCCTCCTGGGTTTGTTCGGCCGAATAGGTATCGGTAGTTGGCGTACGGTCGATAATTTCCTGGGGTACGCCCAGATATTTGGCTAACTGGTAAACCTGTGTTTTATAAAGGTTGCCAATGGGCATAACATCGGCGCCGCCATCGCCATATTTTACAAAGAACCCCTGTTCCTGCTCGTGTTTATTGGGTGTGCCAATAACGGCATAGTGCAGTGCTTCGGCGTAATAATAGAGGGTTGTCATGCGCGAGCGTTGTTTAAAATTCGACGAAGCAACAATCTGCAGGTACTCGTTTGTATGCAGGGGTTTGTCTTTCTGGCTTCCGTCGGGGGCAATAATGGTAAGCGAAAACATTGGGGGAAGGTTGTTAAACAGCCCGCGTTGTTTCACTACAATTTTCATTTTGTAGGTACGGGGATCGTATTCGGGGAAAACCCTTTTTACGGCCTCGTCCCTTCTCTCGTAACAGCGGAAACCATCGAGGGCGCCGGTAATATTGTCGAGGTGCAGCGATTTTACACCGAATGCGGCAGCTAATTTACGTGCCAGCATTTCGCTTTCGGGGCTCGAGTCTTTCTCGGGCATCATTATGGCCGTAACCTTATCGGGGCCAAAGGCTTTGGCCGCCAACCCCAGGCACACCGACGAATCGATGCCGCCACTGATACCGACAACACCACCAAAGCGGCGTAGCTTCTGGTTTACGTCGATACGGAGCTTTTCAACAATTTTATCTGTTACCTCTGCCACATTTTCGAGGTAAATAATATCCTTCGAGAAAGGTTTTTTTGTATTCATGGTAAAACGTTTTATTGTTCTATTAATTTAAGGTTTACTAATTTGTTTACGCTCAGCCCTTCGTTTTTATTCTCTATAAACTGATAGTGGAGCATTTGCGACGAAACAATGGCTGCTATGGCCATGTTTTCGGTTTCGGTTGCATTATTTGTTTGTTTTATTTTGTTAATCAAAGCTTTTACGCTTTCGGGATTGAACATGCCGGTTTTTGCAAGATACCCGTCGGACAACATATATTTAATGTAGTCGGGCAGGTTATCGGAGAAAAATACCGAAGCAATTGGCGCCCTGTAAGCCTGTTTCGAGCGTTTGAGAATAGAATCGGGTATTTTTCCGGCCACCAGTTTCTTTAAAAGGTATTTTTCCTGTAATCCTTTTAATTTTAACGACGAGGGCACATCGGCTAGAAACTCAATAAGCCTGTGGTCGAGAAACGGATAGCGGCCTTCGATGGAGTTTGCCATTCCCATGCGGTCGCCCTGGGTCGAAAGCAGGTAGCCCGACATAAAAACGGTACTTTCAAGCCATTGTGCTTTTGAAAGCGAGTCCCAGTCGGAGAAGCCTTCGGGCAGGATACGGTTTATTTCATTTTTAGGATCGTACCCGTTGCCACTCAGGCTGTACTGCCCCGAAAGATATTTACTGATATGCCCCGAGTTGTTCCACCTCAGAAGGTGCGAATACAAAGGGTTGGCGGTATCTTCGAGCTTATATCCGAAAAACATTTTCAACATTTTCGGATTGGCATTTTGCATTTGCGGCAGGTACGGATAGAGCTTCGTAAGCAACAACGGCCTGAAAGCCGATTGTGGGTTACGCGCCCAAAAACGCCGTACTTCGCTCTCTTTAAAAATATTGTAACCGGCAAGCATTTCGTCGGCGCCCTCACCTGTAATAACAACTTTAATGTTGTTGTCGCGCACGAGCTTCGACAAGAGCATCATGGGTGTGGGCGCAGTGCGTATCATGGGTATTTCGGAGTGCCATACCACTTTTGGGAAATACTCTGCAATATCTTTCGAGGTGCAGTTTATCGACTTGTGGTTGGTGTTGAAGTATTTTACCGCCTCGTTCTGGTACGAACTTTCATCGAAATCTTTTTCGCCGAAAGTTATGGAGAAGGTGTTTAGTACTTTGGGTTCGATTTTGTTGATATACGAAACCGTTGCGCTTGAATCGAGGCCTCCGCTAAGGTATGCTGCCACAGGCACATCGGCCCTGAGCCTTATTCTTATAGAGTCGGCAAACAATTCATCGAATGCTTCGATGTAGTCGTCGGGGTTTAGGCTTTTGTTTTTCTGCGAAAAAGTTAGTTGCCAGTACCTTTCTGTCTTTATCCCGCTTTTGTTCCATACCAGGTAATGCCCGGGCGACAATTCGTCGATACCGTCAAAAACCGATGCCGGGGTAATGGTTGTCCAATAGGTAAAAACCTGGCCCAGCCGCTCTTTCGAAATTTGCCTTTCGATTGCAGGGTTTTCAAATATGCATTTAATTTCCGAAGCAAATGTAAGCTGGTTGTTGCGGTAATGATAAAAAAGCGGCCTTATGCCTACCCGGTCGCGGGCCATAAAAAGTTCTTCCTTTTGGTTGTCCCAGATAGCAAACACAAACTGGCCGATAAGTTTTTCCAGGCAATTTTTGCCATAAACAGCGTACAACTGCACAAGCACTTCGGTGTCGGATGTGGTTTTAAAGCGATAGCCTTTTTGTTCCAAATCGGCTTTTAGCTCTATATAGTTAAAAATTTCGCCATTAAAAACTATCCAGTAACGCCCCGACGAATCGCTAATGGGCTGTTGCCCGCCTGAAAGGTCGATAATGCTCAGGCGCACATTTCCCAAGGTAGCCTTTGCGCAATGGTAAATACCACTTTCATCGGGACCCCGGTAATGTATGCGCGAGAGCATATTCTTCACTAACGAAAGCCTGCTGTCGCGTTCTCCTGAGTTAATTATACCTGCAATGCCACACATACTTGTCAGGCTAATTTTTTGCTTACAAATTCAGAAATGGCATTTATCGATTCGAAGTTTTCTTCTACCATATCGGCATCGGTTGTTTCAATACCAAACTTTTCTTCCAGGAAAGTAATAAGCATAACAAGGCCCATTGAATCGAGAAAACCTTCTTTAAAAACAAGTGTGCTTTCGGTGATTTTATCTTTGCTGGCGAAAGTGTTTTCACTGATGTATGCCTGCACATTTTGTTTAATTTCTGCAATGTTCATTTTCAGATAAGATGTTAATGAGTTAAAAATTTTATATACTAATTAATGGTTGCGAAGATAAACAGTATTTTTTTTCGGTTCGACACCGGAAAGCGTTTATTCCATTAAAGGGTAATTCTTTTACACGTATTTCAGAATTTGATTGCTAAGCGCTAATATATGTGGTTTTTTGAACGTTTACAGATAACGGTTTTTGGCCTAAAGCAGGGTACAAACAATTTTCTTGAACTTCGGTAAAGAAACTGGACAATTTTAATTTATAAACTTCTGGAAGAAGCCTTGTTTTATACAATATCATCGATATTCGTATTTGTCTCAAACAATACCATTTTTCAGATTCGGAAGAACCTACACATGCCCCCCTTTGGCTCAGTAAAACCAACTAAACAAAACGAATAAACCTGGCGGGGTGGCCCATCCAAACCTGGCCTTCCGGGACATTTTTCGTTACAAGGCTTCCGGCGCCTATAATTGCATTGCGGCCAATAACAATATCGCCGAGTATTACGCTCCCGGCTCCAACAGAAGCGCCATCCTCTATAATAACTTTCTGGAACTCGGCCGGATATTCTTTCGACTTAGGGTATTTATCGTTGGTAAAGGTTACGTTTGGCCCAATAAACACATTGTTGCCGATACGAATGCCGTCCCACAGGTAAACGCCGCATTTAAGGGTAACATTGTCGCCGATAATTACATCGTTTTCGATAAAGCAATGGGCGTTAATATTGCAATTTTTACCAATTTTTGCATCCGGAAGGATTACCACATATTGCCATACTGTTGTCCCCTCGCCAATGAGGGCGCTCTGTATATCAGCCGTTGGGTGAAGAGTTGACATAGTTTTTAAAATCGGTGTATTCCCTGATGTAGTCCGATTCGCTGTATTTTTCCGAGGCAAGCACCAGGCAAATTGCCCCCGATGAAAAGTTCACTATTTCGCGCCATATTCCAGGCACAATATAAAGACCGTAGTAGGGCCTGTTGAGGTGTACAATTTTTTTGTTTCGCCCATCGTCGATAATTACATCGAACGAACCGCTCGCAGCAATTATAAGCTGATAGAGCCCTTTATGGGCATGGCCGCCCCTTTCGGAGCCACCGGGCACATCGTACAAATAATAAACACGTTTGGTGTTAAAAAATTCGTTTTCGCCATTCTGCACTATGGTAATATTTCCGGCAGGGTTGTGGATTTTTGTAAGTTCAATAACATTACAGCTATGTATATTGGAAACAAATTTCATGGTTTTGATTTTATTTTTTTAAAATCGTCAAAGTCCCTTATGTAATCACCTTCCGAATAGTCGGTCGATGCAATTATCAATGCGAGGGAATTGGTTGAGAAATTCTCAATCATGCGCCAGAACATTTTTGGCACAAACAATCCGTAATACGAACGGTTAAGATGGAACCTGTGTTCCTGTCCGCCATCGTTTAGTACCACATCGAAACTGCCCGACAGGGCAACAATAAGTTCTTCGGTTTCCCTGAATGCGTGTCCCCCGCGTATTTCGCCCCCTGGCACATCGTAAATCCAGTAAACACGGCGTATTTTAAAAGGCAAATGGCTTTCTTCCTCAATAAACGATAAATTTCCGCGTACATCAAGTATTTTGGGCAGGTTGAAAATTTTAGGTTCCATTCTTCGATTATTTTTATCAAAAATAACAAAAACTACAGTTTGTTTTGGCAAAATAACTTTAGTTCAGCCCTAAAAACAGTAAAAATCAACAAATCAGGGCGAATAACGGCTTTTTATTTTATTCAGCCGGTTTTCGGCGCACATACTTAAAAGCTTATAAGATGCGGCGGTAAGAAAGTTCTTTTTGTTCCTGAAAAGTATAAAAAACAACTTCCTCACACCAAAAAGATAATTATATAAAAACCGCTCCTGCCGTGTAAGATAGGGGATAATTATTTCGCGATAGGCTTCCATCATCGATAAAAGGGTACGGCTGAACAGGGTATTTCCGGCATTGTTCTGTACCGACCCTGTATGCAGCCTGTATTTAACCACAGGGGCATCGACATAGTGGAGCTTAATTCCGTTTGATGTCATCTTCAGCCACATTGGCCGGTCTTCCCAAAATTTATATTTCTCGTTGTAGTAGCCCAATTCTTCCAAAACCGTTTTTTTTATAAATACAGCAGGAGCCGATACAGGACAGAAACGCAGCAATATGGTAAATTGTTCGGAAGCACTTGTACCTGGCTGGTTAAACCTTTCACTTTTGATTTTTTCGGCATCGGAAAATACCGGCTCTTCCGCGAGGTTATCGTTAAAGGGTGCTATGCGGGCATGAAAAACCGATTTTTCGCTTCTTGTATCGGCATTAAAAGCATCCATGAATATTTCAATGGCATCGGGAAAGAACAAATCGTCGCCGGCAATGCCTTTGATCCATTCGCCCTGTGCTGCTTTTACTGCGCGGTTTAGGTTTGCCGGTATGCCGGTATTGAAGGGTGTTGTTATTACCATTGCCCTTTTAAAGCGGCTTTGGTTTTCGCGGCACCACTTTTCGCAGATTTCAACGGAATTGTCTTTCGAGCAATCGTCGGTAACAATAAGCTCGATATTCCGGTATGTCTGTTCCTTCACACTTTCGAGTGTTTGCAGTACAAACTCAGCCGAGTTATAAGTTACAACTATTACAGATACCAGAGGTTCCATATTCATAGGGTTTCGTTGTTTGGGAATTATTTTACAAACCGTTTTATCTGGTTACGTACTATTTCTTTAATTCCGATGCGCTTATCGAGTTCGATAAATGAATACACAGCCGAAAGGGCTATTATGGCCGAACCGGCAAGGTAAGTCCAGGGGGTTTCGAGCGTACGCAAAATAAGAAAGCATGCAACACCCAGGGCGATTTGTATTGTGGCAACTTTAACAAATACTTTATCGAACCTGAAACTGTATTTGAACCGGGCAATAAAGTACACTTGCAACAAATACACAAGATAGCCTGCCAGGAAAGATATACCGAGGCCTTCCAGTCCGGCAAGGTAATAACCGGCAATGTTTAAAAGCAACATATTGATATTGCTAATAAGTTCGCTCCAGAAAAACAACTTTGCTGCCCCTTTGGCAATAAAAACATAGGCAATAGACCAGCTCATGGCCTTAAAAAACATGCCCAGCGCGGCCCAATGTATCATTTCGTTTACAGCAAGAAACTTATTGGAGTATAGAATAATAATAACCCAGTTAATAAATATAAGGAACACAGCAAGTATAGGTGCAAGAATAAGTATGGCTATTTCGGCCTGTTGGTTAATTAATTTTGCCGACTTGCTATTGTCGTTCGACACTGCCGAAAGGCGCGGGTAATAGTCGGTGCCCATGGCAGTAAAAATCATACCAACATAGGTGTTTATTATAGCAAAACCTGCATTATATAGCCCCACATCGTCAACACCACCTTTATTGCTAATGAATATGCGGATAAGATACGATGCCCCTGCTGTTATGAGTACGCTCATGCTCAGCAGAAAGCCCATTTTCATCATATCTTTCCCTTCGGTATAGGTATCCTGAGTGCTTACTTTGGCCGACTTCACCCCCACTTTCGAAGAGAAATACCACGATAGCAACAGGTTGGCTACAGCAATAAGTATAATGGCCGGCACAATTCCCCCAATGCGCAAATAATAATACAAAGGAATGATAATTACCAACCCCAGTACTGAGCCAAGCAGGTTGGCCTTTGCAAGGTACTGGAGTTTTCGCAGGCCCTGCAATATAACAAGTTGGCCACTGGTTAATTGTTGAAACAAAAGGGTAACGGAAATCCAGATAAAAGCAACCGTATAATCAGAATTCCCAAAGGTAATACGGCTCAGCAGGGGCGAGAAGGCAGCTGTTGCCACCAGCCCAAGCATTCCGGTAATCCACACCAGCTTACGCAATACCGACACCACCCTTACTATTTTTTCTTCGTCGCCGGTAGCGGCTGCTTCGGCCACGTTCTTAACAGCACTTGTGCCCAGCCCGAAGTTTGTTAACCTGCCAATGAATTCGGTTGTGGAATAAAACAAACCTGTAATACCCATACCTGTGGGCCCCAGCAATACAGCCACGAATTTCGAGCGCACTACGGCTATTACAATATTCAATACCTGAACGCCCCCAAAGAGCGAAGTAGCCTTGAATATTTCACGATAAGATTTCTGTTCTTTCGACAAGTTAAAAGCGGTTAAGGGTTTCTACAATTTTTTCGGCTTCGTTGCTGGTAATTACCTGGCTAATGGGAAGGCTCAAAACCTCGCGGTGGATTTTTTCCGTAACAGGCAAGCTGAGGTTTTGGAGGTCTGAATATGCCTTTTGTTTGTGTGGGGGAACCGGGTAATGTATAAGTGTTTGTACCTGGTTG
This sequence comes from Bacteroidales bacterium, assembly GCA_016935435.1. GTDB lineage: Bacteria > Bacteroidota > Bacteroidia > Bacteroidales > UBA10428 > UBA10428. Next base: position 52,079 of record JAFGQZ010000081.1, read on the forward strand.
TCGGCCAGAAACTTTTGTAATTCGTCGCGCTGTGGGTGGCGTAAAACAAATAAATGCCATACATGCGACAAGTCGTCATCGGCCTTACCCTTAGCTGTTTTTGGAAGTACTACACCCTTGCAGGTAATATTGTCGATAAAATACCGTGCAATATTTCGCCGGTGCTGGTTGTCGGCATCGAGCTTCTGTAACTTTACCCGAAGCACTGCTGCCTGTATTTCGTCGAGCCGGGAGTTGAGCCCCTGGTAATCGTTAATGTATTTTTTCGATGATCCGTAATTTGCAATAGCACGAATAATGGCAGCAAGCTCATCGTCGCTGGTTGTAACAGCGCCTGCATCGCCAAGTGCCCCAAGGTTTTTGCCCGGGTAAAAACTATGCCCCGAGGCATGGCCCAGTGCCCCGGTACGTTTTTCCACTTTGCCAGGGAGGTTGTTGGTTTCAATAATAGCGCCCGAAGCCTGGGCATTGTCTTCAATAATTTTTAAGCCATATTTTGCCGCAAGCGCTTCCAGCTTTTCAGGCCAGCAGGCCCGGCCATAAAGGTGCACAACCATAATGGCTTTTGTTTTTTCGGTAATAAGCCTTTCAATATTTGAAATATCGATGTTGTAAGTATCGATATCGGGTTCGGCCAATACAGGCTTAAGCTTATTGTCGGTTATTGCCAGAACCGAAGCTATATAGGTATTGGCCGGCACAATTACCTCATCGCCCTCGGCCATAACACCCATTTCGATATAGGCTTTTAATATAAGGCGCAGGGCATCGAGTCCGTTTGCCACACCAATACAGTGCTTTGCTCCGATGTATGCAGCATATTCCTGTTCAAAGGCTTTTACTTCGTCGCCTAATAAATACCAGCCTCGTTTTATTACCCTGTTGGCAGCTTCGGACAGCGCTGGTTCGTAACTTTCGGTTATTTTCCGGATATCGAGGAAATGAATCATTTTATATAATTGTAGATTTGATTATCGGTTTAATCTTTTGAAGTTATTTTTTCGCAAGCTTTCAGCCAACTGCATTGTTTGGTTTTATGAGTAAAATTTAACATAATCTGGGCGACACACGCCCACCATTAAGAAACAACTCTGAAAACAGGGCGAAAATACGGCATTTCGGGATTTTGGGAAACTATAAAACCGTTTTTTCCATAAAGTCGCACTTTTTTTATGTGTATGTATAATTTCGGCAAACCAGTCGCGTATTATAAAGTGTTAACCTGCCAAATGCCACAAAATAACTTTCGTATAACAATTTTGCACTTTAACCAAAAATATTCTGCGTTTTACTTAAACGTCATGTGCCCAAACATTATATGTTATATCTTTGGCGCAAGAATAACAATAAACCCCTGAAATATGTTAAAAAAACTGAACCGCCTGGTGCTGCTAGTTTTGGCAGGCATTTTCCTATACTCTTGTGCACCGACAAAAAACGCAGCCTATTTCAAAAAGTTCAGGACCGATAAAAACCTAAACACCCCCGATCAGGCATATTCTGTTGACAGGGACACCTCTTATCTTATAAAAGCGGGCGATGAGTTATATATTGCAGTTACCAGCGGCAACGACGAGCCAAACCATTTTAACCAGACCGGTGGCGCTGCAGCAAGCCTGGGGCTCGATTTAATGACGTTTGTGGTTGACCCCTCGGGCCACATCAGGTTTCCGTATATTAACCAGGTAAAAGCCCAGGGGCTTAGCACCAAAATGCTTACCAACATTCTTGAACAAAGGCTTACCGAGTTTATTTATATGCCCAGTGTTTCGGTAAGGGTTGTAAACAGCCGTGTTACCGTGTTGGGCGATGTTAATGCCCCCGGGGTATATATGTTCAACCGCAATTCGCTAAGCATTTACGAAGTTATTGCCCATGCCGGCGACCTTACCCCTTATGGCAACCGGAAAAATGTTCTTATTGTGCGGCAGGAAGGCGACCGTGTAGTAAAAAAATATGTCGATCTTACCAACGATCAGCTTATGACTTCGCCCTGGTACGAAATACAATCGAACGACATAATTTATGTAGAACCATTAAGACGCCGCAGCTTTGGCATGGAAACCTTTTCTATATTCGATTTTGTCGGCCTCGTAACATCAACTTATCTTGTATATACAATAATTGACGGATTAAGCAACAATGGAACAGAATAACAAAGCACAGAGCATAAACATTTTCAGCATTATACGTATTTTCTTAAGCTATTGGCCGGTGTTGGCCTTATCCTCGTTTTTGTTCCTTACGGTAGGGCTGTTTATTTTTAAGTACTCGTCGCGCACATACCGTGTGTATGCCCGCATAATAATTGACACACACCGCGAATCGGTTGCTGGGGGCTCAAGCCAGTATATTAATGTTAACGATTTAATGAACCAGCAGAAATCGTTTACCAACGAGGTTACTTACCTTCGCTCAAGCCCGCTGATAAAAGAGGTAATTGAAGACATGAAGCTTCAAACATCGTATTACCTGCAGGAAGATATCATACCTAAACAATTTCAGTTCAGCCTTCAGAACATCTATAAGAATTCGCCTTTTTTTGTCATTATCGACGAAGAAAGCCTGCAACCTATAAACAGCCTGTTTTACGTTCAAATACTCGACGAGAAGCATTTTATTCTTTTCAACCAAAGCGAACAAACCTATATATACGATTTTAAAACCGAAACAGAACTTGCCGGCACATACCCTTATTACATAAACGGTAAATTTAAATTTGGCGAAACAATAAAAACCAAATACAGCTCTTTTAAGGTTTTGCTCAATTCGAACTATAACCCCGAAAGGTTCAGGGGCAAAGATTTGTTTTTCAAATTAAACAGTTCGCAATACCTGGCTTATGAATTCGAAGAAGCCCTGTCGGTAAGCTCGGCGTTCTACGAATCGTCGATTGCCAACCTTACTTTTGATTACAGCAATGTTGAACTGGCAAAGGAGTTTCTCACAAACCTCATTAACAAATACATCGAAAAAAACCTCGACAAGAAAAATTTTATTGCCAACAACACCATCGATTATATTGAACAACAACTTGCCAATGCCTATGGCTCTTTGGGCCAATCGGAACAAAGGCTGCAAAATTTCCGTACCGCACGCGACGTAATTAATATCGACCAAAAAACCAGTAACCTGTTTGGCCAAATCCAGGAACTTGAGCGCACACGCGAAGGCTTGCTCACACAAATCGACAACCTTAGGAGCCTGTACAACTACTTTGTGGAAAATGAAAATGCATCGACATTTATTGTGCCTGCAAACCTTGGTATGTCCGATGCTACCCTGGCTACCCTTATTCAAGAATTAACAACCCTCAGCCGCGAAAAGCAAGACCTGGTCAGTACCGATCAGCTTAAGAACCCACGCATAAAAACCCTCGATGCCAACATGGCAACCATCCGAAAAGTTATTACCGATAATATTAACTACAGCACACTTACACTTCAGAACGAACTGCGCGATATTAACAACCGTATTTCGCGCCTGCAGGGTGATTACTCCAGGCTGCCCGAAACACAAAGGCAATTATTGGAGCTCGAACGCGAATTCCAGATTAACGACGAGGTTTATTCAACCCTGCTGAACCAGCGAATACAGGCCAAAATTATGAAAGCTTCGAACAGGCCCGACGTAGAAGTTATCGAACCTGTAAGGTTCTTCGAAATGACCGCGCCAAGCTTCAAAAAAATAGCTGCCATTGCGGTGTTCCTCGGATTGTTGTTCCCCTCGTTGTATATAATAATTGTAAATTTCCTGTCGCCCAAAATACGCACACGCGAAGAGATTGGAAAATTTTGCCACCTGGCTTCTATTGGCGACATACCACACTCCGAAAAAGAAAACCAGCCCGATGTTATTAACAGCCAGCCCCAGGCCCCTATTACCGAAAGGTTCCACTTTTTGCGTACAAACATTATTTACTACCTCTTCGGTAAAACCAATAAGGCAATTCTGGTTACTTCAACCCTGCCCAGCGAAGGCAAATCGTTTACATCGTTAAACCTGGCACTTAGTTTTGCTTCGGCAAATTTTAAAACCCTGCTCATTGCTTTCGACTTAAGAAAAAACAGCAAAACCCTAAACGAACTTAAGGTAAACTCGCTGGTAGGGCTCGATGCATACTTAATAGAACAGGCAGGTATTGAAGATATAATTGCTGAAACACCATACCCTAACCTGCACTTTATTTCTAATGGCAAAATACCACCAAACCCTTCGGCACTCATCACCTCGCCCAACATTAAAGAACTGTTTGAAGTGGTAAAACCTTTGTACGATTACATTATTATCGATACCCCTCCTTTCGGACTGGTTACCGACGCTTTTATGCTCATGCAGTATGCCGACATCAACCTTTATGTTGCCCGTATTGGAACTGTTACCAAAAAAGCGCTAAAACAAAGCATGGACGAGGTTAAAATGAAAAACATACAAAATATATACCTCGTTCAGAACGACCTTACCAAAATCGATAAGCCGTATTACGGAAAATATACCTATGCAGAAAAGAAGAAGAAAAGCTTTTGGGGTTTCTTAAAACCTAAAAAGTAAGGTTAACAGCTTTATTTTTATAGCAAAAAAACTGGCCAACTACCGGAATTGCTGCTTAATATACTTTGAAGTTAGCGGCAAGCCATTCTTTATTGATACAGAGTTTCTTCCTAAAATATACTATCTTTGAATAAAAGTAGTATTGAATGAAAAAATTACGGATATATATTGGCACATCAGTAATTGGAGGTTATTTTGACGATGAATTTAATTTGGATACCAAATTGCTTTTTGATGAAATTTAAAATGATGAAGACCAATAAAAATTTTGACTGTGTACAAATGATGAGAGACATCAGGACTAAAATATATGAGGATATCAAAAATATGAGTTCTGAACAAATATTAGAATATATAAAAAAGGGGGAAATAGAATTCGAAAGAAATTTGGCCAGCCACTAATAGCGCTAACAAGCTTCACATGGACAATTTTTTCTTCCACAACCCTGTTAAAATCGTTTTCGGAAAGGGAATGGTTCAACACACCGGTGCAGAAATATCGAAATACCCGGTAAAAAAATTGCTTATTGTTTTCGGACAAAGTTCTGCCCAAAAATATGGCATATTAAACACCGTAATTTCAGAACTTGACAAAAAAAACATCAATCATGTTTTATTTGGCGGCATTGCCCCAAACCCGGGCCTTGAAAATGTAAACAAAGCCATTGCCATTTCGCGCCGGCACAATGTCGATGGCATTTTGGCAATTGGCGGGGGAAGCGTTATTGATACGGCCAAAGCTGTTGCCGTTGGCCATTTTTACAATGGCAATATCTGGGATTTTTTTGAAAACAATATCGTGCCGGAAAATGCACTGCCCATTTTTACGGTTGTTACCCTATCGGCCACTGCCTCGGAAATGAACCCGACCGCTGTTATAACCAACGAAGCTGAGAACAAAAAATGGAGCTTTGCTGCAGGCTCCCTTACCATGCCAAAACTAAGCATTATCGACCCACAACTTCAGGTAACCGTTCCGGCCAAACAAACGGTAATGGGCGCTGTCGATTCCATTGCCCATATTCTGGAATACTATTTCAATGGCGTTGAAAATGTCGATATTCAGGATGAATTTTCAGAAGGGCTTGTCCGTACCCTTGTCAAACACACCCAAATACTCCTTCAAACCCCCGATAATTACGAGTCGAGGGCCCAGCTTGCCTGGTGCTCTGTGCTGGCTTTTAACGGGCTGAATGCTGCCGGACGCTTTGGCGGCGATTTTGCCACCCATACCATTGAACATTCGCTAAGCGCATTTTACCCAAACATACACCATGCCGAAGGTTTGGCCGTTATATTGCCAAACTGGATGGATTATGTAGCCTCAGAAAAAATAGAGAAATTTGCCCGTTTTGCTGCCAATGTTTTTTGCTGTGACACTCCCGGCACCGAAGCCCGGGCCAAAAAAGGAATTGAAAATCTGCGCAGGGTTTTTTCTTCGCTGGGCGCCCCTGCCCGGCTAAAACAACTTGGGGTAAAGGAAAGCGATTTGGAAAAAATTGCCGGCAATGCAGTTCTGCACGGCCCGATTGGCAGGTTGAAAAAGTTAAACAAGAACGATATTCTGCATATTTTAGTACATTCGTATTAACATTTAAACAAACCTCAGCATCATGAAATTTAATAATATTAATGTTCACATAAGCAAGAAAGCAAAAATTGGCAACAATGTTAAAATTGGCGACAACACCATTATTTACGACAATGTTGAAATTGGCGACGGCTCCATAATTTGCAACAACTGTATATTGGGAGAACCCTTAAACGCCTATTATTGTGGCAGCGAATACGAAAACCCTCCACTGAAAATCGGCGAGAATGCACTTATACGAAGCCATACCATTATTTATGCTTCTTGTGAGATTGGCGAAAACTTCGGCACAGGGCACAGGGTTACCATTCGCGAAAACACAAAAATAGGTCGAAACTGTAACATCGGCACCCTTTCTGACATACAAGGTGAGGTAACCATTGGCGATTATTGCCGCCTGCACAGCAATGTGCACATTGCCCAAAAAGCCATAGTGGGCAATTATGTGTTTATGTACCCCTATTCGGTTATTACCAACGACCCCACTCCCCCTTCCGATTTGATTAAAGGCGGAATTATCGGCGATTACTCAGTAATTGGCGTACATGCTGTAATACTGCCGGGCATTAAAGTTGGCGAAAACTGCCTGATAGGCGCTAACTCGCTGGTAAACCGTCCGGTACCCGATTTTACACTTGTCAGCGGTGAAGCAGCAAAAAGCATTATGGATGTCAGAAAAATTATTTCGCTGGGCGGTAAAGGCCGGCATTACCCCTGGATGTACCATTTCGAAAAAGGCATGCCCTGGGCCGGAACCGGCTTCGATACATGGATTCAGGGAAAACAATAAACAGTACCGGTTATTTTAAATATTTATAAATCAAAAGCTCATGGTTATCGATCATATAGGCATAGTTGTTAAATCGATGGATGAAGGAATTGCACAGTGGACAAATGTTTTTGGGTACGCCCAAATGACCGGAAAGGTTGTAAACACCCTTCAGCAGGTTACTGTTGTTTTTATGAAAAAAGAAGGCTCGCTACCGGTAAAACTATTAGAACCTGTATCGGAAAAATCGCCAATATACGGCTTTGCAGCCCGCGGAGGGGGTATCCACCACATTTGTTTTAAAACCGATAACCTCGATAAAACCATCGACACCTTCGGCCAAATGAAAAACGAAGTAAGGATACTTGTAAAACCCCAGCCGGGTGAGGCCTTCGAAAACGAAAACATTGCCTTTGCCCTTGCAAAAAACAATTTGAACATAGAATTAATCGACACCGATAAGCGCGCCAACATTATTGCCTGAACGTCCCTTTTTTTTTTAATTTAAACACATGGCAGGGCTGAATGTTAAAAACCCAAAACGCAAGAACCAATTCTGCTTTTTGCTGTTAAACTTTGCAGTAACTTTTTTTTAAACATTTTGTATTGTTAAAATGTTGCTTTGGGCTTTTAATTTGATTAACTTAAATTATGCCTTCAAAAAACCCAACGCAATTTTTGCCGCCTCCAGTATGTTGCAAATATGCATTTAGATAAAAAAACACAAAACCTCTGCAAAGCTATGATAACGAAACCTTTTATTTACCTGGTAAAATCAAGAAACAACATTACCAGCCATCCATCGTACCCAAAAATTATTTTCTGGGTTGCAGGCTTTTTTGCCTTTTTGTGGGTATTGCTCCGCAGCGGCACAAACCCTAAACGTTTAGCATATCCATGCCAGAAAGCAATGTACCCGCTGGCATCGGCCTGGTTAATTGCTATTGTTGGCATGCTGGCCGGGGGCTTGTTCCTGAAAAAAGCTTTCAGGTTTTCCCTGCCCCTTGTGGCCATAGTTATTTCCAGCTGGCTTTTAATATCGTCATCGACAAACACTATACCAGCAAGTGTAGGGGTGTATCCGGTTTGGGAGTCGCAAAGCCCCGTTTCAACTGTTTTTGTTTTCGACAATGTGCCCAGCACTACCGGCTCACTTGCTGCCGGCGATGCTTCGGTGCCCGACAATTATTTGTCGGATCCGGCCATCGACTCGCTTGTACAAATAATGGAAAATGGCGGGACACCATTTTTTAAAACCACACAATTGCCCAGCGGCATTGTGGGCAAGAACGATGTGGTAATTATTAAGGCAAATTTCCAATGGCGCAACCGTATGGGCACCAATACCGACCGCATTAAAGGGGTAATATGGCAGATACTCAGCCACCCCGATGGCTTTTCGGGCGAAATTCTGGTTTGCGACAATGAGCAATCGCAAATCTGGCCTACCGAATGGCTTGCCGGTTTTAACGATCACAGCAACAACAGCGACGATTTAAACCAATCGATTGTTGATGTTGTAAATACTTTTAAAGCAAAAGGCTACCCGGTTGATTACTATGCCTGGGACCAATTGAACAATAATGTGGTTGATGAGTACCAGGAAGGCGATATGGCTAGCGGTTATATTTACAACACCACTACCAAAGTTACCTACCCGAAGTTCCAAACCCCGCACGGTAATTATGTTTCTTTAAAAAATGGCGTTTGGAACACTGAAACAAATTCGTACAACAATGAACTTCTAACCATTATTAACTTCCCGGTATTGAAAGCCCACGGCATGGCCGGAGCCACCATTGCTATAAAAAACTGGATTGGCGTAATGAACGTAACACATGCCGAATGGTTTGGCGGATATAATGTTGACGATTATTTCCACCCCAGTTATTGTTTCAGCCCAACGGCCCTTCCGGCCAGGGTAATGGACGAAGTTTGGCCAAAACTGAACATTGTTGACGCTACCTGGACTGCAACAACATCGAACTATAACTACAACCTGCCATCGGTAAAAACAAAAACCATATTGGCCTCTACCGACCCTGTGGCCGTTTCGTGGTATGCTGCCAAATATATCTTAACCCCGGTAGCCAATTCACCATATTATACCAACCCCGGTATCAACGACAATGGCACATACGGAAGAATGCTCAACTACTGGTACAACTACCTGGCAAACAACACTTCGCGAAGCGTTACAAAAGATTCTGCAGAAATATCGGTGTATGGCCGCGAAATGCTTACAACTGAACCGGAAATATTGGTGGAATCGGTAACTATTAGCTCTCAAACAGGCAACTTCGAAATAAGTAATGCCGGGGGCACATTACAACTCTACGCAAATGTTGAACCCGACAATGCCACCGACACCAGTATTGCCTGGAGCGTTCAAAACCTTACCGCTATGGCAACCATCAGCCAATCGGGGCTTGTTACTGCAATAAGCAACGGAACTGTTAGGGTTTTTGCCATTGCCAACGATGCAAGCGCAAAAAAAGACAGCGTCGATATACTTATTTCCGGACAAAATATTCTTCTTGAAAGCATTAACCTAACCAGTCAGGGCGGAAAAACAGGCATTCAAACCTTTGGGGGCACCCTCCAGGTATATACCAATGTTTCCCCAAAAAATGCAACCGATACCACTGTAAACTGGAGTATCATAAATATAGGCGGGCAGGCAACGGTTTCGGCGAACGGACTGGTTACTGCCATAGAAAACGGCCCTGTTAAAGTTGTTGCCCTGGCAAACGATGCCGGGCATGTATCGGATACTTTTGATATTCTCATATCCGGACAGGAAATATTGCTCGAAAGCATTAACATTATTAGTACCGAAGGTGCATCAGCAATTGCCGTACACGAAGGGACACTCCGGCTTTTTACCAACGTACAGCCAAAAAACGCTGAAGATACCACTGTTACATGGTCGGTTATAAACGAAACCGGATTGGCATCGGTATCGGAAGACGGCCTGGTAACCGCATCGGAAAACGGAATTGTCAGAATTGTTGCAACCGCCAACGATGCAGGCCATATTTCCGACACTTTTGATATAATCATATCAAACCAGGGGGTTTTGGTAGAAAGTATAAACATTTTCAGTGAGAACAATGCAACAAGCATAAACACGCATGCCGGAACATTGCAGCTTTTCACTAATATTCTTCCTGAAGTTGCCGCAGATACCGGCATTGTCTGGAGTGTACTAAATCTAACCGGTCAAGCAAGCGTATCGGCCAACGGCCTGGTAACAGCCATTAAAAACGGCACTGTTGAAATAATTGCTGCGGCAATCGATGGGAGCAATGTAACCGATACTTTTGAAATTACAATTTCAAACCAGGGCTTTTTGCTCGAAAGCATTACCATTAGCAGCAACGGTGGAATTTCACTCATAGATGTTTATGGCGCAACATTGCAACTTTACACCAACGTAATGCCAAAAAATGCTGTGGACACAACAGTAACATGGAGCGTGCTTAATGTTTCGGGACAGGCAATAGTAACAAACAATGGCCTGGTAACAGCCTCGGCAAACGGACTGGTAAAAATTATTGCCACTGCAAACGATGCCGCACATATTTCCGACACATTTGATATTGTTATATCAAACCAGGAGATACTGTTAGAAAGCATAAACCTTTTCTCCCGCGCGAACTCAAGTTCGATAACAACCCATGCTGGCTCTTTGCAGTTGTTTACAAATGTGCTCCCTAAAAATGCCAATGACACTTCGGTTACATGGAGCATTGAGAACCTTACCGGAACTGCTGTGATATCGGATGGCGGGCTGGTTACGGCCATACAAAATGGTATTGTGCGTATTCATGTACGTGCCAACGATGCTGCCCATGTTAGCGAAACTTTTGATATAACAATTTCAAACCAATTTGTAAATGTCGATAGTATTGTTGTTTTTTCATTTAACAACCAGTATTCGTTCGATATCAGCGAGCAGTCTGTCCAATTCTATTCAAGGGTATTTCCGGCCAATGCCACCGACACTACCGTAAGTTGGAGCGTAACTGAAAATACAGGCAGCGCCACTATCGACAATAGCGGGCTTTTGCAGCTAACTGGTCCAGGCGAAATTTCAGTAACAGCAACTGCAAACGGTGGCAACAATGTTTCGCAATCGAAAACAGTTGTTATTACAGATGGCAGCAACAACAATCAAACACCAGTCAATGAATTATTTACGGTTTACCCCAACCCGACAGCAAATACTATTTATATAGAGTATTCTATTGAACAAGGGCAAAACCTGCATATTGAAATATTTAACCTTTCGAACCAAAAGGTTTCCGACAGCTTTTCGGAAAACTCCGGCGAACCGCTGCCCATATCACTGGAAGCCCTGCCGGCCGGAGTGTATTTCATAAAGATAATTACAAGCCAAAATTACTATATTCATCGCATAATTCGAAAATAAATAAGGTACTCATGAAAAAATACTTTGCGCTAAAACAACATTTACACAAAGCACTTTTATGGGGTGCAGGTTTATTTGCCTTTATATGGCTGCTTGTCCGCAGTGGCCAAAACCCTAAGCGGCTGGCATACCCTTGCCAGCAAACGGCCTTTCCGCTGGCTTCAGCATGGTTTCTGGTAACAACCGGTTTTTTTACCAGTCTGTTCAGTACCAAAAACCTTAAAATTAAAATAGCCGTGCTTGTGGCTGGTTTCTTTGTTATTGCCGGAGGTGGTTATTATGTTTACACAAAAAAATTCCCCCCGGTACCAAAAGTACAAACCCCTCTTACCTGGCAGACAGAAAACCCTGTATCGAAAGTTTTTTTGCTTCAGTCGATACAGGAAGAAAAAAAATCGTTAAACAATCCGGAATCCAGCAATATACCTTTGGAATACCTTTCCGATAAGCCCATGGACGACTTATTTGAACTGATGAGAAAAAACGGACTGGATATATACAAAACAGCAGCCAACACTAATGGACTGATACCTGATAACGCAATAGTGGTTATCAAGGGAAATTTCCAATGGGATTACCGGCTAGGCACAAATACCGACCGTATTAAAGGTTTGATTTGGGCTATACTAAACCACCCCGAAGGGTTTAAAGGCGAAGTGCTGGTATGCGAGAACACGCAATACGAAGGCAGGGGCATTGGCGACAATACCAACAACTCATTCGATCCGGAACAGTCAATTGCCGATGTAACCAATGCTTTTAAAAATAAAGGTTATAAAGTTGATTTGGTAAATTGGACCAAACTCAACGAAATTGCTGTGAATGAATATACAGAAGGCGACTATACCAGCGGTTATGTTTTTGAGGAACAAACAAAACTTTCGTACCCGAAATTCACTTCACCCTATAACTCTAAAATTTCGGCCAAAAACGGCGTTTGGGATGAAAACACCAATACTTACGACTCGTCGAGGCTTGTAATCATAAATTTTCCGGTACTAAAAGTCCATAGCATAATGGGCGCCACAATAGCCCTTAAAAACTGGATTGGGCTCATTTCTTTGGCAAACCTCGAAGAACGTTTTGGCGATTACGAAACCATGCACGAGAAATACTTTTTTAGCGAATATGCATTGCCGGCAAGGTCTATGGCACAAACATTCCCGGAACTTACCATTGTTGATGCAACCTGGATTTCGTTTATGGACAACTACACCAATTGGAACGGCAATTTTATCCATGCCGGAATGATGCTTGCATCAACCGATCCGCTTGCGGTATCGTGGTACGCGTCCAAACACATTCTTACCCCTGTGGCCCTCAGCCCCGAAAACGCTAACCCCGATGGCCAAGGGAGCTATGGTACAATTTTTAACCATTTTGTCAATTACCTGCGCGACTCCACCCATTTTGTATGCACTACCGACTCAACTAAGATTTCAATTATAACCTACTAAATAAACCTCCTATGAAAAACAAACTCATCGAAAAAATATTAAAAAATAAAGGCAGCATACTATTCTGGGCAACCGGGTTTTTAGCTTTTTTATGGGTTGTCGTGCGCAGCGGCACTAACCCTAAGAGGCTTGCCTATCCATGCCAGAAAGCGGCATATCCGCTGGCAGCAAGCTGGTTAATTGCCCTGGTTGGGATTTCGACCAGCACTATTATTCTTAAGAAAGTATTGAAATTCTCGGTGCCGGTAATCATAATTTTTATCTCCAGCTGGTTTTTAATTTCGGCATCGCAAAGCAAAAAAACAGTAATAGCCGACAGCTACCCTGTGTGGGTATCGGAAAGCCCTGTATCGTCAGTATTTGTTTACGACAATGTTCCGGCAACATCGGGCTCGCTAAATGCTGCAAATGCCTCAGTTCCCGATAAAAACCTTTCCGACCCGGGTATCGATTCGCTTATTAAAATAATGAATGTAAGGAACACCCCCTTCTTTAAAACCGCACAGGCAACCAATGGCATAGTTGGAAAAAACGATGTGGTAATAATTAAAGCCAATTTCCAGTGGCGCAACCGCATGAGCACCAACACCGACCGCATTAAAGGGGTTGTATGGAAAATTTTGAACCACCCCGAAGGCTTTGACGGCGAAATACTGGTGTGCGACAATGGCAGCGGGCAAGTACAAAACGAATCGTATTTCTGCGGATTTTCGGAACATGCCAACAACAGCGACGACACCCAACAATCGGTTCTCGATGTAACAAACACCTTTAAGGCTAAGGGTTACCCGGTTGATTATTTCGAATGGGACGAACTAAACAACAGTATAGTTGCTGAATACAACGATGGAAACTTAAACGACGGGTATGTTTACAACTCTGCCACCAAAGTAAATTACCCGAAATTTAAAACCCCCAAGGGAAATTATGTTTCGCTCAAAAACGGCATTTGGGACAACCAGGCCAAAGCCTTCAACAACAACAGGCTTACCATTATAAATATGCCTGTTTTAAAGGCCCACGGCCTCGCAGGGGCAACCATTGCTGTAAAAAACTGGATTGGCGTGATGAACAACACCAAATCCGACAGTTGGTTTGGCGGACATGTCGATGCCACTTTCCACCCGAACTACTGCTTTAACTCGTATGCGCTGCCGGCTAGGGTTATGGACGAAGTTTGGCCAAAACTAAACATTGTTGATGCTACCTGGACCGCCCCGGCAAACAATTATAGCTTTGAGCAAACCAGTTTCAACACAAAAACAGTACTTGCCTCTACCGACCCTGTGGCCGTTTCGTGGTATGCTGCCAAATATATTTTAACACCGGTAGCCAGCAACCCGTCAAGTACAAACCCCGATCTGGACAATGGCGGCTTTGGCACAATTTTAACCCATTGGTATAATTACTTTGCCACTAAAACCAGCCGAAAAGTAACCAAAGACCCGGCAAAAATTTCGGTTTACGGGAAAGAGTCGCTGGGCTTATCGTCGGTTGCCGACAATAAAGCTGATATGGCGCTAACAGCATATCCAAACCCATCGGCAAACGGGCTTTTTACCGTTGAAACAGAAGCAAATTCAACAATATCGGACTTTTCGATCACCGATATTAACGGCAAAACCATTGGGCAGTTTAAGGCAGATGGCACAAAAACGCAGATCGACCTGTCAGGATATCCCGCTAGCAATTATTTCCTGGTTTACAAACAAAACAACCAACACAAATCGCTCAAACTGGTAAAGGGCAACTAAGCCTGGAAATACAGTACAATATTAATAAAACAAGCCCCATTTATTGGGGCTTGTTTGTTCCTGCTATGTTGGTTACAATTAATATTTTATGACTAATGCCGATGCTTGTTTGTGATTTTTTTATTATTTGTGCGTAGCACGAATTTTTCAATCCAAATTACCCACAAAATAAACACAATGGTATAAAAAACAATATTATAAATCCCATGATGGTTATGGGCCAAAGCAGCATTGTTGTGTTGTATAAACATAAAAAGCACAGCCAGGCGTACAATATTGAGTATATGTAAGAAAACTATGCCCAGGGCTATGTATAGCCACTTTACTTTTTTATCGGTACCGGTAAGGTAAACCATAGCAGCAAAAACATACATGGTAACCAGCCCCAGGCACCATTTTGCCATATACAGGTTACCTGCCCCGCCCCTGAGAAATATTCCGTCGATTTCGGCATGGTAACCAAAGAGCGCAACTGTAGCTTTTGTTAATCCGAGAAGAAAATGTATGTAAGAATAAAAATTGAAGTATGGAACTATAAAGTTTTTCAATATCGAAAACAGGTAGAAAACCACAATAAGCTGGTTTATTTTATAATCGGACAGCCTGTATTTAATACCAATTGTTTCGAGCGAACGATATATTCCTTCTTTATGTTTTTTTACCCATACAACCAATAGTGTAATCATGGCAAGCGCACCCACTGTGTTCGGGTTAAGTTGCGAAGGCGACTCCGGATCGACAGCCAGCGGCCCTATGGCCGAAATTATCAGCAAACCACTTAAAACCGACAGGAAGTGAACACCGGCGAATACAAATGAAAACTTTATTTTTTCGACAACTTTTATTGAAGTAAGCCAAATTGTTAATAAGATAGCAAGGCTCCACTTCTTAAACAAAATATAGTTGGTCCAGTTTTCAATAATTTGCGGAATGGTAGATTGGTACCTGTTAAACGCACCAAATATTATTTTATGGTTTTCGATATGTGCATTGGAACCGGTTAATGCCAGCAATCCGTTTGCAGCACTTTCGGCCAACTTAATATACCATGCAAACAGATGCTGTAAAACAGCAATTAAGGGGTCGGTTTCGAAGAACTTCTGGCTTAAAATAATATAAGCCAACAATACAAAAAAAACAGAAACTGCAAGAAGCAGTTTTTTCTTAAGTATATTTTTTATGGTTTTCATAATTACAATAAATATAGGGTAGTTGCGAGTTTATATTGTACAGCAATTTATGAATTTTATTGCCAGCAAGCAAAATGTGGTATTTTTGCCAAAAAAAATTGGGCAAAGCTGTCTTGTACAGGGGTAAATAAACAAAAAAACATGAACACCATTATAATAGTCGGGGCCGGTATAACAGGTCTTGCAACAGCCATGAAACTTCTGCAAGCAAAACCACAATTAAATGTAATTGTGCTGGAAAAAGAAAAGGGGCCAGCAATGCACCAAACGGGCAACAACAGCGGGGTTATCCATGCCGGTGTATATTACAGGCCCGGAAGCTTAAAGGCGCAGAATTGCAGGATAGGCTACGAAAAACTTATAGGTTTCTGCCAGGCAGAAAACATAAAGTACGAGCTATGCGGAAAACTAATTGTGGCAACAAGCAACAACGAAACAGAAAGGCTCGACAACCTGCTCGGCAGGGCAAAACAAAACGGCTTGCACAAAGTGGTTAAAATAAGAAAAGAACAAATTGCAGAATACGAACCTCATGCTTCGGGCATTGCTGCCTTGCATGTGCCCTATACAGGCATTGTCGATTACAAAGAAGTTGCCGCTAAATATGCCGAAATTATTACACAAAGGCTGGGCGGCAAAATATATTATAACAGCAAGCTAACCAAAATCATTCAAAAAACAGGGGGCATAGAGGCTGTTACCGCCAACAATACGTTTAATGCCATGCTTTTAATAAACACAGCAGGTTTGCATAGCGACAAGATTGCCCAACTGACCGGCGACGACCCTGGCATACGAATAATACCTTTCCGCGGCGAATATACCAAACTAAGCCCCGAGGCAGGTAAATTGGTGAATAGCCTTATCTATCCGGTGCCTAACCCCGATTTTCCGTTTTTAGGCGTGCATTTTACCCGTTTAATACACGGTGGCATAGAGGCCGGCCCTAATGCCGTATGGGCTTTTGCCCGCGAAGGGTATAAGTTTTTCGATTTCAGCCCGAAAAATATAGCCGGCGACCTGGCATGGCCAGGCTTTCGCAAAGTAATGCGCCAGTACTGGAAAACCGGATTGGGTGAATACTGGCGCTCGTTTAACAAATATGCTCTTGCACATGCCATGCAAAAACTGGTACCTGAAATAACGCCCGGCAGTTTCAAACCAGCCGGCTCAGGCGTGCGGGCACAAGCTTGTGGCAAAAATGGGGGGCTTATCGACGATTTTATAATACACGAAAACAAGTGGGCCATAAATGTCTTAAATGCCCCATCGCCTGCTGCAACAGCCTCGCTCGCCATTGGCGAAGCCATAGCACAACAGGCCATAAAAAGGCTTTAAAAAAAAGGCTGCCGGTGTGTGGCAGCCTTTTTTTATGTTTTACCTGGCAACCCTCTCCAGCCATTTCAGCATTATAAGCATTAGTGTCATTGATATTAAACAAACAACAACAAACAAACCCCAGGTTAACCAAAGCGGTATCGACTCGTAGAAAATTGCCCCAATAAACAACAATTGGTTTCCGATAGCCGTTGCACCGAGCCATCCGCCCTGCATAAGCCCCTGGTATTGGGGTGGCGCAACCTTTGAAACAAACGATATGCCAAGAGGGCTGATAAACAATTCTGCCACTGTTAAAATAAAATAGGTAGCAATAAGCAGAAAGGGGGTAACTTTCTGGGCATCGAGCAAGGGCACCCCGCCACTTTCAGGATCGATAGTAGTAAACAAGGGCAGTTTTGCTGAACCAATCGACATAACAACATATCCAAGGGCTGCTATTAACATACCAATGGCAATTTTTTTAGGAGTTGAAGGCTCTTTCCCTTTTCGGTTAAGCCATCCAAAAAAACCCACAATTATTGGGGTTAGAAACACCACGAAAAAAGGGTTTATCGATTGAAAAATCTCAGCTCCCCTGATACTTATACTTCCTAAAGAAATATTTATGCCGCTAAGATCGGTATAATCTTTTGCAAAAAAGGTAAGGGTTAGGCCGTTTTGGTGGAACGAAAACCAAAAGAATATTACCACTCCGTACACTGCCAGCAGGGCATACATACGTTGCTTTACCTCTTTAATGTCCATTTTTGTTATTGAACCGGCACTACTATCGCCTGTTTTATGTGAAACAAAATTTGGGTTAGGGAACTTTTGTTTATTGAGTATATAAATAAAAAATGAAATTGCCATTGCAATAATGGCTACGGCAAAAGCATAATGAAACCCTGTTGAAAACACGTTCAGGTAATTTTGTGAAAAAGCTGTCATATCTGTAATTGCAACCTGCGAAGCCTGTTCTGCCAATTGTTGCAGTGTTGCTGATGCCTCTGGTGTAAGTGTGCCATTCAGGTGTGCATGACAGAGGGCAGGCAAATCGGCATTATACAAAAACCCGTTGCGCTGAAGCCACCAATTCCTAACGTAAACAGCAGCAAATGGCGCAAATATTGCGCCAACATTTATAAACATATAAAACACAGAAAAGCCCGAATCGCGCTTACTGCTATAGGCAGGGTTATCGTACATTTGTCCGACCAACGCCTGCAAATTACCTTTAAACAATCCATTGCCAAAGGCAATAACAAACAGGCCCAAACAGGTAATGCTTAAATAAAGTGCTTTGTTCGGAACAGGTGTAGGTGTAGGTATTGCAATAGCAGCGTAGCCCGCAGCCATTATTATCAATCCGATAAGGATAGTACCTTTATAGTTTCTGCTGCGGTCGGCAATAACCCCGCCAACCAGTGCCAAAATGTATATCGACGCATAAAAGGTTGCATAAATATACCCCGTGTTTTTCCCGTCAAGCCCAAACTTGGCCTGGATAAACAACGATAAAATTGCCATCATGGTATAGAAACCGAACCGTTCCCCCATGTTTGCCAAAGCCGCAGCAATAAGCCCCTTAGGATGTCCTTTAAACATAGTTTTACTGTTTTAATTGTTTTGAATGTATTTCATGTACAACAAATATATATAGTTTTTCCTTTGCTGATATGATTTTTGTTGGCATGGGGTTTATTAAACAGTTTTAGCCATTTGCCATAAGCCTGAAACAATTGCCGCAATTATGCCCACATAATACTTTTGGCTTTTAACGCCTTTGTTTTTGAAAGGTTCAGGTTAAGCTTTTAAATGGCCAATGGCGGTTTTATCGGCATCGTTGGCAATATCGGCAATAACAACCTTTCGAAAAGTGTTTTGTTCGGCATTACAGTCTTTTATAGCAATAGGAATGTAATGTTCGCCATAGCCTTTTGCACCCGGCTTGTCATTAGGCCGCTCGATAAGAACGGTCTGTTCTTTTCCGATAAACATCCTGCGGTAAGCTGCTTTGTTTTCTTCGGCAATGGCACGTATAGTTTCGCTGCGCCCTGCTTTTATTTTTTCAGGAATGTGGTTGGGCAACTTTTCTGCCAAAGTACCTTTTCGCATCGAATATTTGAAGGTGTGTATATGACTAAAACCAATATTACGCGCGACATCGGCCGACTGTTGGAAGTGCCCGTCGGTTTCTCCCGGAAAGCCTACAATTACATCGGTAGTAAAATTAAATAGCGGGTAACGTTTTTTAAACTTCTCGGTAAAACGTGTAAACTGGTCAACCGTGTAAAACCGTCGCATAAGTTTCAGTATTTCATCGGAGCCGCTTTGCAGGCATAAATGGAGGTGCTGGCAAAGTTTGGGGTTTTCAAATAGTTCGATGAATTTATCGGTAAACCCTTCGGGCTCAATAGAAGAAATACGTACCCTAAAGTCGCCGGGCAGTTGTAATACTTTCTCTACCAGGTCTTCAAAAATTAAACCGCTGTGGTAGTAACGGCCAATGTTTACACCCGTTAGAACAACTTCTTTAAAGCCTAAACCAACCACCTGGCGGATATTCTCCAATACATCGCCAGCCGGACGGCTTATTTCCCTTCCCCGAACTTTTGGCACTATGCAATACGAACAAAAGTTATTGCACCCATCCTGTATTTTAACCATGCTGCGGGTATGAAACCCCTTTTCGACAACCGTAAAACCAAACAAATCCTGGTTAAAGTCGGAAGGGAGCACAACTTCTCCGTTAAAATGCGATTCAACAAGCGGAAAAACTGAGCTTTTATTTTTATTATCGACCACATAAGTAATATCGTTGCGGCTTTCAAGAAAATCTTTACGGCTCGAAACCATACACCCTGTAACAATTGTAATCCCCTTGTTACCAGCATATTTTACAGCCTGGTTAATGGTGTTTCTCGATTTTTGATCGCTTTGGTTGGTAACCGTGCAGGTATTTATTACATAAACATCGGCCTGGCTTTCGAAGGGCACTATTTCGTACCCGGCTTTATGAAAATCGGTAACAATCGAATCGGTTTCGAACTGGTTGAGCCTGCATCCGAGGGTTTTAAATGCTACTTTCCTGCTCATAGCGCAACGCATTCATTAACTTCTGAATATACACCGGTTAGCTCGCCTTCGATGGCAAAATCGGCTGCCGAAGTAATTTTAACTTTTACAAATTTGCCGGTAAGGCCTGGCCTATCCGAAGCAAAACGCACAATAATTTTTCCTTCTGTAAGCCCCGAGAGATATCCTTTTTTGCGATCAGCCTGAATTACCAGGACTTTATATTCGCACCCGACCATTTTTTTGTTCAGCTCAAGCGAATGTGCCTGTAATATCGACGATAAGCGGTGCAAACGATCTTTTTTTACCGCATGGGGAATATCGTCGGCCCAACGTGAGCTGGTAGCCCCGGGCCTGGGGGAATACCGTGCTATATAGGCCATATTAAACCTGAATTCTTCCATAGCCTTACAGGTATTTTCAAACTGTTCATCGGTTTCGCCAGTAAAGCCAACAATAATATCGGTAAATAAAGTAGCTTCCGGAAGCAACCTTCGTATGGTGTTTACAATGTTGCGGTAACCGGCAAGCGAATGGCTCCGGTTCATGTGAATGAGCATTTTATCGTCGCCCGACTGGAGGGGGAGGTGAATTTGTTTTGCCAGGCATTTATGGCGCGAAATTGCCTCAATAACATCGTCGGTCATATCCTGAGGGTGGGGCGATGTAAAATACAACCAGAAGCCTTTCCCGCAGTTATCGCCATAGTTGCCTATTTTCTCAAGCAATTGGGCAAAGGTAATTTCTTCGCCTTTTTTATCGCGCCCGTAAGAATTTACATTCTGCCCCAAAAGGGTAATCGATTTAAATCCCTTATCGGCCAAACTTTTCACTTCTTCGATTATTTCGCCCGAGGGGCGCGAAATTTCCCTTCCACGGGTATAGGGAACTGCACAATAAGTGCAAAACTTGTCGCACCCGTTTTGTATGGGAACAAAAGCCTCAAAATCGGAGTTATAAAGTGGTTTTATGTCCCAGAAGCTTTCAATTTTTTTATCGGGTTTTTTCATCATTACAGGTTGGCCTGTAATTGTTACTTTGTTGTCGAACTTTAATGTTTGAAAATCGGCCCCAACATTTGGTGTAGCCTCTGTTTGCTGAAACAAACCGACAGCGGAGTTAAGCCTGAAAGGACCCGCAACGCCATACTGGCTAACCATGGCAGGGAGCTGTGTAAGTTCGCTCATCTGGAATACCAGGTCGAACTGCTTCAGGAATTTCTCACGGTCGGCCGGCAATACACAGCCAGATACAAAAGTTATCAGGTTCCTGTTATTTTTGGCTTTGTTCCATTTATAAATTTTCGTATAAACCTTGTCGATAGCCTTTTGCCGTACAGAACAGGCCACAACACCTAAAAGTGTCGCTTCGTCTTCGATGTCGGTCCATGTAAAGCCCATATCTTCAATAACTTTCGACAAACGTTCGCTGTCGGACTTGTTCATCTGGCAGCCTAATGTTACCACGTGGTATTTCACTCAATAAATTTTTTATAATTGAACCTTTGGCACATGCAACTTTTATATTGATAGGACATACACTTAATACCTTTTTTCGTTATTTGGAGATATTAAAGTCCGAAGCCTTCTATTTATAATGGTTTTTGGGTTCTGGTGAATTATTCCTGCCCTCCGCCATACGGGTTAAAAATACACCTCGGTACGGATATTATCGGGCGATAACCCATTGGTAACCAACACATCATACACTGCATGTATCATTTCGTAATTGCCACAAAGATACACCAAAGTATCGGAACCTGCTGAATTTTTTAACAGGTAATCGGTTACCCTGCCATGAAAATTTCCGCCTTCTTCGCGCGAAACGCAGCTGATATACCTTTCAGGCGGATAATCGGCTTTCCCGTATTGTTCGTTCGCATAACGAATGCCATGCAATATGGTAAAATCGAAATCCTTATAACTTAGGGCTATGCTATGAAAAGGGGCAATACCTGTGCCGGTTGCAATAAACAAGTGTTTTGCCGAAAAAAGTTTTGTTTTGTCGGGCACAAAAAAACCAAAAGGCCCATCGACTTTTATAATATCGCCGGGCTGAAGGTTTTTAAGCTTCCTGGAAACCGAGCCGCTTTCAACTTCTTTTACCAATACTTCGAGATAATCGACATTAGCCGGACTGTAAACCGAGTATTCACGGAGCTGGTTATCGCCCGGCAATCCAAGTGTTATATGCTGCCCGGGGGCAAATTCCAACCCATTCCGGTCGAAACGGAGAATAAATGCCGACCCGGTTAAATTTGTAACATTATGTACGCGGTATATAATTTCGGGGCGCAGTTGATCTGCCAGTATAGCGTTTACGCCAAAGGATTCTGCCATTCGTTTTATATTAACTTTTTTGCTCATTGTAAAGCGGTATTGAGAATTATTGAAACAACTTAATGAATAATAACAACTATTATGAAAAATGGTTTGTTGGCAACATCAAATAAAGATTGTACTTGTTGTGAAACCCCGGACATTCGATTTTATTATAGCCCCAAATTTCGGTCGAATTTCATATCTTTATTTATACTAACTGCGTGAACCATTATTTCTATAACAAAACAATAACAATTGGTTTTTTCGGTTACAATAATAATTTTAACCTGTTACATTAAGGCACAATGCATAAATTTTGGCTCATAACTGTTTTATTAATTAACGTATTCGTTTTTACGAACGGCCAAACTGGCAAAAGGCCAAAAATTGCCCTTGTATTAAGTGGCGGCGGGGCTAAGGGGTTTGCCCATATTGGGGTTTTAAAAGTTATGGAAGAAGAAGGCATTCCAATAGACATTATTGTTGGCACCAGTATGGGCAGTATTGTTGGCGGCTTTTACGCCATAGGTTACCCGGCAGAAGAAATTGAAAAAGTGGTTAAAGCAGAAGACTGGAACCGGTTGCTTACCGACGACATATACAGGGGAAACCTTTCGCAATACCGAAAAACCGAAAAACAACGGTTTTTTACCTCTTTAACAGTAAACGATAAATATGAACCCAAAGTGCCACAAGGGGTCATAAGCGGGCAGAATATCCTTAATATGTTTGGAAGGTTGGCAATAAACCTGCCCGACAGCGCCGATTTCACAAAATTCCCGATTGCATTTACCTGCATTGGCACTAACCTGGAAACGGGCAGGGAAATGATTCTTGACTATGGCTACCTGCCCACAGCCATTTTTTCAAGCATGACTATACCCGGTGTTTTTCTACCCGTTGTGCACAATGGCCACCTGATGCTCGATGGCGGGCTGGTTAACAACTTTCCGACCGATGTGGCAAAAAAAATGGGCGCCGACATAATTATTGGCGTGGACATAAGAAACGACTTGTACGACAGCCGCGATATTGTTTCGTTACAGCAATTAATGGATCAGCTTATAAACTTTTATGCCATCAGCAAAGATTCGGCAAACAAAAGCCTTTGCGATATTCTTATACGACCCGACATAAGCGGCTTTAATGCTTATAGTTTTAATTCGCGGGCTGTTGACACCCTCATTCAAAGGGGCATTGATGCCGCACGCGCCGAAACCGGTTTGCTCAGGGAACTTAAAACATCATTTAACCTTCCTTCGCCTTCATTGACTGACAGCATTTTGCAAACTGGTGTAATTTATATTACAGAATTAACCATTACAGGGGAGTACTCTATAAGCGAAAAATACATACGCGATTATTTTGGGATCGATTTACCAGGCCGATATACCACCAACGACATTCAGGCAGCAATTGACAAACTTTTTGGATCGGGCTTTTTTAAACGGGTATATTTTAAAATCGGTAACAACCCAACAGGAAAAACATTAAACCTGGTGCTCGAAGAACAGCCTTTAAAGAGTTTCAACCTCGGGTTTCGGGTAAATACCCGCGATGCTGTTTCGTTGTTGCTGAATTTTGCCCAGAAAGACTTCAGAAGGTTTATCGGTTATGTGTCGGTTACTGCCGATATATCATCGAACCCCGGTTTCGATATTGTTACCGAGTTCAGCAAGGGAAAATGGCCGGTAACAGGTTTCGAACTATGTGGCAAAAACACATCTTACGGTGTTTATTACAATAAACAAAAAGCATTTACTACCGATTTATTTTATGCATCGGCAAACCTTTACACATACAAAAACCTAAAGAAATCATCGATATTAGGCCTGGGCCTTAAAGAAGAGTATTATGGGGGCTCGATTTTTAACGCCAACAATGTCGATACGCTTCTGTCAATTTCGCAAAACCAGGTTGCAGTAAGCTCGCTATACACATATTATTCCTTCGACAACCTCGACGATTATTATTTCCCTGAGAAAGGAGCAGAAATATATGCAGAATTTTCCCTTACTTCAGACCCGCAATATTCGGCAATTTGTCCGGTTGCTTTATGGAAAAGCCGAAAAGTTTTACGCATTGCGGAAAAGGGCACACTTTTAATAAATTTTTATGGCAGGGCAATTTTGCAAAATACCCTTCACCCGTTTAAATCGACTTTTTTAGGCGGGGCAGAGTATATACCTTATTTCAACTATCACTTTCCATTTTGCGGAATTCCGGCAGTAACCCCTGCCGACAGGTACACATTGGCCGGCTCGGCAGGGCTGAGAATCAGGTTTGCGAAAAAACATTACGCAACTATTCTGCTGAACTGTATGTTCGACAACAGCGAATTAGTTCCGTTCGGGCATTACCGCAGCATTTTGGGGTCGGCCCTTAAGTATTCGGCCAAAACAACTTTTGGCCCCGTTGACATAACTGCCGGCTTTTCTGGCGGCTATAACAAACCGGTGCTGTCTGCCAATTTAGGGTTATGGTTTTAAACATTGTGCCTGCAAATAAAATTCTTTTTTGAAACCAATCTTAAGATCTTCTATTTACCTAATTTCCTTTGTATTACAGGCCTCATAATAAACACACACACCAATACCGGCACATAGTTAACACATACTTAACCGTTATTTAACCGTACTTTCTTTTGCATACACTTGCACGGATTATTTTTTATTATACATTTGTAACACTGATACTCACTTCGGTATCGTTTGTTAAGATTCATATCCCGAACATTTAAATTATATGTCGCAGGTAGTTAAAATTGCATCTTCGCAAGAAGAATTATGCCGCATTTATATTTTGCGGTACGCCGTTTATATCGAAGAAATGGGATTTCCTTTCCCACTGGCCGATCACGAAAAAAAAATGCTTTACGATGAGTTTGACGACTGGGCCATACACTTTTATATCGACAACCCCGAAACCGATGAAGTAACAGGCATTTACCGGTTAAACCTGCTCGATAGCGACAATATACCGGCCGAGGTTGAAGAACATTATTGTATTTCGGCCTTTAAAGAATTAGGCCTGAAAGTAGGATACTCTTCGAAGCTAATGACCCACATAAGCCAGCGCAGCCTTTGTAACGTAAACCTGCTGCTCAGGCAGGTTTTCTATTATGGTGTTGAACGCGAATATTTCCTGAATTTTATCGACTGCTCGCCAACACTTGTGCCATTTTACGAAAGAATAGGCTTCAGGAAGTATTATTCAAATTTTAACGATCATGTGTTGGGGGAAAAAACCCCTATGGTGCTCTTTGTTAAAGACCTCGATCACCTAAAAAAAGTAAATTCGCCTTTATATAAAGTATGTCTCGAAATGGGGGTGGAAAATATTAATTATTCAAAATGGCTTGAACATAACTTTAATTTAATTGAAATAGAACATGCTTAAGAAATACGGAAATTGGGCCCTGATAACCGGGGCTTCGTCGGGTATAGGCAAAGCCTTTGCATTCGATGTTGCCAGGCAGGGCTTAAACCTAATTCTGGTATCGGAACAGGAAGAGGCCCTAAACCAGGTTGCCAATGAAATTACAAGCCTCTGTAAAATAAGTGCCATTCCATGTTGTGCCGACTTGTCGGACATGAACAGTATAGAAAAAATCGAACTGGCTGCCAAAGGCAAAGAAATCGGGCTGCTCATTAACGATGCTTCGTATGGCATACATGGTGCTTTTGTAAAAACCAGCTTGCCCGAATATTTTCACATGATAAATGTGAACATTAATGCATACGTGGCACTCACCCACACATTTATGCCACAAATGGCAGAACGTAAAAACGGGGCAATAATTATGGTTTCGTCATTAAACGCGTTCTCGCCCATAGCCGATTCGGCAATCTATACCGCCTCAAAGGCATTTGAACTTTATTTTGGCGGGGCACTCTGGCAAGAAGCCAAAGCCGATAATATTGATGTGATGGTTATTATGCCCGGCCCCACAAAAACCGGTTTTCAGGAAAGGGCCGGCACAAAGGTAAACACCATGGCACTTACCCCCGAACAGCTAGTTGAAGGTGCTTGGCCATGCCTGGGCAAAAAAATGTGTTATATACCGGGGTTATACAATAAGCTTATTTCATTTATTGGTTCGAATATTGAAATGGAGAAAAGAATTGTTTTGGCTTCTCAGATTTATAAACTAATGCTGCACGAAAAACCCGAATCGGATCTCTTTCAGCTACTGG
>JAFGQZ010000082.1 GCA_016935435.1 Bacteroidales bacterium
CCGGCGATTCCGAACGCTGGTTAAAAACCATGTCGTGGCCTACGCATAAGCCTAAAACAATGTTAAGCTCGGTTTTGTTTTCAGCCAGAAAATGTGCCTGTCCGGCCGGGTTACAAGATATACCTTTTGCATCGCTGCCAAGTATATCGCTTGCTGGTATTTTCCCGCATTTGCAATCTACAGCAAACACTTCAAAATCGGTTTCCAACATACTTTTCAACAGAGAAGCTTCTTTTTGCATAGCCAAACAATTTGCAATCCCAATGCGCTTAAATCCGGCATTTCTGGCAAAATTCCGTATTTCTTCCACCCGGTTTTTGCCCGGGAGCCGCGATGCTTCTGCAACCCGCATAGTTTCGGTTTCCTGTATGGTATAACCGGTGTTTTTAATCATAAAATATTATGGTAAATTATTAATAACTGTCATCAACTGTTGTTTAGAGTGCATGCCTGCCTGACGGTAACGCAACGTCCCCTGCTTAAACACAACAATGGTTGGCACGCCCTGGATATGGTAACGCGCTGCAATTTCGGGGTTTTTGTCAACATCAATTTTTATCACCCGCGCCTTATTGCCAAGTTCCGAAGCAATATCTTTAAGAATTGGCGACTGCGCCTTACAAGGGCTACACCATTCGGCATGAAAATCAACGATTACCGGTCGGCTGTCGTTTATCAGTATGTCGAAATTCGCTTTCATTTGTTTTTCTTTATTATTATGCTGAATTATCTGTCAATCCACCCCTTCAAAAACCGGTTCTGGTTTGTAAAATAGCCTTCGTGCAAAGTGTATGTCCTTGTATTTTTTATATCGATAGGCCTGTCGGCACCCCTTCTTGATATTCTGTAAAAAATATCTACCAGGTGTAATCCAAAAACAACATAACCCGAAGAAATGTTTTCCGGCTGATTGGGGTGTTTTTCTTTGTCATCGATCCAAATTGCCGGACAAACAATACGTTCGTTATTTTTAAGATGCATAAACAATTGGAATATAGTGTTTAACAAAATATAATTGTAATATTTTATTAAGGTACTAATTTATATGCCGGTTTTACAAAGCTCATCAGAACAAAGAATATTTAAAGTTCAAAAACCTTAATATCCCTTCCACTTCCAGCGAAACTTTCTCAATAAGGGTTTCGGTTTCTCCCCCGAAAAGTTTGCCCATAACTGCACCATTTGAAGTGGCAACATAAACCTGTCCATCGGTTTTTTCATAAACTGCGAATGCTTTGGGCATCATGGCGCCCATAGTTTTTCTGTCGTCGGCAATAAGCATTTCCGAGGCGTATTTTCCGCTGCAATATTTTATTATGCTATATTTTCCAATGGGTTTCCCCCCATATTTTGTTACTTCGCTGTTCATATCGTAAACAGTTACTACATGCCATTCGGGCATAGCATTTATACGTTCAACAATGGTTTCAATGGTTTTTTCATAACCGTAAGGGCTTTTCATTTCCTTAACCATCATTTTACCTGCCGATAAATTTAAGGTAATTCCTGTAAATACAATACCGACTAAAATTCCGAATATGGTAAAAACCAGGGCTGTTAGTTTTGTTTTCATTATTATATTTTAAATCTTGTTTATTATCAATCTTCTTTAATACAGATTTCGCCTTTACGCATGTATTTAAAGGTATGCCAGGCAACAAGCGAAGTGGCGGTTATGGCAACAAACAGCAATAGCCATGCAATAAACTTAAAAAACGGGTATTGTGTAACCTGGTAAGCCACAGAGCTGGCTATGGTAATTGCAGCAAGGGGAAAAGTAAAAGCCCACCACGACATAAAAAATTTAAGCCGGGTAAAACTTTTGTACATCACCGCCAGCAGGGCAACAAAAAAATATGCTATTAACAACAGGAAAACCGAAAAACTGTCCCAGCTGCCGGTAATTCGCAAATATGCAATAAAGCCTACTGCCGGGGGAGCAAGAAGTATAAAAAACGTTGGTATAAATTTCTCTGGGAGTTGCACATGAAAAATTGCCCTGTACAGGAAAATGGTAAACAGTATTATCCAGAAGAAAAACCCTACGGTAAAATAAAAGTACGACACCATTACCGGGGCAAAATCGACACCACTAACAGGTATAAGAATATTTCCAACAACAGGAATAAACCATGCCGGGTTAAAATGCTGAATTTCGAAGTTATGTTGAATCCAAAAGCTGATGGTTTTAAACATAAAAACAGTGTGAAGTATCAGCCCTGCCCACCACAGGGGCACAGAAAGCATCGGATAGTAGGTAGAATAGGCTATCGATAAAAGTAAAAGCGATATACTTATAGCAGAAAAGAAATTAATGCGTATGCGGTGTGTAAAATCGGTTTTCACCTCGTTGGGGAACCATGCCAGCTTCAAGCTGTACAAAACACTGAAGCCCAAAAACAATGCCAGCACTGTAAAAATGGAGATGTCGTAAAAAATACGCGGCAACCATTGAAGGTGGTAAAATTTACCAAAGACTATCGAAAGGCCTGTAAGTCCCATTATTACAGCGAAGCTGGTTATCGGAAAATATTGAATCTTTTGTTTCATGTGTTTTTTAACTGTTTGAGCAAAAACTCTTTATTTTTAACACCAACAAAGCGGTTTATTTCCACACCGTTTTTAAAGAGTATCATGGTTGGGATACCCCTTACCTTAAATTTTTGGGCCAGCGACTGGTATTGCTCTATGTTTACTTTACCAATATGGGCATTGTTGGGCATTTCTTCGGCAATTTCGTTTAAAATGGGTGCCATCATCCGGCAGGGCGCACACCATGCTGCCCAGAAATCCACAAGTAGTAACCTGTTCTTTGCCTGTTGTGAAAAATTTTTATCGGTGAGGGTAATTATTTTAGCATGATCTTCTACCAGGGGGACATTCTTCATTCTTGCCCTGGCAACAAACATCAGCAAGAAATATATTGCAAGTACCGATAGTGTTATGATTATTGCTGTTTGCATGTTAGGCGGCAATTAGTTTTTTGTGTTTTGTTTTTAGTTCGTGTATATAGTTTGAGGCTGCCAGGGCTGCCACAGTGCCATCGCCAACTGCTGTGGTTACCTGTCTGAACCGTTTCGAAACGCTGTCGCCGGCGGCAAATACCCCTTCGATATTGGTGGACATGTCGGGCTTAACCGGTATTTCGCCCCACTGGTTGAGTTCCACTTTGTTTTTAAGGAACTCGGTATTGGGTATGTAACCAATAAAAATAAATGTGCCATCGGTTTTGAATTTTTGTGTAATACCGGTTTTAAGGTTTTTAATATCGACACTTTCGAGGTTTTCGGTGCCATTAAAAGCTGTGATGGTCGATTCCATTATAAACCCGATTTTAGGGTTGTTCCTTGCTTCTTCAACTGCATGTTCAAAAGCCTGGAAGTGATCGAACTGGTGAACGATGGTAACCTTGTTGGCGTATTTTGTAAGCGACACTGCTTCTTCGAGTGCCGAATTGCCCCCGCCGACAACCACAATTTCTTTACCCGTGAAAAAATCGCCATCGCAAGTAGCACAATACGAAATGCCCTTGCCTTTAAACTGGTCTTCGCCCGGTACGCCGAGGGTGCGCGACCGTCCGCCGGGAGTGAGGATTACAGCATTTGTCGTGTAACTGGAGCCATCGGTAAGGCGAATTTCTTTTATTTCGCCATCGAGCTTAATATCCGATATTCCAATATTCGACCGTATATCGCACCCGAAACTTTTGGCCTGTTTTTTCATAATATTGGCAAGCTGGTAGCCACTAATGCTTTCAACACCCGGATAATTGGCAATCTCATGTGTTAGAACCATTTGTCCGCCCACAGTGCCTTCGTTTAAAATGAGCGTATGAAGCCTTGCACGCGAAAGGTAAATGCCTGCCGTTAAGCCGGCAGGCCCTGCCCCAATAACTATTGCGTCGTAATGATCTTTTTGTTCCATGGTTTTATGCATTTACCGTTTGGGCAAATTCTTTATTGAGAATACTGGTAACCTGCTCCCGGGTTTGTATGCTGGAGGTTGCCTTTACAACTTTTCCGTTTTTATAATAAACAGTGAAGGGAATACCCATAAAACCTCTCACTTCAGGCAGGTTACGTATTACATGTGCTTCGGGGTTGTCGAATTCCATATCGAAGAATTTTACGTGCTTGTATTCTTCTTCCAATTCCTCGGCAATGCCATAAACGGGGATACACATGGGCCCCATACGGCCGCATATAACCATTACGTTCTCGTTTTCGCTGATAATTTTGGCATGCTCGGCTGCCGATTCGATGTGTTTTAAATTTGTGTACAACATAGTTTATTATTTTAATTATTGTTTTTTTTTGTTGATTAAAAATTACGATACAAAGTTAGGGCGCTGAAAGCAGTGTTTAAAGGTTTTTGCACCAAAACAGCACAAGACCCGGGTTGAAATAGCACAAGTTTTTTGTTGTTGTAG
>JAFGQZ010000083.1 GCA_016935435.1 Bacteroidales bacterium
CCTATATAACAAATGAAAACAGAAGAAATTATAAGCGGTTTCGGGCCAATTTCGCTCGAAGAAATGGATAGTGTAAAACTTATGAACCGTATTGACACAAAATATGTTATGTCTGTACCGGTTTTAAACGATATACTTCAAAAAATATCGGATAACTATTTTGCGCTGGAAATCGACAGCCAGCGTGTATTTCCCTACAAATCGCTTTATTACGACACGGTAAACAACTACATGTACCTTGCCCATCATAACGGGCGCCTAAACCGCTTTAAAATAAGGTTCAGAAAATATATTAGCAGCAACAATACATTTTTGGAAATAAAATTCAAGCAAAAAGGAATACGCACAATAAAAAAACGTATCGAAGTTGACGATATTGAACCCTTTCTTGGAAAAAAAACTGGCAGCTATATCGAAAAGCACACCCCATTTTCTGTTTCTGAACTGGAACCCAAAATATACACCGACTTTTCCAGGATTACCCTTGTAAACAAAGATTTTTCGGAACGTGTTACCATCGATCAGAACCTTACATTCTACTTTAACGGCAATACCCCTTTTAGCTTAAACAATATTATTATTTTGGAATTAAAAAGCGAGGGCGGTGCCTCAAAATCGATCCTTGTCGAGTCGCTCAGGGAGAAAGGCGTATTTCCTAAAGGAATGAGCAAATACTGTCTGGGGCGGGCTTTAAGCGAAGGCGATATTAAAAACAATAACTTCAAAGAGAAAATCTTAACTTTTAATAAAATAGAGAATGGAAGCTTTTATTTCAGGAATACTGCCTGTTTTTAAATCAACCCTTTTGGGGATACCTATAATTGACCAGACAAGTTTTTTGAACCTGATAATCAGGTTCGCCTTTAACATGCTAATTGTTGTTGTTGCTGTACGCTGGCTGTATTACCCGAAAACAAGACGAAAAGATTATTTGTTTACTTATATTTTAATTAGTGTTACAATTTTTCTTTTATGTTTCCTTCTCGAAAACGTTAAACTGCAACTTGGTTTTGCCCTGGGTTTGTTTGCTATCTTTGGAATAATCCGTTATCGAACCGATGCCATTCCGATTAAAGAAATGACATATTTGTTCCTGGTTATTGGAATATCGGTTATCAACGCCCTGGCAAACAAGAAAGTAAGTTATACCGAGCTTGTTTTTACAAACCTTATAATTCTGGTAATTACATTTTTGCTCGAAAGGGTTTCGCTGGTGCGCCACGAATCGACTAAAAACATCGATTACGACCGTATTGACCTTATTAAAACCGATAAAAGGGCAGAAATGATTCGTGACCTGGAAGAAAGGACCGGCATTAGAATTAACAAAATTGAAATAGGAAGAATTAATTTTCTGCGCGATACGGCCAAAATAAAAATTTATTACTTCGAAGACGATGCCGAAGCTGCTTTCCATTCCGATGATTATGGAAAATCGGCTACCGACTGATTAACGCCCCCTCTTACTATACAACATATATTATAAAGTAATTGAAAGGCCCAGGAGAAACAGGCGCCCTATTTCATCCATATAAGCAAATTCGCGCTTTTTGCCAAGCAAATTGCGTATGTTTAAAGAAACCTTTGCTTTATTGTTCAGTAATTTATAGGAACCATTGAGGTTCAAAACAAATTTTTCATCAATTTGTTGCTGCCCGTATTTTGTTTGCAGTTCGTGCTTTGAGTAGGCATAAAGGTTCGATGCCAGGGTTAATTTTTGATTGAAGAGTTTAAATTCGGCTACTATGCCCCCATAAAATTCAGGGGTCGAAACATTATTAATGTTTTGATCCCGTTCATCGGGGAAATGAGTAGAATAACCACTACCACTCATAGCTGCTGAAAACATATAAACAATTGCCGAGTCGGGACTAAATGATATAACATTTTGTAAGCTTGTTTGCTGGTATGTTCCAAAAAACCTCAACACTATATTTTTATCAGGGATCCAACTCAGATTATAAGTTACACCCGATTGTTCCGATTCAAGGCCTATATTCCCGAACAACATGCTTACATAAGGCCGGCCGCTTGCATTTGAAAAACCATTCAGGTTAAGCGAATCGGGATATAATGCCCCAAAATTTTTAGTTTTACTGACAAAAAACTCAATATCGGCCTGTACATTTTTAACAGGCTTAATCCTGTAACCAATTTCAATGGTACGCATTGTAAGCAAATCGATATTTTTTTGTCCGTTATATTGTATATATCCGGGCATGGGCCTTCCATCGCGGTTCCAAAGAAAATCGGCATAAGAATCGAGCAAAAATGGGCTTCGGTTAGCCTTTGAGGCAACAATTCTGAAATGGTGCACGTTATTGAGCTTATACGACAAAACCGATTGGTACGATAAATACATCTTGTTATGGGTATTATAGCCTTCGCCCCTTATTGCTCCAATAAGCCTGATTTTTTCTCGTATCAGATAGTCGGCTCTCAGGCTAATGGCCGTAGTCCATAGGCTTTTTTCGCCGTTTAAAAAGCCCTGATCGGCACGCCGGAGATAGGGCAAGTCGTTATATCCGGCAAGCTGAAAAGCAAAACCGGGCTTAAGGTTTAAGTTCCCATAATTGATATCGTACTCAAGATTGGTATTCAGGTTTAAAATATCTACTTTGAATCCTGTATCGCACCTTACAATATCCTGCCAACCACTAAGTATATTGGTTTGAACCTTAAGCCCTTTTACCATTGCAACGAAATCGGCATATTGGGTGTTTGAGACCCTTCCGGCGTAAGATGTCGGGTTATCGCCCATAGTTGTCGATAATACCTGTGAATATTGGTACCCGCCTTTCAGGTCGAAACAGACATCCTTTTTTGGCCTGTAAACCAGGTAGCCGTTTGCCCCAAACCGTTGCCGGGCCAATATGGGTGACGGGTACATAGCATTAATGTCATCGTGCGGATCAAAAACATTGAACCACTCATTTTCAAGGGGCGAAAATGTGCGCAATGTGTCGAGTTGCTGTTTTGTAAGGTAGCCCCATTCTTTTTTGTTAAACCTATGGACATAGAGTTTATCGGTATTCCTGTTAAGAGTTTCAAAATTACTTGTTGCCCTGAACGAAAGGTATTTGTTTATCTTTTTGCCCACTGAAAAATCGGAAATTACCGTTTTTTGAGCACCTGCCTGCACATTGCCGGTTACCGATAGTTTTTCTTCGGTTTGCCTTTTAGTGATAATGTTTACAACACCCGAAACAGCGTTAGGCCCGTATAATGCGCTCGAAGGCCCCCTGATTACCTCAATACGGTCGATATCGGCCAAACCTATGGGAAGCGTTTCCCAGAATGTGCCCCCATGTACATAATTATATACAGGCCTCCCGTCAATCATTACCAGGGAAATTGAGTTCTCGGAATAAACAAACAAATGGTGCGCCGGAAGGTTATCATTTCCCCTTATATGTATATCAAAATTACCATTTGTTTTTTCCCTAACAATTAGCCCGGGAACCAACCGTAAAGCTTCTTCTATTGATCGGGCGCCGGAAGATACAATTTCATCGTACGATATTACCGATGTCGATAGTGGGGCTTCAAAATTAGTCTCAATTTTTTTCGATGCCGAAACAACATCTTTGTTTAAAAGCATTTCTATTAAATCTTCCAGCGAAACCCCAACTATTTCTGCGAGCTCTATAACATCTTCGAAGGGCATTTCCAGTAATTCGTCGTAGGTGAGCTCCAATACATCATCTTTCGTAAATTGTGCAATATTTTTTTTATCCTGTGCATGCAGGAATATGGCAATGAACAATAAAAGTAAAATATGCAATAGTTTATTCATTGGTAAATAATTTATCTTTTTTATGACCTGTTGAAAATTTAATATTTATTTTATTGTACTATATATTACTGGTCAACCTGAATGCCTAAGGAAAAAAGTGCCGTATTTACCTTTATACCTTCGTTCTCTATATGTTGCCGGTTAATTTCGAAATTTAACTTTCCGTTAACCTTTATGTAATTTAAGCCTGCATACGATTTAGCTAAGCCAGGCCCATCGCTGATAAGCACAATGCCATGGTTTTTGCACACTTTATTTATTTGCGACAATTTATCGGTGCGGGCTTCCGGCACATAAACTATATGGCAACCGGTTAATTCTGCAAGTTCGTTGATTTTTCTGATTTCGAGTTTCTGCCTGCCAATTCCTCGCTTACCGGCAATTATGTTTAATTCTGCAATTACCGGCGAGGAGCCATATACACCAATAACAAAATTACCCTGTTGCATTTGGGTCGGCCATTCCAAATACTTGGTGAAATTATACATAAACAAAGCTTTAAACTTATCGTCTTGTGCATTAACACGAGGGATACACAAAACTATTGCCGCTAAAAATAACAGTTGTTTAATGCCCATTTGCTCCGTCAAGTATTTACATACAGCTAACTTCTGCAAGATAATACTAAATGTTTTTCAAACGCTGCTTATTGATGGGCTTTTCTTAATAAATCGTTTACCGTTTTTACCGGATTAAAGGTTTCCACAGGCACTTCAACATAAACACTGTTCCAAAAGGCCATTGCCCCGTTCCATAACCCGGGAAGCTCAAGTGCTTTCAGCTCACGGCCCGATTTTGATTTCCTGGATATAAAACAGGTATCGTTATCGATAAACCTGCGCAAATCGAATTTTTTGCCTTTAAAATCTTTAACCGAACATACAATATCTACAGGGTTAAAATGCGTTGCCGATTTCAGAATTTCCATTTGTTCCGGGTTTTCCCCATCAACCTGCGAAGATTCAACTATTTGCACCGAAACGCAACCATTCTCACTTTCGGTAAAATAAGGCCCCCCTCCTGGTTCGCCCAGGTTTCTAACAACCCCGCATACCCTGAGCGGACGGTTTAGCCTGTCGATTAAGGCTTCCACAAGGGCACTGCCGGAAAGGCTTTCGGGCACACAGTTTCCGACGAGCATAAGCCTGTTTTTTAGAAAATCAATTGCCATATTAATGGTTTCGGTTGCCGGGTTTTCTGTTAATTGCCCCAACAACATGTATATAGTTTGCCGTATTTCCAGAAGTTTTCCGGCAAGAACTTTTTTGTATTCAATGGTAGGTAAAAGCAAATGTTGTTTTGTAACATTATCGATATTCTTAATAAAAATAATATCGCTGTCGATTTCATTTAAATTCTCAATTAAAGCTCCATGTCCCCCCGGCCTGAAAAGCAAACTTCCATCATTATCATAAAATGGAGTATTATCGGCATTCACCGCAAGAGTGTCGGTCGAAGGCTTTTGCACCGAATAGCTTAAACGATATTTTACACTGTATTTATTTTCATAATCGCCAACAACCCTGTCGGCAAGTTCCCTGAAAGAAGCCAGGTGTTCGGGGGAAACAGTAAAATGCAGGTTTACCAAACGTTTGTCGGATTGGGCATATAGAGCGCCTTCAACAAGATGCTCTTCAAAGGGCGTACGGTTTTCCTCGGGTGAATATGAATGAAACTTTAAGAGGCCTTTCGGCAGCACCCCGTATGACAAACCTTTTGTTTCCAAAAGCCCATCGATAATAGAAGTATAATCACCGTTCTTAATTAATTCGTAAATCTTGCCCGAAGAGCCTAATAATTTGTTCAGATCGTCGAAAAAGGCAAAATTCGATATTGAAGCAAAAAACTCCTGCACATCTTTGTTAGAATTAATTTGCTGCTTCTGTTTATTCGGGCTGATTTCGTTAAATTCAAACAACGATTTAAACATGCGGCTGGCAGCCCCCGATGCCGGAACAAACTTTGTTACCTGCTTCGGGGTAGTTTCGTAAATGCCTATATATTTTTTTTTGTCGTCGATAATTTCTATTCCTTTGCCTGCAACAGCAGGTTCTATGAGCTTAACCGGCTTTACTCCTTTTTTAAACAGCTCTATTTGCTTTTCGGCTTGCTCAACGCTAATGCCCTTTTGCTCAAGAATTCTCCGATCGTTGTTATTGAATATGTTCATAGCTATAATTTTTTATGATAATACTGTAAGTACAATATGCCTTGGGCCTCCATGGTTTCGGAATTCGCAAAAATATATGCCCTGCCATGTGCCCAGGTTCAGCCGCGAATTAGTTATAGGTACTACAACGCTTTGCCCGATAATTGACGATTTTAGGTGTGCTGGCAAATCATCGGCCCCCTCAAGGGTATGTGTGTAAAACCTCTGGTTTTCCGGAACAAGATTGTCAAAAAAAAATGAAAAATCGGCCCTTACCGATGCATCGGCATTTTCGTTGAGTGTAATGCCTGCCGAGGTGTGCTTAATAAAAACATGCAACAAGCCGCAGGGAGGCAAATTTTCGAGCGATTTCTCGATATATGGGGTTATTAAGTGGTAACCCCGCGGATGTTCGGGAATTATGATTTCTTTTTGTTGTACCATACTTTAAGAAACTATACTTTAAATTATAACTTTTTAACATGGCACATTCGTTTTATTCAATAATTTTTTGAAATATTTGGAACTTTGTTTGCAAATATTAATTTGGCCGGCTGCCCCAGAATGGTTTACCAAATGTACAAATATTTAACGCTGATAATTTTTGTTGCTGTATTTCAGGCAGTTAATGGCCAGGATGAAAAACTGGTTCAATTTACCGGGCGTGTATTCGACGATTTTATACAACCCCTACCCTATACTCACATTGTTGACCTTACCGGTGGCCGTGGCACTATTTCCGACCGCGAGGGGAAATTTTCATTTGTAGCCAGGGCAAACGATACAATAATATTTTCTGCCATGGGCTATAAAAGAAGTATGGTTGTAATTCCGGACAACCTGCCTGAGCCCTTTTATACCCGCGATGTGCTAATGCAGGGCGACACATTTATGATTGCTGAAGTTGAAGTTTACCCCTGGCGCGATTATGAAGAATTTAAAGAAGCATTCTTAAACCTAGAATTACCCGACGATGATCTGGAAAGGGCCCGAAAAAATATTGCCCTTATAAAAACCCAGATAATGATGGATAATACCCCCTTGCCCAGCGAAAATTTTAACTATATAATGCAGAAAAACTATAACGAATCGTTTACCCGGGGCACTTATCCTACTTACCAGATTTTTAATGTTTTTGCATGGCAAAAATTCTTTCAGGCTTTAAAAAACGGCGATTTTAAAAACAAAAAGTAAAATTTTACCCGTTTCTTATTGTAAAATCACAATTTAATTGCCTTATTTGAGTTTATAGTCAAATAGCCCTGAAAAAGCAAATGAACAAATTGTTTAAGCTAGTATTTTCAATAGTTTTAGGTTCTTCCTGTAGCATATTATTGTTTGCACAAAGTGCTACATTTACAGGCAAAATATTAAACCAACAAGGCAACACTGTTTTTGGGGCCTCGGTAATTTTAGTAAATGAAAATACCGGCATTGTAACAAAATCCGATGGAACATTTTCCATATCTGTCCCGGCTGGCAAAAAAGTGCCAATCGAAATATCGTTTCTGGGTTATTCTGCGGTGCTCGACACTTTATATGCTTCTGTGGGCGAAACAGTAAAAAAAGACTATGTACTTTACGAAAAACTCAAAGAACTCGAAGAAATTATTGTTAAAGGCGTACAGGAAAGGGAAAACACACTGGCACGCATAAATATGAAATCGATACACCAGTTGCCGAATACCAGCGGAAACATCGAAACCCTGCTTAAAACCTTCTCGAATGTGGTTTCGGGCAACGAACTTAGCTCTCAATATTCGGTGCGGGGTGGCAATTACGATGAAAACCTGATATATGTGAACGATATCGAAATTAACCGGCCAATGCTGGTGCAAAGTGCCCAACAGGAAGGCTTGAGTTTTGTTAACCCCGACATGGTTTCGTCGATTCAGTTTTCTGCCGGAGGATTCGAATCGAAGTATGGTGATAAAATGTCGTCGGTGCTCGATATTTCTTATAAAAAGCCCGTTAAGTTCGAAAGCTCCGCAACAGTGAGTTTATTAGGTTCAAACCTTCATGTTGCTGGTATTTCAAAAAACAAGAAATTTACCCATAATACCGGGTTGCGCTATAAAACATCGCAGTATATCCTTAGTTCCCTCGAAGTTAAGGGTGAATATATGCCACGTTTTTTCGATTTGCAAACCTATATGACTTACGATATCAGCAGCAAAAGTTCGATTTCTGTTTTGGGAAATCTTTCGCTAAACCGCTTTACAATGCTTCCGGAAACCAGGGAAACCAATTTCGGTACTATTTCGCAAACCCTGAGTTTTAATGTATTTTACGAAGGCAGCGAAAAAGACCGGTTCGACTCATACATGGGGGCCATTTCGTACAATTTCAGCCCAAACCGCAATACAATGCTTAAACTAATTGCTTCGAGCTTTAACTCCGATGAAGAAATCACCTACGATATTCTTTCGGAGTATTATATTAGCCAGGCTGTTGGCAAAGGCACTAAAAGAGATACAGTAATAAACATAGGTACAGGGGCTTCGCTTGAGCACGCCAGGAAATACCTTAATTCCCGTATTCATTCTATAGAACACAAAGGCACTTCAATATACGGAAACAATTCGGTTTTTCGATGGGGTCTGAAAGCACAATACGAAGAATTCGACGACTTTCTGCGTGAATGGGGCGTAATTGATTCAACAGGCTTTTTTATACCCGATTCCGATGGAACAATTGAAATGGAACACTTTATTTATGCAAACAATTTTGTTTCATCAGCACGTTACCAGGCTTTTGTGCAAAACCAAAACAGTTTGTTCAGTTCATTTGCTGAATACAGTTTCACATACGGGTTAAGGGCCAACTACCTAAATTACAATAAAGAACTTATAGTCTCGCCCCGTGTTTCTTTTACTCTAAACCCCTATTGGAAAAAAGATATCGACTTTTTTTTTGCTGCCGGGCTGTATAGCCAACCTCCCCAATATAAAGAGCTAAAAGATTATACAGGAAAATTATATAACAATGTAATGTCGCAAAAGTCGTTTCACCTGGTTATTGGCGCCGACATGCATTATTTAGCCTGGAACAGGCCTTTTACCTTTACTACCGAAATATATTATAAAAATTTGTACCAACTCATTCCGTACAAAGTTGAAAACATACAGGTTCATTACCTGCCAGCGCACGATGCAAAAGGATATGCCGCAGGCATAGATTTCAGGGTTAACGGCGAATTTGTCAGCGGGGCAGAATCGTGGTTCAGCCTATCGCTGATGCAAACAAAAGAAGACACATACAACGACTTTTATACACTCCCAAACGGCACTGTTGTATATCCTGCATACTACAGAAGGCCAACCGATCAAACAATAACCTTTTCGGTATTTTTTCAGGATTATCTTCCATCGCACCCCGATTATAAAATGCACCTGCTTATTAATTATGGCAGCGGGCTCCCATACTCAGGCCCAACAGCCAACAGGCCTTCAGAAATATTTTTACTTGGCCCATACCGAAGGGTCGATATTGGGGCTTCGAGAATTATTAAAAGGGACAAAAACAAAAAAATCGGGCTTAAAGATATTTGGATAACTTTTGAATGTTTAAACCTTATGGGCATAAAAAACATGGCCTCATACGACTGGGTAAAAACTGTTGATGCAACAAATGGGCAACGAAACCAGTTTGCTGTGCCAAACTACCTTACAGGAAGAAGGTTCAACCTGAAAATATCCACGAAACTTTAGTAATACCGAAAGGCCTTGGCCTGGAAGATGGCACAAGTTTTTTTTCTATTGAGATATCTCTTATGGAACTAGTTAGCTGGTTCCGGGGAATTATTGGGTACAGCTGTGCTTCCCAAAATTGCGCCTGTCGATAACATGCCACATGCTGCAAGTATATCTTCGCCCCTTGAAGCCCTTACCGTTGCCACAATACCTTTATCGTTCAATT
The DNA here is from genome assembly GCA_016935435.1 of Bacteroidales bacterium. Taxonomy (GTDB): domain Bacteria; phylum Bacteroidota; class Bacteroidia; order Bacteroidales; family UBA10428; genus UBA10428. The sequence continues at coordinate 9,864 of JAFGQZ010000083.1, forward strand.
TGTCCTGAAAACTTTTTATTGAAGCATCGTCGCAGCCTGTAAGCGACGAACCGGGAATGGTATGAAAATGCATCAGGTTAATTTTGCAGCGCAAACCATTAAGTATGCGTGCCAATTGCTTAACATGGGCATCGGTATCGTTCAGGCCTTTAAAAAGAATGTATTCGAAGGATATCCTTCGTTGTTTCTCAAAATTACTGGCCTTAAGCAGTTGAATAATTTCATCTATAGGATAAAGTTTTTGAACAGGCATAAGTTTTTTCCTTTCTTCATCGAAAGGAGAATGCATGCTAATGGCAAGGTTGCATTTCGAATGCTCAATAAAACGTTTCATGCCCGGGATAAGCCCAATGGTTGATACGGTAATTTTCCTGGGGCTTATGGCCATACCGTAATCTGAAGTAATAATGTCGAGCGATTTTAACACTTCATCGGTATTATCAAAAGGTTCCCCCATTCCCATATAAACCAGGTTGGTAAGGGTGTCCTTCTCGGGCAGGCCCAAAATCTGGTTTAAGATATCGCCAGCCGACAACTGGCCCTGAAGCCCCTGCCGGGCAGTCATACAAAAGCGGCAACCCATTTTGCAGCCCACCTGCGTCGAAACACAAAGTGTATTGCGTTTTTTATCGGGCATATAAGCTGTTTCTATAAACTTATTGTTTAACGAGCTGAACAAATATTTCTTTGTACCATCGGAAGAAACCTGCACCTTAACCGGAGGGCTTAACTTAAAAATAAAATGTTTATCGAGCAGGGTTCGTGCGGCTTTCGAAATATTGGTCATTTCATCAAACGATTTTGCCCCACGCCTGTAAACCCAAAGCGCTATTTCGCGGGCAAGGTATTTGGGCAGGCCATGTCCTGTAACAAAACCGGAAATATCGGCCAAATCGGCCCCTACAATATTGCGCTTTTCCATGAACCGTTTTTTATTGGGGCAAAGATACAATAATTGGCAAAAAAATATCCTGAACCGGGGTTTGCCCAACAAAAAAGCCGTCTGAAAAAACAGACGGCCTTCGGAACCTGAAAAACCCTTTCTGGCATTGTTAATAAACATCGAGCTGGAAATTTCTCTTAACAACAATTTCGGGTTTTCCATCATATACTGTAATCAAACCTGTAACATTCAAGTATTGGTTTATGAAAAAATTCGCAGGCCTGTGGCTATACCGGCGGGCTATTTCGCCCGGCAATACTATGGTAAAATCGTGGTATGGATAATAAGCACCGAAGTATAGGAAATATTCATCGGTTTCGCGTGCATAAAACACATCGCTTACCTTACCATATACATTCATTACCTCGCCAATATAATAATCGGCATAATAAGCAGACACCCTGTCGATACTGTACCCTACATTATAACGCCAGAAGCGCACTTCGGGGTACATTTCAATGTAGTGGCGGTGCATGTCCCTTGTCCAGATAATATTTACATGAACAGGTTCGCGATAAACATAGTGCACAGCACGGTAATCGCGATTGTAAGGGGTTTTACGGTAAGTGTGGTTAACCCTGTGTGTTTGCTGGTATTTTCTCGAAGAATTATTAACATAAACAGTAGTTGTACTGCGCCTGTCGCCAGTATTTCCATGATAACCGCTATTGCTATGCCTGTCATTATGATTACCGTAGTTAGTTCTATTATCAGGCTTGTTTTCATAACGATTGCCATTATCGTGCCTTGGTTCATTACGGTTGCCATTATCGTGCCTTGGTTCATAGCGGTTGCCATTATCCTGGTATTTGCTGCTATTGCCCCGATCGTTGGTGTTTGTAGCAGGACGGGTGTTTGATGGGGCAGTGTTTACATTGCCCTTGTTGTTGTCAGGCGCGGCAGCTTTTTCACGGTTTGTGCTGTTCCCTTCCTGCTTGTTTCTTTCAACACGTGTTTCCGAAGGGGCATTCCGTGTGCGGTTTTCATTAGTTGTTTCTGTATTTCTGGTGGCAGAGCCATTTGCATTGGCAGTCCTCCTTGAGGTCTGATTATATGAAGTTGCTGCCATCAACACCATTGCCAATACGAGTATTGCTCTTTTCATAATTTTATGTTTTAAAGTTTAAACAATAAATATCAAACTACATGCCAAAATTGTATCTATTTAAATTTCTGTATATTACACTTATTTGTAATTTGATTTTTATATATTTATTTGTTTTATACGGATGATTAGCCCGGAAAATAATAATTTCGCATAATAAAATTTCAATTGCTATGCCCTTAAACATACCCGATAAGCTTCCGGCAGTAGAAGTGCTTGAACAGGAAAATATTTTTGTGATGAAGGAGACAGAGGCTATTCATCAGGATATTAGGCCACTCAGGCTTGTTCTTTTAAACCTAATGCCTTTAAAAATAAAAACCGAAACACACCTGTTGCGTCTTTTGTCGAATACCCCCCTACAGGTTGAAATAATTTTTCTGCATACCGAAAACCATACTTCGAAAAACACCCCAATTGAGCACCTAAAGACTTTTTATAAAACTTTCGATGAAATAAAAGGCCAAAAATTCGATGGGATGATTATTACCGGTGCCCCGGTCGAAAAGTTAGAATTTGAAGAAGTAGATTACTGGACAGAGCTTCAAGAAATAATGGACTGGTCGAAAAAACATGTTACCTCAACTATGTTTATATGCTGGGGGGCACAAGCAGGCCTGTACCATTTCTATAAGATACCAAAATATCCACTAGAAAAGAAAATGTTTGGTGTTTTTGACCACACTATAAACAATACCAAAATACCATTAATAAGGGGGTTTGACGAAGTCTTCCAGGCACCTCATTCGAGGCACACCGAAATTAAGCGCCAAGATATTTTACCCTTTAGTGAGCTTGAAATTATTTCGGAATCGACCGAGGCCGGGGTATATATAGTAATGGCCAAATCGGGGCGACAAATTTTTGTAACAGGCCATTCGGAATACGATCCATCGACCCTGAAAGAAGAATATGAGAGAGATTTAAACAAAGGTGCCGATATTGACATTCCAAAAAATTATTTTCCAGAGAATAACCCGTTAAAAACCCCCAGGGTCAGATGGAAAAGCCACGCTAACTTATTATTTTCTAACTGGTTGAATTATTATGTTTACCAGGCAACCCCTTACGATGTAAACCAAATACAATAATATCATTAATCGAAATAAAATGTATTTTAATAAAAGATGATAATTTTTTAATAACTTTAATTTGAAACCTGCGTAAACGGTAAAACAATTTGACAATTTTATTGTCAGCAGGTTTTAATAAAGGTAATTTATTATTAAATGATAGAACAAACTTTCTTTACAACTAGAACCAACGTGCAGGAGGTTAAAAAAATAGAAGAACAAGATTTTGACTGGAGCGATAAAACCATACTTATTGCCGAAGATGAAGAAGTAAATTACATTTATTTAAAGACAGCCCTTTCCAAAACCAATGTAAATATTGTTCGGGCCTATAACGGCGAAGAAGCCGTAGATATTGCAAGGGTAAACCCCCTTGTGGAGCTTATACTTATGGACATAAAAATGCCTAAAATGAACGGGCTTGAAGCCACCAAAGCTATTAAATCGTTCCGTTCCGATCTGGTAATTGTTGCCCAAACAGCATTTGCTATGGAAGAAGACCGGAAAAACTGCGAAGCCGTTGGCGTTGACGATTTTCTTTCGAAACCGGTTCGTTACAAATTATTGTTTGAAACCTTAAGCAGGCACCTTAAATAAAAAACCTACCACAAAATGGGGACCCCAGAGTTAAACTTAACCACCCCGGCCTTACTTTTTTCGGCTATTTCTTTGCTTTTATTGGCTTATACAAACCGATTCCTGGCTCTTGCTGCACTTGTAAGGAATTTATATTCGGAATATAAACAAAAACCCGATGAGATTATTTTCGGCCAGATTAAAAACTTAAAAATTAGGCTTAACCTTATACGAAACATGCAAATTTATGGCATTATAAGCCTCTTATTGTGTGTTTTATGTACCTTTCTCATTTATGTAAACTGGTACCACCTTGCCGAAATTATATTTGGAGTTGCCCTAATACTTTTAATAATATCGCTTGCCTTATCGGTGAGGGAAATTCAAATTTCAGTAAAAGCGTTAAACCTGCAACTTAAAGATCTGGAATAAAATTACCGGCTATTGGTTTTCACGTATTTGCGAAAGGGCATCCTTGATAGAAAGCCTTTTGCCCCCCTGGTATGCAACAACAAATGCCTTGGCAACCCGGCATTGTTTTAAGAGATGGTTGGCATCGTTAAAATTATCAAATTCACCTATGGAATATTTGTACCAATTGTCTTCGAAGGTTTCAGAAACAGGAATATTGCCGGAATAAATATTTTCCCTGATATATTTATTATCGATACGTACAGTGTGTGCTGCAATCTGAACCTTAAATGTAACAGGTGCCTTAGCTGGCAAAATTGCAGAAGTGTCGGGCTTTATGGGTTTCTGCACAAACAAATCGGCAGGTGGCCTGCTAATTGCCGGATCTTTAAAAGCAGCCTCGACTTCCTGGGGAGTAACATCGTCAACCCAACCATAGTCGTATTCAACCGGAAAATCCTGGTATATCTGAATTGCCCTGCCTCTGTCGCGTATCGCAAGTTTTTCGAGTTCGAGCGCTTCGGCCATCTTGTACTGAATTAAATCGTGTTTTTCGAGCATAGCCAGTAAATCGCGCGAAGAAAGGGCTTTATCAAATGCCCTTGAACCTTTTCTCTCGTAAAACTTAGCTTTGTTAAGGCCTGTGGCTGTATGCTGCATTTTCTTCATAAGCTCGCCAAATTTCAGGCAATTTTCCTGGAAAACAGTATAAATTATCAGGTGGCCTTCACGGTATTTCTCCGATGCCTGGATAAATTTTTCTATGGCCTTTTTATATTCACGCGAAGTTGCATCGAGTTTTTCGTTTTCCTGTAAACCTTCAACCATTTTTATTGCCTGTCGTTCAACCAAAAATGCCTCGTTAAGTGTTTTTATGCCTTTTTCAATTCTTTTCTCATCAATAACTTCGAGCTTAATGCTTAAATCTTTCCGGTAGTCGGCAGCTTGAAAAATCTGTGATTTTAAGGATATCGTATTAAATATAAGCACTATGGCAATCAGGTTAACTGGAAATTGCATGTTTAACTGAATTAATTCTGGTAAAAATAGGAAAAACACTACATATATAACAAAAAATCAGGATCACTTCATATAAAATGATCCTGATTCACTGTTTTTTTGATGCAGGTTTATTCAGTAATTTCGTTGGATACTTCCGGTGCCCTGAAAACAAGAATTCCAAAAACCAATATTGAAATAACTTGTACAATAAGTAATATATCCATATCCATTGTTTTATGCCAAATTAATTCATTCGTCACAATAAAACAAGGTTTCGTCAAAATAAAATTAATGTTCGTTTAAAAAGTTATTAACACTAAGTTAAGAATTATATTACATTCAGGCTCAATCACCTGTTTTTTCTGAATAAACCCTTAAAATAAGTTCTCCCCGGCGGTTTAGTTTATGATCGGTTTCGGTACATTCAGAACAGTAGTTTTTCAATTGTTTTTCGCCGATACCATGCGATATTATGCGTTTTTCACTAATTCCGGCCGACAGAAAATATTCGCGCAGGAACCTGGCCCTTTCTTCCGAAAGTGCCCTGTTGTACATATCGCTTCCGCGCTTATCGGTATGGGTAGCAATCTCGAGAAAATACTGCGGGTTATGTATTAAAGAATCGACCACCTGTGCCAGAATAGAAGTTGTACCATCGGGAATCCTGAAAAGATCTAGCCCGTAATAGATTATCCATGAATCAATTTGCCGTGTTTTTGCAATAAACTCATGAACTTCCGGGTCTTTGGCTTCTGCCGGGTCAACATGTGCTTCCTTTAGCGCTTTCATAACTTTTTCTTCCTGGCTGTTTTTAAATGCCACCAGTTCGCCTGTTTTTTCCGATTTATATACTTCTTTGGCCAAAAAATAATTCCGGTTCAGGCCAACAACATATATAAAGTACTTGCCATCGTATAATTCGTCGATATCGTAACGTCCAGAATAACGCAGGGCGAGTTGTTCCTTAGAGAGCTTTATTTTACTTTGTGCTATTTGTGTGGCAAAGAGAATATTGTTTACTTCATCTTTTGCCAGCAGTTCGGGTTCAAGCTCAAACTCCGGTTCATATTCTTTAGGTTCCAGCTTAATAATGGCCAACTTGCCAATTTCCAGCGAATGGTTTCCTATATAATTTATATTCGATGTGTTAATTGTAAACGAACGTTTGGCATAGCCTTCTTTTTCAACTGTAATTTCGAGTTCCTCGCCCGGTGAGGCCACCAACACTAGTTTGCCATTGTCGGCAAGGGCCAGTGCCTCGCCAGTTCCTGTGCTTCGTTTAACATTAATATTAACGTTCTTAAGGTTTTCACCATTGTTTTCGTCAACTATTTCGCCAGACAGGCGCAATTGGTGTATTGAAAACTTGTAAATATCGTCGTTCCCTTTTCCGCCTTCGCGGTTTGAAGTAAAATAGCCCGACAGGCCTGTGTCGAAAAAAATTCCGTAATCGTTTGCCGGCGAATTTACCGGAAACCCCAGGTTTCGCGCATATTCGTTTGTATTCGATAAATCTTTGGAATAAATATCGTACCCCCCCAAACCGCCATGCCCGTCGGTAGAAAAGAACAATATTGAGTCGTTTAGCAGGAAAGGGTAAAGCTCATCGCCGGCAGAATTAACCTTTTCGCCCAGGTTTTGAATGTTTTCGAAACCCAAACTGGTATAATCGGCTTTGTATAAGTCCCACCCGCCAAAACCTCCGGGGGCATCGGATGCAAAAATTAAAAATTTAGTATTGTGGCTTAGTGTTGGGTAGGCAATTGCGTATTTAAATTTATCGTTTGGAAATTTTTCGGGCCTGGAAATATCGTGGTTAATACCAATAAAGGCTTTATAAAGGTTATAGCCAAGTGAGTATTGATCCTGCTTTCCGGGTTCGAAGCGGCAAATGAATATTTCTTTAGTTTCGGGAACAATAGCGTAGCCAATTTCCCCAAAACGGGCATTAGCAGAACCGCTTATTTTTTGAGGTTGGTTAAAAATAGTGGAATTGTCGATATTAGAAACAAACAAATCCGATGAATACCTATCGTTTATATCATCGCGGTTGCTTCGTGTTGAGAGAAAATAGAATGCCTTATCGAGCGCCGATGCCCCAAAATCGACTGCCGGAGAATTTATGGGCAGGTTTTCTTTTTCAAAAAAGGAGGAGTCGGCAAAATACCTGTCGATATTTTCGATACTTGAAATATAGCGCATTGCCAACTGATCGTTATACTCTAGCAACTCGTTGTAGCGCTGAAAGCTTTTTCGGGCATCGGCATATTTGCCCTGCATCATGTAAACCTGCCCCAATGAGAGGTGCACTATGGGGTTCGAAAGTTCATCGCTGGAAATAATACGGTTATAATACATTACCGACTTGTCGGGCTGTCCCAGTTCTTTATATGAATTTGCAATTTTATACCATATTTCGGTGTTGCCCTGGTACCTGCTTATGTATTCCCGATACCTTTCCAATGCTTTCAGATAATCTTTCTGCTGATAAAGCTCATCGGCGCGTTTAATTAAGCGGTGTTCCCTGCTAAAAGCCGGAAATTGGCCATTTACATTGGCAAAGCAGATAATTGAAAAGAAAATTATCAAACAGAATTTACAGATTTGATTTGGAAGTATCAGTTTCATTTTCAGGTATTTTACAATAATTCTTTAATATGCAAAAATAACATATTAATGTTTTCTTTGGTTGTTTCATCGAAATTGGAAAAAACAACTTTTCCTTCGTTTATATTATTTACAAAATTAGTTGCTAAAATCTTCCTCGACAAGCTATTGTTAATAATAAATTCGGATATTTTTTCTGTGATACCGGTTCTTTGCTGGTATATGTATTTTTTAAAGTCGAGAACAGAAAATAAATCTTCAGGAGAATCGAAATTATTCAAACATAGCACTGGTGCCCCAGAGAATACCTTTTCACCGGGCAAATGTATTTTTTCGGCTAAAAGGGCATTATCGCTTTCGAATAAAAGAACACCATATTTGATTTGCCACGAAGTTAGAATATTTATAAGCAAGCCAACAGAATCGGCACCCGTTGCCGGTATAAAACTTAGCTCCAGGGGCTGAGGAATAATTTTATTTAACCAGCATAAATAATAGTAAGCAATAATATCGGGGACTATAATATTGTGTTTTGCTTTTATAATTTGTTGATCGGCCAACTTTATACCCAACAGGGAATAAACTGGCGAGAGCGTGTCGGCCGATGCTTCACCGATTTTTGTTGGATCATAAATAAGTGTTTCGCTCTTATCGTCGTTGGCATTAACCCTCTGAACCGCCAATATGCGGTAGAGTTTATCAGTTTTTACCAAATGGGGCGAGTGAGTGCTATAAACTATTTGCATAGTTTGTTTTAAATCTTCAAAAACTTTAAGCACATCTTCCTGTGCCCTTGCATGCAGGCTTAAGCCTGGTTCGTCGATAAGCAATACCCTGTTGCATCCTGTATCGGCGGCAGCAGCTTTAAGTTCGAGATAGAACGATATAAACCAACGTACGCCCCTGCTGCGTTGCTTTGGGTAAAGCCTCTCCTGGTTATCCTTTATCCAGAATTCAAGATAGGGCTTTCCACTCTTTCCCGGAACAGTATAATCGTAATGTTCCAGCTCGAAATGCAGCCTTATTTTGTTGTTTCGGCCAATAAACTGGGTCCAGTAATCTTGAAAATTCAGGGTTACATCGCTATTTAGGGATTCAATTTTTTGTTTTAGTATGCGGTGATTTTTTTCCCTGAAAAATGAAATATCGAGGCCGGATATTTTTAGAAAATTAAGTGCTGCCTTATAACCTTCTATATGGTAATTATTTCCAAGTATATCTTCCAAATCGATTTTATTGGGGAGCAAACCGCTAAAATCTTCAAAGAACACAAAAACCGGAATATGCTTAAACAGCTCCTCGCCTATTTCGAACTTGTTATAATAGTACTTCTCGTTGTTAATTTCCTTATTGGCAAGAGTTTCTGCTTCGACTAAAGTAATATTGTCGAGCATAAATTTTGCCGATATGCGCAAAGCCCTGTATTTATCGGTTTCGAGCTTTGCTAAAACCTCGCGCGAAAGGTCAATATCGTTGCGTACTTTCTGCAGGTCGTTGAAAACAATCCTTTTTTCTTTTTCGTTGCTGCTCAGTTCGTATAAGTGTTCCAAATCGACAAGCTTATTTTTATTTTCTGTACATTTCTCAAGCTCTTGTATATAGCTTTCTTCAAGTTGTTTCAAACGGTGGCCTGCACTGAGCTTTTCTGATACCTTACGCGACAGCCCGGCTTTTTCGTTTAGCTCAGCCTGCCTTTTTGTATATAGGCTTTCCAGTTCGTTGTATTGGTTTTTAATATCTTTCAGTTCAATTTCAATAAATTGCCTGGCATCGGTTTGCTTCGATTTTTTTAATAAACGTTCCTTTTCTGCAATTGTCTTTCTTAAGCCTAATAATTCATGGCTAATATTGGTGCACTGCTTTTCTAATTCGCTAAGGCTGTTAAACAATGTTTCGGAGCGAATAATGTTGTTTTGTATTTCGGTTTCGGTTTTTTCAAAAAGATTTTTCTCAATTGTTTCAATAGTGTTGAAATAACCGGCAATATTTTCGGTTGCCACAAATATTTTGCTGTTCTTTTCTTTGTCCCATTCTCGTGTCAGCACAAACTCCTGATCATTATTTATTATTTCAAGCAAGTTTGCCGGAATCCTCGATTTAATTAAAAAATCTGCTACTTTTTTACTTTCTTCTATCTTAAAAGAACACGATACAACCGGAAAGGTGTTATCGCTCCGCAGGACATCTTCGCTCAGTGAGCCGGTATAAAAAGCATAAAGGGCCTCTAAAACAGATGTTTTGCCCGATTCGTTCTGCCCTATTAATACCGTAATATTATCGCTGGCCAGGGTTTTCCAGCCGGAATTAACAATTGAACGGTAATTACGGATACAAAATGAGTTAAGTTTGATGGGTGCCATAACATTACAATGATAAGCGAACTGCCTGTAAATTACTAAAAAATAACGCTAAATATGATATTATAGTTTATATGTTAAGGCAATTATGTTTTGTCGGCCCCGAAATTACATGCTATAACCTGAAGGAAAAAAATGCTAAATACGAACACCCATTATGGTTACATCATCGATTTGGGGGAGATTGCCTTTCCAATTGGCAAATTCGTCGGCTAAAACCTTTTTTTGTTCGATGGCAGGCAATTTGCTACAGCGAACCAGTAAATCCCTGAATTTTTGATATTTAAATTTTTTACCCTGGTTACCTCCAAACTGGTCGGGATAACCATCGGTAAAAAGGTACAGCATGTCGTTTGGCTGCAAATCGATTGTTTTTGCCTGAAAAGAGTTTTCGGTTTCGGCTGATATGCCTATTGGCATTTTCTCGCCTTCGAATTGCATTAATTGGTTTCCCCTAACAATATAAAGGGGGTTAAATGCCCCTGCAAAACTTACCTGCTGCCAGTTTGTCCCAAAAACACAAAGTGCCATGTCGATACCATCTTTTTGTTCTTCGTCTTTGCCTGTCTGGTCAAGCGATTTCATAAAATATTCGCGCAAATAATTCAGAATTTGCGATGGGTTTGATGTTTTATATTTCGATATCACCTGATTTAAAAATGAGATGCCCAATATACTGATAAAAGCCCCGGGCACACCATGTCCGGTGCTATCGCCAACTGCAAGGTAAACAATGTTATTTTCGGTATGTACCCAGTAGAAATCGCCACTAACAATATCGCGGGGCATAAATAAAAGAAAACTATCGGGAAACAGTTTCTCAATTTCATGCACCTTGGGAAAAAGCGATTTTTGAATGTAACTGGCGTATTGCAAGCTCTGCTCCAGCTCTTTCTGGTGCTTCTGCAGCTCTTGCCCTGTTATGGCTCCTGTTTCGAAATTTGCCGGGTTGTTTTTTTGTACAACACTCATAATGAAGCTTTTGCTTGCAATAAAATAAAAATAGAACCATTATCCGTACCAATAAGCACTACATGCCTGCTGATGAATATGTTATTACCTGGTAATCGTTCCCGCTCAGCAAATAGGTGATATCTCCTTTATTATTTTTTATGGCGTCAACAAACCTGAAACCGGCCGGAATAAGTTTTTCATTCAGCAATTGGCCTTTTTCGTTGTATTTGCATGCATAACTGTTTAAGGATGTGTTTCCCAGAAGGATAACCTCATTTTTTGCGGTGATAAGCATATCTGTTATTATATCAACACTATCGATATGCCCGATAGGGCAATTTACCATATTTTTCCCTGAAAGCGAGTATATAATAAGGTTATGCATTGCCGTGTCGCTGGCGAGTATTGCGCAATAACTATTGTTTATACTGGCTTTAACAATTGTTCCACCTGTTTTAAGGGTATCTTCCCACCGGATATAAAATTTCGGATCGGAAAATGTTATCCACTTTGAGCCGGCAAGTAAACAACTCCCATCGGACGAAAAAGCAATTTCATTAAAAATTCCGGGCTGCGAATAGGTGCGTTCGCCAACTTTGGTGCCTTCCGTATTAAAAACCTGTAAGTAATAATTGTCGGGAATGGTATCGCTTACATAAGTTGCCATGTATATTTTGCCTGAAGAATCTATAGCACACGAAGCCACAGAAACTTCCCCCAGGTTTTTGTTCCAGATTTTTCTGCCATCGTTGCCCAGTTTAAACATCCACCCGTTTAGTAAATTCGTATCGGCACCGGGTTGTGTATATCCAACAACTACAACCTCATCGCCAGGGGCAACCAAAACCTTCATTACCTCATCGTTAAATTGCTGGCCAATGGTTTTGTTCCAAACCATATTTCCCCGGGCATCAAGCTTAACAATCCACGCATCGGTATAATTTGTCAGGGTATCTTTTGTAACCCCGGCAACAATATAACCACCATCGGAAGTAATGGCTATTGAACGTGCAACTTCAATCTGTTCGTTATAATCGAGTGCTTTTGCCCAGACAAAATCAGGAGAATCGAACCCGAGCAACCTGTAGTTTTTCATGCCCAAATCAGTAGCCTTCAGGTTAAAAACATCAATATAATAAGCCCCATCGGGATACATTCGTATAAATTCGTTATATGCTTCCAGCGATTTAATTCTTTTTGCCTTTTCATACATTAACTGGTGTTGGTATTTTCGGGCATCGGGTATCTCAAGGGCATCGGGATAGAGCTTAATAAATCCCTCAAAAGCTTCAAGGGTATTTACTTGTTTTGCTTTTTCAAAGGCAGCGGCATTCCTTAGTTTTGCGGCCTGCTGCACAAATCTCGATTCAGGGTATTTTTCGATATAATTGTTGTAGGCCTCTACTGTATTTTTAAGCTTAACTTCTTCAAATGCCATTTTATTTCGGTATCGGGCAGCCTTGGGCGCCTGGGCTGCATCGGGAAACCTGGCAATAAACTCTTCATAGCCGGCTAATGTGTTTAATTTTTCATACTTTCTGAATTCAAATTGGTTACGTATGTGCGTTACATTGTCGGTGTGCTTGTAACCGGGGTACAGTTCCAATACCCTGTAAACTGCTTCCAAATCGTTTTCTTCACGGATGTATTTTATTAGCCTGGCTTCTATGGCATCCTGGGCAATTTCAATTTTCTTTTTTACAGGCCGGTTAGTTTTTCTCACCTCGGTATTGAGAAAATACTCGCCTATAATATCAATTTCTTCCTGTGTAAGTTCATTCTCCCGCCCTTTTATCAGCTCAATGTATTTCCAGGAGTCAACAATATCAAAGAATGCCGATTTATCATCAGACTTTATCAGGGCTATCCCAAAATTAGCGGCAACGTTTTGCGAATTGTCATTTAATATTTTTTCAAAAGACTCCTTCGCTTTGTCGTATTCTAATTTTTCAAGGCTTTTAAAAGCCCTTTTCATACTTTGGCCAAAGGCCGGGCAAACAATTGTAAACGCCAGTATTATCAGAATATATCGTTTCATATAGGGGCTAAATTTTGTGGTTTTATTTCTTAATAAGTGTAAATTCTACACGTCGGTTACGGCTTTTTCCGTCATCGGTAAAATTAGTGTCGATGGGTTTCGACTCGCCATACCCAACGGCTTTCATGCGCGATAATTGAATTCCTTTGGTGCCCAGGTATTGTACAACTGCATTAGCCCTACCATCGGACAGTTTAAGGTTGTATGCATCTGATCCATCGCTATCGGTATGGCCCGAAATCTCAATCAGATCGATATCGTTTTTTACCATAAACTCAACTACCTTATCAAGCTCAGGATATGATTCGGGCAACAAAGTTGTTTTGTTAAACTCAAAGAAGATATTGTTTAATACAATCGAACCTCCTTCCTCAATGCTTTCAAGGCCAGCCTCAAATTTATCTTCAACAACCACAGGTTTAACAAAAATTACTTTGCCGGCCGATTGACAATTATAAACATCATAAGCAGTAAACCTGTACTCACCGTCGGGAAGGTTATTAAGCTCTGCCCCCGACATGCCATTGCTCCATTCAACACGATATGGCGGGGTTCCTCCCATCATGCCTATTTTAATATGGCCATCGTTTGATTTTTTATCGATTCTACCTGTAAAGTAGTTAAACCCGCCAGTGTATGACGAATCGATAATTTCGGCTTCAAAATCGTGTTGCACACAAGGACATTCTTTGCAGTTTTCAAGCAGTTTAACACTAACATCATCGAAAAAGTAATATGCATATTCTTTATTCCTGAGGTTTTTCATGTTCTTATCGGTAGCAACATAGTTTGTGTTCTCGTACGACTTAAAATTGCCTATAATAAAAAACCTTTCTCCTCCTTTTGCCGTGTAAACCGTACAAACTTCTTCCCATTCATCGATGTTGTCGAGAAATAAGCCTGCCTGGTTATTAATTTGAGGCGAAAATGGAAGGTTAACCATCAGGTCGTTCTTTGTTTCGATGTCGCTAAAATATATGCTTAATTGATCAACTGCAAATTTCGAAAACGATGCAAGCTTAAAATAATAAGTTACGCAGTATTGTTTTCCGGCAATAAGCGGTTTGCTTAACGAGCCCTGCAAATATTCGCGGTAGCCATCGTCGGTACCGCTCAAAATTGCCCCTGCATACCCGTTGCCGGAATGTGGTTCGCTCTCCCCTGCAAAATTCCGCGGTACGCCTACACCATCGGCCCTGCCGGGCGAACAACGGTTAAAATAATCGGGGGTGGCTATTGTTGGGTAACCCCAACCAGGTATGAGTTTATGCGAACGATCCTGCGGGGTATAATCCTGCGGGCACTTTTCGTAATTTTCAAAACCCGGGTTATTTACCAGGTTTACCGACTGGGCCCCTGTTTTTACAAAGTTTATACTTAATAAAACAGTAAGTATCAATACGCGATGCCGGGAGTTTAGCATACTTTTTAATTTTGTGGTTATTGGTTTACCAAAGTAATTAAAATTAGTAAGTATTTCAAAACCTGAATCATTATTCAAAACATTATATTGTTATAATCCCCTAATTATCTGAATAATTTAGCAATTCAGTAAAAGTAAAACATAACAAGTTGGGGAATTTTAGTTATGGTTCTTCCGGAATAGAAAATTATGCCTTAGTTTTTATAACTTTGCGGCCAACATTAATAGCGCAGATGAAAAAATTGGTTGAAAACTTCAAGGTAAATACTGTTAAGCAACTGAACAAAGAGTTTTTTGTACTGGGGCTGCAATCGGAGAAGCAATTGCCCGAAATACTGCCAGGGCAATTTGTTCAGGTGAAAATAGAGGGGAGTGCAAAAACATTCCTCCGCCGCCCTATTTCGGTTTACGATGTCGATTTTATGAACCGCACCTTATGGTTACTGGTTAAAATTGCAGGCGAAGGTACCAAACAACTTTCCAGGCTGCATCCGGGCGAACACCTGAATATAATTTACCCATTGGGTAATTCTTTTTCTTTAAATGTAAAAGGCAAGGTATTGTTAATAGGCGGTGGCACTGGTGTTGCCCCTTTACTTTTCCTGGGAAAATATCTTAAAAGCACACATAATATAACGCCCGATTTTCTTTTGGGGTACCGCTCGAAAGAACTTGTAATTGAACCTGAAAAATTCGAAACCACCGGCAATGTATTTATAACCACCGAAGACGGTTCGCTCGGCCACAAGGGGTTTGTAACACAACATCCCCTGCTGTATGACGACACCAAAAAGTACGATGCCATTTTTACCTGCGGCCCCGAAGTAATGATGAAAGCTATAGCTAATTATGCAAAGGCCAAAAACATAGTTTGTGAGGTATCGCTTGAAAACCTTATGGGTTGTGGAATTGGTGCATGTTTGTGCTGCGTTGTAGATACTGTTGACGAAGGAAATGTAAATACCTGCACAGAAGGCCCTGTGTTTAACATTCAAAGACTAAAATGGTAAATTTAACAACAAATATTGGCAACCTGGAGCTTAAAAACCCTGTAATGACAGCTTCGGGCACGTTTGGGTTTGGCACCGAATACCTCGATTTTATAGATTTATCGCTTTTAGGGGGCATTGTTGTAAAAGGAATAACCCCAAAACCACGACAGGGAAACCCCTATCCGAGAATGGCCGAAACTGCATCGGGAATGCTTAATGCTGTAGGGTTACAAAACAAAGGCGTCGATTATTTTATCGAACATATATATCCTGAAATTTCGCACTACGGAACCGAAATTATTGTGAACATTAACGGAGGTTCGGTTGAAGAATATTGCGAGGTTGCCGAAAAACTTAACGAACTCGATAAAATACGTGCGATTGAGCTAAATATTTCTTGTCCGAATGTTAAGCAGGGCGGTATGTTGTTCGGAACCCATTGCCCATCTGCAATGGCTGTTACAAAAGCAGTTCGCGGGGCGTTCAGTAAGACACTTATTGTAAAACTTTCGCCCAATGTTACCAGCATAGCAGAATTTGCCAAAGCTGTTGAAGACAATGGTGCCGATTCGATATCGCTTATTAACACCCTGCTTGGCATGGCTATCGATGCCAAAACCAGGCGCCCCTTACTCTCAACAGTTACCGGTGGTTTATCGGGCCCGGCAATTAAACCGGTGGCTTTACGCATGGTATGGCAGGTATATAATTCCGTTAAAATTCCGGTTATTGGCATGGGAGGAATAATGAATGCTACCGATGCCATTGAATTTATTCTGGCAGGAGCATCGGCTATACAAATTGGTACCGCCAATTTTATAAACCCTGCGGTTTCTGTGGAGATTGTTAATGGAATTAAAACCTATTTAGAGCAAAACAAATTGGAGTCGGTTGCCCAACTTATTGGGG
Organism: Bacteroidales bacterium; assembly: GCA_016935435.1. GTDB lineage: Bacteria > Bacteroidota > Bacteroidia > Bacteroidales > UBA10428 > UBA10428. The sequence goes on from JAFGQZ010000083.1 coordinate 26,254, forward strand.
CACTGGAGTGCTAAAAGCCCCATTTTTTTGCCTTTATGATTTATTTAACTGTTTCTGTATTTTGCCGGTTTTGGAATATTAATAGTTTGTTTTTATTGATTCTATCGTTATTTTTTCGACCGATTGCAGAATGTCCATTCCGGAAGTTATAGATTCGGGGCATTTTTCCATCTGGTTTAAAAAAACTTGTTCAGCATTATCGTAGGCTTTAATTCTTGCTACAATTGCATCGAGCTGCGGTTGCGATTCCTTTGCCTGAACCAGAAAAGCATCTGCATCGGTTTTCAATGTGGCTGAAAGGGTTTCGGTAAGCTCCGACAGTTCCTTCAGCGCCAGCTGGTAATCTGGCAACACATTGTTGCTGAAATTTTTAACGCATTCATTTAGGTTGTGCAGGCCAGCGCCCATCATTGAAAAATCTGATGACTTAACTGATAAGTTTTTTGTGGTGTTACAGCCACAATCTGCGGGTTCATATGGCAGGCCAACCATACGGGGTGGAATAACCGGCGGTTCCGGATCAACAAGGATGTCGTCGTCAGATTCTGGGGCCTCTGCCAGTGGCTCATTGTTTTGCGGTTGTTCAATAGTGGGTGTTTCTGGTTTTGGTGTTGGTTTTGACTGGGGTGTCTGCTCTTTTGGTATAGGTTTCAGTTCGGCAAGGGGAATATCCTGATCGTCAGTATTGTCCTTTTGCCGGGCACAACGTTGCTGTAGGGCTGTTATTGCTTGCACATCCCTGTGCGTCTTTTCATATAACTCTAATATTTCTTTTATAACTTCTTCATGTTTCAATAGTTGCCCGATATTATCGCCAAATTTTTTAGAGGCTTTTTGCACTTCGTCTGCTGCAAATATGGCACTTAAGGTTTTTCCCCACACCTCTCCTGTTATTCCTTCAAACCGGTTTTGAACAATTTCTTCAAATGCATCGCCCGAAACTGGTTTGCCAATATTGTTTTTTAATTCTTCCGGGGTGCTGCTGGCAATAATTTCAGATAAAGCACTTCCCTTATCGGCAACCTTTGTAGCGGCACTTATAGCTTTAGTTGGCGACTTGCCACTGGCTATAATTGCAAGGCCGGCTTTTGCCAGTAATTCCCTTGTTGAACTCACCAATTCGTCCCTTGCTTTTATAAACTCTTCGGAACCCGCAACACTCTGCAGTTTTTTGGTAACAACAGCCAGGTTTTCCAGAGCAGCTTTTTTTATCCTTTCAAGGGTGGCTATAGTTTCGTCATCGCAGTTAACAACTTCAACCATAACCGCCGGCCCTGTGTTAGCACCACATTCAGTTTTCGCCTGTAGGGTAGTTTTTCCTGTATTAACAGCCTGAAGCATAACCTCGCTGCCTGTGCCCACAGCCGATAAAACACCGGGGTTTTCAGGTACAAAACTCACAATTTCGGCCACATTTTCGGGCTCTCCTTTAACCGTAACGGTTAGAATTCCAGAATTTTTCTTTCCATTAACATCAAAAAGGGCTATTTGCGGAATGGCCTTCCCTTCGTTGTAGCAATCAATGGTTACACAAGATGCCTCTTTTGAGGTTTGTTCAATTTTGCCATCGGGGGTTGTATATTCAACCCTTAAAATCCCGCGACCGGCTTTTAGTCCGGTTAAAGTAGCAGTGGCATCATTGGCAGCTAAAGTTATAATGTCGGATGGCTCTAGCCAAAACTTAAAACTTCCGCCTTCGGGTTTTGCTGTTGCCGTAACAGTTTGTTTTTCACCAATACCAGGGTTGGTGCATCCATTTAGGGTTATAACCGGATTTTCCGATTCTTTATACGGAATAATTGTGATTTGCAGATTAGTTTCGGTGGTTTGATATTGGATGCCATTGCTTGTAGCAGCCTTTTCATTCTCATTGGAACTCCAACTTGCTGTGTAGCCGGTGCCGGTTTTGGTTATTATGCAGTTTTTATCATTTGAATAATCGCATCCGCCATCGCACCAGATAAGGTAATCTTCAATAGCACTGTTATAATCTTTCCATTCACCAAAATAGTTTTGCGCATTGCTCTTTCCTCTGGCAATAATTTTTACAGATACAGAAGCCATTTTATAATCTTCTGAATAAATAAATTGAATGTCAGCGTCATGCAAAGCTTCACCTGAAACATGGTCGGTTCTTTTATCAGCACTATACAATTTACCATTAATGGACTCAGACACTCTATCGCTTGAGGTGTGCGTACCTTTGCCAGAAACGTGCATACTGACTGGTTCGTCTCCATCGGAACTATAAAAGAATTCGGCAAATTGATTTTCAGCCTGGTTTTCGACAACTGCTGTTATGGTTGCGTTTGCCGTGGTTTGGGAAGTTTGATGAAATTCTTTATCAGATTGATAATTGGGCAAACTAACTAAGCTTATTGTATCCCTACTGATTTTTTTACTTACAGAAATATTGGCTGTAATAAGCCATAATTGAGGGTCATCGGAATTTTGGGCTTTTAATACTTTACACCCGATCAACAGCACACAAAGTACAAAAGGCAGTATTTTATTCATACAGGTTTGGTTTCTCAAGATTAGTAAAAATATCAATATAATCTACACCAGGTTATTATGATATTAATCAGAAATTTAAATCAATTGCATCTTATTATAATAACATACAAAAAAGTTTTAATTAAATATGTTGACCATTTCAATTAAACACCTCCTTAGCTTTTAATAGGGGTTATGCTCCATTATAAACCAATATAAATGATACCAGAAAAGCACAGGCAATTGATGCCTATAAGAATTTTTTTGCTTTTGGTTAATGCCACACCAACAGCATATTTAGCCACTCTTTGTATTTTATTGTAAATATGGCAATGTTGCTGTTTATTTTTTGTCGATTACTTCAAATGTATTGTTTTCAAATATGAAAATTATTTGTTTTATGGAATTTACATTTGTAATCTTCTGTGTTTTCTCTTGAATTTCAGAGGAAAACAAATCGTTAGCAGGGTTTTCAGTTATTGGTTGAAAAACCACTTCCTGAGCATTATTTGAGGTTTTTTCAGTTATTTCATTGTTTGGTTTCACCTGGTTGAACAAATCGGGGTTTGAATGTTTTATTGCTGCCTTTTCCTGAGATTTAAGCATGTTTCCCCTGCCATTTAATAACCAATTTGCATCGATTTCAGGAAATGTTACAGAAATTTTGTGCAAAAAATCGAAACTGGGTTTGTTTCTGCCGCTTAAAATATGAGATATACTAGACCGTTGAACCCCTATTTTATCGGCAAATTGAGCTGGCGATAACCGATAATGCTCCATAATGCCTATAATCTGTTTTTCCATAGTTTACATCTGTAATTTTCTTTTGTAAACTTTCGCTAAAGTTTACAATTTTACATCTGTGTCTAGCTGTTTATATTTGTAAATATACTAAGTTTTTTATTAAATTGAAATATTCTGAAAAAACTCTTATAGGACTTGAACTTAAATATTAATATTTGGGTAAATTAAACTGGTTTTTAATGATTTATTGAGTAGTAAAGGTAACCTTTTGAATGATTATGCAAACACACTAATCCTATATTTAATTATTTAGTTTATATGAATTGTATAACTATCTTATTTAATGTACTTTAAATTATATAAATAGTTTCATTCATTATTATTGTATAGAACTGTTTAATATATTGTATATTATTACTTCTGTAAACAATAATGTTGTAATTGAATACATTTCATCGTTTACTTCTGTGAATTTTCAGAGTGTTACATTTGTAACTTTTGCGTTTTTTCAAAAAAATCACTAAAACTCATAATTTTTCATTTGTGCTTAATAAATAATTCTTATAGCTGTATATTTCCGGCATTGCCTCATTTAGGACAATTTGAATTCTTTTGGACAGTTTTGTAACATTGTCCATTATATTTTTGGCTGTGTACTTGCTTGTTGAGGCTATGCAGATTTTATTGCCAACCGAGAAGCCCTTCGATATGTTGCGAACTACCGTGTTTGACTTTTGCAATTTGGTGGTGACAGAAATGTAGCCCGATCAGGGCACGATCAATTTAACTAAGGATAAATATGGCTTTGAATTCTCAATAAAACGACCCTATATTATGTTAAGTAGAGGGGGTTGAAAATAGAAAACCAATTTACCAGCATAAATGTGTTTAGCTGTTAACAGATAATAAAGAATATAATACTTCTACCGGGTGTTTAGTGTCCTTACCGGTTCCATCTTTAATGTGCTGACGGCACGATGTTCCGGATGCTACAATTGAATCGTTGCTTCCGGCCTTACGAACTTTCGGAAACAATATTAGTTCGCCAATCTTCATCGATAGCCCGAAGTGTTCTTTCTCAAAGCCAAATGAGCCTGCCATTCCACAGCAGCCCGATTTAATTTCTTCCACACCCCCATTTCCTGGAATTCCTAAAACCTTTAATGCTGCACTGGTACCTGTTAACGATTTTTGCTGGCAATGGCCATGATACAAGATTTTGTTCGTTGAGCTGCGAAACTTATCAGCAGTAATGTTCCCCTTTGAGAATTCATTTGCAATAAACTCTTCTATAGTAAATACATTTTTAGTTAATTCGCGCGACAAGGCTTGTACCTCTCCTCTTAACAGACCCGGATATTCATCGCGAAAAGTGAGAATTGCAGAAGGTTCGACACCAACCAGGGCACAATGTTCGCCAATTTTTCCGGTAAAAACCTTCACATTTTTCTCGGCCAGTTTCTGTGCCGCTTTCAAAAAACCCTTAGATATTTTTGCCCTTCCACTTTCATGGTGTTTAATATAAACAATTTTATAACCAAGTTTATTCAAAAGCTTTACAGCAGTAATACCAATATATGGTTCATTATAATTGATAAATTCATCTATAAAAAAGCAAACCTGTCCCTTTTCAACAATTAGTTCATTGTTTAACCTAATAATATTTCTCTTTAACCACCACTTCCAGGAACGAAAATGTACCTTTGGCAAATTGCGTTTGGGGGCAAAGCCTATAAGCCTTTTTATGGGCTGCGCTGTTGGATAGAACCGATTTAACCCGTTATACACAAGTGCCAACTTTGATGCCAGCTGCTGTGTTTTTCCAAAAGAGGCAATTAGCCTTGAACGAATGGGCACCCGGTTCGATTTATAATACTGATATAAAAATTCCGATTTTAGCATAGCCATATCAACCCCCGACGGGCATTCGGCTTTGCAGCCCTTACACGACAGGCATAAATCCAAAATATCGTACAGCTCCTGATTATCAAACCGGTTGGCCTTGTTACTGCTATTAATTGCTTCTCGCAGCATATTTGCCCTTGCACGTGTGGTGTTTTGTTCGTCGCGTGTTGCCTGGTAACTTGGGCACATTACGCCCCCAATAATTGCACTTTTACGACAATCGGCTGAACCATTGCACTTTTCAGCCATTCGAATATATCCGAGGGTATCGGAAAAATCTAAAATCGTGTTGAAATCCGGAGTTTGTTGGCCAGCATAAAACCTAAGGCTCGTGTCCATTGGAGGAGTATCGGTAATCTTACCCTTATTAAAAACCCCATCTGGGTCCCAGGTGCTTTTTATCTCCTTTAATACCTGAAAGTTTTTCTCTCCAATCATATAAGGAATAAACTCGCCACGCAGCCTACCATCGCCATGTTCACCACTAAGCGAACCGTTATATTTTTTAACGAGCCGGGCAATTTCAGCAGCAACCAAACGAAACATTTTTATGCCATGTTCTTCTTTCAGGTTAAGCACCGGCCTAAGGTGCAGCTCACCAGTTGCAATGTGGGCGTAATATACACAGGTAAGCTTATTTTGTTCAAGTACCTTGTTAAATTCGCATATATAGTCATGTAATTTTCTTGGACTAACTGCTGTATCTTCAATAACAGGCTGAGGCTTGGCATCACCCGGTATGTTCGACAATAAGCCCAGGCCGGCCTTGCGCAAGGCCCAAACTTTGTTTATGTCGGCACCAAACAACAGGGGGTAATGAAACCCATACCCCTTCTCTTTAAATGCTGCGATTAAGGCATTACTTTTCTGTAGTATTGCATCTTCGCTTTGTTCTGCAAATTCAACACAGAGTAATGCCTGTGGGTTGCCTTGCAGAAAAAACCTGTTTTTGCTGTGCTCAGGGCTGTTAATAGTACAATCGAGCAAAAATTTATCGATAAGTTCAACTGCCACCGGGCAAAATTTGAGCGCCACAACATTAGCCTCGAACGACTCTTCGAGCGATGCATGGTGCACAACAAGCAACCCCTTTTGTTTTGGGGGAAGTAGCACAAGGTTAAGCTTTATTTCGGTGGTAAAAGCCAATGTACCCTCCGAGCCCGCCAATAGCGAACACATATTAAACGGCTTTCCTTTGCTATTGAAGGGTTGCATCTGGCTAATAATATCGATGGCGTAGCCGGTATTTCGTCGTTTGATATCGGGATCGGGAAATTCGTTCTGTATGTTTGTTCGTAATTCTTCCTGCGAAAACAAATCCTTTACCTGCCTGTATATCTTGCCTTCAAGCGTTTCCAACTCGCACTTCTCCTCAAATTCATCATTTGTAAGTTCTTTAAACACTACTTCGGAACCATTGCTTAAAAACCCTTTTATCTCCAAAACATGATCGCGCGTGCTGCCATATACAATTGAATGGGCACCACAGGAATTGTTCCCTACCATTCCGCCAAGCATGCAACGGTTCGATGTAGAGGTTTCCGGTCCAAAGAACAAGCCCAAAGGTTCCAGTTCTTTGTTAAGCTCGTCAAGCACAACACCTGGTTCTACCCTCACCCACTTCTGGGTTTGGTTTATCTCGAGTATCTTATTGAGATGTTTCGAACAATCAATCACCAATCCATTGCCCACAACCTGCCCCGCTATTGAAGTTCCGGCAGTGCGTGGTATAATACTTAATTTTTTTTCAGTAGCAAAAAGTATGGCTTGTTTTATATCCCGGGTGTTTGCCGGTATTAGAACTGCCGCCGGAAATTCCCTGTATGCCGATGCATCGGTTGCATAAATAGTTTTATGCACATTATCGGTAAACAATTCACCATTAATGCTATGCCTCAAATCTTCAAATTGTGCCATGAATAGGTTCCTTATTAAGGTTCATCTTAAACTATGCTTGTACAAAAATACACTCTTAAATTATAACCCTGTCAAGGGATTTATAAAAATTAAAACCATACTTTTTGGGAACAAGCCTATAAACATGTTTCTGGTTTTAAAACTCAAATCAGGCAACATTTTTTGCATCAATAGCAATAATATAGCATTTGTCACACTTTTACGAATTAAATTGAAGTTCCTTTGTTAGTGTGTTTTATACTTTGTAAATTTAAGTACAAACTTCAAAACAAATAAACAAATGAAACGTCCATGAGTAAATAATCATTAATTCACACACGAAAATGATTATTTACGAATGGTAAGTTCCATCTGACCATTAAAAA
>JAFGQZ010000084.1 GCA_016935435.1 Bacteroidales bacterium
CCTGTATGAAACAAAAAAATTCTACATTTGGCTTTAGCCTAAATCTTTAACCAAACTATTTAAAAAAATGCCATTTATAAAAGTTTAAATCCATTTTGTAAATTAGTCAGCATATAATAATAACCCACAAAAAACCGAAAAAACTGAGCCCTGCACTAAAATACAGCATACCATGAAAGTGTTATTATCCATTCTTTTTGTGTGCTTGCCCCTGAATGTCTTTAGCCAGAATGGAAACTCAGGCAGTGGGCTACCTGTTATTGAGTTGCCAAAGTTTCAAACTGTAAAACTGGAACAGCCATTTCGCCATGCCGTTGGCGGAAACCCTGTACATGAGCGCACCAACATTTGGATGCGTTACGATGAAATATACCTCGAAATTCATTTCGATTGCCTCGACAACCCCTTTGTAAACCAGAATTTTTATACAGAAAATAATTCTCCTTTATTTCACCAGGAAGTTCTTGAGGTATTTATCAATAATGGCAACCAGCCCCAGGAGCAGTACATTGAAATACAAATCAACCCAAACAACGCCGTTTTTTTGGCAAAAATAAACTTTGGGTTCAAATCCGATTCGGCATACAGTGCAGAACTAATAAATCCGGTTTTTGCCGGAATTATCAGCAGTGTGGTAAAAGATGCCCCGAACGAAAAGTGGTCGGGATTTTTGAAAATTCCCCTTCAATTAATCCAATATCCCATACAACCCAACGAAGACAGGTTCAGGATAAATATATTCCGCATTATATCAAAAGAAAATCAAACTTCAAAGGACTGGAGATGCACCGAAAAAAATGCAACATTTGCCTGCTGGAGCAGCCCATTATGCACAAAGCCGCAATTCCACAAACCAGACCGCTTTGGTTTTCTAATACTTAAATAAACAGACCTTGTATTTCTGGTTATAAGTTTAAGCATTTTTGTTTAAGAGATACTATCCTTAGTTAATCACAGGTCTTTTCACTGCGACCCCCTGTGGCTTAAAATTTAGCTCTTTAATCCACAGGGGTCACTGAGTTTTGTACAATGGGCAGAGGGCATAGCTAGTAAAAGGGTTTCGAACCTAATATTAAGCCGGCACTGCAAGACTCTAAACCCGAATCCGTGCAAATTTCAAAGCAAGAACTGCACCCCTATAAGGATATACCGGCCTGGCTGGGGCATTAACGAATTGTTCCAGCCAACCGATCCCTGCCATTCAAGACCGCTCCAACTGCCAGGAGTATTGCCGCTGGTGGCGGCCCTTGTTCCAGGGTGGAAATATTCGGTTCCCAGGATATTGTTGAACTGAATGTTAAAATTCAATCCTTCAAACCCGATATCCTTTATGATAATATTGGCATCGAGCAGGAAATATCCGTCAATTGTACGTATGGGGTTGCTCAATACAGTTTCCCTCTCGCCAATATACCTTCCCCTAAGAGAAAACCCGAGATATTTATTGGTAGTTCCGGTGGCGCCAAAATATATTTTTGTGTGAGCCAAATCGCCAATAATATCTTTAGTGGTTTTGTTCCCTGCACCGTCAAAATATTGCTGTTCTTCTTTTATGATAAACGAACCATAACCCCAAAGCTTAAGTTGCTTTAAACCTGTAATGGGTACCAAAGAAGCAATAAACACATCGGTGCCAAAAATATTTCTTTCCCCGAGGTTGCTGCCGCCAACATCGAGCACTTCTATGGTGTTTTTATTTATTACATAGTATGCATCGGCAAGGGCCGACAGGTTGCCTGCTGTATAGCCTAAACTAGCCTCGATGGTTTGGGAACGTTCGGGCTCCAGATCGGGATCGGCACCCGAACCACCCCAGTCGCCATACAAGGTACGCGGACTGGGCTCCCGGAATGCTTGGCCGTACAATATTTTAGCGGTAAGCTTATTGACCGTGAGAACATAGCCGCCCCTTAAGGTTAAAGCTGTGCCGTATGCTGAGTTGTTATCGATACGGCCTCCCAGGGTTAGCGTATTATTGTCGTTAATATCGGCCTTTAACAACAAGTACCCGCCATTGTCTTTCCATATAATACGGTTGTCGAAACTTCGCTGCAATGCCTGAGGGGGAACCAAAAACCCCGGGGTGCCCAGAACTAGTACTTCCGGGCTGTACCAATTTCCATAGGTATATTGCCATGCCTTCTGAAGATCTTTGTATTCGAATTTATAGCCTGCAGATAACAGAACATTCCGGGCTACAAAATACTCTGCCGATTGCGTAAAAGTAAAGCTTGTGTTGAGCACACCCCATGTCGAATAGTCAACAACACGTGTGCTTTGTCCCGGATCAAGCAATACACCTGCTACGGTGCGGGCAACTGTATCGCCATTTGTAGCAGTATATCCTTCAAGGAAGTTGGTTTCGCCATCGACATTGCTTCCACGGTACCTGATAAAGGAAGACACCGAAAGTTTTTCGTTTATTTCCCCCTGGTATCTGGCATGAAAACTATAGTCGGTCATTGGCTGCTCCGACGATGGCAGTGCCTTGTCGAAAGGGAAAATAAACCCGTATCCCTGATCGGTATTGTATTGTTGTGCCCCCACTTCAAAATTTCCAAAATAGGCGCGCACATCCACACCCTGGTTTTTTACGGTCGGGGGGGCTGTAAAATTCTGGTTGTCAACCACCCCGCCCCACAGTCTCCTATCGTTGAGCAGTGCCGATTTCGTCCATTCGTAGCTGTCGTTGTCAATACGGTCGAATAAACTATAATACTCATTACGGGCAGTCAGGCTGAAACGAAAATCTTCTTTTTTGTAAAACAGGTTGTAATCGCCATTAAATGAGTTTTTGCCCAATGTAACACTGATATTGGCAGAAGTGCCATCGGTTTCTTTGTCTTTTGCTGTAATAACGTTGATTACCCCCATAAAAGCATTTGCCCCATAAACCGACGATGCCGGGCCATAAACAATTTCAATGCGCTCGACATTGGAAAGTGGCACAGCATTTTGTGCAATGGCCTCGTTAAACCACAAATGGTTATATATTATTCCATCGACCATAAACAGGTACGAATCGCCAAATGGCGAACGGAACCCACGCACCGTATTGCGAACCCCCTGAAAGCCAAACGTATTGGCAATATCCATACCGGGCAAATCGTTGTAAATATCGGTTACCGATTTATAGCCCCTGAGTTGTATGTCGTTTTTATCAATTACTATAACATTTGCCGGGGCTTTGCTTAAATTTTCCTTAACATTTGAGGCTGTGACCACACTAATGTTCATAAGCTCCTCAAGGCTCATCATTAGCAAAGAATCGGCCGACTGGGCCTGCAGGTTATATTGATGTGCAAATACAGACAACAATACAACTAGTAACTTCCTACATAGTTTTGCTGACATAATTTTACCCTCCATTTTATTTGTTTTATTAGTAATTGCTCTATTTGCTGTATTTAAAATCCATTATAAATTAATATTGTTCGAACCCCATATCTATAATATCCCCTTTTTGCATTTCACCCTTTTTTATATCGGAGGCCTGTTGCTTTGTCGCTGGATTTTCGGTTTTTTTTGCTGGTACTTTGTTTACAGTTATATCCTTAAATCGGGGCTCGTTCTTTCGACTGGTAAATTCTTTGGCATCTTTTGATTTTAGAATATCGATGGTTTTTAAAAGCTTGTTTACCTGATTATTGAGATCGTTAATTTGTTTTTCACCACCGCCACCTATAGTGAAAAAAGAAATGGTTTTTTCAAGGTTTTCGGCATGCTTCGATAATTCTTCGGCACTCGACGATAATTGTTCGGAGGTTGAGGCGTTATTCTGTGTTATGCCATTAAGTTGCTGCACCGATGAATTTATTTGTGATAAACCATTGTTTTGCTCAATGCTTGATGCTGCAATTTCCTGAACGAGCTGCGATGTTTTACGGATATTGGGCAGTAACTCAGTTAGTTTGTTCCCTGAGTTTTCGGCAGAGCTTACACTTGAATCGATATAGGTTTGTATTTCGTCGGCTGCCAACTGGCTGCGCTCGGCAAGTTTTCGAACCTCAGATGCCACAATGGCAAAGCCTTTTCCGTATTCGCCGGCCCTGGCTGCCTCTACCGCTGCATTTAAAGCCAGTAAATCGGTTTTATGTGCTATTTCGCCAATTATTGACGATTTAGAGGCTATCTGCCGCATCGAATCGAGTGTAACCGACATCGACTGGTTGCTTGTGTCCATGTCGTTCGATGCCTGTTTGGCAATGTCGCCGGTAATTACAGCATTATGGCTGTTTTGCTCTACCGAAGTAACCATTTCTTCTATTGCCGAAGATATCTGCTCGATTGAGGCCGCCTGCTCATTTACACTTTGAGAAAGGTTTTGCGAGCTCATTGCCATTTGGCTGCTTGCATTAACAATTTGTGCTGCCCCGTCTTTTATTTCCATAATAATCTTCTTCAGGTTGTCTATCATATTGTTCAGGGCATTCGATATTTCTCCTATTTCATCTTTTTGTGTTTTAATTTTCTCTTCAGGCAATATTCCCTGGCCTAATAAAACAATAATGTTTTTTAAATATTGAATAGGCTTGTTAATGGAATTTATGGTAAATGCTGATGACAGAACTGTTATAATAATTATCAGTGCCCCCAAAAGAACAATTATGTTTTGCAGAAATAAAAACGATGTGTTCATTTGTGCTGTCCTTTTCTGCCGTTCATCGTTCAGTTCACCGGCAAGGTTGCCCAAATCGCTTAATATCCGGTCTGTTAGTAACGATATCGAACCATTTTCATCAATATCAGACATAACTGTCATGGTTACCATCGGATCCATATAACTTTCTATTGTGTTAAGCTGTCCCATTATATCCTTCTGCATGGCAAACAAAGTATCGGTTGACAGAAAAATATGGTTAATTAAATCTGTATGCTCTACCTTCCATTGTTTTTTCAATGCATCAATTTTTTCAATAAGCTCTGGATATTTCACTGTATGCAGCTCCTTAAGGCGTTTCTTGTCGTCTGTTTCCGATTTTTGTTCAACATAAACCCAGTTCTTAATTAGCATTTTCGATGAATATATCTGGTTTTGTAACTCTGTAATTGCATTAAGTGATGGGTTGTGTATTGAGTTTATTTCGTTCACATCGGCCCTGTTCAGTCGAATACGGCTAAAAGTGAAAATGGTATTGACAATTACCAGGAGAATGACTATTCCAAACCCTACCTTTAGCTTTGCAGCTATCTTCAAATTGTTCATCTCTAATTTCATATTCATTCTTTTTTACAGTTATTATAATCCTAATCAACAATTGTGGCCAGTTTTGCCAGGAAGGAAGTAGGGGTAAGCCCTTTCTTTTTTAGGTTTTTGTTCGACATTTCAAACCCCAGTTTATCGTTTACCAACTGAAAGTTGATGCCCGCTCCCTGCGAGCAAAGGCCTTTATTTTCGCCGACAATGAGCGTGCTATAGTTCAGGGTTTTTTCTGCAACTTTAGAAATGCCGGCGCTTTCTGCCTTTGTAATAAATACTATATGCGACTTCTCTATAGAATTTGCATCGGATGTTTTACGAACCACAATTTTCTGTGTGCCAACAGTTTTGGCCTGTGCAATTTTCGATAGTTCCTGGTAAACATCGGAATCGCCAAGCACATATATGATAAAATCGCCACTACGGTACGATTCGGGCCATTCAACCTGCGATGCAAAGTTGTATATATATGTAGCCTGGAGCAATGCCAGTGAAGGCTGGCCATACATAAACTGCATGAAAGCCACTGAAACAACAAGTAGTAGTGTTTTCTTTTTCATGGAAAATTATTTTAGTTCATATTTTCTTTAGTATGTTATTCTTTGCAGGTTAGTTTTACCTGCCCTGACCAGAAAAAAAATAATTTGAACAATTTTTTCCGCTAGTTTTCTATAATATTATTTACTCTTTACATTATTCTATTACAGTAGCAAGCTTGTTCAGAAACGATGTTGGTGTTAGCCCTCTCTTCTCCAGATTTGATTTTGACAACTCGAAGTTTAGTTTATTGTTAATTACAATAAAATTAATACCGGCACCAACCGCACATAATCCGGGGTTTTCACCTACCAGTAATGTGCTGAAGTTTGAGGTAGCCTCTATGCACCGGGCAATATTGCCACTTTCTTCTTTTGATATAAACAGAATATGGCATTTTGCTATTTGTGAATAATGGCTGATGTTTTTAACTACTAATGGCTGTGCCCCAACTTTTTTTGTCTTTGAAAGATCAGTAAGTTCATTAAACACCTCGGAACTTCCCAGTACATATATTACAAAATCGCCATTTCTATACGACCCGGGCCATTCTATTTGTGTGGCAAAGTTATATATATAGGTAGCTTTCAGCAGAGGAAGGGTTGTCTGGCCGTAACCAACCTCAATTAAAAAAAGCAATAACATTCCCGTTACTATTTTTTGTTTCATAGTACAATTGTTTTTAGTTTTAACTCTGTTGAAATTGCAGGGCGAAAAAAGGCCTGAGAAGTGAAACCAATATTTCGAACTCTGCTAAATGGGATATATATTAAATTTAACATTTTTTTTTTTAAACTAAAGCCAGCATCCCTGAAAAAAATCTAAAACACCGATAGAAACCCCTGGTTTCATATTTATAATAAACTTATTTTTAAACATTTACATGTTTATTGCAAACTAAATAAAAAGTAGAAGGAGAAATTTGCAACAATAAGAATTACCAACAAAGCCCAACTTAGCCTTAATAGAAACTGCTTCGGGCAAATAATCCTTACTTTGTGCTAAAAGGCAGGCAAAAAATATATGAGCAGGCACCCTATTTGCCTAATTAAAGAGATAAAAATTTTTTAACCGAAATTTAAAAACAGTATTTCTTCTGAACAAAAGCTACAGCTTAATAAATATTTTTTTACGGAACAGCACCCATGCAGGAATAAAATTAATGGCAATAAACACCAGTGCGTACAGCAGGCTGGCAAGTTCCATTGAGGCCCCAAGGGTTGTGGCACCATTAAGAAAATGATTGTTCAGGCTTTGTCCCCAAAACTTGGTGCGGTAGAACAAAAAGGTAAGCAAATCGGCCAGCACATATACTGTAATGGCATTTGCCCCGAAAACAATGCCAACATGCGCTACTTTTTTATAATTGAGCCCATCAACAAAAAACATAAGCAAAGCCAGCAAAACCAAAGCCATGCCGCCTGTTACCAATACAAATGAGCTTGTCCAAAGGTTTTTGTTTATTGGAAAGTGCAGGCTCCATAAATAACCAACAATGCAGGCAATAGTGCCAATAGAAAACAACCAGATAATTTTTCTTTCTTGCGAAAGGTTCCCAACAATTAGTTTACCTGTAAGCATACCGAAAATACCTGTGGCAATTGCCGGCAAGGTGCTGTAAAGGCCCTCAGGGTCCCAGGTAGTGTTCCACATTTTTCCGGGGAGCAGATAGCTGTCGATCCAGGCTGCAAGGTTAATGCCGGGCTCAAGCATGGGACTTCCGTGCCCGGGCGTGGGAATAAACATCATGGTGAGCCAGTAGCCCAATAGCAAAAAAGCGCCTATAATGGCCTGTGTTTTCCATTTTGTATGCACAAACAACAGCGAACAAACCAAAAATACAACCGCAATACGCTGTAACACACCTGCAATGCGCAGTTCGGCAAAGGAAAAGTGGTGTATGTAATTTAACAATAATCCCACTACAAAAATTTTTATGGAACGGCTGATAATTTTGCCATAAAGTTTATTTGGCTTAATTCCCTGCTCAATACGTTTTGTATAAGCCAAAGCTATGGAAACGCCAACAATAAAAAGAAAGAAAGGGAAAATTAAATCGGTGGGGGTAAGCCCGTTCCATTCGGCATGTAACAATGGGGCATATACGTGTCCCCAGGTTCCGGGGTTGTTCACCAGAATCATGGCAGCAATGGTAAACCCCCTTAGTGAGTCGAGCGATAATAACCGTTTCGTTTCCATACCTTTTTTGTGAAGTTTTTTTTCAGCTTAAAATTAAAACGGAAATGTATGAATGCCTGATGCCATTATGATTAACGAACAAGCAACATTTCGCGGCGTTTAAAACATTCATGCATTTCCTGTTTTTGCAAACCTAAAACCGGAAAAATTTATATTCCATGACAGAGCGCTGCTGCGCCAAGAATGGCACTTTCGGCATCGGAAGCCTGCCCCAGGTGCAGGCTCGATGATACACGCGGCAACACAAAATCGCTTAATGAGTTTCGAAGGCTGTTTATGAAAAAGCCAAAACCTTTGCTCACCGAACCGCCAAAGACAATAATTTCGGGCGCCAGTGCATACAAAATTACTTTAACAGCATTTCCCAGGTGTGTTCCATATTCGTTCCAAAGCTCAATAGCTTCGTTGTCGCCGTCAACTGCGCGTTTATAAATATCGGCTCCGTTAAGCTTTTTTACACAGCTAAAAAATTTGCCACTACAATAATTTTCAATATTGGAGTCTTTATAAGGAATCATTCCAAATTCGCCGGCGCCCCCTTCGAGGCCGGTATAAAGTTTATTGTCGATAACAATTCCGGCGCCCAGTCCGGTACCCAGCGTTACGCCAACTATATTGGAATAGCTTTTCCCTATGCCAAAGTGTTTTACACCAAGCACAAAGCAATTGGCGTCGTTATTAACTGCTGCCACCTTTCCAAACTTCTCCTCCACAAGCGACCTTACCGGCACCTCTTTCCACGATGGAATGTTTGCCAGGTTGTAAATAACACCTGTTCCGGCATCGACGTTGCCCGGCACACCAATACCTATGGCACGTGTGTCGGGGGTAATTACTTCGCCAATAGCCCTGAAAAGGTTCTCAATAATGTCGGCTTTGGTTTTATGGGCTTCCGTGGGTATTTCGGCCTTATTTTCCAAAATCCCGTTTACAATGAGCCCTGCCGAAATGCTGGTCCCTCCAATATCTACCCCTACAATCTTATCGTTCATAACTGCTATATTACTTTCGTTTAAAAATATGTTCTAAAATTGTTCCCCAAAAAAGGGTGCTTACTACTTTGTGCGTATTTTATGGCCTTGCAAAGCATAGTATAAAATATATAAAAACCCGGGAAAGCATAACCAATAGGCATTCTGGCTACCAACCCAATCTTTCATTAATCCATATAAAAGTGGAATTAATGCGCCCCCAACAATTGCTATAACCATTAATGATGAACCAGATTTGGTGAATTTCCCTAAATCAGTCATTGCCAATGGCCATAATGCAGGCCACATTAATGAACAGCCCAAAGCGATGAAAGCTATAAAATAAATCGATATTGCCTGAGGGGACAGAACTACCATTAACGAACCAAAAATGGCCACCAACGAACATATTAACAAGGCTTTAGCCTGGCTAATGTATTTGGGGATAAAAATAACACCACAAATATACCCCACAACCATACCAATAGGCGATATCCAGGCAAACAATTCGGCATTGGGCAACATCAGGCTTTCTGCGTAATCGACTAAGGTACCTAATGCAATAGTTTCAACACCCACATAAATAAACAATGCCAGAACACCTAATAACAAGTGTGGAAATTGCCAGATTGAAGTTTTGTTTGCAGCATATGGACAATCATCACTACTTTCCTCATCTTCACCGGCAGCTTTTACTTCAGGCAGCTTTGCTAACAAAGCCATAACCCCTAACAGGATAAAAACACCAATAATTATTAAAAAAGGAAGGTTAATATCGGCTAACTTAACATCTTTAACACTTTTGCCTATAACCAAAGCAAGAAAAAGCGGGGCAATAGGCCATGCCAGCTTATTGGCGATTCCCATAAAGCTCATTCTTTTTGCAGCACTTTCCATTGGGCCAAGTATGGTAATATATGGGTTTACCGATGCTTGTAGAAATGTATTTCCCATGCCACTTATAAACGATGCAACTAGAAAGAGAGTAAGGCTCTCCATTTTTGCTGACGGAAGAAATAAGTAAAACCCAACAGCAAACATTACAAATGATAAAGCCATGGTTTTTTTATAACCAATTCTTCCAATAACAAATGATGCCGGATAGCCAAAAATTAAAAATGCTGAAAATGTTGCAGCCAATACCATGTACGACTGACCCGAAGATATATTTAATGCTTGTTTTAGCAATGGTATGATATAACTGTTTATTCCCAAAGCAAAACCAATTGCAAAAAACATAACCCCGATAATCATAAGAGGGATCACGTATCTGGGTGTTTGTGCGGCTGAAGTATTATTACTCATAGTTTGTTTTTTTAATAATGATATCAATATTTATTGCATCTGAAAAATTAAATAAACAGGGCCATAAAAATAAGTATAATTTCTACTTTCTTTTTTTAGCTGTTTTATTTAATGATTTCATTTATTAATCTGTAATTAACCCTTTAATCAAGTATGCCCTCCATCGATTTTTCGAGTTCGCGCGCCGAAGTTAGAAACTCTTCCACTGTCATTTCCTTAAAATAAAGCAAGCCGTGTGTTGCCCGAATACGGGGGCTTTCGTGCTGATAAAAGAAATTCTTGCCCAGTAGCAACTGTATGCTTTTCAGTTGATCGACCCATATTTTCCGGCTTAGTTCGCTAAACTTGCCGTTATGCGCATAGCTTGGAAACGAAGCATCGACCTGGCTCAGGTAACTGTTTGTGAAGGAGTTGTCGAGCACCGACATGGCATTTAGCGAAACGGGCACAATTACATTGGCTTCCGATGGGTTAAACCTGTACCACACGTTGCGGTACCCCCATATACGGAGCTTCGATAAATCTTCTTCCCGCTCCCACAAGCGAATAGCATCGGCAATTACCTGCAACACCTTGTAGTGTGTGTCGGGGCCACTGCCTTCGGGGTCGAAGGCCAGACTGATAACTGTTGGTTTTATTTCGCGGAGTTTTTCAAGTATAGGCTCCACGTCGCGGTCGCGCTTGGGCTGTTCGGTGAATATATCGCCGGTATAAAAGCCCAACCTTAAATGGTGTACATTTTTTGTTTGTATGCCAAAATATGCCCAAACCAGCTCTTCCTCAAATTCGCGGATCATACCCTTGAGCTTTTGAATTTTAGCCGGGTTTTTTTCTCCGTCGTAGCTGCGGCGAAGGGTTGCCAGAATGTCATTTATCTGGTCGCGCAATTCTTCGGCCGACTGCACCCCATATATCTCTACAAGGGCCCGCACCAACCGGTGCGAAAGTCCGCGCTTTAATTCGTAGGGCTCGCCCGATGCAACTTTTATTAAGTAATGATAAACGTCTTTGTCGCGCTTAAACTTATATCCCGAAGTAAAAAAATCGGGGAAGGAAGTCATTTGTATGAGCCCTTTGTCGAGAAAGTTTTTGGTATCGTTAAGTGCATTTATTACAAATTTGTTGGTCACAGCAGTAAAACCCGATGTGAGTACCGAAAAATACGATTTGTTCGACTCGTAGCGCATAAGCCTGTGAATATGCGGCAAAATACCGAGCATTATATCGTCGTGGTGGGGACCGGTGTGGTAATACACCTGGTCTTCTTCGGCCAACATGCCCTTTTCAATTTTTTCGAGTACCGATTTAACAACAGAAGAAACAGTATTCTCACTGATACCGGGAATGAGTTTACAGTATTTATCGTTTTTAAGGTCTTCTATGGTAAGGTGATGGCCATATTTGTCGATTTTTTTACAAAGATCGATAATGGCCCTGTCGGTTTTTTCCTGTGTCCAGGGGCCGTCTTTATAATAAGCCTCCACCGAACTTTCGAGCATTGAGGCTGCGCCGTTCGTAAGATAAAACCGGGAGTTGGGCAATTTCGACAAAACAGTTGCGGGGTAAAGGTTCGAAGGCGGGCATTCCAGTGCATCTTTAACCATTGGGGCCTTTGCCTCTCCGGCAGCAAAAATTATGGCAACTGCTTCGGGGTTATAGGTAATAGTTTCGAGCCCGATGGTTATCACCAGCCGGTTTTTCGAAACTTCTATGCCGCCCAAATCGCCGGCAGCAACAGCCTGTGTTTCGAAATTGGTAGCAGTAAGCCTGGTTGACGAATGATGGTCGGAGCCCCTGGTATTAAAAGCTATGTGCCCGTCGGGGCCAATGCCTCCGAGGAAAAAACCTATTCCGCCCTTATCGCGTACGGCGGCCTCGTATTCAGAGCACCAGTTGTCGATAAGAAAAATCGATTTTTGTTGGGCAAATTCTGTCTGGTCAACAGGCTCGCGGTATCTCAGGGACAAATCGACGCGGTAATCGGGGAAAATTTCGGAATAATGTTTTCCTTCGAAAAGGGGTATAGTATCGCAATTAATGAGCAGCGAGTTTTTAGTGTTTAAGCCAAACCCTTTGAAGTAATAATTGTTTACATAATTGAAGAAACTGTTATGCTGGTTTGAGTTTATTGGGTAAAACTCGTCGATTTGCACAAACTGCAAGTCTTTCAACGAGGGTTTTGCAGCAAGGTTCAAACCATATTTAGCCCTTATTTCCTTGCCTTTTTTCGTATCCCAGTTTTCGAGCAGGTAAACTGTCCATACTATAAAATATTCGGGAGTTTTTCCGGTTGGGAGGCTAATTACCCCTTTGGGGTTATCGTGCACCCATTCCAGGAACCTGAGTGCTGTAAGGAACCCAAGTTTCGGAAAATTATCGACGGTAACATACGGAATATTTGTATTCTGTTTTATCTCTGCTTTCCCATTAAGAAAAGCCTGTTCAACCTGAGTGAATTTCACTGTCATTTTCCTTTCTGTTTAATCTGTAAATACAAATAATATGTGGTTGCGGACTGAGGTGTTTGGCAAAAAAAATATAGACATTGCAAATGGCAAAGCATATACCTGCCAACTTGCGAAGATTAAAAAAAGCTGTCCGGTAAGCGAAGTATAACGATTTCGCCCATAATTAGCCATGCTTACCGGACAGCAAAAGAACCCTATTTTATAAACTAACTAACCTACTATATAATAATTAATCTACATCCCACCAGAGTTTCTGGGCCGCATCGTCTTTACCGTTAAGGTACGAACTAATAGCCAGCGTTGCCTGATCTGGGCTTATACTAAGAATATTTGACGGATAAGGCATTCTCTTAAGAAATTCGCCTGCCTTTAATGTTCCATCGAAATTTGCGCTGCTTTCCATATTTTTAGGAATAACCAGTTTTGGGAAACCTGTTCTACGGAATTCAGCCCATGCTTCAGCCCCTAAGGGGAAAACGGCAATCCATTTTTGTGTGATTATCTGTTCAAGTGCTTTGGCATCATCCCATTTGGGGGTTATTGCCGTTGTAGCCGAATAATTGTTTGCATGGTTGTTATAATCGATATAGTTCGCCGGAGTTGCAGTGCTGGCCAGATAATCAGATGCTTCTGCTTCTGACAGCCCTCTAAGAACAAATGATGCAGCAACACCCTTTTCATAATATTCTTTTGCCTTGCCGGAAGATAACCCTCCCAGGTTTCTGGTTGCAGCTTCAGCTAAAAGGAAATAGCTTTCGGCGCCTGACACCCATAAGAAATTAGCCCCAACCTTTACCTGGGAATAGCCTGCATAATGACCCTTGCTTGAAGAAAGTTCAATACCTGCCCTCATACCAGCATAAGTGCCACTCTGGAAAATAACTGTATCGCTGGTTGCAGGAAGGAAATAAGCACCGAGGCGAGGATCCTGCATGCCTGTCATAAACGACTGCATATCGGAACTCATCACACAATCGATCCATGATGTACTAATAAAAGAGAAGGGGTTAAACACGCCATTTGCATCGGTATTAATTGAAAAATCACCTGTGTTTTCATCTAGAACCCCATAAGAATCATTTACAACCTCAGTAATATATTCAGCAGCTGTTGTAGGATCGGCGTTTGAAATACGCATAGCCAAACGTAATTTAAGGGTATTGGCAAGTTTAATCCAATTGGTAATATCACCTCCAAAATTAGAAATGTCTGCACCACTGTTTTTAACCCTGTCGGCAGCAGCACCTGCGGCATAAGCTTTTAATGTATCAATTGCAATGTTTAGCTCGGGTAAAAACCCATTTTTATAAATATCGTTAACATTATCGAATTTCGGGCTTAAACCAACTCCATATTCCAGGTAAGGAAAAGGGCCAAAACCATCGACAAGCGGAAGGGCTGTAAGGATTTTTAAGATAAGGCCATAAGAATAGAAATCGCCATATTCGGCCCCGTTTCCGGTTTCCCTTGCCAGTGCGAGGTATTCGGTAAGGTTGGTCTGAGCTACAATAAATGCCCAGCTGTTCCAGCCATGGTTCCAGTTATAATTACTATTAACATCGGGACGGTTAAAACTAGCCGGGTGCATGGTATAACCCGCAAAAACATCGGCATTTAAGTTCTGTTGCACCTGGTACATCCATGAAGAAGTAAGGTTAAACAGGTTTTTCTCCATTGTAATAATATGCTGCTTAAACAATTCACCATCGGCTTGCAAATCAGTCATGGTAATTCGCTTGGGATCGTTGTTCATGTCTTCCATTATTTCGGTACACCCTTGTGCAACGACAATGGCACATGCGAACAGTAATAATTTTATCTGATTTTTCATGTTAATTCAGTTTTTCAGTTTACTTAAAATGTTGCTTTTACACTAAACCCAAACGAGCGGGTTGCAGGAATATTCAAACCTTCAATACCTTGTAAGCCCGTTGCAGTTCCGGCAGAAATTTCCGGATCAAAAGGAGCTTCGTTATATAAGAAAAACAGGTTGCGGGCAAATAAGGCCAGGTTAATACTTTTGATTTTCACATCTGGTTGGGTCAAGCGAAAATCGTAGCCAAAGGCAATTTCCCTTACCCTGAAATTCGTTGCACTATATACATAGTTGCTGCCTATTGCCGACACACCCCGGAACCAGCTTTGAACCTGGTCCTGACCACTGGCAACAGTATTTCCTTCAAATTCCACTTTGCCGGCATCGCGCGCATCGGCACTGCGTTGCGATCTTCCATACTGATCTAGAGACGATTCGGTAAAGGAAATTACTTCACCACCAATTTTTCCATCGATAAGGAATTTAAAATATGCTCCTTTATACGAAAAAGTATTAGACCAACCAAGGGATATTGGGGAATTTGGATTGCCAACTTTTACAAAATCGGTAGTAGCCAATGGGCTGCCGGTTGAATCAACCATAACGTTTCCGTTGGCATCTCTTTGGAAGTCGGATGCATATAAATCGCCGAACTGGCTGCCCTTCACCATCCTTATTTCAGCTATTTTTGTACTGCTATAAGGGGTAATTACATATTGTTCAAGGTTATTGTCGTCATCGATAGATATAATTTCGTTGTTGTTGTATGCAAAGTTCAGGTTAGTCGAGTATTTAAACTCCCTACTTTGTGCTAATTTATAACCAAGTGACAATTCCACACCACTATTACGGATTTCCCCGGCATTTACATAGTAATTTGGCACATGAACTCCCAGAGGAGCTACAACCATCAAATATTGGTTAACAACGTTATTGTTATAGTAGGTAAAATCTAAGTCTATACTATTGTTAAAAAGTCGAATATTGCCCCCAAGTTCAAGAGATTTTGACCTCTCGGGATCAAGTAAATCTTCGTTGCCATTTTCATCAATTGGCACACCAACCTGCGGTGCAACAGGGCTACCCCCGTTATCGGTTGTATAAAACAGGTTTGCACGATTGTTGTTTACACCATAAGGGAGCGCATTACCAACTTCGCTATATGAAGCCCTCAGTTTAGCAAAACTTAAAATATCGCCGGTACCGGTAACTTCCGAAAGAATAAAAGTTCCACCAATTGATGGGTAAAAGAATGGTTTCCCTACGATTGTTGAAGCCCATTCCTGACGTCCGGTAACATCGACAAACAACATGTTTTTATAACCCATTGTAGCGGTTCCGAAAACCGATTGCATAAGTGTTTCGGTAGAATACTCAATGTGATGGAAAGTACCCGTAAAATTTGAAAGCGAGAAAACATTAGCAGTAACAAAATTGTTTTGGCCATTAACTGAGCGGGCTTCTAATGCATATCCCTTTGAGTAACTATTGCTTTGTCCGATAGTAGCATCTATATTTATATCGCTCGTCAGGTCTTTATTGAAAGTTAAAAGCACATCTGCATAAAACAGGCTGGTTGAGTTTTTCAATAAACTATATCCTCCTTTATCATCCCATAGTATGCCTGATGTTGTAGCAAAAATATGTTGTTCAAATTGATCATCGATACGATCGTAACTGGTACGGGCCATTAGATTCAGTCCTTCCATTATTTTAAAGTTCAAACCGGCTGAATAAATGCCCCTGTCCCTTTTAAGTACATTCGGGTTTTTATGTATTATCCAGTAAGGGTTATCAAGAATAAAATTGGTTGTGTTGTAATCTTTATATGGCCCAACCTGTGAATATATGCTTCTTACCGGATCCCAAACCTGGTAATTTTCTTTTGAATTGGCGAATGCATCTCCCGACCCACCATAAAGATATGCCGAACCTGCCGGGTTACTGTAAAATCCGGTATAAGGACGGTTTTCGATAGTCTGTGAAATAAGGTTAGCGCTACCATTTACCGATAAGCGGTTGTTTATTTTGGAATTTCCGTTCAATAAGAAGTTGTGTTTGTTAAGTTCGTTTGTTGGAACAATACCTTTAGCAAATGTATTGGCATAAGAAAGATAAAACTGATTGTTTTCATTACCGTTTGTTGCCGAAACACTGTTAATGGTGGTTAACCCAGATTGGAAGAAATCACGCAGGTTGTCTGTAGATATAGCACCATTGTTTTTTGCTCCCCATGTTGAAGGATCGTTTTCTGTACTGGTCGGGTCTAACGCAACTGTTGAGCCGTAAATTCCCTGTACTTCGGGCATTGTCAAAGCATTATCGAATGATGTTGATGTAGAAATTTCAACTTTAGAAATGCCAGATTTTCCTTTTTTTGTTGTAATAAGTACTACACCGTTTTGCCCCATACTGCCATATAGTGCCGATGCACTTGCTCCTTTAAGCACATTAATGCTCTCAATATCATCGGGGTTTATGTTAGAAATAGCATCACCACCATCAACAGTACCGCCAAACTGTGCACCGCCGATCTGGCCAAAACTTGAGTTGTTCATTGGAACACCATCAATAACATATAATGGCTGGTTTTCGCTGTTAATAGATTTATTGCCCCTGATAATTACCCTTGAAGAGCCTCCAACACCAGAAGAGCTTTTACCTATAACCAACCCGGCAGTTTTACCCGATAACGAGTTGATCATGTTTACATCCTTTACTGTAGTTAGTTCTTCACCATCTACACTTTGGGTTGAGTAGGTCAAGCCACGTTCTTTTTTAACAATGCCCAAAGCTGTTACAACTACCTCGTCGAGTTGTTCCATGCTTGGCACCAGTGTTACATCAATAACCGATTGATCGCCTACTGTAACAACTTCTGTTAAGAAACCAATAAAGGAGAAGCTTAATTCATCGCCTTTATTTACTGTTATCGAATACTTACCGTCGACATCGGTAATTGTTCCGGTGGTTGTGCCTTTTACAACTACACTAACACCGACCAATAGTTCGCCGTCCTGATACGAAGTAACCGTACCGGTTACCTGTGTCTGCTGTGCATTTACCAGGCACGCAAACGCGAACCCGATAATTAGAAAGGTTAAGAGTCTTTTCATTTTAGGTTAAGTTTTGTAAGACCAAAGAATTATGATATTAGTTAAAAGTGTTTTCTGTAATTACTGCCACTGCCCCTAGTACCCCGGCATCCACATCGAACTGCGAAACAGTTATCTCTACATCTTCGCGCAGCTTAGGGATACAATGCAGGTATAGCGACTGTTTAATGGGCGTTATCAAATACTCCCCCGCTTTCGACAACCTCCCGCCCAGTATAACCAATTCGGGGTTTAATACCGAAATAAGCGTTGCAATGCCTTTGCCTAAATGGTGGGCCATACTCGATATAAGGCTTATCGAAAACATATCGCCACGGTTAATGGCTTCAATAATGGTTTCGAGCTTAATGTTCGAAAGATCGTTACCTGCCATTCCTGTCAATATCGACTGGTTTCCGGCACTTAGCCCTTCCTGTATTCTTTTCGACAGGGCCATGCCCGATGCAATGGTTTCGAGACAGCCGTGTTTGCCACAATGGCATAATATGCCTTCGTCCTGTATAGTGGTATGGCTGAACTCACCGGCAAACCCCGATGTGCCACGGTACAGTTTGCCATCGAGTATCATACCAAGTCCAACGCCCCAATCGATAAGCAATACCAGTACATTATGCCTGCCTTGTGCTGCTCCGAACCTAAGTTCGGCCAATGCCCGGGCACGTGCATCGTTTTCGAGGTGTACCTTAAACTGCAACCGTTCTTCGAAAGCCTTTCCAACAGGGGTTTCAAAATTCAAATAGGTGTAGTTTATCCCTTTTTCTGAGTTAATCAGGCCTGGCATATTTATGCCGACACCAATAATTTTATCGGCCGGAAGTTTTGAGCCCGAAATTACCTTGTTAATATATCCCGCAACTTCATCGATATATGTTTCGCGGTTCTCAAGTTTAATATCAAATTGTTGGATACCGGTAATATTTTCGTTCCTGTGGTTGTATATACCAACCCTTGCTGCATACCGGTTAATATCAACACCAACAGTAAAAAACGAATTGGCAGCCAGTCCGTACATACTGGGCCTGCGCCCACCACTTGAATCGCCAAGCCCTTTTTCGGTAACAAGCCCCTCTGTTATAAGCTCGTTTAAAACGGCCTGAACAGTTGGAATGCTGATATGCAGCTTCTGTGCCAAATAGGCATTGGTCTGGTCTCCCCTTCTGTACAGATAGGTTATAATCCGCTTCTTCTGAACATACTTTCTGTGCTCTTTGCCCGATACTTGTGCTGATATTTCAGAGATCCAACTTCTCATTTATTTTGAAATTACGAAAGCAAGATTATAAATTTATTTTTTATTAAACAAATTCTTTTGTAAATTTTTTAAAAAGAAATTATGGGTAATTAAATTTATATGTTTATTTTTGGTTCGTTCTCTCTTATTAATTGTTTTCATCATTCATAATATAATATGAGCAATATGAATTTTAAAGTTTCTTTGATTGTGCTAATTATATTTAGCTTGTTTAACCGTTGTTCTACAAAGAAAATGGACATAAACCCAACCGACATTTCCGTAAAATGGGAAGTAGTGAGCAATACCTTTAGCAATAAAGCACAGGCACTTGCTGCATTTACCATTTATAACAACAGTAAAATAACACTCAGCCCCGATAACTGGGAACTGTTCTTCAGCCAGGGCCCACGAAATATTGTCAGCGATACCCTTCTGGAGCTTTGTTCGATGAGAAACATTTCGGGCGACTATTATGCCCTGTTGCCAAAACAAAACTTTAAGCTGGCCCCGGGCGATTCTGTTCGCATTGAATATATAGCCGAATCGTGGTACATTAAAGAATCTGATGCCCCGGCGGGACTTTACTTCGTTATTAAAACCAATACTAATGCCGAACAGATAATTGCTGTTGAAAACTACCAGATTTTGCCTTTCTCAAAACCCGAACAAATGAAGCGGTTTAAATACGACCAGGAGCCCCTTGCCACCCCCGAATGGCAATATACCGAAAATTCAAGGCTGAACCGGCTTAGTGAGGACAAACTGCTGCCGATAATACCGCAACCTGCTTATATGAAAACATCTGGCGACTCTTTGGTTATCGACAAACGGTTTTATGTTTTATGTAAACCTGAACTAAAAAACGAAGCGGAATTCCTGAGCAAAAGACTGAACAAACTAACCGGAACGGAAATTGCCCTGTCGGAAACTTCAATTGCAGGGAAACCTGCCTTTGAACTGCTATTGTCGGAAGCCGAAAAATTCAACCATAACAATGAGGCCTATACCCTTATAGTATCGGGTAAAGGTGTAACAATAGAGGCTTGCGGCACAGCCGGTATTTATTATGGAGTTCAAAGCCTGCTAATGCTGTTCCCGAAGGAAGCGTACGCAATACCCATGGAGTCGTTAAAAATCCCTCAGCTTATTGTTAACGACATGCCCCGTTATGCTTACCGGGGCATGCATATCGACGTTTGCCGCAATTTTCAGACGAAAGACGAAATTCTTCGTGTTATTGATGTATTGGCCATGTACAAGCTCAACACCCTGCATTTTTACATAACCGAAGACGAAGGCTGGAGAATTGAAATAAAAAGCTTGCCCGAGCTTACTTCTTTTGGCTCAAAACGGGGCCATACCACCACCGAAACCGACATGCTCCGGCCTGCATATGGCTCAGGTCCATTTAGCGACCCGGCAATTTCGACCGGAACGGGATATTATACCCAGGACGACTTTAAGGAAATTATTGCGTATGCCCACAACAACCATATTCGGGTAATACCAAGTATTAATTTCCCCGGTCATGCCCGTGCTGCCATTAAATCGATGGAGGTAAGGTACAACAGGCTAATGAAAGAAGGCAAAACAGAAGAAGCCACTAAGTTTAGGCTGATAGATCCTGAAGACAAGTCGGTTTACCGCTCGATTCAGGGATATACCGATAATGTTGTAGATGTTTCTTTGGAATCGACTTACCGTTTTTTTGAAACAGTGGTGGATGAAGTGATAGAAATGTATGCTTCGGCAGGCGTACCGCTCGATATGATACACACAGGTGGCGATGAGGTACCAGAAGGGGTTTGGGCAAAATCGCCCTCGTGCCTGGAACTTATGGAAAAGCTGGGCAATATAAGCGAAGCCAAAAACCTGCAGCAGTATTTTGCCACAAGAACAAACGCCCTGCTTGCTGAACGAAACCTAAAAACCGGCGGCTGGGAGGAAATAGCCCTTACCAAGCTGCCCGATGGAAAATATGTTGTAAACCCCGAATTGGCCAATGGCAACATTATTCCGTATGTATGGAACAACCTCGATGGATCGGTGGATTTATCAAATCGCATGGCCAATGCTGGTTACCCGCTAGTGTTTTGTGGGGTAACTAATATATATTTCGACATGGCCTATAACAACGACCCCAAAGAACCTGGTTTATATTGGGGAGGCTTTATTGATGAGCGAAAGCCCTGGGAATTGGCCCCGGAAAACTTGTTCATTACTACATTCAAAAATTCTATGGGTGTGCCAATTGATGCAAAAACAGAATTTGCCAAAATGGAAAAGCTAAAACCAGATGCTGCAAAAAACATTATAGGCCTCCAGGCGCAAATGTGGGCTGAAACCATTCACGGCCCCCACATGTTGGAGCATTTGCTGCTGCCAAAACTTATTAGTTTTGCCGAAAGGGCCTGGGCACCGGTTCCCGCGTGGCAGAACATAACAGATGAAAAAAAGCGCAAAATTACGGTTGACCGCGAATGGAACCTGTTTATCAATTCGGTTACGGCTAAGGAACTTTACAAACTGAGTTTCTTCAATGGCGGATATAGCTTCAGGGTACCGCCTCCGGGGGCTATTATTGAAGATGGCCTTTTAAAAGCCAATTCGCAATACCCGGGCGCTAAAATTTACTATACTACCGATGGCAGCATGCCTAATGAAAACAGCCTTTTATATTCGGCCCCAGTTGAAGCCAAAGGCACAATAATACTTGCTGCTGTTGCCCCTGGCGGCCGCATGAGCCGAACAGTCTCAATAACCAGCCCTCGTTAAAATCATAAATTTTATCCAGTTCTACAATAAAAAGCCTGCCGCTAAAAGAGCAGGCTTTTTTTATATTATCTAAAACGATGGGGTACTGCTCATCACATGTCTGATGCCGGGGGTTATGTTTTTATCTTGCTGTTAATATATCTTCGTTTTTCATTTTTAATCCTAAATTTGTTTTAAGTCTTTTGCAACCGATGAACAATGTCATTGTATAATTGAACCAATGGTGCTTTCTTGCAGCATTAAAAAAAATAAACAGCCATGAAAACAAAATACGTAAACACCTTAATTGCATTTTCCTGTATGTTAACAGCCTGTAACCAGTTACAAAAATTCGAACCTATAGCTATAGATTATCCCGAAACAGATAAAGACACAGTTACCGACAATTTTTTCGGGGTTAATGTTGCCGACCCTTACCGATGGCTCGAAGACGACAACTCCGAAAAGACCCTCGAATGGGTCAAAGCCCAAAATGAAGTAACTTTTGGCTACCTTAAGCAAATCCCCTTCCGCGAAACTATAAGGGCCCGGCTCGACACCATTGCCAATTTCCAAAGGTACCAAGTCCCTTTTAAGAAAAATAACAAAATATATTATTTCAAAAATACCGGGCTCCAAAACCAGTCTGTACTATATGAAACCGAATCGATATCTGAAGAAGGCAAGGTTTTTCTCGATCCAAATACCTTTTCTGCCGACGGCACCACTTCAATAGGTTCACTGGCTTTTTCCGAAGATGGTGATTACCTGGCTTATACGATATCGGAAGGCGGATCAGACTGGCAGAAAATCGTGGTTATGGAAACTGCTGATAAAAAACCCTTAAACGACACCATTAACGATGTTAAGTTCACTTCAATAGCATGGGACAAAAACATGGGTTTTTATTACTCGCGGTACGAAAAGCCCGGCGAAGGAACAGTATTGTCGGGCATAACCCGCCACCACAAAGTGTATTACCACAAACTTGGCACGCCCCAATCGGACGATTATATAGTGTTTGGCGAAGGCCCCATCAAACGCCGGTATATTGGCGCCCAAATATTTAAAAACAGCAATTTTATTTTTATCAATGCCGCTGAAGGCACCAGCGGGAACGAACTGTATTATGCCGACAAGAACTCTGCAAAACCTGTTTTCAAACCCATTGTTACCGGGTTTGAGAACGACCATACAGTGCTTTTTGCCCGTGATAAGGAAATTTACCTTTTCACAAACCTGAATGCACCAAACAAGCGCATTGTTAAAGTGATGCTCGACAACCCCGCGCCCGGCAATTGGATTGATATTGTCCCTGAGCGCCCCGAAACCATGGAATCGGCAAACATTACCGGCGGGAATATTTTTGCCCATTACCTGAAAGATGCCTGTAGCATGGTAGAACAATACAATTTGTCGGGCCAGAAAATACGGCAGGTAGAACTTCCCGGAATTGGCAGTGTTTCGGGCTTCGATGGGGAAGAAAACGACATCGTAACTTTTTTCGGGTTTGAATCGTTTACCGTTCCATTTACAACTTATGCTTTTGAATTAGAAAGCGGAAAAACCACCCTGGTACACGAGCCGAAGCTGGTTGCCGATATTAACGGCTTCGAAACCCGCCAGGTTTTCTATTCCAGTAAAGATGGCACAAAAGTGCCTATGTTTATTATAATGCGAAAGGGCACAAAGCTTAACGGCAAAAACCCGGTTTTACTATATGGGTATGGCGGGTTTAATATCAGCCTGTCGCCCTATTTTTCGACACGCTGGCTGGCATGGCTCGATATGGGTGGTATTTTTGCGTTGGCAAACATAAGGGGCGGCGGCGAATATGGCGAAGCCTGGCACGAAGCTGGCACAAAACTAAAAAAGCAGAATGTTTTTGACGATTTTATAGCAGCTGCCGAATACCTTACTGCAAATAAATACACCTCGCCGGAAAAACTTGCAATCATGGGGGGGTCTAATGGCGGTTTACTGGTTGGGGCGGTTATGGCCCAACGCCCTGAACTATTCAGGGTTGCCCTGCCGGCTGTTGGTGTTTTGGATATGCTGCGCTTTCATAAATTTACAGCCGGGGCAGGCTGGATAACCGACTATGGTTGTGCCGACAGCAGCAAAACCATGTTTGGGTACCTGTATGCCTATTCGCCGGTACACAACCTGAAACCAGGTACCAGTTACCCCGCAACCCTGGTAACTACTGCCGACCACGACGACAGGGTCGTTCCTGCACACTCCTTTAAATTTGCCGCCACACTGCAGGCAAACCAGGCCGGAGAATTGCCGGTGCTTATCCGCATCGACACAAAAGCCGGCCATGGAGCAGGAAAATCGACTACAATGTTTCTCGACGAACTGGCCGACATTTATAGTTTTGCTTTTTACAATATGAACCAACAACCAGCATATTTTACTAAATAAAACTATTTGGGCATGGTTGCCGGTACCATTCAACGTACATTTGAAATTGCCGCTTTCTGCGCCGAAAAATACGGGGCAAAAGCGGCATTTTTCCAGCTTCGCAACCAAAAATGGACAGCAACCTCCTGTTCGGAATATTTTCAACGTGCGCATCAGCTAGCTTTAGGTTTTATGTTGTCGGGCATACAAAAAGGCGAAAATGTTGCCACTATTTTCAGCTATAACTGTCCCAACTGGAACTTTACCGACATGGCCTTGTCTCTGTGCGGTGCTGTGCACATACCGGTTTACCCAACCATAAGCGACAGCGATTATATTTATATACTTAACCAGTCGGAAGTAAAGATTGTAATTGTAAGCGACCAAGCATTATTTAATAAAGTTTCGGAACTTCGCGACCGCATACCCGGCCTGAAGCGTATTATATCGTCGGAGAAGCTGGCCAGTGTAGAACATCTCGATGAAGTGGCTCAACTCGGGGCTAGTGCCGACAGTATAACTACCGAACGGCTGGAAGAGCTTAAAAGAGACATCCAACCCGATGATGTGGCCACCATAATATACACATCGGGGGCTACCGGCTTCCCAAAAGGCGCCATGCTAACCCACAACAACCTGGTTTCGAATATGCTTGCTGCCGCCGAAAAACAGCCCCTGAGCACCGGCCACCGAATATTAAGTTTCCTGCCATTGTGCCATGTGTACGAGCGTACTGCCAATTACCAGTTTCAGGTAAAAGGCGCCGAAATATATTATTGCGGCGGACTTAAAGCCCTCATGCACAATTTTATTTCTGTAAAGCCCCACGGCACAACGGTTGTACCCAGGGTTCTCGAAAAAATCATAAAAATGGTACTCGTATCGAGCCGTAAACGAAATTTTATAATACGCATTGCCGTAAACTGGGCAGTAAACTTCGGAATGAAACACAAACCCTATCAGAAACGCGGCCGTTTTTACATCCTGCGCTTAAAACTGGCCTATATTGCAGTTTTCCGAAGGG
Source organism: Bacteroidales bacterium (assembly GCA_016935435.1). GTDB lineage: Bacteria > Bacteroidota > Bacteroidia > Bacteroidales > UBA10428 > UBA10428. The sequence continues at coordinate 25,031 of JAFGQZ010000084.1, forward strand.
TAAAAGCCTCAATGGGCGGAAAACTAAAATATATTGGCTGTGGCGGGGCACCCATAAGCGACAAAATTGAACGCTTTTTCTGGGCTGCGCGCATGCCGGTTTACCAAGGGTACGGACTAACTGAATGCTCTCCGCTGGTTTCCCTGAACCACCCGGGAAAAGGCAATTACTGGCTCGGAAGTGTGGGGCCGCTGGTTAATCAGGTTGAAGTAAAAATTGCCGGAGATGGCGAAATTTTGGTCAAAGGGCCAAATGTAATGAAAGGTTATTTCAAACACAGCGATTTAACAGGCGAAACAATTATCGACGGTTGGCTCCATACGGGCGATACCGGCAGGTTCATCCGCAATAGTTTTTTACAAATTACCGGGCGCAAAAAACAAATGTTTAAAACTTCGTTCGGTAAATATATTGTTCCGCAGGCTATTGAAAATAAATTTTCAGGATCGCCATATATTTCTCATATTGTGGTTGTTGGCGAAGGAAAACACTGTGCAGCTGCAATTATTTCGCCAAATTTTACATTTCTTAAAGAGAATTATAGTAAGTTTCGCAAACTATCGAACAACAAAATTATTGCCGATAGTTTTTTTACCGAAACCATACAAAAAGAAGTTGATAAAGTGAACCAGCAACTTGGGAAAACCGAACAAATTAAAAAGTACCTTGTAGTGCCCGACACTTGGGGCATCGGCAGTGGAGAGCTTTCAGCTTCGTCGATCATAAAACGCAACATTATCCATAAAAAATACCGAAAGCAAATTCACAACCTGTTTCGCGACGAATCGCTCTAAGCACATTCAACAACATTCACCCAAAAGTAAAAACCATGGAAGCAACCCGTATTTTCGATTTATTGGAGAATTACAATGATATGTTCAAAGCCAAACCCGATGCTTTTGCCTATAAAGCCAATGACAATTGGGTGCAGGTAAGCTCCGAAGAATATGTCGGCAATGCCAACCTTCTAAGTTTCGGGCTGCTCGCCTTAGGACTGAAACCTGGCGATAAAATTGCTACCGTATCGAACAACAGGCCTGAATGGAACTACCTCGATATGGCCATGTGCCAGGCCGGCATGGTACATGTTCCGGTTTATCCTACCATTAGCGATGCCGATTTTGCATATGTGCTCAACCATTGCGAACCAAAACTATTGGTAGTTTCCGACAGGCAAATTTACGAAAAACTTAAGCCTATAGCCGCCGGTGTAAATTCGATAATTGATATATATACCTTTAACGATATTAGCGGAACACGCAACTGGAAAGAAATATTGGCACTTGGCAGCGAAAACGAAACCTTGAAAAAAAATGAGCTGGAAGCCATAAAAAAATCGGTAAAGACCGACGACCTGGCAACCATAATATATACCTCGGGCACAACAGGAAACCCTAAAGGGGCAATGCTCAGCCACAAAAATATTCTGGAAAACGTAAAAGGCATCTCCAGGGTTTTCAACTTTAACGACAAACAACGTACCCTGAGTTTTCTGCCCGTAAGCCATATTTTTGAACGTACCATCGATTATTATTTCCAGTCGAAAGGCGTATCGATATATTATGCCGAAAACCTGGGAACTATTGCCGCCAACCTTAAAGAGGTGAAGCCCCATGTATTTATAGCCGTTCCCCGTGTTCTGGAGTCGGTTTACGATAAAATTATCGGTAAGGGCAAAGACCTCTCCGGAATAAAAAAACAGTTGTTTTTCTGGGCAGTTAACCTCGGGCTTAGGTATGAATTCCACAATAAAAACGGCTGGTTTTACCATTTAAAATTAAAAGTAGCCGACAAACTTATCTTTACCAAATGGCGCGAGGCAGTTGGCGGAAATGTAGAAATAATTGTAACGGGCGGGGCAGCCCTGCAACCCAGGCTGATGCGCGTTTTTAATGCTGCCGGCATACCCCTTGTAGAAGGGTACGGCATGACCGAAACTGCCCCTGTTATTGCGGCCAATAACTACGATACTGGCGAAATTATGATAGGTACCGTTGGCCCGGTATTGCCAGGCATGGAAGTAAAAATTTCCGGTGATGGCGAAATCATGGCCAAGGGACCCTGCGTAATGATGGGCTATTACCGCGAACCCGAACTCACCCACGAAACCATAGAAGCCGATGGCTGGCTCCACACAGGCGACATTGGCACACTTATCGACAATAAATACCTGAAAATTACCGACCGCAAAAAAGAAATGTTTAAACTATCGAGCGGCAAGTACATTGCCCCACAACCTATCGAGAACATATTTAAGGAGTCGTTTTTTATTGAACAGGCTTTTGTGTTTGGCGAAAACCAGAAATTTGCCAGCGCCCTAATTTCGCCCAACTTCCAGTTTTTGCACAACTGGTGCTCGAAACACGATGTCAAATACCGCGACAATTTCGAATTAATTCAAATACAGCAGGTAATACAGCGCTATCAGAAAGAGATAAACGAACTCAATAAACGCCTTGGCCAAACCGAACAGATAAAACGTTTCAGGCTGGTACACGAAGAGTGGACAACAGCCACAGGCGAGCTTTCGCCAACCCTTAAACTTAAAAGGCGCTTCCTTATGGAAAAATACAAGCCCATTATCAACGAAATATTTTCGGTCGATAATGGCGGGGCTTAAAACACAATGCCTGGAAATTGAATTTTAATCTGAAAGCGGCAGCTATGTTTATAATTTTATTGGGCAAAAAAAACTTGGCTTATTCCGTCCGATGTGTCAGGGAATAATTAAAGGGGTTATATGCTTTTTTGGTTATTGCCAATAAATACAGTTCACTCAATTTTTTAATTTCTTTTGTCGGGGGTATAACCCCACGGACAAAAGATTGTAAGCGTCATTCCGGGCCTGCCCCGGAGTCGGCATTTTTAAACAGGAACAAAAAAGGTAGATTTCTGCCAGCACTGGAATGTTGAGAAAAACCTGCCAAATGCAAAACAAAAAAAGACTTACAACTTCTTCAGTGCAATCTTCTTCTGGTCGGCCAGGGCAATTTTTTCCGAAAACTCGTAAAGCTTTGTATATTCGGTTTTAGGGTACATGCCTTTGTTTTGTATGAAACTGCGTATATACACTATTTGGTTGCCTTCGGCATACAATTCGGCAATGTATGTCCCAAACTCACTTATTAACTCCGTTCTTTCAGCATTGCCGCCCCAGGTGTACCCCTCGGGCAAATTGTATATTACCGTATCGGTTTCGGTATAAGCCCGGGGCATATATATGTCCGACTTTCGGTCGTCGGCCCGTTTAGGAAGGCTTTCCTGGCGGTTCAGAAGGTTCAGGGGCAAAAACATGTTCCCGCCCAAAAGGGTGGCATAATTCCCCAAGCCAACTTCTATTTCTTCCGTAACTACCGGAATACGGCTTTTGATAACCTCGTGGCGGAATGAATTAATAATAAAATCGGGAATTTTAATGGCTTTGTACATCAGCTTCTTTTTATCGGCATCGTCGCTTCGTAAAACAGGCTCAATTTCGTCGTAATACAAACCCTGGTATTTTCGCGAAATTTGTACCTGTCCGCTTCCATCGGGACTGAGGTTAACCACAGCTTTTGTCGATTTTATATTTTCGCCGGCAGTGTATGCCTTCGTATGCACAAGGTGGCCCCCGTCTTCTTTTATGAGCAACACATCGCGGTCGTCGGTAAAATGCCCCAGGTAACCGCATGGGTTTGTCTGACTGGTGCATTCGAGCCAAAGGGTGTCGTTTTCGAGGGGCACGCATAAAAACACATGGTTGAAGCGTATAGATGGAAACCCGGGGACCACCTTTTGTTGGTTATAACCGGCATTAACCAGCGTATAATGCGATTTTATTCCCACCGCTTTCAGCAGGGCATACATATAGTTCGAAAGAGCTTTGCAATCGCCGTAGGCAAACTTGTCAACAACCGAAGCCTCGAAAGGCTGAAACCCTCCAATGCCTACTTGTATGCTAACATAGCGGGTATTGTTTTGCAAATAGTGATAAACAATTTGTACTTTTTCTTCATCGGAAGTTGCCAAACCTGTCAATGCCTTAATTTTCTGAATGGTGGCATCCGGTAAAACATCGCGGCCCTGGTTAAGCCCCCATGCCCACTTGCCAATATCGTTCCACGAACCGGCGTTGCCACTGGTTTTGGCAAATTCAAACTCCGTAGGCGAGAAAATTACGTTCGGCACAAAATTATCCAGCGGCGAGCTAAAAGGCTCGTATTTATATGCTGCAAGGTTTTCTGCCACCCAGCTTTTTGTTATGGTGCCGCCATTGTTTGTTGTTATACCGGTTTGGGGCAGGTTTCTTTCGTAATGGCGAAATTCAACCGATTCGGGCCCTACAAGGGTGTAAACTGATTTCTGTAAAGAAATGTTATATCCTTTCACAGGGTACCAGTCACGAATATATCGAAGATTATCGGTGGTTGTTTCCCAGGTATATTCTACTGTTGTGGGATAAGTAGCAATTCTCGGGTCAATTACTTTCCTGCGGCTGTCGTCGTATGCCGAAAAACCCGCTATAGCGCTGAAATCGTATATTTCACTGCCAGGAATGCCCCGTATTTTCTTTCCATTGGCATCGTAAACTGTGCCTTTTATCTTCGATATTTTCGAAAACTTATCGTAAAACTCCTGAAAATATGCAAGTTCCTGTCCGTTTTCATTCAAAACCGTTACAACCAGTTTGTGTTTAATATTCACCTTTGTAAGCGAAACAATTTCCACATGGGTTTCGTCAGCGCGTATTACAGCCCTGGCGTTAGCCTTTAAGGCTTCGGGCACTTCCGATACGGCATAGGGGTTTTGTGCTATGGCCGGCCGGTTAAGCATAAAACAGGCCAAAAGCACAATAAAAAAAGTTCCGGTACGGTGCATAATTGTTACAGTTTGTTTAAAATTACCGGCTCGGCATGGGCCTTAATAATTTGGTTATAAAACTCTTTCAGGTAAGCATATTCCGAAAACAGAAACATTTCTTTGTTAATAGAGAATTTATAAGAAATATTCAATGCGTTGTTTATTACGGCAGCCTGATAAACAAACCTGCCCCCGTTGTCGGGCAATTCCATTTTAACAGGTGCCGGCACATGGGCAACTTCATATCCTTCGGGAACAGCTATTTTAATAATTATTGAATTGTCGATACAATGGGCATAATCTACCGGATATTTGCGCTCTTCGGGTTTAAAAGGATTTTCTTTTATCTGATTAAACAATAGTGGGTTAACAAACACCTGTCCATCAATTTCATAAACCTGGTTTCGAATTTCCACATCGTATTTTTCGCGTATGGGGCTATAAATGCTGTCGATATTTTCTGCCTTATAGTTAAGGATTTCCAGCCCGGGGTTTTCATCTTCTATATCTTCAACAAGCTCATCGGCGCTGTTAAAACTTTTGTAATACTTCCTGAAATAGTATGCCCCGTAATCGTTGCGCAATGTGCTGCATGAACCTTTCAACAACAAATCGCCGGTAAGTTCGAGGTCGTACAGCTTTGTGTTTTTGTCCTTTTTGTCGGCCTTTAGCGAAACCTGGGTTGAAGTTTCTTTGTACATAATACGCCCATGCCCGTTCAGGCACCTTATGGGAAGCATGCCTGCCGGCAAAAGGGGCTCAGTGGCATCGAGCAGGTAAGTTGTTTCTCCTATTTTTGCGTAGGCTAATATATAATTAAGCTTGTTCATGCTTGCACCAAAAACAGGCAAAACGCCGTTATCGCGGGTGCTCAACACTACCGGGTAGGCACTTATATCGAGTTTGCGCAGCAGGTTAACCAGTATAAGGTTAACGTCGGCCGAGTTTCCGCTTCCTTCGCGCAATATAGTACCCAGGCTTGTATATGTGGGCGACAGGTTCGATACTTCGTTCCATTTTATGGCTGAACCAACCGCTTCGCAGGCGGCCTTCATTTTATCGTAATCGGTTGTGCAGCTATCTTTTATTCTCGAGGCCAAGCTGTTCAGGTATAAAGCAGCACTGAGAGTACCGCCAAAGTAACTGCTTTCTTCAAGCCGGCGTGCCACTGCGTCCCAATCGGTGGTAAACTCTTTGTAAAGACCCGGAAAATGAACCGAAAGCAAATCAAACTCAAACTTGGTAATATAGTTTTCGATAGAACTGGTGTAAGGTTCTTCCTTAAAGGCCGGCATGTTTGTGGCAATCCACCGCTCGCTGCCCGAATAGGCCAAACGTTCGTACCCGAAAAAGTTTTTCTTAAAATCGATGTATTGCGATTGGGGTACTATCAGTTCGCTGTATTTTACCGGTATTTCGCACTGAAATTTCCACTCATTTATAATAAACGGACTGGTAAACTCTATATCGAACACCGAGCCGATTTTAACATCGGGCATGGCAATCCGTAATCGGTAATAATCTTCGGTAATGCGTTCCTTAAAAACATTTTCGTTTTTGAGTTTTGTTTCAACCACCTCGCCATTCTCCAGGTTATACGTGCGTCCGCGCACGGCAGTGGTTTCTGAACCCGGAAACCAGGTGTCGGCATATCTCAGGCCGTCGGCAGTAAGCACTTTGTACCTCACTATCCTGCGGAATTTATAGTCCTGAAGGCTCCAATAACCATAGTCGCAAAGAATTACTGCGGGGGCAGTGGAGTCTTTGTCGTAAACGGTCATCTCCAGGTCGGCTTTATCGATCTTCCCGAATTTAATCGGCTCTTTTTGTGCTTTAATTTCGTTTGCGCTTAAGGCAACAATAAGTGACAATGAAAAAAATACTGAAAGTTTCATGTTTTTAGAAATGTTTGTAAGTGTTATTTTCAATAACGTTTCAAGGGTTTGAGTTTTAAAATTCAGCAGAAATATAGGCATCTCATTGAGAAATACAAAATAATTTTTAACAACAGTTGTCTATTAATGACAAAATACGCCAAGTGTGGCAAAATAGAATTTCATAAGTTTAGAATATTCCTTAATATTGTTGGTTCATTTATACATAAAGTTTCACTAACTTTTTTTTGCTAATTCACCCATCATGACACAAATAGACAGAAGGAGTTTTATAAAAACTACAGCTTCCGCGGGCAGCATACTGCTGGTATCGCCCTACCTCGACGGAAGCTTGCTTGGCATGCCGGTTGCGAAGGTCAACGGCTATTTTTCCGGCGAATTTGGTATCGACCAGGCTTTATGCACCCTTTTACTTGAAACCGCTTTGTCGCGCGGGGGCGATTATGCCGATGTTTATTTTGAGCACACACTCGAAAACTGGCTTTCGCTAGAAGACGGCAAGGTAAACCAGTCGTATGGCAGGGTAAAACTTGGCGTGGGCATACGCACAGTTAAAGGCGACCAGGTTGGCTATGGCTATACCGAAGAACTAACACGCGAATCGATGCTGTCGGCTGCTGCTACAGCAGCATCGCTTACCAGCGGCCAGCCAATTGCTGCCCCTGAAGCCTTACGTAAACCGGAAACTGCCAACTATTATCCACTGATTTCGCCACTCGAAGAGGTTCCGCTTTCGTCGAAATTACCTTTAGTAAAAGCCATTAACGAAAAATGCTTTTCTAAATCGAACGAAATTATTAAAGTAAACGCCGGCTTTCACGATAGTACCAAACGTATAATGGTAGTTACCAGCGACGGTGTAATGGCCGAAGACCTGATTCCCCGAAATTACTTGTACGCATCGGCCATTGCCGAAAGGAACGGGCGCAAAGAACAAAGTTGGTGGAATGTGGGCGGCAGGTAC
>JAFGQZ010000085.1 GCA_016935435.1 Bacteroidales bacterium
CCATCAATTACTTTATTTTTGGATTACAAAGATACAATGAAGATAAAGAATTACGATACTACCTTAATTATCCGCAAATACATGTTCAACCTTTTTGCCGACGAACCTTTTAAAACATTGGCAACATGTTTCATTGATCGTGGCAAATGCGGGATATCGTTGAAAACACTATAAAAAGCCGACAGAGCCCCCTTAACATTGCCGGTTTCCAAAAAAGCATTTGTAAAGAGCCCTTCAAGTCCGCCCCTGTTGGTATAAATTATTTTTAACGCCCGTAAAAAAAACTCCAAATCGTCGAACCTGAAAGTACGGTAATAAAACTTTTTCAAACGGGCCATATCGGCCTCTTCATGGTTTAATATAAAATCGTATGGGGCATTGTCCATCAGGCACATCAGGTTTTCGGCATTTTTTATAATCTGTTTTCTCTGCCCCCATGCCAGAATGGCGCTAAAAAAACCGGCAATTTCAATATCGAATTTTTCGGTAAAACGGTGAGGTACCGATATCGGATCGCTATCGATAAACCCAGGCCGGTTGAACCTGTCGTGCAGTTCGTCGAGCAATTCTTTAAGTCCACTATATCGTGTATTTGCGATTATTTTCATACTTTGTGCCAAATTATACTTCAGATGAATTTAGTTGCAAATATACTTTGGATTATTCTGGGTGGCGGTATTATTCTATTTTTTGAATATCTAATTGGCGGTCTTTTATTATGCCTTACTATTATAGGCATTCCATTTGGGCTTCAAAAATTCAAGCTCGCCTTTTTTGTTTTAGCCCCTTTTGGCTCAATAGTTAACAACACCCACTCAACAACTGGTTGCTTAACCATAATTTTCAATGTGTTGTGGATCCTTTTTGGCGGTTTCTGGATTGCTGTAACCCATGTTGTACTAGCCCTGCTTTTTGCCATTACCATAGTAGGCCTGCCTTTTGCCCGCCAGCATATAAAACTTGCCGGGGTAGCCATTGCCCCTTTCGGCCAGAAAATATATTAATAGAAAATATCAACAAACTTAATCAGAGTATTTTACCGTCTTTCATGGTAATCATCCTGTCTGACATGGCAGCTAGGTCTTTATCGTGCGTAACAATTATAAAGGTTTGGTTAAACTGTTTGCGCAAATCGAAAAACAACTGGTGAAGTTCTTCTTTATTATGGGTATCGAGGTTGCCCGAAGGCTCATCGGCAAGAATTACTGCCGGACTGTTAATAAGCGCCCTTGCCACGGCAACCCTTTGTTGTTCGCCGCCGCTTAGTTCGTTTGGCTTATGGTGTGCCCTCGGCAATAAATTAAGGAAAGAAAGAAGTTCCATAGCTTTTTTTTCGGCTTGGGCGCGGGGAATTTTAGCAATAAATGCCGGAATACAAATATTTTCAATTGCACTGAATTCGGGCAACAAATGATGAAATTGAAAAACAAACCCAATATGTTTGTTCCGGAATTCGGCCAGTTGTTTGTCGCGGAAACTGCTAACCTCGATATTATTGAAATAAATATTTCCACAATCGGGCTCCATAAGGGTGCCAATTATTTGAAGAAGCGTGGTTTTGCCAGCCCCGCTCGAACCAACAACAGAAACAATTTCGCCTTTGTTTACCAGAAGGTCAATACCCTTTAATACTTCTAGGCTGCCAAACGATTTATGGACATTTGTAACTTTTATCATGCTATTTGAAAAGAAAATAAAGATAAACACAATATGAAGAGAACAGTATAAATGCCTTTATCCGCGTAAGTTTTCCACCTTTAAATGGCAATATAAAAACAAACAAAAGCACAGCAACGGCAAGCATCCAGTAAATATCGACAGAAACAAACTTTTCGGAAACCGGAATTGGCTTTATTAACGAAGAAACCCCCAGAACAGCCAGTATATTAAAAATATTGCTCCCAATAATATTTCCGATGGAAATATCCATTTCTTTACGGAATGCAGCCACCACAGAAGTAGCCAGTTCGGGCAGGCTTGTTCCAAAAGCAATAAGCGTTATGGCTATTACACGTTCGCTTACCCCGAGGCGCAAAGCAATTTTCGAGGCGTTATCGACCAATAAATCGGAGCCAAAGGCCAAGCCTGCAATTGAAACAGCAATTAAAAGCAATACCTGATAAAGCGGCATTTTATCAACATGTACCTGATCCCCTACATTATCGTTCCTCCTCGAATGTACCACTACAAAAACAACATAAGTAATTAGTGCCACAACAAAAAAAACACCTTCGCCCCTGCCGATATTAAAATCGAGCATAAACACCAAAAGAATAGCGCTTATGAGCAACATAACAGGAGCATCGATTTTTACAGAGTTACGCCTTACAGGAATAGGAAAGATTATGGCTGTAAAAGCCAGCACCAGTGCAATATTTGCAATATTTGAACCTATAACATTGCCAAGTGCAACTTCGGGGTGCCCCTTAAACGACGCCAGCGAACTCACAAACATCTCTGGGGCCGAAGTACCTATAGATACAATAGTAACGCCAATTACAAGTTTCGAAACTTTCAGATAGGCAGCCAAATCAACACTACCGCGCACAAGGTACCTACCGCTAAAAACAAGAATTATAAAGCCCAGAAACAATAAAAGAAATTCCATATAAACCAGGTTCAGGAAGTAATTGATTTGTTTAAATCGTCAATATCGTTTTTAACATCTTTTGTTTCTTCGTTTATCTGCCTTTTAATATCGTCGGTGGCCTTGCGGAACTCACGCATACCTTTTCCGGCCATTTTTGCAAACTCCGGTATTTGTTTAGAGCCGAACAAAACCAAAACAATCAAAAAAATAAATATTATTTCCTGCCCGCTGATAAATAGAAGAATGCCCATAAAAACATGTTTCTTTCTGCCAAAGATAACAAAAAAGCCCCTACAATTTTTGCAGGGGCTTTTGTAATATCAGTAAAATAATTATTTCTTCGATTTTCCGATTTTAACTTTAAGCATATCGAACACAATCGGAGCAGCGCTAAATACCGATGAGTATGTACCGATACCTATACCAATAAGCAAAGCAAAAATAAAGCCCCTGATTACTTCGCCACCATAAACAAACATTACAAAAAGTGTAAGCAAAGTAGTCAAAGAAGTGTTCATGGTGCGACCTAAAGTACTGTTCATCGCAAGGTTGAAAATATCGCGCAATTCGTACTTCGGATGAATAGTCCGGTACTCCCGGATACGGTCGTAAATAATTACCGTATCGTTAATGGAGTAACCAATAACAGTTAATATGGCAGCAATAAACGACTGGTCGATTTCCATAGAGAAGGGCATAATGTTACGCAGCAACGAGTACATACCTAACACAAACAGGGTATCGTGGGCAAGCGAAACAACACCGCCAAAGCCGAAACGCCAGTTTCTGAACCTCATGAAAATGTAAAGGAAAATACCCAGCAAAGAGAAAACAATTGACCAAACAGCCGATTTACGGATATCGTCGGAAATTGTGGGGCCAACTTTCTGCGAACTCATCATATTGTTCTCTTCAAAACTGTCAAGAGTAGTGCCTTCTTTCAACAAGGGCTGGAGCCCGGCAAAAAGTTTTGCCTCTACAAGACTGTCAACATTAACAGCATCGTCTTCAAGTACAATGGCCTTTGTTGATATTTTCACCTGATTACCAACATTTCCAAAGGTTTTAACCTCAACAGTCTGATCGAATATTTCTGAAAGGTTTTTCGATAAATCGACTGTATTAACCTGGGCATCCTGATCGAAACGTACCACATAGTTATAACCGCCCTTAAAGTCGATACCCAGGTTAAAACCACCTGTAAACATAGAATAAACCCCGGTACCAATAATAATTGCAGATATAACGTAAAATATTTTGCGCATGCCAATAAAATCGACTTTGGCATTCAGCAGCACATTAGCTGTTAACGGGCGCGAAAACTTAACATCTTTTTGTTTCGACAGCATGTTCTCAAAAATAATTCTTGAAACAAATATTGCTGTAAACAACGATGTAAGGATACCAATTATTAATGTTGTAGCAAAGCCCTGGATTGGGCCTTTCCCAAATATATACAATATAATACCTGCCAACAGGGTAGTAATGTTACCGTCGATAATAGCCGAGTATGCATTTTTATAACCATCGGTAATTGCCAGCCTCAGCCCTTTACCTGCACGAAGCTCTTCCCTGATGCGCTCGTAAATAATTACGTTGGCATCGACGGCCATACCCAAGGTAAGCACTATACCGGCAATACCCGGCAATGTTAATGCCGCCCCAAGTGATGCCAATACCCCAAAAATAAAGAACATGTTTGTAACAAGGGCCACATCGGCAACATAACCAGCCGACTTATAGTAGAAGGCCATATAAACAAGTACCAGAATAAAAGCAATAATAAAGGCAACCTGGCCGGCATTGATAGCTTCTTTTCCCAGTGTCGGGCCAACAACGTTTTCTTCAATTATACGTGCCGGGGCAGGAAGCTTGCCCGATTCCAGAAGGTTGGCAAGGTCGGTAGCTTCTGCCTGTGTGAAATTACCGGTTATTTGCGAGTTGCCGCCTTTAATTTCGTTTTGTACAACCGGGGCTGAAAAAACCATATTGTCCATAACAATGGCAATGCACTGTTCGACGTTTTGGGCGGTAAGCCGTGCCCATGCCGTTGCCCCTTCGGCATTCATCGACATCGATACGTATGCATTTCCGTGCACCGGATCCATCTCCATGCGGGCATTGGTAACAGCATCGCCATCGAGTGGGGCTTTGCCGTCGCGGCCGGTAATTTTTACGGCATACAGTTCGAAGGCATTGGTAGATTTCTTATCCTGATCGGCCATAGGCTTAGCGCTCCACATAAAGCGCATATCGCGGGGCACAATGTTCCTTTCGGCAGCAAGTTTCAGGTAAGAATTTACCCTTGCAGTATCTTTAAAATGTGCCAAACCAATAACCGGCCCGGGGGTTTCCTTGGTATCTCTTATTGGATAAGGCTGCAACAATTGAAAGAAAGGATATTGGGCATTTACATCGTTTGCCATCAGGGCCGAATCGGAACTGGCGGTGGAATCGCCGGCAATCTGATCCAAAAGTTCAAGCCCTTCTGGTGCAGCTTGCGGCTGTGTCATTAATTCAGCAGTATCTGTGTTTGCTTTTTCTCCTCCCTCTTCAGCCTTTGCTTTTTCAACATCGATTGTTGCTTTAACCACATCGTTAATGGCCAGAAGTATATTTTGAACATCAGGGGTATTTTCGTAAACTTCCCAAAACTCGAGGTTTGCAGTACCCTGTAAGAGTTTTCTCACCCGATCCTTATCTTTAACACCAGGCAAATCGACCATAATACGGCCAGCCTGCTCCAATTGCTGAATATTTGGCTGGGCAACGCCAAATTGATTAATACGTGTACTAATTATATTAAAAGCATTATTTATGGCACCCGAAGTTTTTTCTTCCAAAACAGCCATTACTTGTGCGTTGGTAGCACCAAATGGTATTTGCGTACTGAGATCTTTCGTACGGAAAAGCGACTCCATGCTCACACCGGGTGCAACTTGTTCAAAAGCTTTCCCAAATAATACTATAAAATCTTCGCTGCTGTTTTGTTCCATTTTCCTGGCCAGGGCCAATGCCTTGTTCAGAGTTGTATCGGCCGGGTTGCTCGAAAGGTTGCGGATAACATCGGTTACCGATATCTCGAGTATGATGTTCATGCCCCCTTTTAAGTCGAGGCCGAAGTTAAGCTCTTTCTCCTGAATGTCGCGATAGGAAAAAAGTTTGAACAAATAAGTTTTTTCGGACGAAACCGAATCGATAAAATACTGTTCCAACTTACTATCGATAGAATCGGTACCGGCAACTTTAGCAAATTCTTTAGCCTGATTTCGTACCGATACGGCTTTCCATGTGAACGAAAGCTGGTATATACATACAACTGCCAGAGCAATAGCCAATGTCAGAATGGCTCCTTTGTTTCGCATTTCTAAAATTTTTAAGTGTTAGGTATTTAAATAGCCTTTTTTGACTGAGGCGCAAATATATATTAATTTTTTATAAGAAAAAATTGATTGCCATAGAATATAAGCCTGCCCGAAAAAATGGGCACCGCCATAGTTTGTTTGCTTTTTTTTGGGTATGTATAATTTGTGCATATTTTTGACCAGAGCAGGTTAATACAAACCCCGTAGGGCTCAACGAGGTAAATTTTGCCGGCTAAATAGTTAAATTATGTGGGGGCTACAGGTGAGTATTACAGGTAACCCTTTATAATTTGTATTATATCATTGGCCAGTTCATCGGCGCGAACTTTCGAACGGCTTTCAGAGTATATTCTTACAATGGGTTCGGTGTTTGATTTGCGAAGGTGTACCCATTCGTTTTCAAATTCTATTTTAACCCCGTCTTCGGTATTTATTTTTTCTGCGGTAAATTTATTTTTTATGTTATCGAGCAGTTTATCGGTATCGGTACCTTCCGAAAGTTCAATTTTGTTTTTTGATATAATATATTCGGGGTACAATTTTCGCAGTTCCGAGCATTTTTTGCCTGTTTTGGCCAGATGTGTCAGAAACAGGGCAATACCAACGAGGGCATCTCGGCCATAATGGAGTTCGGGGTAAATTACACCGCCATTGCCTTCGCCGCCAATTACTGCACCAGTTTCCTTCATTTTAGCCACCACGTTAACCTCGCCAACTGCTGCCGGCGAATAGCTGCCTCCTTTGGCAAGCGTAACATCGCGCAATGCAAGGGTCGAAGAAAGGTTCGACACGGTATTTCCTTTTTTGTTCGACAAAATGTAATCGGCAACTGCTACCAGTGTATATTCTTCGCCAAACATTGTTCCGTCTTCGTTAATAATTGCAAGGCGGTCAACATCGGGGTCAACCACAAAGCCAACATCGGCGCCCTGGCTGCGAACCAGTGAAGAAATTTCGGAAAGGTTTTCCGGTAGCGGTTCGGGGTTATGAGGGAACAGCCCGTTTGGCTCACAATACAATTCAATAACTTCTTTCACGCCCAACTCCCTTAATAATTTTGGCAATATTTCGCCACCAACCGAATTTACACAATCGACAACAACCTTAAAGTTCGACTTGCTAATTAAGCCTGCATCTACCAGGTGCAGGTCGAGAACCTGCCTTATATGGTCGTCGCCTGCGTTATGATAGCTTGCCATCTTGCCTAATTTCTCGTAAGGGACAAACGTAAATTCATCTTTGCCAATTATATCGAGAAGCCTTTGGCCATCGGCAGCCGAAAGAAATTCACCGGCTTCGTTCAGGAGTTTTAATGCATTCCATTGAGCCGGGTTATGGCTTGCAGTTAGAATTATTCCGCCATCGGCTTTTAAGTTAACCACAGCCATTTCAACTGTTGGAGTTGTTGCAAGCCCTAAATCGGTTACATCAATGCCTAAACCCTGCAGTGTACCGGCAACAAGTTGCGATACCATTGGCCCCGAGACTCGCGCATCGCGGCCTAAAACAACCTTTAACCTTTTGCCATTGTGCCGTTCTGACAGCCATTGCCCATAGGCAGCCGAGAATTTAACAACATCGAGCGGAGTAAGGTTTTCCCCGACTTTTCCACCGATAGTGCCCCGAATTCCCGAAATTGATTTTATAAGAGTCATATAACAAATTTTTTAATACGAAAATCTAGTGTAATTTTAACGGGTCAAAAATACAGATTTTAATTACACCTGTAACTTTTGCCCGGCATTTATAACCGGTTGGCAAATAAAAAAAACCGCACCTAACAATCTATAAATAACAGCCTAAAATAAAAACGTGGAAAAACACAAAACAGGAAATAAAAACGATAACGAAAAGATAAGGCTTAACAAATATATTGCCCTGGCAGGGGTATGTTCGCGCAGGGAAGCCGACGAACTTATCCTGAAAGGCAAAATAAGTGTAAACGGGGCAATAGTAAATGAACTTGGGCTAAAAGTATCGCGCAACGACAAGGTTGAATATGGGGGCAAAACCCTTAAACCCGAAAAAAATGTTTACATTCTGCTCAACAAGCCAAAAGACTATGTTACAACCGTTTCCGACCCACATGCTAAGCGAACGGTGCTCGACTTGGTAAAAAATGCTTGTACTGAAAGGATTTTCCCGGTAGGGCGCCTCGACAGGAACACAACAGGTGTTTTACTTCTGACTAACGACGGCGACCTTGCAAAACAACTTACCCACCCCAGCCACAATAAGCTTAAAATCTATCATGTTTTTCTCGATAAAAATTTATCGGCAGAAGATTTTCAAACAATAACCAGGGGGATAGAACTGGAAGATGGCTTTATTAGCCCCGACTCGTTAAGTTTTGTGGCGGAGGGAGACCCATCGCAGGTTGGTATTGAAATACACAGCGGGAAAAACCATATTGTTCGGCGAATTTTCGAACATTTGGGCTATAAAGTAACAAAACTCGATCGGGTGTATTTTGCAGGCCTAACAAAAAAAGGGCTTCAGCGTGGCCACTGGCGGTTTTTAAGCGAACGTGAAGTAGGCATGCTCAAAAAAGGGGCGTATAAATAGTTCAAAGTTCAAAGTTCAAAGTTCAAAGTTCAAAGTTCAAAGTTCAAAGTTCAAAGTTCAAAGTTCAAAGTTCAAAGTTTTATAGAATAAAAAGTGAACGGTGAACGGTGAACAGTGAACAGTGAATAGTGAACAGTAAGTTTTTAATTCCCTTCATCCTATAATTTTCTTCAATTATTCGGGCCTTAAATTTTTATGCCCATGAACAAGACATCGTCAACCTGTTCGTAATCTTCTTTCCAAAGGTTAAAGGTATTCTTAACATATTCGTATTGCTCTTCCATTGGTTTTTTATGAATGTCTTTCAAGAGGTTTTTCATGCGTACCATTTTAAACTTCTTGCCCATATTGCCCCCAAACTGATCGGGGTAACCATCGGAAAACATATAAATAAGATCGCCTTTGCTTAGCTGCAGTTCTTCGTCTTCAAAATCTTTTTCTTCCTTATTGTCGTAATGTCCGCCAATTGAACTACGGCTTCCTTTAATATAAATTTGTTCGCCGCCCTTGTAAACAATCATTGGCCGCATTGCAGAGGCATACCTTAACAAATTGGTGTTCACATTTATTTCGCAAACCATAATATCCATTCCATCGTTCGATTTAACCTCGTCGATATTTTGGTTGAGGGTATTGCCCAGTTGCAGGTCGAGTTCTTTTAATATATCGCTGGGCGAATAGTTTTTTTGCGAAAGGCAAATATCTTTAATAAGTGTGGTTCCAATCATCGACATAAAGGCACCAGGCACGCCATGTCCGGTTGAATCGGCGCAAACGATAACCATACTGTCGTCCGAAACTTTATCGAACCAATAAAAATCGCCAGAAACTATATTGCGTGGCTGATAAAAGATAAACGACCCCGAAAAGTTTTGCTGAAGTTTTTTAATGGGCGGCAATATACTGTTTTGAATCCGCTGTGCATAATTGATACTATCGGTAATATCGCGATTTTTGATCTCGATTTCTTCTTTTTGTTCGACCACTTCGCGGGTACGTTCGTCGAGGCTCTTTTCGAGGTACTCCTGCAAGGCCTTTTGTTGTCTTTCGCGAAACTTAATTATCAGGGCAACAATGAGTATAAGAGCAAAAAACATTAAAGTTAAAAACCACCAACGTTTCCAAATTGGAGGTTTAATTTTAATGCGGATACTAACAGGAACATTTTCGAATTGCCCGTCGGATCCAAAAGAACGGACAACAAATTTAAAATCGCCATCGTCAACCCGCGAGTAAACCACATATCGCAGGCTGGTAACTTCCGACCAGTCTAAATCGTAGCCCTCAAGCATATATTGGTACCTCACTGCCGATGGATCGTTATAGTTCAAACCCACAAATTCAATTCGTAACTTGTAAGCAGAGTAAGGCAACACTATGGGTTTCGACAGATCGTATTCCTTGTCGTTAATTAAAAACCTTAAAATGTTTGTTTTGGGCGACACAACCTGTTGCGACGATTTTTTTGAGTCGTAAACTATAAGGCCGTCGGTTGTTCCAAAGAACAATTTTCCGTTGTCGCTGGCAACAACAGCATTTTGGTTGCAATCGCCTACAATACCTACACTAATATCGAAAGTTTTTATTGTGAAGGTATTTATGTTTATCCTGCTCAGCCCCAGCCTGTGGCCAATCCAAACATGGTTACTGTCGGTAGTTGAAACGCTATAACAATAATTCGATTTCAGGCCATTTTGCGCAGTAAAGTTAACAACCGTATCGGGCAAAAGCAAAAATATACCCTGCCCATAGGTACTCACCCACACCTGGCCTTTTTTATCCTGGGCAATAGAATTAAACTCAAGTGCATATTCGCCAACAGTAAAATATTCGTTAATCTCGCCTCTGTCGTTCAGTTCAAACACCCCATTGCTGCGTGTGGCAAACAGCAGGCGGTCTGCATTGTCATGAAAAATAAATTCTATATTGTTATGCGGTAAACCATCTTCGGTATTATAATGGCTTTCATGCCCATTTTCCAAATTAAAGGAATAAATACCATTTTTGGTGGCCGCATATAAAATATTTCGTTCAACAGTTAAATAATTTATGGAATTGGCTATAGAATTGCCCACCTTAAAAAACTGGCCTATTTGTCCGGTTTTTTGATCCAGCTGGTAAATGCCATTAGTTGAAGTTCCAATCCAGATATGGTTTTGATGCTGGCATAATGTGGTAATTTTATCGTTTGGCAGATTTTGTTTGGATGAGTAAATTTTGCTCTCTTGCTCATTAACCAGGTTCAACCCGTACACAACACCTTCGCCCCCCAGGTATAAAACATTGTCGGTTAATGCCAGGGACAAAACATTGTTATCGGGGAGAACATTTACAAACGACCTGAAAGTAAAAGACTGTTCAGACAAGAGTTCAGCACCGCTGCCATAAGTGCCAATCCATAAATTCGACTCCCTGTCGGAAAAAACAGTTTTTATGTAGTTCGATGAGAAACCAGATTCTTTGGAGTATGTTTTTATGGAAGTGAAACTTCCGTCGGGTTTTAATGCCTCAATTTTTTTAAGCCCCCCATAAAACGTGCAGGCCCAAAGGTTCGAGCCGGGATCCACAAAAACATCCTGTATGTTCTGGGCTTCCAGATCTGTACCTTCCCCAATCCGCACCAGCGAATACGACAAATTATCCAGGGCAATGATATAAAGACCCTGATCTTCTGTTCCTACCAGAAAGCGGTTAGGGCTGTCAAATTCGCGCACAACTTGCACATTGGTGTATTCAAGTTCGTGAACTACAATTGTTTTTTCATGTTCGAACCGATTTTCAACAAACGGAATAAGCCTTAAGCCTTCGTTGGTACCAAGCAGCAGGCCTGGTTTTGCGAATATTGCAGTGCTTATAAAACTTTGGGGAAAGTTAGTGTCGGCTTCCCGGGCAATGCCATCGGAAGAAATAATAAACACCCCTTTATTTAGGGTAGCTACAAATATTTCACCGGCTGGGGTTTGTAATATGGCTTTTATTGCCGATGGGGTTTCAACAGGCAGATTGTATTTTGTGAAGTTTTTGCCGTCCCACGAAAGGAGCAGCCCGTTAAGAAAACCAAACCACAGGTTACCGAAGGAATCGGCAAAGCTAACATTAACTACATCGTTAGACAGTGAATCGACACCGGAAAACGATTGAAAATCGAAACCATCGAAGCGGCAAAGCCCTTCACCGGTACCAATCCAGATAAAGCCGTTTTTGTCCTGGTTAATGGTATAGATAAACGGATGGCATATACCATCGGCCACATCGTAGTGTTTAAACCTTTCGAATTGGCCCAGGGCATGCGGGCCCACTATTAAAACAACACAAAAAACAATGAGTTTTTCAACTGCAAGTAGCCTGAACTTCAAGGTTTTTCTTCTCATATTATTCTTTGCGGTTCACCGCTATATTGTATTTATACTTTGGCACCCCGCCAATTGGGATAACGTAAAAAGGCAATAATTCGCCATACTGGTTCCTTACGTTTATAACAACATTGTTGTTTTTTACCGGGGGCGATTTTTTCTTGATAAACTGAATATCAAGTGAGGTATTTTTTTCTTCGTCGAAAATTTTAAACTCGTCTTCAATCCATTGGTTATCTTTCGAAACCTTGCTGATTTGCCCACGCCTGGCAACCGACACAGTGCGTATAAAACCGTCGTCGTCCCAGTCGAAGTTCGACAATCTTACAGAAATTGTGCGGTCATCGACATAGGGATATATATGTGAAACCTGGTTTGGATCGTCGTGCATCCTGAACGAGTATTCGTATGCAAATGCGTTGCCCCCTTCAACCGGACGGTTATCTGAAGGGCTGGTGCTGAGAAAATAGCGGTAAAGGTTCCCATCGTTGCCAGTAATACCTTCGGCAATAATTTTAAAAACATAACCGCCAAACTTCGACACATATTCGCCTTCAGAAGGGTTAAAGGGGCCAAAGGTGTACCAGTTATTATCGAAGCGGGGGTTTTGCCCAAAAACCTTTGAGGCCAGCATGTTTCCGCTTTTATAATTTCCTTTTGGATCGGTATCCTGGGCATCTTTATGAGAAAAACAACCTGCACCGCCAAAAACCTCAAAACTGGTTTGACTGTCCCACTCACCGTTTTGCTCATCGATATCGCCGCCACAATCGGGATCGAATACCCTAATAAAAACAGGTTGTTTAAAATTTTCGGGTATCAGAAAAAAAAATGTTTGTGAGAAATCGTCGTCACCCCATGAAATTTCGGCTTTTTTGCCAAATGTCATAAGATATGGAATATTTTCATCGCTGGCCGGCACGGGCTGGGCAAACAACACACCTGAGAAACAACTAAATATGAAAACAATTATTGGCAGCCTCTTCATTTTAACAGTTAATTAATTCAAAAACATTAAATTATATCCGACACCCAAACAAAAAAATTTCCTTCCGGAACAAACAAGATATCTTTACGCAAAAATAAGCCATAAGTTAATTTTTATTTACAAGGTTTTTAACCACAACAACCTGCTTCATCGAACAGGCCCGGTTCGACAAATCGACCACCTTTGCCTCGGGATCGTCTTCAACAGCAGTAATACCAAGCCGCACATAAAAAGTACCGGTTTTTGTAAATGTGTGTTGCACGTTTCTGCCGGTAGTAATATTGCCATCGCCAAAGTCCCAATAATAATTATTTGGTGCAAAACTCCTAATAACAGACCTTTCGCTGCCAAAATCGACTTTTTCATCAACAACAACCGTATCTGGACAAGATATATAAGGTTGCTCGCGGGGCTCGACAATAAGTTCATAAGATGCCTCGCTATAATAAATATCGCCGGTAAGGGTATCAATAACATTAAGAGCCACAGCATAAGCCCCGGGCCCTTTGTAGCAGTGTTCTGCAATAACCGTTCGCTGCTTGTTACCGTCGCCAAAATCCCATTCGTATTTTAAGGCAGTGGTATCAATATCCATTGTGCCGGTTTCGTTAAACTCATAACAGAATGTTTCGTCGATCTGTGGTTTGCAATCTTTAAAATTTGGAAACGAGGAGGCAAACATGTAAATATCGTCGTCGGCACCCGTGAGCCTGTTAGAGGCAAAATATCCTGTATCGAGGTTTGCCGAAATAACATAGCCAAAATCGTCCCTGCGCGAATTAAAAGGTCTGGGAAGGTTTACCGGGGCAATCCATTCGCCATTTATTATCTCGCTATAAAAAATGTCGAGCCCCCCTTGTGAATTATGCCCGCGCGACGAAAAATAAAGGCGCCCGTTCTGGTGCAGAAATGGAAAAACCTCGTTTTCGAATGTATTTATTACCGGCCCCAGGTTTTTAGGCGATTGCCATTGCCCATTCTCAAAAACCGATTGATAAATATCGTACCCTCCATAGCCTCCGGACATTGTAGATGCAAAAAACAACAACTTGCCATCGGGGCTGAGCGCAGGGTGCACTAAATCGTATCCCTCATCGTTATAAGGAAACTCTCTCGACAATATCCATTCCTTTTTTGCTTCTGTTGCCTGATACACACCAAACTTAATAGTATCGGAAACCTTTTGCAGTTCCGAAAGTTTTTCGCCAGCCCGTAAGTTTCGGGTAATGTACATAATTTTAAAATCGCTTGAAAACGATGCGGTAGCCTCGCTCAGGGCACTGCTTATTTCCGGGGCAAAAGGTTCGGGCTTTCCCCATTTTCTTCCCTTTTTCTCGACAAAATATAAGTTATACGGATAATTATTATTTATATCTGTTGCAACCCTGACTACGCTACTTTTTGAATCGCTGCTAAAAACTATGCCATTTTTATAGATTACAGGAGCCATTTCGTTTCCTGAAGTGTTAAAAGGCAACCTTACAATACGAAAGTTTTGCTGGCCAATAACAAAAACCGGTATTATAAACAGCAATATGATGCAAACTTTTTTCATCTACACTTAGTTAAAAATTCCTGGGGCTTACTGTTTTTATTTTATATCCGAAATACAATAACAAGCCCAGCTCATGATCGCCCTTCAATAGTGTTTCGGTACGGCCCAGGTTATAATTATATGAGTATTGAAGCGAAAACTGGTTGCTGATAAAATAGCCCAGGTTTGCCAATACCGACTCATCGGATCGATATCCGCCGCCGAACACAATTTTATTGCCAACATTAAGGTTTAAAACCCCAACATAGTCGGGGCTCATTGTAAGGTAATATACCAAAATACCATGTGGTTCAAGCCGCAGGTTGTTGTTTAAAGGAATTGCTGCCCCTGCATTCAACATATAATTAAGGTTTTTAATATCGGGGGCCGAAATTTCGGCATTCCCACTAGTGTTGGAGTTTATAGCAAAAAGGTAAGGAATTCCGGCACCGACATAAAAATTGTTTTTATAATAAGCTATTCCACATCCAACATTAGGCAGAACAAAATTATTTGACAGAAAATTAGGATCCACATTATCATCGCGAAGGCTGATATCGCCATAGGTTGTAGAAACAGCACCAAGCTTAAGGGCAAAAACCAGTTTTGAATTTTCGAACACTATGCGGAAAGCATAATTAAAAAAAACTTCGCTTGAACTTTTACTGCCTATTTGTTGGTGCAAAGCCTGCAATCCGATGGCCACAGACTGTTTTTTCAGGGGAGCATGCACTTCAAAATTCTGAAAAGAGAAATTACCCTCAAAACCCAGCATGCTCGAACGGTTTGAGAGCGAGGCAACACTTGTTTCCAAATAACCGGAAAAAGCCGGGTTAACATAAACCATATTCCTGTTGGGCTGCGACGGCATTGAAAATTGTTGTCCCCAAAGGGCCATGCTAAAGAGAACCAATATTACTGTTGATATATATTTCATTTGTTATTTCGCCTTAGTTCTATAAAACCTTTTTTAGGTTTATCTGTATTATCGAGCCTTTCAAAAATATAGAAATATGTATCGGCAGGTGCATCGCCCCCGAAATCGGTTGTGCCGTCCCATTCAATTTGCCCTTCGCCGTTTTTCTGCCAAATTTGACGGCCATTGCGGTTAAAAATGGTAAGCCTTCCCAGCCTTCCCCTTGTAAATTCAACGATAAAGTTATCGTTTATTCCATCGCCATCGGGCGAAAAGCCTTCGTAGAAGGTTGTTTTATCGACCAAAAGCACAACACTGTCGGAAATTGCCGGGCAAATACCATTAATAATAGTCCATATAAAAGTATATTCACCTTCCCCATCGACTGTTACTGAAGTTGAATTCGACAATGAGTCGCCGAACTCCACAAACCTACCGCTGTCGTTAAACTTCCAAAACCCATAGCCAACAGCAGGAAAAGAGGCATTCAAAACCGTATCGTAATTTATTGATTTAATGTCATCCCCGGCATCAATTTCTAAAGGTTGCTCATAGAACATCACACTAACAATATCTTCGTCGGTGCATTCCCTCCAGTTTGTTTCGGTCCAGCTTATATCAACCAGGCCATATTGGTTGGTGGTAACCAGGGCATCGGGTTTTGCAGGGTCGTCGAATAAGCCATCGGCAATTTTCCAGGCCCCGATTCCTACCGAGGGTGCTGCATTTAACCTTGCAACAGGCCCGCAGACTTCAAAACCGGCACCGGCATTGGCCACCGGCATTTCATAAACAACAGCACGCACAATTCCGGAATTTGCAGACAAATCGGCGAAACAGGCACTATCGTCTTGTATGCTCAGCACCTTAATATCGACAGAACTGTTTAAGGCAAAGGCTAATGATCCTGAAGTGCCGGAAAGGGCAGGCGATGTAAATAGTTCATTGGTTTCTGTTCCGAGTTTCATTGTCCATGGGCCGTTTCCGGTGAGCCCCTGGTAATTAATTGTTACCTCACCGCCTTTACAGAGGGTATCGGGCACACTCTCTATATCGCCGGCAGGCAAAGGGTTAATTTTAACCAAGACGTTCGACGATGTATCGGCACACTCATTTCCTTCGCCCGAAAGCACTATTCTTCGAAAATAAACAGCACTGTTAAGGTTGCCGGTATTAATACCTGCTGTGTTCGAAAAATAGCCCCATGTAAATGCATCGGAAGAATTCTGCCAGATATAAGAGTAAGCACTGTTTCCACCCTGTGGTGTAAGGCCGTTTATGCTTTTCGAAAGGTTATAGCAAACGTACTGCTCTGCCCCACCCGACAGAAAGTTGTTTTCAATTTTCGGATAAACAGTAATTTCGATTGGGGCACTTGTATCGGAGCAAATGGAAGAATAAGCCACACGGCTGAAAAAAGTTGTTTGAACAAGCGGCACGGCAGAGTATAAAGTATCGGTATTTGGCGCTGGGGCGTCACTCCAGTTGGCCTGCAAGGTTTTATTAATCCATTTATAGGTAAATGCCCCTGCCCCACCAGAAGCCCTATATTCGGCAAAAGGCAATGGTTTATTGTTTTCGCAAAGGGTATCGTGCTTCGAAACAAGGTTATTAAATATTTGTGGGACAACTTTAATGACCAGTTCGTTGCTTGTATCGGTGCAAGCATTATCGTCGCCCGAAATAACCCTGCGAACATAAATAGCGGTATCGGTAAGGGAAGGGGGCTGGTAGCCCTGCCCGTTTGCCCCTGAAATACTTGTATAAGCTGCCCCGTTTTTTGTAAACCACTGATAAGTATAACTGCCCGAACCTCCATCGGGCAAACTTCCGATAATGGCCAATGGTTGAGTATTATAACAAATCAAATCGGCAGAAATTTCTACAATATTGTTTCCAAGCGAAGGTAAAACTTCGATAGTTTTAGCATTGCTTGTATCGATACAAGCATCGTCGTTTCCGGAATACACAACCCGGGCAAAATACATAGTAGTGGCCAGCGCCCCGGGGTTGTACTGGCTCGATGTTTCGCCGGAAATTTCGGAGTAGCCGATATTATCGGCACTTTCTAACCATTTATACCGGTAATTCCCATCGCCCCCCGAAACACTCTTTGGTGTTAACACACCCGATTGCAGCCCGTAGCAAATGGTTGAGTCGGGGGTAAAAAAGTCGTTATTGACAATCTGGGGCAAAACGGTTAAGGTATCGGTTTCGCTGGTATCGGCACAGACTTTGGCAGAAACAACAATTCTCCGGTAAAAAGTTGTATTAGTGAGTTGGTTGGTTTCATTGTGTTCTTCGAGGCTTCCGATTGTTTGCCATTCTGAAACCAGGTTTTTCGATTGCCATGTATAATAATAAAGCAAGCCATCGCCACCGGCAACCGGGTTTGCATTGAGCATGCCCGGGGCTATTCCGGAACAAATAGTATCGCGTAACATAAGCGAATTTCCGGTAATTGCCGGAAAAACAAATATTTCAACCGACAGGGCTGTATCGGTTTTTCCATTGCTCCCATCTGTTACAACACGTGTATAATAAGTTGTAACATCTAAAGCCGGGGGCTGGTAATCTTTTGTTGTTGCAGAGGGTATAACTGTCCAGTTAACACTATCGGTGCTCTGCAACCATTCAAAAGAAAAAGGGCCAATGCCTTTTGGGGTTGTACCTATTAACAAACGTGGCACTTTTCCCTGGCAAATGGTATCGTTATCGCGAATGGCGTTAAAAACAAATCCGTTTAGTACGGGCACAAATTCCGAACGTGGACCTCCATCGTACCCAACAGTACCATTTCTGTTTAATGTTTGCGAAGTGCCCCTTTCGCCCTTTGAGAATGATAAATGTACCTGTGCAGGCAGGCTGGTACCGGAATACCAGATAATACCGCCGCCGCCGCCACCGCCGCCGCCGCCGCCCGAAGCCCCGCCATCGCCACCTTTTCCGCCATTAACCGATAAATAAAGGTTATTTGCATAACCAGATGCATCTAAAACAACAGAACCACCAGCACCTCCACCGCTACCGCCTGCCTGGGCGGCAAAAACCTGGTTGCCATTGGCCATTATGCTGTAGCCGTTGCCAACAAGCGAATCGGTAAGTATAAAAACAATACCGCCCCCATTGCCACCAGCCCTTGCCGAATAAGTAAGATTATAGGTTGAAGCCCCGCCTCCGCCACCCATTGCAACATTATTGTTGGAATTAGAATAATAACCGGTAGGCAACAAACTAATTCCGCCACGGGCATATTGGCCAGCTGCCGGTGTGCAGGGGTCGCCCTGTGCCCCACCAATACCGCCGGCACCATAATTACTGCCACCGGCGCCTCCGCCAAACATGCCAGCACCGCCTCCGCCGCCGGTATAAAAATTGCCCATGCCCTTAGTATAAGCAAAACTGGTGGTCATTAAGCCTTCGCCTTTAAGACCGGCTTTGCCTATTGTGGCAGTTGTGAAATAAAAAGTATCGGGTGAATATGCTGGGCGACAGCCTTCGTAATAAAACTCTGCGGCCCCCCCCCTGAAACCTGCCCCAGAGGCATTTATATTTGCATTAAGCATAAGTTTTTTTAGTACAACCAGGGCTATTACGCCCCCTTTGGCCCCATTCCAGGGTGTTGCCAGCAACTGCGATATTACCGTGGCATTTTCGGCTTCGAAAACCTTTATAAGCTGTATTTTTTCGGTAGAAACATAAGCGCGTTTAAGGTTTGCTGTAAAATACACATTCTGTCCCGACACATAATTTACCGATAAAAACTCGTAGGCCCCGGTTTCGGTGCCATAAAATGTATGTACGCCATCGTCAAGGAACCAGCTGCCGGAAGTGTTTATACGGGCACCGGTCATTTGCATCAGCAACACTTTATCGCCCGGTTTAAGGCCCGACAAATCTTCGGTGCCTGAACAGGTTACAGAGTTTGCCCCAAGGCCGGTTACAGCATAATAACTATTTACAACCCCGCCAATGTTAACCTGCGATTGTGCTGAAAATGAAAGGCTAAATAGTGCTATTATCAATAAGTATCGGTTCAATTGCCCAGGTTGTTTTAAAATTAATTGCTCCAAATATAAAAAATAATCTATTGTTTAAGTGGAATATAAATCTTAAAAGTTGTGCCCTCCCCGGTTTTTGTTTCATATTTTATCTTGCTATCCATTTGGTCGAGAATATTTTTAACAATAGTGAGGCCTAAGCCCATGCCGCTCGATTTTGTGGTAAAGTTTGGTGTAAACAATTTTGCCTGTACTTCGTCGGAAATACCTTTGCCATTGTCTGATATCTGAATAATTGCCATATTCTTATGGCGTTCGAGGATTACCTTTACCAACCCCTTCTCTTCGTCGCTTATTGCTTGTATTCCGTTTTTGATGATATTGATAAAAACCCTGTTTAGTTGTTCAGTATCGGCTTTAACATACAATTTTTCATCGCCAGGCTCAAGCAATACTTCCACCTTTTCGTGGCAAAACAGCGATACTGCTTTTTCCAGCACAGGGCCAAGTTCAATAATTTCAAACCTTGCCACCGGCATTTTGGCAAAGTTTGAAAACTCACTTGCAATAGCCGACAGGTTATCGATTTGTTCAACAAGCAGGTTTGTAACATTATTCAGGTATTCTTCGAAATTTTCCTTTTTATCGCCCCATGAACGTTTCAGTTGCTGAACGCTTAACCGCATAGGTGTTAGCGGGTTTTTAATCTCATGGGCAACCTGCTTTGCCATTTCGCGCCAGGCCGATTCACGTTCAGAGCGGGCAAGCAGTTCTACATTGCGTTCCAGTTCGCCAACCATGTTATTGTATTCTTCAACAAGTTTGCCTATTTCATCGTTACGCGAATATTGTATTTTTTCATACTTTCCGCCCAGTGCAAGGCCCCTGAAGCTCAATTGCAGCATTTCCAATGGTTTGGTAATCTGGCTCGATAATACTACAACTACCAACAGGGTAATTAAAATAAGCAGCACATAAATATTAATAATAGCAACCGTTATAGTGGTAATATCGTCCTGCAGGTCTTTCTGCTTGGTAAAATAAGGCAGGTTGAGGTATGCAAGCAATTGCCCATTGGAATTGAAAAAGGGCACGTAAGCCGATAAATAATTTAATTTCCCTATATGTTCGCGGTGTATAAACTTGGCAAGTTGTTCGCGGTGCAATTTTGAATATGCAAGAGGATCCATTCTTTCGTTCTGCAGCCCCATCTGGAATATTTCTGATCTGGAAGTTGCAAGTAGCACCCCATCGGGTGCATATAAATTGATATCGGTATAAAAAACATCGGAAAACTTAATTAGCAATTGCGAAAGGTCGTCGTATTTATCTGATGTCCAGTTTTTTGTGAGTTCGCTTTCGAAAGACAGTTTATGATCGAGTTCGATGTAAACCGATTGTATTTTTTCTTTGATCATGCGCAACTGGGTCTGGTTATATTTTCTGATATTAAACCATGTTGTACTGCCGGCAATTAAAACCAACGATACAAGCAATACCGAAACCATTGTAACCTGAATTTTATTGCGAAGGTTGTCGCGAAAACTCAGGTGCTGCATTTTTGTTATAAAAACCAGGTTCAAAAGCAATAGTAGTATGTAATAAAAAATAAAAATATACGAGAACAGCACAACTATATCGGTTGTACCCACAGCTTTCTCGCTGATAACTATAATATTATATTCATCGGGCCTATAAACAAGGTGTATATGGTTGTTTCGCCTCACATTATAAAAATTGCTTGTTGACAAGCGTTCGAAGTTATTGGATTTAAGACTGTATTCGTAGGCGCCTGCTTGTGAAACCAACCTGCCTTTATAATACTTAGCATACGACTTTTCTGAAATTGCCGACGAAGTTTGTACCTGCTCATCAAGCAATAGTTCGGGATAACCCAGCGGATTAGCAGAATGTTTCGATTCGAGCTCCAGGAACAACGATAATTCAGGGGAGCCGGGCTTATTGTATTTTACCCAACCGATGTAATTGATAAGCCCCGAAAAATTATCGATAAAATAGAACGATGAATTAGGAACCTGTAAACCTGCGGCAGAAATATATTCTTCGAAATAGGAATAACAGTGGTACCAGGCAAATGCAGGGGTTTCGAGCATAACACTATCAACCGGGGTACAAACAGTAATGCGTGCATTGTATTTTTTAAAATAACTGCTGAAATAATTGTTCGACAAATAATTGTAGAGCTTAACCCCATCGAACCTATCCCTAAATAACATACGAAAAACAGCACTGTCGGCTGATAAACGTTCCGACACATCTTCGAGCATGTACTCGGCTACAGGATCGTGTTCCGATGAAAGGCTTATCGCAAGCGATTTGTTAACCTGAATTTCTTTGTCGGTATTGTATTTAACAATAAATACCAAAATATAGGTTGAGAACAAAAGCAGAAAGAATACCATTGAGGAGAAAAACACATTTTTTTTAATTTGACGATAGGTAAGGCCAATAAGCACATACAGCAATATACCGAATATTATGGTATAAATATCGACTACAAACCGAAAGGCAAAACCAGCTATAAATAAAATCAGAAGAAGGCTTGAGCAGTTAATAATAAGCTTATACTTGTTTACTTCTTTAAGCGTGTTAAAAATAAAAAAACCTATAAAAAACACAGCCAGGTAATTTGCCGCAAACACCAGGTATGCAAGAACAACCGGAAGGGTAATTTCACTAATATTAGCAGGAATAATCCTCAAACTCGAATTGGTGATAATGCCTTTTGAAACCGTAAAAGCATAAAAAAGCATTAAAATGTAAAACACATTAAGAATACCTGTCCATGCGTTGCGATTAAAGGCATTGTTCAAAAACCGACCGGGTATGGAGGCATGTTTATAAAACAAATAGGCAACAAATGTAAAAACTATGGTGTTTAGCAACAAATCGCCCATACTTGGCGAAATGCGTGATGCAAAAATAAAAGGATCGAAAAGGTAAAAACGCCCTGCAAACAAGCCCGAATAAACAAAAACCACCCTTAAAGCTATGAGGCCTGCAACAGCAGGCAAGAGCCAATATTTTGCTTTTTTTTCCGACAAAGAATTAAAAGAAAGCCTTAAAAACAAAAGGAACAAAAAAACCGACAAGAACAACAAAGCAGTGGACAATAACTGCGGCAATGCATGAGAACTGTTTTTTGCCGGCGAGGGCTTTACCGAAAACACATATTCGCCCGATTTATTGTAAATTGAATGCCCGTTTTTTTTATCACC
Source organism: Bacteroidales bacterium (assembly GCA_016935435.1). Classification (GTDB taxonomy): domain Bacteria; phylum Bacteroidota; class Bacteroidia; order Bacteroidales; family UBA10428; genus UBA10428. The sequence goes on from JAFGQZ010000085.1 coordinate 22,552, forward strand.
ATTAATGAACAATTCTCCGTTTCTTGTCCCAAATGCCGGATAAATGCCATTATTGATAAAACGGTTGTTATAAGGAAAACTGCTCGACAGGTTTATGAGTGCTATAAGGGTACTGTCGGATTTTTTTTTCACCAGCTGATAATAATTGGTGTTGGCAAGCTTTACCATTTGGCCGTCAGATATAGAATCGACATTTACATATTGAAAAGGCACACTTTTATCGGACCAGAATACCCAGGCGCCTTTGTGTAAAATTAACGACGATATCCCTCTTTCAACTGCTTTTTGGGCAGCATCGAAGGCCGTTTCATATTCTTCCACAGAAAGGGTGCCCAATAACGCCAATGCTTCTTCCTGCCTTTTATCGAATTTCTCCTGGATACGCTTCCCTATTCTTTTTTCACCTGAAAAACTGGCATGAGAAAAAGCCACAATAAAGGCTGTAATGGCAACAACCAACGATAGCATTAAATAATGTCCTGGTTTCATTTCTTTCGGTTAATTGTTGTGGTACGGATGGTTATTAATAATGGTAAATGCCCTGTATAATTGCTCCACAAAATACAAACGCACCAGTTGGTGTGTTGTTGTCATTGATGAGAGCGACAGCATATCGGTTGTTTTTTGGTACACCTCTTTTGAAAAACCATACGCCCCGCCAACAACAAAGAGTAAATTTTTAGGGCTGGCATTAAAAATTTTTTGCAAATATTGTGCAAAGCCGGCTGAATTGAAATGTTTTCCATTTTCATCGAGCAAAACAACATAATCGAAATTTTTCATTTTTTTGAGCAAAGCATCGCCCTCGGCTTTTTTCAGTTCATCAGGCTTAAATTTCGCACTGCCCTTGGGCAGCAAAATATATTCCATTTCGAAACCTGCAAATTTGTTGATCCGCATGGCATACTCCCCAATAAGCCTTTCGAGGCAAACATCATCGGTTTTGCCAACATTTAACAGGGTAATCTTCATAATTTTATTTTATCCGGCAATATATCACATAAAACACAATTCTCAACCAAAAAATTTTTGGTCAAAACCATAAACATTGTGCCAACTAAGCTACACAAACTAAGAATTACTTTAATTTTAACATTACCTTCTATCAAAAAAGGTATAATTAAAAGGTAGTTTTCGATAATCGTTATTTTATTTTACATTTGGCTCAATTTTTGACTTTAATTAAAAAAACTGATAATGAAAGTTAAAACATTAAACACCTTTGTACTGCTTGCAGGCATTGCCTTTTGGGGCATGACAGCAGCCATTGACATACCGCAGGACATCATTAATGGTTTTGGACAGGGAAAATCTGAGCTGGTTTCGAAGTATTTTATTGGCAATGTTGAGCTTACATTAAACAACAAAGAAAACATTTACAGCAGCACACAGGCAGAAATTATACTAAAAGATTTTTTCAGGAAAAACGCACCACAATCTTTTACCATAATACACGAAGGGGGAAAAACCGAATCGAAATATGCCATTGGCAAATTGAAAACTACCGGGGGCAACTACCGTGTAACCATTCTTCTGAAACAGTCTGGCAATAAAATATACATACATCAGCTCAGAATAGAACAAGATGCAGCTTAATTCGTACATTAATGATTTTATCGACCTTGCTTTCAGGGAAGACATCGGCGATGGCGACCATACATCGCTTTCAATAATACCGGCAGCAACTACCGGAAAAGCACAATTACTGGTAAAACAAGAGGGTGTGCTTTCGGGCAGTTTTGTGGCAGAGAAAATATTTAAAAAATTAGATCGGGACATAAACATCGAATTTTATATAGCCGACGGAAGCCCAATAGCACCCGGGGACATTGCCTTTACAGTAAAAGGAAAAGTACTTGCCCTTTTACAGGCAGAAAGGCTTGTGCTTAATGTTATGCAGCGCATGAGCGGAATTGCCACACAAACCAGCAAGTATGTTTCGGAACTGAAAGGGTTGAAAACGAAAGTTCTCGACACCCGAAAAACTACGCCCTGTATGCGCCTGCTCGACAAAATGGCGGTAAAGCACGGGGGCGGTGAGAACCATCGAATAGGCCTTTTCGATATGGTTTTAATTAAAGACAACCATATCGATTTTGCCGGCGGCATAGAAAATGCCATAAAAAGTGCCAGAAATTATCTGGCCGAAAAAAACCTAAACCTTAAAATTGAAGTTGAGGCCCGCAGCATAAAAGATATTGAATCGATTATGAAAGTCGGGGGCATACAACGCATCATGCTCGATAATTTTTCGATTGAAAAAACCCGCGAGGCTATAGCCATAATCAATGGAAAATACGAAACCGAATCGTCTGGTGGCATAACAATAGGGAACTTGCGCCAATATGCCGAATGCGGGGTAGATTACATATCGGTTGGCGCTCTCACCCATCAGATAAAAAGCCTTGATTTGAGCCTGAAGGCTATCGATTATTAGTTATGGATATAAAACCCGGCAGTTATAAATACAGGTTTTTCGACAACGAAATACACAAGCTTGGCGACAAATGCAAAAGAATTACCCTTCCGGGGTTTGATAAGGTTCCGGTTTACGATGTTTTTTGGTTTTTTATAGGCGGAATAAAAAAAGGATCGCTAAATTTGCGCGCCACTGCTGTAGCTTTTAATTTCCTGCTTGCACTGGGCCCGGCATTAATTTTCTTTATTGCCATATTGCCTTACCTGCCCATTCCGCATTTTCAGGAAACCCTTACAACCATTTTATTTCAATTAATACCAGCCGATTCGTATATTACCATCGAACCTCTGCTCAACGATATTTTTATACGCCGGGGGGGTATGCCGGTTTTCGGTTTGCTCACAAGCCTGTTTTTTGCCCATAAAGGCATTAACGGGATAATTGATGCATTCAACGCTACCTCGCATACAATCGAAAGTCGCTCGTGGTTCCGACAAAGGTTGGTATCGGTTGGCTTGTTGTTTATATTTTATGCCGTGGTTGTTGTATCCAGTATCCTGTTCCTTTTTAGCCGCAATCTCGCAACTTCTCTTGCCGATTTTGGACAAATCGATATAAAACCTTTCCTGCTATTCTCCGGGAAATGGATTATACTGCTTACTGTTACATTTTTCAGTATCTCGTTTCTATATTACCTTGCGCCAAGCAACCGTAACGGCTGGCAGTTTGTATCGGCAGGCTCCACGCTTGCTACCATATTAACTCTTCTGGCGTCGCTGGGGTTTACCTATTTCATGGACAATATTGCACAGCTCAACAAACTCTTCGGCTCAATAGGGGCTATCATTGCGCTTATGCTTTGGATGAACTTTAATGCGCTTAACCTGCTTATTGGTTTCGAGCTTAATGCATCGATAAACAATGCCCGGTTAAAAAACCATCTATAAAAACTTCTGGTTGAAAACTATCAGATTTTTGAACAAACCTGCCTGATTAATTGTTCCCCTTTGTATTATACCCTTTCTAAAAATGGAAGAACTAATTCTATCGAGACGGGAATATCAAACTCCCCCATTGAATTTATCCGACCTTAACCCTAACCCCATTGAGCAGTTTAATGATTGGTTCCGCCAGGCATTGTCTGAAGAAAAAACCGAAGCCAACGCCATGGCATTTGCTACGGTGGGGGAAAATGGGCAACCATCGGTGCGTTACCTGCTTTTAAAATCGGTTGACCATAACGGATTTATATTTTTCACAAACTATGAAAGCCGGAAAGGCAATGAAATTAATAACACACCACTGGCCGCGCTGGTTTTTTATTGGCCTGTAACACAGCGGCAGGTGCGGGCCGAAGGTGAGGTTGAAATACTTTCGCCGGCAGATTCCGACTATTACTTCAACCACCGCCCCCAGGGGAGCAAAATTGGGGCCTGGGCTTCGCCACAGAGCAAGCCCATTCCAAACCGCGAATACCTTGAAAAACTAAAAGACGATTACGAAAAAAAATACCGGAATTTTCTTGTGCCACGCCCTCAATACTGGGGAGGCTATAAACTTATACCAAACATGGTTGAATTCTGGCAGGGACAGCCCGACAGGCTGCACGACAGGTTTGAATACCGTTTAAAACATGGTGTATGGAAAAAAGAAAGGCTGGCACCTTAGCCAGCCCGTTATTCAAAATTTTACTTCCGCCACATTGCAAAACAGCAGATTTTTGAGCAAAAAAAACATAACTTTTGGGATACCTGTCAATAATTAGTGTGTTAATTTTGCCAGCTGCTCCTTTAACGAATTTATTTTTAATTCCGCATCGCTTTGTTTCTGTTTCTCTTTTTCCACAACAGCTGCCGGGGCATTCTGTACAAAGCTTTGGTTACTAAGTTTTTTCATAACTGAAACTAAGAAACCTTCGTGATAGGCAATTTCTTCACTAAGCTTTTTCTTTTCGGCATCAACATCAATTAAATTGCCAAGCGGAACAGCATATTCGGTAGTTCCAACCAGGAAACTTGCTGCAGTATCGTCTGATTTAGAAACAAACTGTTCCGACTCAATGTTTGCCAGTTTGTTTATTACCGGCACAAACATTTTGTTGTAACCGGCTTCGCTTGCTGTAATTTGCAGCATAACAGTGTCTTTCTGGGCAATGTTTTTCTCCTGTCGGATATTTCGCACCCCGGCAATTACCTGTTTTGCCTCTTCAAAAAGTTTAATTAGCTGGTGGTTTACCCGGCCGGCTTTGGGCATATCTGCAACCACAACGCTCTCGCCCTGGTGGCGTTCGGCAAGGTATTGATAAATTTCTTCGGTAATAAAAGGCATAAACGGGTGAAGTATGCGTATCACCTTATCGAAAAAACCTATTGTTGCCTGGTAAGTTTTCGTGTCGAGTGGTTGCTGGTAGGCAGGTTTAACTGCCTCGAGGTACCAGCCCGAAAATTCATCGCGAACCATTGTATAAACAGCCATTAGGGCATCGCTAATACGGTACTTATGAAAATGGTCATCGATATTTTTTATGGTCTCACTAAGTTTGCTATCGAACCATTCAACAGCGGCTGCCGAGGCCGGGGTTTGAACAATGGTTTCACTAACTTCCCAACCTTTAACAAGCCTGAAAGCATTCCATATTTTATTGGCAAAATTACGTCCCTGTTCGGTAAGGCCCTCATCGAACAAAATATCATTACCGGCAGGAGAACAGAGCAACATGCCTACCCTTACGCCATCGGCCCCATATTTTTCAATTAGTTCGAGCGGATCGGGCGAATTTCCCAACGATTTCGACATTTTCCGTCGAAGCTTGTCGCGCACCATACCGGTAAAGTAAACATTGCTAAAAGGTTTTTCGTTTTTAAATGCATATCCTGCCATAACCATGCGGGCTACCCAAAAGAAAATAATATCGGGGGCAGTAACCAAATCGTTGGTTGGGTAGTAATAATCCTGTTCTTCCCTGGGAAAAACAGAGTATGGCCATAGCCACGACGAAGCCCAGGTGTCCAAAACGTCTTCGTCCTGATGCAAATCGGTTTCCTTTAAATTTTCAATGCCTGTTTTTTTCTGTGCTAATTTTAAAGCTTCAGAAATTGTTTCTGCAACAAAAAAAGAACCATCGTTTAAATAAAATACCGGTATGCGGTGGCCCCACCATAACTGGCGGCTTATGCACCAGTCTTTAATATTTTCCATCCAGTGCTTGTAAAGATTTTTAAATTTGCCCGGATGAAATTTAATTTCGCCGTTTATTACGTTTTCGAGCGCAGGTTTTGCCAAATCGCCCATCTTAATAAACCACTGGGTAGATAATTTAGGCTCGATTACAACATGTGTGCGCTCGGAATATCCAATTTTGTTGGTATAGGCTTCAACTTTTACAAGGTTTCCGGCTTTCTCCAATTCAACAACAATTTTATCTCTTACAACAAACCTGTCTTCCCCAATAAATAATTGTGCTTTTTCGTTTAGGGTGCCATTATCGTTGAAAATATCAATTGATTCGAGGTTAAATTTTAACCCGATTTCATAGTCGTTGATATCGTGAGCCGGGGTAATTTTCAAACAACCGGTACCAAATTCCATATCGACATATTCATCTTCAATAATGGGGATTGAGCGGTTAATGAGCGGAACAAAAACTTTTTTTCCTTTTAATTTCTTATAGCGTTCATCGTTTGGGTTAACACATACTGCGGTGTCGCCCAGTATTGTTTCCGGGCGGGTAGTGGCAATAGTAACCCATTCGTCAGAAGCACCTTCAACTTTATAACGAACATAATAGAGCTTCGATTTTTCCTCTTTGTAGATAACTTCTTCGTCAGAAACAGCAGTTTTTGCAGCAGGATCCCAATTGACCATCCGCACCCCGCGGTATATAAGCCCGCGGTTATAGAGTTCAACAAAGGTACGTATTACTTCGGCGCTTCGTTCCTCGTCCATGGTAAAGGCAGTTCGATCCCAGTCGCAACTGGCCCCCAGCTTTTTAAGCTGTTCGAGAATTATTCCTCCATGTTTTTCTTTCCACTGCCAGGCATGCTCCAAAAAACTTTCGCGGGTAAGCAACGATTTATCGATTCCTTCATCTTTAAGCTTGGCAACAACTTTTGCCTCAGTGGCAATCGAAGCATGATCGGTACCGGGCACCCAGCAGGCATTTTTTCCCATCATACGGGCACGCCTGATAAGTATATCCTGTATGGTATTGTTTAACATGTGCCCCATGTGCAGCACACCCGTAACATTTGGCGGGGGTATTACAATAGTATAGGGTTCCCTGCCATCGGGCACCGATTTGAAGAAACCACCTTCTAACCAGTATTTATACCATTTGTCTTCAACCGATCCCGGATTATACTTGCTTGGAATGTCCATGTTCATTAAAAATGTTTGTTTTTTTAAAAATTGCGTAAAAATAACAATAAATTAGCAGCATCAACGGATTGGCATTAAAATTGAACCATATTGCCAGTACAAAAATTTAAAAAAAGGTATTGTTTAGTTACTTTTTTCAGATTCGCCAGTATAACAAGTATCAAATTAAATAATAATAACTAATTTTGTTTACTCAAAAAATATATGTTATGAAAAGGTTGATTTCTTTAGCCGTAATTGCTTTAGCAACTTTTACGGTAAGTTGTTCGCAAACAAACCAGGCAGAAAAAATGATTAACATTGATGCCAGCGGGCCAGCTATACAGTTCAAATCGCTTGAGCACGATTATGGGACAATTCTGCAAGGTGCCGATGGTACATGCGAATTCGAATTTAGCAATGTTGGCACCGAGGCGCTTAACCTGCAAAATGTGCGCAGTTCTTGTGGGTGCACAGTTCCAAGCTGGCCACAGGAACCAATTGCACCTGGCAAATCGGGGGTAATAAAAGTAAAATACGACACAAGGCGTGTAGGCCCCATATCGAAAACCATAACTGTAACATCGAATGGTTCCGAAGCCCCAATAGTTTTAAGGATTAAGGGAAAAGTTGAACCAGAAACTGCCAACCAGGCAGCCGCGGCACAATAAAAACAATTAAATATTAGCTTGACAGGACTCACAAGTCGCACAGGCTTGTGAGTTTTCTTTTAAATAGATATATAAAACTTTCAAACAATGCCAACAATTTCGAAAAGAGGGACACTCATGCCGAATTCCCCAATCAGGAAGCTTGTGCCACTGGCAGAAGAAGCTGAAAAGAGCGGGAAAAAAATTATCCGTTTAAACATCGGTCAACCCGATATAGCTACATCCGATAAGGCATTGGCGGCAATCCGCAATTTGAAGGCAACGGTTATCGAATACAGCCATAGTGCCGGAATGATATCGCTCCGAAAGAAAATGGCCGAATACTATCACAAAAAATGCAATATTGATGTATCGTACGAAGATATTTTAATTACTACCGGAGGTTCCGAGGCCATTACCCTTACCTTGCTAACCTGCCTTAATGCTGGCGACGAAATTCTTGTTCCCGAGCCATTCTATGCCAACTATTATAGCTTTGCAACATCAGCCGATGTTAAGGTTGTGGCAATTTCGTCGCACATCGAAGAAGGCTTCAGGCTGCCTCCGATAAGCGAATTTGAAAAGAAGATTACTTCGAATACCCGGGGAATTATTATTTGTAACCCCAATAACCCTACAGGCCATGTTTATTCAAGGGCAGAACTCGAACAAATACGCGACCTTGTATTGAAATACGATTTGTTTCTGCTATCGGACGAAGTTTACAGGGAATTTGTTTACGACGGCGAAGAGTTTACCTCAATAATGCACCTTGACGGGTTGGAAAACCATGCCATTTTAATCGATTCTTTATCGAAGCGATACAGTGCTACCGGCTTACGTACCGGCGCCCTGGTAACAAAAAACAAACAATTGCGCGATACTGCCCTCAAGTTCTGCCAGGCAAGGCTTAGCCCCCCGTATGTGGGCCAGGTTGCCGGGGAAGCTGCCCTCGACTCGTCAGACGAATATATGAGCTATGTATATAACGAATACCTGGCAAGAAGAAACTTCGTGGTTGAAGCTTTAAATAAAATTCCCGGGGTTTTCTGCTCAAAACCCAAAGGGGCCTTTTACATTATGGCAAAATTGCCGGTTGACGATGCCGAAAAATTTTCGATGTGGATGCTCAAAGAATTTGAACACAATGGCTATTCGGTGATGATGGCCCCGGGGGCCGGTTTCTATACCGAAGGAAACCTTGGCCGGCAGGAAGTTCGTATTGCTTATGTAATTAACCTGGAACAGCTCGCCATTGGCATGAAATGCCTCGAAGAAGGGCTCAAGGCATATCCGGGAAGGATTTTAAAGGAGAATGCTGCGAAAATAAATGTAGCTTTAAGCTAATCAGGCAAAACATATTGGTATTAATCGGGGTAAAGCAGGTACTTTGCCCTGATTTTTTTAAATTTTTCGAGGCCCGCCTGCCAGCCCTCTCTTATTTCATTTTCCGTTTTCCCTGCAAGTATTTGTTTGCGAAGCTTATCGGTGCCGGCAAGGTAATCGAAATAATTATTAAAAAAGTCTTCCTTACTGCCTAAAGAATTGTACATTTCTAAAAGATATTTCAGCTCAAGCTGGCCTTTAAGGTTAAACAAACTATCGTGGGGCAACCTTAAATCGGCCCCATAACAGGTTTTGTTTTCGTAAACCGGGTTAAGGCTTGCCCCTTCTATACGTTTGGGTATAAACGAAAATTGTTTGTACGGATAATCGGGGTGCCCGTAAACCTGGAAGGGAAATTCTGTGCCCCTGCCGACCGAAACCACAGTGCCTTCAAAAAAACATAACGACGGGTATAAATAAACCGAATTCATGTTCGGAAGGTTTGGCGAAGGTTTGTCGGGCAAAACATATACCGTATGGTGCGAATAGTTCTGCATAGGTATAACCGTCAGCTCGCATTTTGGGGCACTACCCAGCCAACCCTCGCCATTAATCATTTGTGCATATTCGCCGATTGTCATTCCATAAACCACTGGAACAGGGTGCAGGCCGACAAACGAAATATATTTATCTTCTAAAACCGGCCCATCGATATAAAAAGCATTTGGGTTTGGCCTGTCGAGCACAATTAGTGGAACATCATTTTCGGCACAAGCCTGCATAACATAGTGTAAGGTAGATATATAGGTGTAAAAACGGGTACCTACGTCCTGTAAATCGAAAATTACAACATCAATTCCTTTAAGGTCATTGGTATCGGGTTTTTTCTTTTTGCCATACAACGATATTATTTCCAGCAAAGGGTAACCGTGTTTTTCTGAATCGATTGTGGCGCCGGCATCAAATGCCCCGGAAAAACCATGCTCGGGGGTAAAAACCTTTTTAATAATAAAGGCATTGTTATTATTGGCAGAAATAGCCAAAAGCGAGTCAACCAGGTTAACCCCAGTAATGTTTGTTGACTTATTGGCAACAACGCCAACGGTTTTTCCAATGAGCAATGGAACATAACTGTTGGTAGAAAAAGCCCCGGGGCAAACCTTTAAAGTACCCTCATCCTGCGAACGGGCACAAGAAAGAATTCCCAGCACAAACAAGCCCACAATATATTTCTTCATAATAAAATATACTTTGATGCGATAAAAATAACAAAGCGATTAAGGCCTAAAATTAGTACATTTAACCCATTATAGGAATTACCAATGAATTTAGAATTAACAATAGCCCGCAGGTTTATAAAAAGTTCGGGCAAAGGGGGCAGTTTTACATCTCCCATAATACGCCTTTCGGTGGTTGCTATTGCACTTAGCATGGCTATTATGATAATAGCCGTAGCAACTGTAACCGGGTTCAAAAACGAAATACGCAACCGGGTAACCGGGTTTGGCGGGCACATTCAAATTGTAAATTTCGATTCGAACAATTCGCTCGAAAGCTCCCCTATCGATAAAAACCAATCTTTTTTGCCCGAACTCATTGCTATGCCGGGAATAAAAAACATACAGGTTTTTGCCACAAAACCGGCAATGATAAAAACAAAAAACGAAATACAAGGCATTATAATGAAAGGCATTGGTCCCGATTTCGACACCTTGTTCTTTGCCCAAAACATTGTTGAAGGGGGAATGCCAAAAATTACCGATTCTGCGAAAACCAACCAGGTGCTTATATCGAAAAAACTCGCCAACATGCTCCATCTTAAACTTGGAGAAAAATTTACCACCTTCTTTATCGACGAACGTATTTCCGATGTGCCCATTAACAGACGGGTTTTCCAGATATGTGGAATATATCAAACCAGCCTGGAAACTTTCGATGAACAATTTATTTTAGGCGACATTAAACATATTCAGACTTTAAACGGTTGGAACAACAACCAGGTTGGCGGGTTTGAAATACTCATATCGAATTATGGCACCCTCGACTATTTGACTGAAAACGTGCGTTTGCCGGTTGAGTTCAGGTTTATGGAAGACGGTAGCAGGCTGAGAGTTTTGAGCATTAAAGAAAAATACCCTCAAATATTCGACTGGCTGAATTTATTGGACATGAACGTTGTTGCCATTTTGGTGATAATGATAATTGTTGCTATAATAAACATGATTTCGGGCTTAATTATTCTTATTCTCGACCGTACCCCCTCAATAGGGTTATTAAAAGCGCTTGGCACCAGTAACCCTTCGATGAGGAAAATTTTCCTGTACCAGGCAGCCTATCTGATACTGAAAGGGCTGCTTTGGGGGAATATACTGGCCATAGGGCTTCTGTTGCTCCAGCACAATTTTCATTTGATTAAACTCAACCAGGCATCGTATTTTATAGAATATGCACCTGTTAATATTAATATGTGGCACATAGCAGTTATTAACATTGCTGCCCTGTCCATTATTTTTGTTTTTATGCTGTTGCCGGTGATAATTCTTTCGCGCATACAACCTGTAAAAACCCTTCGCTACAGTTAATGAATGAGTTTATAGCCCAACTGAAAGAAAAGTTAAGCCGGCAACTGCCTGGAGCCGATTACCAACTAAAGCTGGAACCCGGCTTAAGGGCAATTGAAATGCCGGGCACTAAACGTGCCGATGCCGCTGTGTTGCTTTTAATTTTTCCCGAATCCGACAGAAAATTACAGCTGGTGCTAATGAAGCGCCAGGTTTACGATGGCCCCCACAGCGGGCAAATTTGTTTCCCGGGTGGAAAGGCCGAACCCGGCGATAAGTCGGTTGAAGATACAGCCCTTCGCGAAACAGCTGAAGAGCTGGGTATTTGCACACAAAATATTGAGGTAATCGGCAGGCTTACAGAAATATTTATACCCGTTAGTGGGTATATGGTTTACCCCGTTGTAGGTTTGAGCCACGATAAACCAATATTTAAAATTGATAAGGGCGAAGTAGATTATTGCCTTACAATAAGCCTTGACGACCTTGTTAGAACTCCTGTTAAGGAAACTACCTGGCGCCATAAAGGATTAAATGTTAACATACCCTATTTCGACATTGATGGAGAAATGGTATGGGGGGCTACTGCCATGATATTATCGGAGTTTATTGAAGTAATAAAACGATAAAAAAAACGGCAGTACTATTCTACCAGGTTTTTATAGTGTTCGTAACGATCCACTACATCGGTAACGTATTTAAAGGTTTCAATTCCCCGGCAATAGCCATATTTAACCACCGGATCGTTATAATATTCAGGTTCGGCTTTTTTTAACAGGTAAATATCAACATTATCTGTCCATATATTGGGGTTCTTGCCATTTTTTGAAGCCAGGTTTCGGGCATCAATTACATGCCCGGGGCCAACATTGTAAGATGCCAGCACAAACTTCTGCCTCTCTATTGGGTCGGGTATTTCCTGGAACAATTTTTCGAGCCATTGAATAAACATAATTCCGGCGCGAATCTGGGCTTTTGCCGACGATGCCGAATCGACACCAAATCGTTCTGCTGTACCGGGCATCATTTGCATAAGCCCGAAAGCCCCAGCCCACGAACGGGCATTTTCATTAAAACGCGACTCCTGGTACATCATGGATGCAACAAGCCTCCAGTCCCAGTTAATCTGGCTGCTAAATTCTTTGATATATTGGTCGTATGGCGAAATATTGCCGGTAGAAATGGTAAAGTACTCGCTTCCTGCAATAGTGGAGGAACGGCTGTTTCTAAAATATTTATTGTAGATTATGGCATATTTTGTGGTTTTTTTGAATTCAACCAGCCACTCATCGACAACAGCCTTCAAGCCCATATCTCCTTTTGCAACTGCCCAGGCGAGGTTTTGCGGAAAACTAACCGGCAACGACACATCGATATTGCTATAATACGACTGGTTAACAATGGCAATGTTTTCGTCGCATACAGTATAGTCGATTTGGCCGGAAGCAACCTTTTCAATTAACTGCTCAACGCCATCGTCTGTAATCTTAACATGAATGGTATCGCCGATTTCGTCGGAAAGATTAAACAGCCTTTTTTCGTACGAACTGTTTTTTTGAATATAAATAGTTTTTCCGCCGAGTTCGACATGCTTGGTCAATAGTTTGGCCTCGAGTTCGTTTTTGCCCATTCGCTGCCAATTTTCGGGTTTTCGCTGCACCAATACCTGGCGGGTTTGTGAGTGAGGTTCGATAAATTCGAGAAATTCACGACGTTCTTTTGTTACCGTGAGGTTAACAGCTATAAGATCGATTTCGCCCTTCCCGAGCATATCGAATTTTTCGTCGAGGCTATTGTTTGCAACAACTTCAAGCTTTACCTGTAAATAGTCTGCCAGGTTTTGTAAAAGTTCAAACTGAAACCCCATGGGTTGGCCTCGGTAAATAAAATAACTTGTTGTATTATAATCGGTTACTACTTTCAGAACTCCGTTTTCCTTAATTGTTTCTATCCGCGAGAGCCCATTTTCGGGCTTGTGCTGGATATCGGTACGGCTACACTGGCTGAAAAGCAATGTTAATACAAAGAGTATGTAATTAGCCTTTGCTCTCATAAAATGAAATATTTAGTTGATGGAAATTGATGATAATGGATTAGTCGTAAAATGTCCACGAAATACCGAACTTGAAAATTCTTTGTTTCGCGGGATATGAAATTGCGTGATAATAATCTTTTCTATACCAATTGCTATTGGCATGTTCATATTTTGCAAAAAACCTTGTTCTTTTAAGTTTAACATTTAACCAAAAATCGATGTAAGGGTAACCCCCAATTGTTTCGCTGTTTGCCTGATAAAACACCGACATTGCCGGAATGTAGCTATAACCTCTGAAATATGAGTTATACCAAACATCAAAACCCAGCATTGTCTGAATTGTTCCCCCGGTAACTTTGAACCTCCAGGTATGATCGATATAGGTTGAATGATAATAAATAAATGCCGGTAATTCAACAATATCGTTATTTTCCGATACCTGGTATATTATTTTATTTAACGAACTAAATTTCCAAAATTTAAATTCTTTCTCCCCGGCCAGGCAAAGAATACTCAATGGTTGGGTATATTCGCGTGGCAAAGAGTCGGTTAAATAAAAATAATTGCTAAATAATGAATAATTGGCCGACAATTCAAATTTCTTTGATGGAGAGGCAATTTTACTTGATAAATTAACCCTGGAATAATTCCCGAAATCCTGCTCCCATATATAATTATTTGAGTAATAATTATTTAACTGATAAGATGGCACAATATTTTCAATGGAGCCTTTAATAAGGAACCTGTAAGGTTTCGACATTACATTCAACTGGGTAAGCATTTCACCATCGATTTGGCTTTGGCCTGCCTTATAGCCAGAAAAATACACAGTAGCTGTAAACTGGCTTTGAAAATATGTCCAGAATTTTCCGTATATACCACCTGAAATGTACATATTCGATAAATTGCGGCTATTATCGACAGAAGTAATGATGTTATTGTTCCTGTCGGTAAACAACTTATACATAAGAGTATCGGCCCCTTTTACATAATAAAAGGCGTTATTAACCGTATCGGTTTTAATTACACCAGGTTTTGCCGTATAAATAGTACTGTCGGGCAACGAATAATAACTATAATGAATATAATCGTGGTTAATGTTGGCAAAAACACCAACCGTAACTTTGCCCCTGAAGCGTGTTTTAAAATCGAGTTGGAGTTTATTTGTTATTCTCGACTCAGCAATAGAGTCGTATGTTTTCACGGGATTAACAAAAGTATATGCATACAACGGGCTTACAGCATTATAATCGGCTTTGCTGAGGGAAATATCGTCGTATAGTTTTGAAGTCCGACGGGCAATAAAAATGTGCGAAAGCATAGGCTCTGCAATATTTGAGGCCTTCAGAGAATCGCTGTCTGATTTGCCGATTGTAAAGAGTTTAACCCTTTGGCTCACCATTGCATCAATATATCGAATCTTGTTTGTAACGTATGCTACATTAGGAGATCGATTGTCAACACCCTTAAAATTCACATCGTAGGCTTTGGTATATTCTCTCTCCTGGTTTAGGTAAACAGAGTCGATAATTCCACCATTTTCACTTGATTGGTAACGGTTCAGGTTAAAATTTGCATGCATATTGTAAACATTCCCGCTATAACTGGCAAAGGTTTTGAACGTGCGGTTTTTAACATCAAGGTATTTATATTGCCCCCTGTCTGATAAAACCCTGACATTAAAACCAAAATTGAATTTCCGGTTAATATTTTGGGAATGAAATATTTCGATATCTTCAAATTTATCGCGTTTTGGCCCGGCATTATAATAGTTTAACCGGGTAAAAGGTTTACGGGTATTTATATAAACTGTGTTATCGAAAGTGCTTAAAAAGTGTTTATACGAATTAAGGAATAATAAATCTTCAGAAAAACTTCTTTCAAAAAAAATGTTATTAATATAGGCTGAACCAGTGTTTCCGAGATACGATACAGATTTATATTTTTTAAATAAAGAATTATCGACATGAAAACCTGGTAAGTTAGTGTCGATATCGGTTTTTTCGGGTAAAATAAAATTTCTGTCTAACACCCAACCATAAATTACAGCAGAAGTATCAATCTCTTTTCCGGTTTTTACCGGTGCATTAAAATTTGACAACACCTCGTTACGGGCATAAGAACCTGAAGCCAGGGTATCGATAGAAGTGCTTTTATAAATGGAATCGGACTGAGTATTATAATTCGTATCGGCAGGCGAAACAATTGTAGATACAGAATCGTGCATTAAATGTTCATTGATAACCGGATTGTTTTCCTGAGATAATAAAGGGTTAGCAAAACACCAACAAATAATGAAAGAAGAAAGGATATATTTATGCATGATATGCCGTTTCTACAAAAAATGTACCACAAAAGTACAAAAAAAATCCCGATGCCCTAAAAGGGAACCGGGATAAAAGAATGGCGGCGACCTACTCTCCCGCTTACGCAGTACCATTGGCGCTGGTGGGTTTAACTTCTCTGTTCGGAATGG
>JAFGQZ010000086.1 GCA_016935435.1 Bacteroidales bacterium
AGCGAATAATTTAAGGGTGCGCGTGAGGAAATATTGTTAACTAAACGACATTGATTCAGTATAGATAAATTATGGGTTTATTAAAAATTAAAATATGCGGGATGCGCGAACCTGAAAATATTAAAGATGTTTGTGCCTTAAACCCCGATTACCTTGGGTTTATTTTTTACCCAAAGTCAAAAAGGTTTGTTACCGATAAGGAAGCTAAACTATTAAACGGCACTGTGCCGGAGCAGGTTAATAAAGTGGGGGTTTTTGTTAATGAACTATTGCCCGAAATTGTAAAAAAAATAAACCTGTTTGGCCTTGATCTTGTTCAGTTGCATGGCGACGAACCTGTTGAATATTGTTCGGAGCTAAAAAGTATCGATGTAAAAGTTATTAAATCGTTTGGCATTGACATCCATTTCGATTTTAAAAAGTTGGAAGCCTATAGCGGCTGTTGCGATTACTTTCTGTTCGATACGAAATCGACAGACTGGGGCGGAACGGGCAAAAAGTTCGACTGGCAGGTACTTTCGGGGTACACCTTGTCAAAACCTGTGTTTCTCAGTGGGGGCATAGGCCCCGACGATGCACAGGAAATTAAGCACTTGTCTGGGTTTAACCTTCATGCGCTCGACCTTAACAGCAAATTCGAGATAAAGCCGGCATTAAAGGATGCGGAACTAATTGAAAAATTTTTACAGGAAATCAGAAAAAAATAAATATGAACTATCACGTTAACGAAAAGGGTTTTTATGGCGGGTTTGGCGGCGCCTATATACCCGAAATGATGTACCAAAACATTGAGGAACTTCGGGAGAAGTACCTCGACATTATGAACAGCGCAACTTTTAAAACAGAGTTTGCGCAGCTGCTCCGCAATTATGTAGGCCGTCCTTCGCCCCTGTATTATGCTAAAAGAATGTCGGCACACTACAAAACCAATATTTATATCAAGCGCGAAGATTTAAACCATACCGGATCGCATAAAATAAACAATACTATAGGGCAAATTCTCATTGCGCGGCAACTTGGGAAGACACGTATTATTGCCGAAACAGGTGCCGGACAGCACGGGGTTGCAACCGCAACCGTTTGCGCCCTGTTTGGCATGAAGTGTGTTGTTTACATGGGCTCTCTCGATGTTAAACGGCAAATGCCAAACGTTTTACGCATGAAAATGCTCGGCGCCGATGTTATACCTGCCGAAAGCGGCAATAAAACCCTGAAAGACGCCACAAACGAAGCCTTACGCGATTGGATAAACAACCCTCTTGATACGCATTATATTATTGGCTCGGTAGTTGGCCCGCACCCATACCCCGATATGGTTGCACGCCTACAGTCGGTTATCAGCGAAGAAATACGCTGGCAGCTGAAAGAACAAACAGGGCGCGAAAAACCCGATTATGTTATTGCCTGTGTTGGCGGGGGCAGCAATGCTGCGGGGGCCTTTTACCATTTTCTTGAGGCCGACGAGGTTAAACTGGTTGGTGCCGAGGCTGCCGGCCTGGGTGTTGAAACAGGCGAAACGGCAGCAACTTTGTTTGTCGGTAGCCCGGGGGTTTTGCACAGCTCGCTTACCATGCTTATGCAAACTGCCGACGGGCAAATTATTGAACCCTACTCTATATCTGCCGGGCTCGATTATCCGGGCATAGGGCCCCAGCATGCCTATTTACATAAAACGCACCGCGGAATTTACCAGCCTGTTACCGATAAGGAAGCGGTCGATGCAGCTTTTAAGCTGACAAAACTCGAAGGGATCATTCCGGCACTTGAGTCGGCACATGCCTTTGCTTTGCTCGAACGAATAAAATTCAAACCTTCCGACATTGTTGTAATGAACCTTTCGGGCCGGGGCGATAAAGATATGCAAACCTATATTGATTTGATGAAACATGAACAGACTAAATAATTTATTCCTTACAAAAAATAAAAAGGTGCTGTCGGTCTATTTCTCTGCCGGGCATCCGAATTTAAAAGATACAGCAACCATTATTTGCTCACTGGCAAAAGCCGGCGCCGATATAGTTGAAATTGGCATGCCATTTTCCGACCCGGTGGCCGATGGGCCGGTAATACAACAAAGCAGCCTTAGGGCGCTTAAAAACGGCATGTCGGTGAAAGTGTTGTTCGAACAACTTGAGGATATCCGCCAGCAAACCCAAATACCCATAGTATTAATGGGCTATTTAAACCCTGTACTGCAATATGGCATCGACAAGTTTTGCGAAAGGTGCAAGCATGTTGGTGTCGATGGTTTGATATTGCCCGACCTTCCGCCTGAGATTTTTAACCAACAGTACCGGACAACCTTCGATAAATACAACCTGTGCAATATTTTGCTGGTTCCCCCACAAACCAGCAGCGAGCGTATTTTACAACTCGATAAATGGTCGTCGGGCTTTTTGTACATTGTGGCCGCCTCATCAACAACCGGCGCCAAACAAAGTTTCCAGCCTTACCAGGTGGAATATTTTAAACGTTTAGAAAACTTAAAACTTTCAAACCCTAAGCTTATTGGTTTTGGAATTTCATCGCGCGAAAGTTTCGACGATGCTTGTAATTATGCAAACGGGGCTATTATTGGAAGTGCTTTTGTTAAGGCGCTTGAAGCAAATGGGGAAATAACAAATATTGTAGAAAACTTTATAAGGGAAATAAAAGGGTAGTTTGGCCACTACTCATCATCCAAAATCGACGAGTATTCATTGATCAGCTCGTCGATTTTTTCTTTTTGCCCTGTAAGGTCAAGAAAAGAAAGCGCAGCATCAATAGTACAAAACAGTTCAATGGCAACATCTTTGCAATTGTTCCTTATGGTATGTGCAAAAATTGTAGCCGCAACGGTATCGTTTGGGTTACTTATAATGATTGCCATTTTTTCTCGGGCAGAGAATTTTTTATTATAAACAATCTCCCTGCCGAAGTCTTCCACATCGCTTACAGTATAAATAAGCTGGCTTTCTTTGAGAAATATCAGGCTTTTTCGAACATCTGTTAACGCCGGGGAAGAACAGATTTCCCTGGCAAAGTTAAACGCATCGGTCTTATCAACCCTTCCTGAAAATACAGTGTACAACAACTGTAAATCTTTTACAATCTTATATCTGACAGGCATAAACTTGAATTTTTTTCTCTCCCGGTTAGCTATGCATCAACCCTGTTTATTTAGAAAGCCAAAGATAATGTCTCTTCTTCTGGATCGGTTTACTGTTAGTCAACGATATCGATAAAATCATCAAGTATTTTATATTTATTTTCATGGAACAGGGTTACAAAACGAAATGTATGGGAATTAATTCACGGATATTTGATAATAAGGCAATACACTATTCCAACCGCTTAACGCGTTAGCTGATGAACAACCTTAACACTGCCCGACACCAGGCAGTGTTTTTTTTCGTATTTGTTGATGCAGGAATAAAAAAACACTGGCGCAAGCAAAAATCGATGAATGAAATAAACTGATGTCTTGTGTACAACTAAAAATTAAAATTCACCTACTCGCGCGATTTTGCAAAGCGTGCGGATATTAAATTTTGTATTTTCCAGATATGGAAAATAGTAATAAAGCTTTTTGCTCAAATTGCCGGATTGCAAATTCTTTCGTATTGCTACACATAACAATTCAGCACGCTTTCCAAAAGCGCGCCAGTGGAGTTATTAAAGGTTCCAAAAACTGTATTTATCTGCGGGCGTGATTGATTTAGGTTGAAAATTTTATGGAAAGCCATACATGAACCACCTTAAAAACAAACTGAGTTTCCGGCTTACAACAAATATTTTACCTCACCGAACAGAAATTTTTTCAATTGTCCGTCCTGGCATTCGACAATAAGTTTCCCATCGGGCAATACCCCGTGTATTTGTCCGTTAAATGCTTGTCCTTCTGCTTCAAAAAGCGACCAGGTGTTAAGCTTGAACAGTTTTTGGGTATAGCTTCCGAACAATTCTTCTTCGTGGCCATTTTTTAGTTCGGAGAACCTGTTGTTGATATGTGCTGTTAATTTTTCAAGCAGCAGCTGAACATTGAAGCGTTTCTGTGTCAGCTGGTAGATAGAAACCGGGTTAGGCAGCCACCGGGGAAATTCCTTTTCATTAACATTGAGGCCAATGCCAATTATCGTATCGGCAATTGTTGGCCCTATTAAACTATTCTCAATAAGAATGCCGGCAAGCTTCAGGTTTCCTGCATAAATATCGTTTGGCCATTTAATTTTGCTGTCGATTTCAATTTCTTTAAGCGTATCGCTCAGGGCCAGCGAAACCATAATTGTCAGAAAAAAATGCCTATCGACAGGTAAGCCTGTTTTAATATAAAGGGTACAAAGAAGGTTCTCGTTAGCGGAGCTGTGCCAGCTGTTTGTGCCCTGTCCGCGGCCTTTCGACTGGAAACCTGACATAATGGCTGTCCGATCGGCAATTTTGCCTTCGGTTTTAAGCTGCCTTGCCAAATTGTTTGTCGATTCGCAATTTTCAAGCTCAATAAGTTCCCAGTTATTCATGTCAAAAAAAATTGGTATCGAAATTGTATAAACACAATCAAATTTAATCTGTTTATAGTAAAAGATTGTACAAAGCAGTTTAAATTGAATTAAATACGATTTGTTTTTAGGGCAGCAGGGGGTAATTAAAAATGATTAACTTTGTGCTGCAAAACATAAAATATTATTATTTCATTGACAAACAACAATTTACTTATAAGCAATATCGTTGAAGGTATTCTAGAGAAAAAAGGGAAGGAAATATTGGTGCTGGACCTAAAAAAAATCGGGCACGCATTCTGCGATAATTTTATTATCTGCCATGCCGATTCAAACACACAGGTTAGCGCCATTGCCGACTCTATCGAGAAAAAAGTTAAAGAAGGGCTGAACATTAAAGTACATCACCGCGAGGGTGTCAGCAATTCGATATGGGTTTTGCTCGATTACAACGATGTGCTGGTTCATATTTTCCAAACCGAATTCCGAGAATACTATAAACTGGAATCGTTATGGGGCGATGCACAAATTACAAAAATTGAAGAAAGCTATAATTTTTAAATATACATGAGCGAGAACAAGAAGATGGACGAGAACCCTGTGAACGAGGGCAATCAGAACCCTTTGGGAGCGAATAAGGATCCAAAAAAGAACAACAAGTACAATTCATACCTGATACCTGTTTTAATAGCGCTTACTTTCCTTTTTATGGTATATATGGGAGGGAAAAACGATACCATTGAAACCGATTGGAAAACCGTGCGTGAGAATTACCTTCTGAAAGGCCAGGTTAAAGAAATGGTTATTGTTAACCAGTCGTATGTTGAGGTTACAATTAAGCCCGACAAACTTGAGTTGCCCGAGCACAGCCAGGTTAAAAACAGGGGCGGGTTGGCAAAATACAACAAAAGCGGCCCTCATTACAAGTTTAACATACCCACGGTTGAGCGGTTTTACGAACAGCTCGATGAAGCGCAAAAAGGTTTCGGCCCCGATGAGATTATTGAGCCTAAACCCGAAATTCGTAAAAACATTTATGGCGAAGTGTTTAGTTTTCTATTGCCAATAGCCATACTGGTAGTAATATGGCTTATTATTTTCCGGAGAATGAGCGCAGTTACAGGAGGCGCCGGGGGCTCTGGCGGTATCTTTAATGTCGGAAAATCGAAAGCAAAAATGTTCGACAAAGAAACCAGCGTAAAAGTTGATTTTAAAGATGTTGCCGGGCTTGAGGAGGCTAAAGTGGAAATACAGGAAATTGTGGAATTTCTTAAGAAACCAAAAAAATATACCGAACTCGGTGGGAAAATACCCAAGGGTGCGTTATTGGTAGGCCCTCCTGGTACCGGAAAAACATTGCTTGCCAAAGCAGTTGCCGGTGAGGCCAATGTGCCGTTTTTTTCCATGTCGGGTTCCGATTTTGTTGAAATGTTTGTTGGTGTGGGCGCATCGCGTGTGCGCGACTTGTTCAAGCAGGCCAAGGAAAAAGCCCCCTGTATTGTTTTTATCGACGAAATTGATGCTATAGGACGTGCCCGTGGAAAAAACCCGAACATGGGCGCCAACGACGAGCGCGAAAACACACTCAACCAGCTGCTTACCGAAATGGACGGCTTTGCCACCAATACCGGTGTTATTATTCTGGCAGCCACAAACCGGGCAGATATTCTCGACAGGGCCCTTTTACGTGCCGGACGTTTCGACAGGCAGATACATGTTGAGCTGCCCGATTTAAACGAGCGCAAAGAAATATTTGCTGTACACATGAAGCCGCTGAAGTACGACAAAGACCTGAACCTCGATTTTCTTGCCAAACAAACCCCCGGCTTTAGCGGAGCCGATATTGCCAATGTTTGCAACGAGTCGGCCCTGATTGCCGCAAGGAACAACAAGAAAAAGGTGGAAAAACAGGATTTTCTTGACGCCATCGACCGTATTATAGGTGGCCTGGAAAGAAAAAATAAAATTATAACCCGCGAAGAGAAGCGCACCATTGCTTTTCATGAAGCTGGCCATGCTACAGTAAGCTGGATGCTCGAACATGCAAGCCCGCTGGTTAAGGTTACCATAATTCCCCGCGGGAAAGCCCTTGGGGCTGCCTGGTACCTTCCCGAAGAGCGGCAGATTACCACCAAAGAACAATTGCTCGACGAAATGTGCTCTACACTTGGGGGCAGGGCTTCGGAAGATATCAACTTCGGCAAGTATTCCACTGGTGCACTCAACGACTTGGAAAGGGTTACCAAACAAGCCTATGCCATGGTGCAGTATTTTGGCCTTAGCGAAAAACTCGGCCATCGCAGTTTTTACGATTCAAGCGGGCAGAGCGAATATGCTTTTACCAAGCCATTTAGCGAAAAAACTGCCGAACTTATCGACGAAGAGGCCAACAATATAATAGCAGGCCAATACCAAAGGGCTGTTGCCATTTTAAACGAAAATAAAGAAGGACTGGTTAAATTGGGCGAACGCTTGCTGGAAAAAGAGGTTATCTTTACAGAAGATTTGGAAGAAGTGTTCGGGCCGCGCAAGTTCAGTGTCCCTACTCTCGATGGCGAAACACCGTCAGAGTAATGCAATTTGTGAAGGCTTTTTATACTTGCACCTATTTTTAACAAGGCATCTTTAAATATATGGATGATGGCTGGGTTTCGGTATATTCAACCGATCAGATTTACAAAGCAGAAATAATTAAGGAAATACTTTTCGACAACCAGGTTATTTCTTTTGTCTTTAACAAGAAAGATTCGATGTATATGTTCGGGGAAATTAATATTTGCGTTAAACCTGCCGATGTTATCCGGGCAAAGTTTGTTTTAAAAGATATCCAATTGTGAAAAACATTTTTGTCAGGTCCCTTTCGGGCAGTGTTTATGTGTCGGCAATAACCGCAGCTTTAATTTTAGGGCACTGGTACTTTTTTGCTGTTTGTTTGCTGTTAAACCTTGTTGCTATTGTTGAGTTTCGAAAATTTGGCCAGGCTGGCAAAAAGTCGGTTTATGTACAACTTGTTTTAAGTTGTACCGGCATGTTGGCGGCACATTTTGTATTTCTTGGGCATATCGGGCACCAATGGTTGTTTCTCTCTATGCTCTTGCCTTTGACAGCTTTTTCGGCAGCATTATACCGAAAAGATGAAGGTTTATTCTCCTGGCTGTTTTTTGAGATTGCCTCGTATGTATATATCACCCTGCCACTGGTTATTCTCGACTACCTTTATATTTCACTGTATGACGCATACTCCTGGGCAATTCTTCTTGTTTTTGTGCTTATTTGGGCGAATGATACCTTTGCCTATCTCTCGGGCGTTTTATTTGGTAAACACAAGCTGTTCGAGCGCATAACGCCTAAAAAAACATGGGAAGGATTTTTTGGGGGTGTTATTGCCACAGTACTTTTGTCGTGGGCATTATTCAGGTTTTCGGGTTTCGACTCTTTGGCCTTATGGCTGTTACTGGGGGCCCTTGTGTCGGTCGTTTCAGTATTTGGCGATTTTACCGAATCGATGTTTAAACGGGCTGCCGGCCTGAAAGATTCTGGAAATTTAATTCCGGGGCATGGTGGCGTACTTGACAGGATTGACTCACTTTTGTTTGTTTTTCCGGTAGTTTTTGTATTTTTTAAGCTGATAATATTTTAAATTATACCTGATTATGACACTTCATCGCGAAGGGAAACCAACTATGGCAATAGCTGCAACTGTATTGGCAGTAGTTGCCGTTACATTGTATATTGTAAACTTGCCTTTTTGGGCCAAAGGTTTTATTTTCTTACCTTTTTTAGTGCTTTTTTTGCTGGTATTATGGTTTTTCAGGGTGCCTGCACGAAACCTGCCCCCCGATGGCGATATTGTTATTGCACCGGCCGATGGTAAAATTGTGGTTATCGAAAAAACCTTTGAACCCGAGTATTTTAATGACGAGCGCATACAGGTATCGGTTTTTATGTCGCCCCTGAATGTGCACCAGAATGTTTACCCGGTTTCGGGCGATGTAGTTTACACAAAGTACCATAAAGGAAAATACCTTGTGGCCTGGCACCCGAAATCGTCAACAGAAAACGAACGTTCAACTACGGTTGTAAAAACTGGCAACGGTACAGAGGTGCTCTTCCGTCAGATTGCGGGTGCAGTGGCCCGCCGTATTTGCTTCTATTCCAAACCCGGCGATAAAGCCACAAAAGGAGAGGAATATGGTTTTATAAAATTTGGCTCGCGTGTTGATATTTTTCTTCCTGTAACTGCTCAAATACTTTGTAAAATTGGCGACAAGGCTGTTAATAAGGTTACAGAAATAGCCCGTATTTGAGGCATCCTGCTTCAGGAAAAATCTAATAGAACTTGTTTTGCAACAAGCACCCAGGGTTTTATGGATCTGTTTTACCTGAGCTCGAAATTTTGGCCAAGATAAACGCTGCGCACCCGTTCATCGTCGGCGAGGTCTTTGGCCGAACCGGCTTTTAGTATTTCGCCTTCAAAAAGCAAATATGCCCTGTCGGTTATCGACAATGTTTCGTGTACATTGTGGTCGGTAATTAAAATACCAATATTTTTTTGTTTTAACCTCGACACAATCTCCTGTATATCTTCTACAGCTATTGGATCGACACCAGCGAAAGGCTCGTCGAGCAGGATAAATTTCGGGTCGATGGCCAGGGCACGGGCAATTTCAGTACGGCGCCTTTCGCCACCCGAAAGTTGTATGCCCAGGCTTTTTCTTATCTTTTTTAGTCCAAATTCGTCAAGTAACGACTCCATCCTGTGCATTTGTTCTTCTTTTGAATATGCCGACATTTCCAGCACCGCCCTTAAATTATCTTCCACACTTAGTTTCCGAAAAACCGAGGCTTCCTGGGCCAGGTACCCTATACCCCTTTGTGCCCGCTTATATACCGGCATACGGGTAATATCTTCATTGTCGAGAAAAATTTTTCCATCGTTAGGGGTAATAAGGCCGACAATCATATAAAATGTGGTGGTTTTACCGGCACCGTTAGGCCCAAGCAGACCTACGATTTCGCCCTGGTTTACTTCAACAGCAACATCTTTTACAACGGTACGGGTTTTATATCGTTTTACGAGGTTCTCGGTGCGTAGCTTCATTTTATAAAATTTAATGGCAAAAGTAAGTATAATAGTTTAAACGCAAGTGCATTTCCCGTGCCAGAATAGTTAACCTCAGGGCCAATTTTTATAAAAAATCAGAAAGTAAGTTGCAGAACAGCCCGTGCGCCGAATTTCTGTATTTCTTTTTCATTAGGGTTATTCAGGTAAGAAAGCCTCCAAACAGTTTCTACCCTCAAAAGCTTAAAAATATTTTCGATGCCCACACCTGCTTCGGCATAGGGCCTGGTTAAACTGTACATATTGTCGGGGAATTTTAGCAGCAAGCGGTTTTTGTCGCTTAGCGAGCCAACCAGAATTTTGGCAGAAGCAACTTCTCTCCATTGCAGGCGCTTTAAAAGTGGAATTTTATTAAAGAAAAACCCTTGCAGGTGCTGCTCAATTGCCAGGCTTGCCCACTGATCCGAAGCAAATTCGTAGTAGTTCATCATGTTAAAGGCAAACACATCGTAGGCATAGGTTTCGTTTCCTTCATGCAGTTCGAGCAGGGGGAAGGGAACATTCCCGAAAATTTTGCCGGCATTTAACCAATAGCGGGCAAAACCGAGAGGGTTTATTTCAACCCGGTCGTATATGCGGGCCGATAACTTCAGATATTCGTAATTGCTTTTTAAAAAACCTTCTGGGGCAAAGGTTACATTGAAATCAATTATCGGATAGTCGGATCCAAGGCTTATTTGGTCGAACTGCCCCCACAGGAATTTCTCGCGGTAGGCAAAATGGGTATTAAGTGTAATTTCAAAAGCTGATATTTTGTCGAACGAAATTGGGTTGTTTAATATGTCGGTGGAAGCAAAAGTTATGATATCTGTCGGAAAAACGGTTCTATGGGTAATTTTCAGGGAGTTTGAAAATCCCTGAAACCATTCGTGTTCGTAGGTAAAAGAATACTGATCGACCATAGTAAGCTTATTGTTTGGCCTTCGTCTGAGTAAGGTTTCCAGAATATTATCGTCGAGAAAGGCGTTGTCGCTCTTGCCCAGCTGGCGTATATCGTGCAGGGCCGAGGCTGCAATCCTTCTGCGCGGGTTACGCCTAAACATGTATTCGCCGTCGGCGCTGTATTTAAAACGGTTATCGCCAATACCATATGCAGCATGCCCGCCGAACCGCACTTTTTTACTGAATTCCAGACCTGTGCGCATGCCAAACTTCACACGGTGCCCTTCAATTGGGTTATTGCTGTAAAATGTATAGTAGGGGCCAATTTCCACAGGGCCTACCACATAATAATAGTCGAGAAGCATTTCGGCAATGCCATAAATGGTACGGTACATCGGCACTTGTTGTACGCTATCGACCATCTGGTATATGTTTTTTTCTTTTTCATCGAGCTCGATAAGCCGGTTTTGTATCCAGAAATTGTCGTCGCGTTTAATAGTGTTTTCGTCGATAATGGTGTTTGTGGGGGTTTTTAATATTCTGTCGGGCACTGCTTGGTTAAAGGTTATATCTTCATAAGCGGCTTGCTTATGCCCAAAAAAACCATACGATTTGTCGGTTATGTTAAAGTCGATGAGAAGGTCTTCGCGACTAAGGAACCAAACCGAGTCGTTAAGTTTTTTGTATTCATTAATGGCCACCAGGTCGTTCATAAAGTTGATGTTGACATCTTTAGAAACCCTTAACTGAATTTTTTTTAGTGCCCAGGAGGTATCGGCCACCCAAAAATAGCCAAAGAAGGTGCGTTCCTGGGTGCGCTTGGGCTTGAAAGCTATTTTGTAGCACCACGAGCCATCGATGCTTGCGCTGTCTTCGAGATAATACTTGTAGTACATCCGGCCAAAGTCGGCTATCGGGCTCACAAAACCAGGCTCGAAAAGCGATACAAAATTATTGTAAACATTCAGGCGCTGGTACATTTTGCCAGAGAACTGCGAAATGGTTGAATTTTCAACTCCTGAAATCTTAAAAGCTTCAATTTCTTCTTTATCAACAGCAGGCGATTTCTGATAATAATAGCGCGCCACACTTTCTGAAATAAGCACGGGAAGATAGTTTTTGCCAAATGTTTCTGAAGTGTCCATATAATCAAAAACAAAGCTGAACTGTTTCAAAAACCGCTGATCCTTGAAAGCCTGGTCGATATTGTTTAAGTCGAGCCGGAGCTTGTTGTAGCTTTTATACTGGTATGAGGTGAACCGGTCGGGGTTATTTTTCTTTTTATTTGCTTTAATACTGTCGAGCAACCTGAACGCAGGGTTTTCCCCGGGCCTTACTACAACAGCCTCTATATCCAGTCTGGTTTGCAGCAGGTAAAAGTCGATTACCTGACTGGTGTTTTTCTTTACAGCTATTTTCTGGACTGAATACCCCAGGCTTGTGGCAACAAGGGTATCTGCCGGGTTGTTTGTTTTTATATGGTATTTACCATTAAAATCGGTAATGGTGCCCACTGTGCTCCTGTCGAACACCACGTTTACAAAAGGCATGGGTTCGTTGGTTGAAGCATCGTAAACCGTTCCGTTGATAACCGTTTGTGCCTTAAGTGTTATTGGCAATATGAACATAAGGGCACAGAAAAAATATAAAGAGAAAAAATTGAATTTTACCATATTTACAGCTATCGGTCATTAATTATTGTTCCATTACAGACAAATTTCGAATCATTTAATTGCAAACAAATTCTGTTTAAATAATTATTGCTGAACTGGAACATCTGCATTTTCCTGTTGTTTGTTTTTTGCTGTTATCTTCTTAGAAATAAGAATACTTGCTTCATAGAGTAGTAAAAGAGGGATACAAACCAGTATCTGGCTGAAAATATCAGGAGGGGTTATTATAGCTGAAACAATCAATAATATAATAATTGCATGCCGTCGGTACTTCTTCAGGAACTCCGGGGTTACCACACCAATTTTTGCCAGAAAAAATATTATGGCAGGTAGTTCAAACACAACACCCCCGGCAAGCGATATTGAAGAAACAATAGACACATACGACATCAGGTGGGGCTGGTTGACAATTATATCGGAAGTTTTATAGTTGATTAAAAAATTCACCGACAGGGGGGCAATGAGGAAATACCCAAACAATACACCGGTAAAAAACAACAACGACACTGCAAGGATACCCGCCCTGGCATATTTCTTTTCGTTTTGGTACAAGGCAGGGCTTACAAAGCGCCATATTTCAAAAACAATGTAAGGAAACCCGATAACGAGCCCGAAAATGAGTGAAATTTTTATGTGGGCAGTAAACTGGCCCGCCATTTGCACATTTTGCAGTTTAATTGGCTCAGAATTCAGGCACAATATGTCGGGGTTTCCGCCTTCACGACCCATTTCAACCATCAGCTGGTTAAACCACCTTCCAAACCTGCACAATAATTCGTTGGTAATAAAATCGTCGCGCGAAGGCCCCAGTATTATTATGTCGAATACCACATACTTAAAAACAAAAGCCACAATGGCCCCGGCCAGTATAACAAGTGCCGAACGCACAAGGTGCCATCTTAATTCTTCCAGGTGTTCCAGGAAGGTCATTTCCGATTTTTCGTTGTTTGCCATCAAATTAAAACATTCAGTTTGCTAAATTGCGCAATTTGGAAAAACTTTATTAATTTTAAGATAATAATTTTTACCACAAAGTAGTTAAATCTGAGGGTTTGAAACAAAAAACTGAAAAATGGCGTATTGCATGATAGTTTTTCCTCCTTCATCTTGAGTTAATTACTACAGAAAAATAGCCTGAGAAAAAAATGAGTGTCGGACAAGATATTTCATTAGTCGATGTTCTGAAAAAACATTTCGGTTTTACCAGTTTTAAAGGGAACCAGGAACTCATTATCCGAAATGTAATGGCCGGGCGCGATACATTTGTGCTTATGCCAACCGGAGGGGGCAAATCGCTTTGCTACCAATTGCCGTCGCTGCTGCTCGATGGAACAGCCATTGTTATTTCGCCCCTTATAGCCCTGATGAAGAACCAGGTTGATGCTATGCGTGGCTTCAGCGAAGACGATGGCGTTGCCCATTTCTTAAATTCATCGCTCACAAAATCGCAAATTAACCAGGTAAAGACCGATGTAATTGACGGGCGCACAAGGTTATTGTATGTTGCCCCCGAGTCGCTTACCAAAGAAGAAAACATAAACTTTCTCCAACAGGTCAAAATTTCATTTTATGCAGTTGATGAGGCGCACTGTATATCGGAATGGGGCCACGATTTTCGCCCTGAGTACCGTAGAATTAGGCCGATTATCAATAAAATAGGCACAGCGCCTATAATAGCTTTAACGGCAACAGCTACACCTAAGGTGCAGCACGACATACAGAAAAACCTCGAAATGCTGAATGCCAATGTATTTAAATCGTCGTTCCGCAGGCACAATCTGTATTATGAGATTAGGCCGAAACAAAATGTTACCAAAGAAATTATAAAATACATAAAAGGCAACCCCGGAAAATCGGGCATAATATACTGTTTGAGCCGTAAAAAAGTTGAGGAACTTTCGGAATTACTCAAAGTAAACGGTATTAAAGCCTTACCCTATCACGCAGGAATGGATGCCGCAACACGAAGCGAAAACCAGGATAAATTTCTGATGGAAGAAGCCGAGGTTATTGTGGCCACCATTGCATTTGGCATGGGCATTGATAAACCTGACGTAAGGTTTGTGATGCACTACGACATTCCCAAAAGCCTCGAAGGCTACTACCAGGAAACCGGGAGGGCCGGGCGCGACGGCGGTGAAGGCCGTTGTATTGCCTTTTATAGCTATAAAGACATACAAAAACTCGAAAAATTTATGCAGGGCAAACCTATAGCCGAACAGGAAATAGGAAAGCAACTACTGCTCGAAACAGTGGCTTATGCCGAATCGTCGGTATGCCGCCCTAAACAATTGCTGGCCTATTTCGGAGAAGAAATGGGCGGAAGCTGCAATAACTGCGACAATTGCCTGAACCCAAAAAAACAGTTCGAAGGCAGGGATTATATGGTGAAATTGCTAAATTCGGTTATTGCCATAAAAGAAAAATTTAAGGCCGACCATACCGTAGCTTTCATTACAGGCACCAAAACCAGTGCAGTTAAATCGTATAAGCACCACGAACTGCCTCTTTTCGGTTGCGGAAAAGAAAAAGATGGCAAATTTTGGAATGCCGTTATAAGGCAGGCACTTATTGCCCGTTTCCTTTCTAAAGACATTGAAAACTACGGCCTTTTAAAAGTAGATGAACGCGGGCTGAAATACATCGAAAGCCCCACATCCTTTATGTTAGCCGAAGATCACGATTACCCCGAGGTTGACGACGAAGATATTATTGCTGCCACACAGGCACGGGGAGGGGCTGCCGACGAAGAACTCTTCAACATACTGAAAGATTTACGCAAAAAGGTATCGAAAAAGAAAAACGTGCCCCCGTTTGTTATTTTCCAGGATCCATCGCTCGAAGACATGGCCACTCAATACCCGGTTACAATGGATGAGCTCCAGAACATTGCCGGGGTTGGGGCAGGCAAGGCAAAACGTTACGGTCAGGAATTTATCGATGTTATAAAAAGTTATGTCGAAGAGAAGGATATTATCAGGCCACAGGATATGGTTGTCAAATCGGTGGTTAACAAATCGGGGATTAAAGTTTATATAATTCAGAGCATCGACAGAAAAATGTCGTTCGACGATATTGCCGCTGCCAAAGGCTTAAGCATGGGCGAACTGCTCGATGAAGTTGAGGCAATAGTAAATTCGGGCACAAAACTCAATATCGATTATTATGTCAATGAGGTTTTAGATGAGGAACATCAAAACGAAGTTTACGATTATTTTATGGAAGATGCCGAAACCGAATCGATTGATGATGCCCTGCAGGAACTGGGAGAAGATGAATATTCAATAGAAGATATCCGGTTGATGAGGATTAAGTTCCTTTCGGATTATGGAAACTAATAAAAACCATAAATATACACAGCTATGAAAAAAATTCTACTTTTTACCCTTGGCACAGTGTTAATGCAAGCTATTATTGCACAACCAACACTTACCTCTGAAACCCATGCATTACTGCCCGGCGCCGATAACCCGATGACGCTATGCAAGTATGTTGTTCCTGGCATGGCAGGGCCCAATGTAGTTTGGGATTTTAGTAAACTCGAAACTACCGAAAAATTTTCGGGCCATGTAAAAATGGTACTTGCCGATAAAAATTTCTCTGAAGCAAACATTGAACTTGAAGAATTTGGCACTTCGTTTTTCTTCGAGTCTGACGAACATACGGTAAACCAGGTTGGCTATCGCTCCAAGGACCATAAAACTGTGGTTCGCTACGAAATGCCTTTTGTTAAAATGGTTTTTCCCTTCTCGTACGGAGAATCGCACCTTTGCAGGTTCTCAGGCGAATATACCTATAATGGGCAGTTTTTGGCCGATGTTACCGGTACCGGTGAAATTGATGCCGATGCCTGGGGAACAATTATTCTGCCAAACAATTCGGTTTACGAAAATACCGTTAGGGTTAAGTCGGTGAAAACTTACACTCTTAATTATAGTGCAACATCGAAACAAACGGTAGAGGTTACTACTTACCGTTGGTACAACAGTTTCCACCGCTATCCGTTGCTGGTTTTAACAGAATATACCACAACACAGGGAAATACTTCTGTTACCAATTACCAGTCTGCTTATAACAACGATGCCGTATCCGGGCTTATTGATGCAGCACAGGGCATTGATCATTCGGATATAAGCCTTTACCCAAACCCGGCTAAAGATAAATTAACTATAACCTGCTTTTCGCCTTCCGACAGGCAAACTGACATTAAAATATTTGACATGTCGGGAAAACTTGTTCAAAATATTTCCGCATTGAATATCTCTGCGGGCGAAAACCAGATAACCTTATCGAATGAATTATCGGGCTTAAAACCAGGTTCGTATATCCTTCATTTTACTTCGGGCAATCATACCATAACCCGTGACTTTGTTCTGGTAAAATAACTGAAAAATGAAAACAGAAAAGGTTGTCCGGAAAGTTATTGTACTTTCTGGACAACCTTTCTTATTTTGTAATACCTGCCTTCTGGTGTTAATTTTTCAGAAAGCTTTTTGAATAACTTGCATTTTTAGTTTTAACATTCAGCACATAAACATCGGCGGCAAGCTTTGAAATATCTATTTCGCAGTATATATTGGCATCGGCGCTGTATTCTTCCGATTGTACCAAACATCCATTTGAATTATAAATTTCTAAAATGCCATCTGTAAGGCCGTTAATATTAACAAAGAGCTTTTTACCGGCCGGGTTTGGAAAAAGCTTTACAGCCTCATCATGGTTATATTGCACAGCACTTCCGGCATGAGGCCTTACTAAAATATAGTTCAGGTTAAAGCCACCGTTGTTCATCAGAACCCGAATAACGTGTTCGCCTTGCGGCAGGGCTACCCTTTCAACAGTTGAAGTTTTCCATACCTGCCATCCGCCGGAAGAGGGTAAAGCATGGTTGGTTATAAGATTTTCGCCATTGATTTTAACCGAAATGGTTCTGTTTGTGTTTGCAGTTGCGGCCCTGAAATCGAAATCAAAAAATCCTTCTTCAGCTACTGTAACTGTATATTCAGTCCATTCGCCAGTGGCTGTCCAGCCTATGTGGAAACCGCTGCCTTTGTCGAAGCAGGGTTCAATGTCCACTCTTCCCGGGCGGTAGGTTTTGCCTTCGTTGGCTTCAGTTGCGTCTTTATAGCTAATGTCCTGCCCGCCAATGTCAAAATTTTCTGCTTCAATCTTACCCGGCAGGCTTATAGACTGGCTTGAAAAGGGTTTTCTGTCAACTTCGGGGCTAAAAGTAACCATTACGGTGTCGCAACCATTACGGAACTGATGGTCGAAAGCTTCCAAAACTATCTGATAGGTGCCTGCATCGATGTTTGAAAAGTTAAAAACTGCTGTTGAGTCGGCACTTTCTGCCAAATACACATTGCCAAACAAAATTTTTGATTTACGAAAATGGCCATCGTTATCGTTAACAAAAGTTTTTATGCTTAATTCATTTGAAGTTACAACAGTATCGGATGAAGGTGAAACAATTGAGGCAACCGGGGACAGGTTATCGGTGTGGTAGTTTTTGCGGGCATCGTCGATAGCTTTCAGGAGCGAAAACTCATTTTTTGTATCGTAGGCCAGTTCCCAAATCATTACACCACCTGCACTATCAAGGGCATAGTAAGTTTTTTGCTGTATAGTTGGAATGCCGTTATAAAGAATTATTGAACCTACAGTGTCCTGGTTATATGCATACGGATAACGGCCAAGAATATCCTTATATTGGGCAAAGCCCATCGATTTCAGGTCGTTAAAAGCATATCCGTAAAAGGGGAGCCCAATTACCAGATTTTTTTTAAGGGCACCGCGTGCCGCCCATTTTTCAATCCCTGCAACAGCCATCTCAAACGACGAATGCTGCCCGACATTGTTCTGATCCCATGAACCGGTTGCATCGTACGACATAATGTTTATGAAATCGAAAAGCGGCACCACTGTATGTGGCACATTGTCGCCACCCCAGTCGCCCAGGGCTGCGGTCATTAGTTTTCCTTTAGCTTTTAAAGAATCAGATAGTTGGGCAATAAATGCCCCATAATTGTTGTTAATGCGGGGGCCTTCAATATCAACATCGAACCCATCGAGATTATAACTGTCGAGATATCCAGTTATTTTATTTATAAACTGCGCCCTGCGTTCGGCATTTTCTATTAGATAAAAGTAATCGTTAATTTGTTGATCCGACATAGCGCCGCCACCCAGCGATATTAAGACCTTTACACCTGAAGCATGGGCATATTTTACCAAGGTGTCAAGCTTGTTGTCCATACCGTCCATGTTTCCGTTTTTGTCGGTAACGTTTACAAAACAATAATTAATATGGGTAAGCTTGGAATAATCGAGCGTTTTCGCCATGGGTACTACATCGTTCCAGTTTGCAAAGTACCCTACTACCCTGAACTGTGCATTTACATTCGGCCCAATTAAGGCTATACCTGCAACCAGTAGTACAGGTAGAAAAAATTTAAAAGGTTTCATTTTTAGAAGCGTTAAATTATGGGTTAATATTACAATGCTAAATATAGGCAGAAAAACATAGTAAAATATTTTAAAATGTAATTTCAACATATTAAAATAAATTCAGTAGCATATAAAGCCTGCATTAAAAGCAAACAGATGGGATTATCTGTTGCCTTTTCTAATTTTTCTCATGAATAATGCCCCATATTCTTGTTATAATTGCAAAACTTTGAAAAATTAAGAATGAAACACTCCGTAAAGGTTTTGGCCTATACAATTTTTGCCTGTATTTTATGGTCAACAGCCTTTGTAAGCATAAAAATCGGGCTTAGCTATGCTGCCCCAATTCAATTGGCAGGGTTAAGGTTTATGCTTGCTGGTTTTTTAGTGGTGCCATTTCTGCGGAACTTCAGGGTAAATTTGGGCGAGATTTGGCGGAACAAGTACCAATTATTAAGGTTAAGTTTTTTTCAAACTTTTGGCCTTTATGGATTGTTTCACCTGGGAGTTGATAAAGTATCGGCATCGGTATCGGCGCTTATTGTTGGCGCAGGGCCATTATTTATTGGTATTTTGGCTTCGATAATGAAACATGAGAAAATGACCAGGCGCAAAGCGGTTGCCATTGCCATAGGTTTTTCGGGCATTGCTGTTATTGCATTTGGCCGCATGGGAGGTTTACTCCAGGCGCAGGCTTCATGGGCGGGAATAGGAATTCTTTTACTGTCGAATATTTCGGGCAGTACCGGAAATATATTAATATCCAAAACAAAAATTAATGTGCACCCCCTGTTTCAGAATGCTTTTCAAATGTTTGTCGGGGGCGTGGCATTGTACTTGTTTTCCTTTATATTTGAAACAGGCCATTTTAAACCCCAGCCGGCAGAATTTTATTTTGCATTGCTATGGTTGGGCATTATTGCAGCCGGAGGGTTTTCGTTATGGTTTTTGGTGTTGAACATGCCGGGTGTGAAAGTGTCGGAAATAAGCGTCTGGAAGTTTATCCTTCCTGTGTTGGGGGCAATGCTGGCCTGGTTTATACTTCCCGATGAAAAACCCGAGTTGATTGTCATTATAGGAATGTTCATGGTTAGCCTGTCGTTGGTGGTAATGTATTATAAAAGAAGGATTTAGTGTATTTATATCAATGGTTCCTTTTAAATCTTTAGTCCCCCTTATATTTTTATCCCCAGTGTTAGGCCGGCAATATACTGCATGGAAATATAGGTCTTAAATTTCATTTCATTAATAAAATACAGGTCGAGCCCGAGGTTTTTCGACAGTTTTGTTTCCATGCCAACTTTTATGCGGTTGTATCGAAATGCAGTATCATCGAGTTTAATAAAAACTTCATCGGAAATATAGGGTTGAAATTTCTTGTGCAGGTTATACTTAACTGTGAGTCGGCTTCTTTGATAGAGATGCTGCTTTTTGCCAGTTTCGGAATATTGCACCCGACCCCTGAATTTAAGGCTCAAATCCGGGTTGTTTACAGGAATTTTGTAGCCAACATCGGCATTTATCCTGGTTTTATCGTTTTCTGCCCCTTCTAACGAAGTAAGATCATGGCCTTGTTCCGAAGCTATTTTATATCCTATGGCAAAATCGGTTTTTTTGTTTAGCTTGTATTTCAGGGAATTCTCGAAAACTAAAACTTTCGACGACGAATACAATACCGGGTATTTTATTTGCGATTCGGTTTCGAACTCAAATTTTTTCGTAAGTGGAAGTTCCAGGTTGTATGCCATTCTTATTTCCTGGGCGTTTATAAGGTCGCATGCCATGATGATGCTTAAAAGCATAACTATTTTTAAAGGTTTCATGCCTGATTTATTGAACGATTAGCTGTTGGGTATATATGGTAATGCCAGTCTGTACCTGCACAAGGTAGAAACCGTTGGTTAAGTTGGTTGTAATATCGGCTTTAACAACTTCCGGATTTGGAAAAATCCATTCGCCCCTTAATATGGAATTTACATCGAAAATTTTTACAGTCACCGGCCCACAGGGTACAGAAAATATCAGGCTGAAATTACCATTGCAAGGGTTTGGCGCAATAAAAAACGGGTTTTCAAGGTTATGGTGCAGTTGCTTCACCATTTCAACAGGCCTTTGTATGGCAAATTTTTTCAGAACACTTACATTGCTTTCCCAAACGGTATAATTTACCGGAAAATGCCACCTGTATGCATGTTCTGGAACAAGCGGCGCGTATATTTTTTCGTAAAGGTTTATATAGTCAATTACCCTTGACGCACTAAAAGTTGAATTTATATGCAAATTAAACCGGGCATTGAACAGCTTATTAAACTCTTCGTTTTGCAACAGGTGGCGCAATATGGTGGTTGAATACCACGGAAACCTCTGGTGTTCGGGAATGGTGTTGTTGTATTCCTTCAGGTGGTCGTAATTATCGCGGAACATCATGGCATCGAGGTCAAACAAGAAATAGCGCCATTTCGAAGTGTCGGACCGTAACTTCCACAACTCCTGGTTATTGTGCGGAAAATCGGTGTTTGCCAGGTAAAGCTGTACAATGAAATAATCAATTAATGCGTCAATATCAATACGGTGGCTGATTTCTTCAAAAAAGCAATCCGAATTTTTATCGGCATTTTCAATTTCATTGATCAAATAGTTGTATTCATCAATAGTGCCCTCTTCAACCTCTATATTTTCAAATTTATAGGCAATTATATCTGCCGATGCGTTTTGTATCCCGTAGTTGTTTTCGATATAGTAATTGTCTTGCCGTTCACGGAGGCTGTAAATGCCCCAGTATTCGCCATTTATAAAGGCAATAACCGTTTGAGTTGCCGGGTTATCAATGTTCATTTGGCTTACAAGGGCATGGCACAGTTCGTCTTTAAATAGCGAACGCGACCAATCGCTCGAGGAGTGCAGGATTAAGGTTTTAAATTTATCTAAATGGGGCTTCTGGCTGAAAAACGGATAATTAAAATATTCGTTGCCATATTCTGGCCTGGCATAGAGCCTGAACGATTTTTGCGGCAGCCCCCTGGAACCGCCTCCATGTATCCTTACCCCGGCAACCTGCTTGAACATGCTGTTTCCATCGGGGCCAAACATTTCTATATCTGCCGGGCGTTCCCATTTTTTGCCACGCTTGTAATAATTTATATCGTCGCCTAAAACATATATGCCTGTTTTGTCATTAAAAAAATTGTCGCCTTCGGTAACAATGGATATAACCGGAACCTGGTAACGCCCCTTGATTTCCTTATTGATGAAATAAGTATTGCAGATTTCATTGCTGGCCGGGCACCCATCGCTCATAACCACTGCACGCACAATGTTTGCCTTAAAAATCTGATCCCCGGGTTTATACTGATCCTTGGGAATATTGGCAAAACGGTTTTTTGAAGACGTTAAATCTTCTAGGGCAATGGCCGATTTATATTCTTCGGCCTTAGCCCCGGGTTCATCGCCATTTAAGGTATAAACAATCCGGTTCTGAGGATTAAGGTTCGAAAATTCTAACTGAACAGAGTGGTTGTAAAAGCCACTTTTATAATTTACTGTCAGGCTGTCGGGCCGATAATTTACCGTAAAAACTTCTGAATGGTTATTTGTTGCACCAGGGCTGGGTGCTAAAACCACGAAGCTTTCTGCACCATCGGGCTTGCGGCCCAATGTTTTGTTGGCAGCAACGCATGTTGCATCAATTTTATCGATAATAGTTCCTGCAGGGCAAAAAAGGAACA
Organism: Bacteroidales bacterium; assembly: GCA_016935435.1. GTDB lineage: Bacteria > Bacteroidota > Bacteroidia > Bacteroidales > UBA10428 > UBA10428. The sequence goes on from JAFGQZ010000086.1 coordinate 22,325, forward strand.
AGGGGTCTTTCATCAGCCCTAGTTTAAAGTCGGTGTGGAGTTCAGATGTATTTTTGCGATCTTTACCAGAAGCAAATACTCTAATGTAACTGCCCGGTTCAACAATATAATCCGGGAATATCCAGCGGGCAGTTTCCAAAGAGTCGTCGGTAACACTGTACCCGTAAAGGTTAACAGGCATACTGCCCCGGTTATATATTTCGAACCAGTCGGGAGTGTCTCCATCGAAATCGCGCAAAAGGCCGATATTTGAATAAGATACCTCGTTAATCACAATATCCTGTGCATTTACCAATGCACAAAACGAAAGGATAAGTATTGATATTATGGATGTTCTAAGTTTCATCAATTATTTCGCAATAATGATAAGGAAATGACCAGCATATCGAAATTTAGGGTTTCCGTAAATGTTTGTTTACCAAATATTTCATATTCAGTTTTTGCAAACTGGTGCCTGTACGATAATGTGAACATAACAGATAAATCGTCGGCGAGATATATTTTCCGGCCAATGCCGGCATCAACAAACAGCCCACCGCTATAATTATGGCCAACAAGGCTTGTTTCGCCCTGGTACCAACCTATTGAATAACCAGCCTGCATTCTTATAAACGAATTGCCCTTGTTTCCGCTTTTGTACCCGATAACTTCGGCGCCAAGGGGTATAAAGCGCTCGTTTTGCATGGAGTGGAAACCATACACAAAACCCAAACCGATATTGTCGTTGGGCATTAAACCTGTTACACAAAAAACGGCAATACCGGGGTTATAGGTAAAATTATCGTTATAAACCTGCCCGCCGAAGGTATAAGAAACATCGAGGCGCTGATATACATTAAGCGAATCGGGCTTTGCATTTATTTGTGAACTGGCATACAAAAAAGTAAAGGTTAAAAAAAATGTAAACAAACTGTGTTTCATAAATTTCCCGGATAGTAGGGTTTATTATTGTTATACAAAATTCACACAAACCTAATCCAGAAAATACAGGAATTCGGCAAAACCGGTTAACCTGCCGGCAAATGGCATAAAGCAGCCTATGAAAAAAAAACGGATTGGCAATAATTGCAAAATCAGGAATAGTGTACATCTTTTCAATATAATTGTTAAATTGGCTGAAAATCAATAACGATGAAGCGCACAACCTTTTCCCTGATACTTATAACTTTCTGTGTTACTGCAATTGGCCAGGTTTTCCCCGATAAAGACTACCCCATTCTTTTTAAGGACATACAAATGAGCGGTTTTTTCCCCAATTCCCAGATATTTCCCAATTGTGTTCCCTTGATCGATGCGGTAAAAATCGACTCGTGTTACAATGCTGAAAAGGATGTTGCAGGCTTTAACCTTTACGATTTCATAAATACTTATTTTGTTGTTCCCAATACGGCAGATAATGTGCAACTTTCCGACAGTTCCGAAACTATTGGCCAGTACATCGAATCCTTAATGGAAGCCCTAAAAACCACAGATGATAAAACAGAAGGGACACTTTTACAATTGCCAAACCCATATTTGGGCACAGCGATAGGCAGCAACGAGCTGAATTATCTTTACAGCTACTTTGCAATGCTCGGGCTCAATGCAGCAGGCAAATACAGCCTGCTCGAAAAAATGGCCGAAAACTTTGCATACCTTATCGATACTTACGGATTTGTGCCTGCCACTAACAGAACATACATGCTTTCACGTTCGCAACCGCCTTTTTTTGCCCTTATGGTTGATTTGCTGGTCAGACACAGCGGAGAAGCGGCTTATCGAAAATATCTGCCCCAAATGCTTAAGGAATACGAATTCTGGATGGATGGCAAAACCAGTCTTAATTTATCTGAAAAAGCATACAGGAGGGTTGTTAAACTGCCCGATGGCGAAGTTTTGAACCGGTATTGGGACGATGAGGCCCTGCCTCGCCCCGAAGCATATAAAGAAGATTTGCTTATTGCCGAAATGTCGCCTGAGCCAGATTCTGTCGATTTCCGGAATATCAGGGCTGCCTATGAGGCTGGTTGGGGCTTCAGCAGCCGATGGCTCAACGATGGGCTATACCTCGAAACGATTGAAACAACAAAGATATTGCCCGTAGATCTGAACTGTCTGTTATACCACCTCGAGAAAACAATTGCAAGGGCCTATAAGTCCGATGGCAATAAATCGGAGTCAAAACGATATACACAGCTTGCGGCCGCACGCAAAAAGGCAATACAGAAGTATTTCTGGAGAAAGAAAGACGGCTTTTTTGTCGATTACCATTTTATTCTCGAATGGCAAAATATGCCCAACCAGCTTGCAGGGGCATACCCACTGTTTTTTGAAATTGCTTCGGCCAGGCAGGCAAAAAAATGTGCTGCTTATATCGAAACCCATTTTCTGCATGAAGGCGGACTGGCATCTACTACAAAAACAACCGGTTATGTGCACGATGCCCCATTCGGCCATCCCCACATGCAGTACATGGCCATTGCTGGTTTATTAAAATACAACAAGAAAGAACTAGCATCCCAAATAGGGCAGGGGTGGTTGAAACTGAATACCAAAACATTTGAAAAAACGGGCAAACTTTATGGTAAATATGATGTTGTTGGTGCCGATATTCAGGAAGAAGCCGTCGATTTGCCCGAGCAGGATGGTTTGGGCGCCACAGCAGGGGTTTTTCTGTACCTGGAGGGGTTAAATCTGTACTAAACAACTCAGTTTTTTTATAGGTCAGCATAAGAAAAACAAAATACAACTTAATTGGCAGGAGACTAAATAATATGGAGAAGAAACAATGGTATGAAATATTGTTCGATAACTATGGACAGAAATATGACAATGAATGTTTTACACAAGGAACATTGGGCGAATGCGATTTTATTGAGAAAGAAATCAATTACAGTAAAAACCTGAAGATACTGGACGTTGGGTGCGGAACAGGCCGACATACAATTGAATTAACCAAACGAGGGTATTCTGTAACCGCGATAGATTTGTCGGAATCGTTACTTAAAAATGCACGAATAAAAGCAAATCAACTTGGGCTGCAAATAGACTTTTTGCGGCACGATGCCCGAAACCTGCCTTTTGAGAACCAGTTTGATCTTGCCATAATGCTTTGTGAAGGTGGTTTTCCCTTAATGGAAACCGATGAGATGAACTTCGAGATTCTTAAAAATGTAGCTAAATCGTTAAAAATTAAATCGAAGTTTATTTTCACAACCTTAAACGGATTGTTCCCCTTGTTTCACTCAATTAATGATTTCCATGCTGAAGGCGTTGTTGAGGGAAATGCAACATACAACAGCAAAAATTTCGATTTAATGACTTTCAGGGATTATAACACTACCACAGTAATTGACGACAATGGGACAAAAAATGAGCTCGAATGCAACGAGAGATATTATGTACCATCGGAAATAAGCTGGCTGCTAAAATCGCTTGGGTTTGCCAAAATAGAAATATTCGGGGCCTCGCTTGGGGCATTTTCGCGTAACGATAAATTGTCAACCGATAACTATGAAATGTTGGTAATTGCAGAAAAGTAGGGTCAAGCAAAAAAGTTGGGGAGTAAATAATCTAATGTTTACTTTGTAAAATGAATTTACAAGACATAATTAGCATTTTACTTCCT
>JAFGQZ010000087.1 GCA_016935435.1 Bacteroidales bacterium
GCAATATTATTTTTACAATTTAATTATGAAAGCGAATAATTAAGTTGTTAAATCGAATCAAATAAAATATTCTTTGAGTTAAAATTTAAAAGCAATTTTTATAATATAAATCAGAGGCGCCTATTATTGTTTTTGTGTTTCTTTTTCTGTAATTTAAAATAACTAAATGTATATAAAACAGCATAATATTTTGTACTGAGTTAAGGTAATTTTTTTGATTAAATCAAAGCTTTAGGCAACTCAGGAGTAAAGTAAATATGTATCTGAATTTCAATTGTTTGATGTAATAAGTTACAATAAAAAGATTTTGATTTTTTTAAATTTAATTATACATAATAAAAGTTATGCAAAATATAATTGTTTATTATAATATTAAAAATCAAACTCGTCAACTAAAATAAAATAATATGAATATGTTGAATAATATGAAAATCGGTAAAAGACTAATAATAGTCTTAAGTCTGGCAATTATAATTATAATCAGTACTCTGACCCTTTTAATCTATAACATTCAGAAAAAAAACTGGATATCTGAGTCAAATCAGCATATGGAGGATCAGGCATCGGATTTAGTAAACTATATTGATGCAAACCTTCAGGGAAATATTGCTGAGGTAAATGCTGCAGCCGAAATGACCAACAACCTTATCATAAAAAAGACAAACTTTAGTATTTCGAAAAACAAGTACGATAAAATTGATGCAACAAATCAGGTTACAAAAGAAGTTATTCCGGTTTTGCTGCCACAGTTGCAATTTAATGGAAAACCGATGTATAAAAATTTCGAACTTGTTGACATGATAAGTAAGGAAACCAAAGCAACTGCAACTTTTTTTCAGAAAATCGATTCGGGCTATGTAAGAATATCGACCAATGTTTTGAACGATAATGGCGATCGGGCAATAAATACGTTTATACCCAATTCAAGTCCGGTAATACAAACAATAGAAAGAGGTGAAAAGTATACAGGCAGGGCATTTGTTGTTAGAGAATGGCACCAGGCAGTTTATATACCTGTAACTATTGACGGTAGTATTCAGGGAATGCTATATGTAGGAATAAACGAAAAAAAGAATTTTCCACAAATTAAAGAATTTCTAGCATCGAAAGTGTTTTACACACGGGGATACCCTTATATAATTGATAAGCAAGGCACGTTTTTATTACACCCATCTTTGGAGGGTAAAAGCGCCTCGGGTGAAGATTTTTTTATAAAAATAACAAAAAGCGGAAAAGAAAAAGACAGAATTGAATACCTGTGGGAAGGGGAAGAAAAGGTTTTATATTATCAGTATTACAAGCCAATGGATTGCTACTTTGTGATTTCTTTCTTTAAATCCGATTTTATGAAAAATATTTACATTATCCGCAATATTTCTATAATTGCTGTTAATGTAAGCATAGCTGTTTTTATTTTAATTACTTCTGTTTTTAGCCGTTCAATTTCACGTGGGTTAAATAAGGGCGTTTACTTTGCCCAACAAATAGCTTCGGGCAACTTAACTGCCCAAATCGATATTCATCAGAAAGATGAAATCGGCGATCTGGCAGCTGCCCTGAGGAACATGAGTAACAGGCTGCACGAATCTATTTCTATTATCATTGCCGGCGCTGAAAATGTTTCAATAGCAAGCAATCAGATAAATACCGGATCGCTCCAGATATCGCAGGGGGCAACTGAACAAGCCAGTGCCACAGAAGAAATATCTTCATCGATGGAGGAAATGCTGGGGGCAATACAACAGAATTCTCATAATGCTGAAATTACTGAACAAATTTCCCTAAAAGCTGCCAGCAGCATGGACAACATGAATGTTGCTGGAAAAGAGAGCATTTTATCAATCCGGACTATTTCTGAAAAAATCAGCATTATAAACGATATTGCATTTCAGACCAATATCCTTGCCTTAAATGCTGCAGTAGAGGCTGCGCGTGCAGGTGAATACGGCAAAGGTTTTGCTGTTGTTGCAGCGGAAGTCCGCCGTCTTGCAGAACGTAGTAAATTAGCTGCCGATGAGATTTCGTTACTTACAAAATCGAGTCTTTCTGTTACTCAGCAGGCCAGCAAAATATTAGATGAACTGGTGCCCGAGGCTCATAAAACAAACACACTTGTTAGGGAAATAGCTGCATCTTCGATGGAACAAAACTCTGGAGCTAGCCAGATTAACAATGCTATTCAACAACTTAACATTATAACACAACAAAATGCTGTTTCGTCAGAAGAATTAGCATCAAGTGCTAACCAATTGCACGAAATGGCAAACGAGCTGAAAGAATCCATAGCATTCTTCAATATTGGCAAAAATACCAAGCGCGAAATAGGACAATTATACAGTTATAAAGGCAGGCAAACTTCTTTAGAAAAAAATCTTACTAACCAGGAAACCAACTCTGCGAAAGCACTTAGACTTAATAAATTACGAGAAAAAGAACCGAAGCCAGAACTCGAAAGTTTTTAATTGTATTTTAATCTTTTTATCTTTTCGATTGGTTTATTGTGCTGCTGCCAGAATTGATAATTTTTGTTATTGCTGTTGGTTTTAAAGCCTCAAGGTATTTTTTTTAAGCCCACAAGTCACAGACTTGCGGTAGTGGGGGGGGGGGAACCAACACCAACTGACCTGTTATTCTGCCTTATACCCATAAAATCTGGCCAAACGCTCCCAAACTTTATAATGTTTGTCGAATTTTAATTTTTCTTCTTTGAGGTTTTTTAATTTTTTCTCAGCCTCTTCCAGGGTTTCTTTGCTGTTTTTCCAGGCACCGGCCAGGTAACCTTTACTATGGGCTTCCTTTAATTTTCGCGGGTTGGTTTTTGACCACTCCCTTACCGTTTTTTCCATCCAGTTTACATGTATCGGGTGCGAAAAATACTCAGTGGCTAAGTTGAGCATATCTTCTTTGTATTTCTCATCTTTACTTTGCCAATATTGCTTAAGTAACTTGCCTAAAACTGCGGTAGCTTCCATCGACAATTTTCCGGCCAGCTCATTTAACGGATGGTCGCCCTCGTCTTTTGCAAGTTGTGTGTGGGTAGGGTTACTGCCCCAGTTACCGCTAATTTCGTTGTTTAATGATTGCCCCTCCTTTATCAGGCTGTCGATTTTTTCAACAGGGTAGTACAGCGCCATACGGGTTAAGAAATAAAAGAGCTCCAGCCCCATGTGGGTGAAGGTTTCAATTATTTTTCGCTGCCAGTCTTTCTTAAGGTAGGTCAATACAAACGAACGTATGCTTATAAAATGTTTATAGTATGTAATCCATTCGGCATACGATTTGCCCAGCAGTTTTTCATCTTTTTTGTCGGGGTCTTCACCCTGCATCAGGCTTAACTCGTTAAGGAGCACCAGTACCAGTAAATCTATTAAATCGATTATTATTTCACCCTTTTCAACATTGGCATAAAATTTAAAGGTGGGCTTAATCATCGACTCTGCCATCATATCGGCCAGGCTCGCCACTGTGTCGATCATGCAAAATGTGCCCGATGTAAGGGGCAGGCGGCGTAAATGTTTGTGGCAATTCACCACAATATCGACATTGCGGTACAGCCTTCCTTTGTTTTGGCCCTCAGGCTGTATAAACTGGTAAGTTAACGAGTTGAACCGGAAGAACACCACCCCGGGAAAAAACGTAACTTCCGACATGGGCTGGTACTTTTGCCTGACTTTTTCGAAAGAAAGGTATTCGCCGGCAAAATTATTGTAGGAGGTATCTTTATAGGGTTCGTGGAAAATTTTGCCTGAATGTCCGGCCAGGTCAAAAAAGGTTTCGCGGTCTTTTATGTTCAAATCGGGGAGCAGGCTTGTCCAGGGGTAAACGTCTTTATCGGAGTATTTAATGAGGCTCAGTTCAACAAAATTCGAATGGCAAAAGAAATCCTGTAATGTATGCAGGGCTTTACCCAGGTGCCTGAAGCGGTCTTTTTGTCCTTTGGCTTCGGCAGCCATTCCCAGTTCAAACCTTAAAGCTTCAACCGGTGTGTGGTAATCTGAAGGGGAATAATGTTTTGCCAAAGGTTTTTTATAGGTTTCATCTTCCGCACGGATGTAATTTTTTGTGCCAAACAAGGGGTTAACCTCGTTATGCACCGCTAAGGGTTCTTTGTACAGGTCGGGGTCTATTAAATACCCGTTTTCAAGCCCGAGCGTATTGTCAACATGGTCTTCGGGGCGATATACCCCAAGTATTTCCGGGGTAAGTTTACCAAAATGTTGCCTGAAGGAATAAAACGAGTATGCCTCTTTGGCAAGTCGCTCGGCCGTGTCGTACAATTTTTTATAGTTGTGTTTCTGGTCTTCGGGCTCCCCGGTAAGTTTGTCGAATAGTTTTTTTAACTGTGCGTTGTTGTTGCCTATTTTAATGGTGCCCCCGTTATCGATTTCTTCCAAAACAAATTTTTGGGCGCCCAGTATTTCAACCATAAAGGTCCAGAAGCTTCGCGAAGGTTTTATGCTGTTGAGCGCGGCGAGCTTCACTATTGGGTGGTTTTGGGGGTTGTTTTTATATATTTTGGCCTTTATTTCGCCAAATTTCGATTTCTCGAAAGGCACTGTCATGGGCGTTATAAGCTGCGAAAAGTCGCGGAGCCAGCTGCCGTAGTTAATAAAAGGGAGTTGGTCTGCATCAAATATTTCTAATTGAACTAATTTATCCATCAAATCCTCGTGCCCGTACTTCCCTTTTTTTGCATCGATTTTGCTTACCTTAAAATATTCGCGGTTGCCCGCAACATCGTTGTCGGTTTGTTCTGCTGTATTTACATGTTCCTTCAGATCGGTTTGTAAATCGGAAAAATCGACTTTTAGCTTATACTGCGTCCCCTCAATGGTTGCATTGGCATATTCGATGGTATTTTCGTCGATAAAATTACAGGCCAGCAGGTACCAAGCAAACCGGGCCCCCTCGTCGTACGGGGCATCGCCACCGGTGGAGCCAATTTCGTTGCGCAGGTAATAATCGATATAATGCCCGAACTCCTCCATAAGGGCAACCATAAGTTCACCCGATGAACCGTTATCTTCAGCAGCTTTACGTATAAATCCTTCGGATACATAAATTTTATTGCTCCCCTGTGGTGGTTTCTTTGGTTTATGTTTGCCCACGGGCATGCCCATAATCTTCTCGCGTTCCGAAGTGCCATCGTTGTTAAGGGGCAAAGGTGCTTCGAACCATGCTGTTGTTGCAATACTATTCTTTACCACTGCAATTTCGGGGGGCTCAATTTCCTTGTGGCTAAATTTGCTGTATAGCGCAGCATAATCTTCAACGGGTATATCATCGCCAAAACAGTTTATCATGGTAAGCAAAAAAAAGGCTTCGCCGGTATCGTCGGCAAATGCAAAGGCACGTTCCAGGGCATAACGGCTTTCGAGGGTTACTTCTTTGCTTTCTTCCACGTTGTTGTAGGTTTCTTCGATCACAGGATCGGGCACGGTGCCTGTAAAAAGCGCAGGTCCGTAACCCGAGACTTCAATTTCAAGCAGTTCGTCAGGTTCGGCATTTATTAACACCTCCCAGGGCACAGGAGGATCGGCAGGACCTATGGTTACCCCCGGGTTGCCCTGGGTTATTTGTCCGCCATGGGCTGTAATGCTCCCCATAAGAGCAACAGGCTTATTATCGACAAGAAACCCCGCAGCCCCCTGAATAATGCTGTCGGGCGGGCCAACGCAGGTACACATATCGCCTAAAACGGCAACAGGCTGGTTATTGATTAAAAAGGTGGGTACCCCGGGGCCGGTAACAGGGCCGCCCACATGGGGCACTGTGCCGTTGCACAGGGGGCATACATGCATATTTCCGATAGTTGCTACTGGTTTGCCTGGCATTGTATTAAATTTAATCCAATTGATACCTGACCCACATATCAAATCTTTTAATATTCGACCGGTCACTGAATTCCAAAGTAATAGTCTGTACTAGAATCAAGGAATCTGCACATATCGAGGCTCTATTAAATTTTGTATAGGAGCTGGGTAAAAAAACTGGTATTGAAGGGTCTTTTTTTAACTGACTATTGAATTTTTCAATAACTACACCTTTCCAGAATGGTAAATTGTTGATTAAAATCGAGCCTTTAAACTTATTTAAAGAGTCATTATCGTCTAAAGTGTTTTTTCCGAATTGCATACTCATTTGAACCACCAACGAATCCTGATAATCCTTAATAGCCACATCCATAGGGATATTGTGCCAGGTGAAAAAATGGTTTTTCCGTGTATCGTAAGGGCCGAAAATTTTCACCCATTCGCTCAATGGCTGCATAAAAGGCAGCTTTTGGCCGTTGTAAAAGGCTTCGCAATTGGTAAATTCGAA
>JAFGQZ010000088.1 GCA_016935435.1 Bacteroidales bacterium
CGCCTGAAGTCCTCTTTTCGCTTTTGCAAAAATAAGCTAAAAATATATGCTAAAAAATTTGGATTTTAAGACAGTACCTTGCGCCAGGCAGCTAGGGGTCTGTGACCAGGAGCGATAAATTGTCTGAACCATGATTATTAGGATTTAAGGATTTGCAGGATTATTATTGGAGGCAATATCAAGGTAATCCTGTAATCGGGTAAATCGTGGTTCAAGACTATAATCCAGTAATCGTGGATATCTCGGATCATGCTGACCCCCAAAAACAGAGGTTGATACTGCATTATTTTTAAAAGAAAAAAGATGCCATTCCGGCAGATGTTGACCCCCCTCTAAGCGTAGATTGCCACAATAACAGGCACAACAAATAAACGAAGAGGTTAAGCGTAGCGTTTGCTACCGGCTTGCCCCAACCTCTTATCCTTCCCCTAAAGCGGGAAGGACGATTGGTATGGTGCTTGGTTTGTTATGCCGGGCACAGCAAAGCATCCTCATCTCACACCACTGACATGCTTTTGCAAAGCGTGCTGAGTTGTTATGTGTAGCAGAATACGAAAAACCCCTAACTCCCCCACATAGTCCAAGTATGTAGCGAGATAAAAAAACAAAAACTGGTTCAAGTTTAGCGATAGCGTAACTTGGACCTTTTTGTTTTTTGGTTAAGCCGAATACGCCTATCATAGTTTTAGGGCTATAAAATATCTTTGATAAGCTCCCGGATTTCATCGTCGGAGATATCGTCTTTTTCACCTTTGTTGTAAATAGAGAAAAGGTAAACTTTTTCGTTAACGATTTTAACCTGGGTCATAACACGGGTGCCACCCCGCTTGCCTTTTCCTTTCGATTTTATAGCAAGACGGATTTTGTAAACGTTATTGTCCAAATGGGTTCCGGTAGTTGGGTTTTCGGAGAGTAAATTGCCAAGTTCTTCGAGTTCGGATTTTAATGAAGGATATTTTTTCTGGAGCTTTTTGGCTTCCTTCCTGAAATTGTCGGTAAGTTCAACGCTATAGCTCATTCAAAAAATCTTTTAAAGGGGTAGCCTTCATTTTACCTTGCTCGATAAGCTGTACTTCTTTCAGCCCTTGTGTAATACTTTCTTTAATTTCATCTTTTGTGGGTTCGGAATACCCTTCTTTTTCCACTTTCACAAAATCGAAATTCCTCACCAGTTCAAGGAAGAACCCCACTTTGCTGTCTTTAATATTTAAAACAATTTGTGTCATAATTAATGTTTTTAGGCTGTGTAAGCCTGTTTTGCTTTATTGTCGCGTATTACCGTATCAATCAGGAAGAACAATTTATCCTTAATTGTAGGTGCAAGGCTTTCAATATCCTGTAACCTTTGAACGGTTTTTTTATCAAAGTGTGCGTTAATCCCTTCGCCAACCAGATAATCGAGCGAAACCCCGAAAGCGTCGGCAATTTTTTTTGCTACTTCGATAGAGGGAATTGCTTCGCCTCTTTCATACTTCCCAATCATTACACGGGAAACAGAACTGTTTTCTGCAAAGTCTGTTTGCGACCAGCCTTTTTCTTCCCGTAACCGTGCTATTATTTTACCTGCATTCATATCTTATAAGATACTAAAACATATTAAAATTAGAATATCTGGCAAAAATACGTAATTATAAGATAAAATAAAACCGGAAAAATGTTTGAATATTTGAAAAGGACAGGATATTTTTGTGTCTGATAATTACAAAAAGAAAAATCCCTCAACAGCCAAAAGACTGTACTTTTATTTTATTCAATTAGCCCAACATTTACAAACCCCTCTCAAATGCTTATTGTTTGCAGGTCTTCGGCCAGGTATGTTTCGGTAAAAATGGTGCGGGCTTCAACCAGTAGTGTATCGAGTTCCTTATAACGGTTCGAGAAATGGCCAAGCACAAGTTTTTTTACACCGGCTTTTTTGGCAATCATAGCAGCCTGCGAGGCTGTGGAATGGCCGGTTTGTTTTGCTATTTTCCTTTCGGAATCGGCAAAAGTGGCCTCGTGGTATAATACATCGCACCCTGCAATCCATTTTGTAATACGTTCGTAATAAGCAGTATCGGAGCAGTAAGCATAAGAGCGCGGAGGTTTTGGGGCGGTTACAAGATCGCTGTTGGGCACGACAACGCCTTCGGAAGTAGTGAAATCTTTCCCGTTTTTAATGTCGATAATATCTTTTATGCCTAATTTATAAATATCAATTAATTCTTTGCGAATATTCGGCCCGCGAACTTTTTCCTTAAACAAATACCCCCATGAGGGCACCCTGTGGCGAAGCGGAAATGCAAAAACTTCACAAACTTTGTCTTCGAATATCAATTGAAGCGCTCCCGGCTTCAGGGGCATAATATGTATGGGGTACTGCATTTCCTCGGCAAATTGCCGGCGAAAAAAGCCGGTAATATTTTCCAAATCGCTGTGCCCATATATGTACAGGTCGGTTTTTCTGCCCAGCAAATTAAAAGTAGAAAGCAGTCCAAAAAGTCCGAAAACATGGTCGCCGTGCAGGTGTGAAATAAAAATATGGTTTATATGGCCGAATTTTACTTTTGCGTTTCGCAATTGCAGTTGAGTGCCTTCGCCGCAATCGATTAAAAAAAACCGCTCAAGCACATTAAGTGCCTGAGCGGTAGGATATCTTCGAGACGTAGGCAGGGCAGAACCGCTGCCTAATATCGTCAAATCGAAAGTCATGTTGCAGTATAGAATTTAATTACCAGATTCAGCAATTAAACCAACACCTTCTTCAATGGTTTTAGTAATGTTTAACACAGTGTCAAGCTGAGAGATAGTAATAAGCCTCTCAACGGCATCGTTCAGGCCGGTAAGCACAAATGTGCCATTTGCATTTTTGCACAGCCTGTTGGCCACTAAAATTGCACTAAGCCCCGATGAGTCGCAGTACCTGCATTTACTTAGGTCGAGAATGATATTTTTCTCGCCGTTGCCCGAAACCAAAACAAGTTCCGATTTAAGCGTGGGTGCAATGTGTGTGTCAAGTTTTTCTTCCAAAACCTGAATTAGAGTGTGGTTACCCTGCTTTTCAATTTTAAATTCCATATTGAAAAGTATTATTTTTAGTGTTACTATTCATTAGACTCAGCAGATTTCTCTTCGCTCTTTTTTTCCATTTCTTCTTTAAGGGCGGCGAGCTCTGATATGTCTCCAAGAGTAGTTTTCTCCAGGTTCGATTTTAGCTTTTTGGCAGCCTTTTTTGTGGCAGTTGCAGATGCTTTTCTTTCAGCATCGTCAGAGGCTTTTTTCTCGTCTTCGAAAACTCTCGTATGTGAAAGTACAATTTTCTTGGCAGATTTCGAAAATTCTAGCACCTTAAATTCAAGTTTTTCTTCAACTTTTGCAACAGAACCGTCTTCTTTTACAAGCTGGCGGTTAGTTACAAAGCCTTCTACACCATATTGAAGCGAAACCAGTGCGCCTTTGTCGGAAATTTCCGTAATGGTGCCTTCATGAACAGAATCGACTGTAAAAATTGATTCGAAAACGTCCCAGGGGTTTTCTTCGAGTTGTTTATGCCCTAAGCTCAGGCGACGGTTTTCTTTGTCGATTTCAAGCACCACAACTTCTATAGCTTCGCCGATATTGGTAAATTCGGCAGGGTGTTTGATTTTTTTTGTCCACGATAAATCGGAGATATGTATTAAACCGTCAACACCTTCTTCGATTTCAACAAAAACACCGAAATTGGTGAAATTGCGTACCTTTGCTGAATGTTTCGAGCCAATGGCATATTTCGATTCGATTTCCTGCCAGGGATCGGCTTTTAGTTGTTTGATACCAAGCGACATTTTGCGTTCTTCGCGATCGAGGGTAAGTATAACAGCCTCCACTTCGTCGCCAACGTTCATGAATTCCTGGGCACTGCGCAGGTGCTGCGACCACGACATTTCCGAAACGTGTATAAGGCCTTCTACCCCTGTGGCAATTTCAACAAATGCGCCATAATCGGCCATAACCACTACTTTGCCTTTCACTTTGTCGCCAACACTGAGGTTAGCATCTAGCGAATCCCACGGGTGCGGGGTAAGCTGTTTCAGCCCGAGCGCAATACGTTTCTTGTCGTCGTCGAAATCGAGGATAACCACCTGTAATTTCTGATCGAGCTGTACGATTTCTTCGGGGTGGTTTACGCGGCCCCACGAAAGGTCGGTGATATGTATAAGCCCGTCAACGCCCCCAAGGTCGATAAACACACCGTACGAGGTAATATTTTTAACAGTTCCTTCGAGTATCTGGCCTTTTTCGAGCTTGGCAATAATTTCTTTTTTCTGTTGTTCAAGTTCAGCCTCAATAAGGGCTTTATGCGACACAACAACGTTTTTGAATTCCTGGTTAATCTTAACCACTTTGAATTCCATAGTTTTTCCAACGTATATGTCGTAGTCGCGAATAGGCTTAACATCAATCTGCGAACCGGGAAGGAATGCCTCAATTCCAAAAACATCCACAATCATACCGCCTTTTGTACGGCATTTGATATAACCGGTAATAATTTCGTCTTTTTCAAGCGACTCGTTTACCCTGTCCCATGAACGGAGCGAACGTGCTTTCTTGTGCGAAAGGAGTAGTTGCCCTTTTTTGTCTTCCTGGCTTTCGACAAGTACTTCTACTTTGTCGCCAATTTTCAGGTTAGGGTTATACCTAAATTCGTTTAAACTTACAACACCTTCCGATTTGAACCCGATGTTAATAACAACTTCGCGTTTGTTCATCGATATTACAGTACCATCAACCACTTCGTTTTCGGCAATTGTGGAGAGGGTATCGTCGTACATTTTTACATAGTTTTCGCGCTGCGAGCCCGAATAAACGTCCATTGAATCGCTATAGGCATCCCAGTCAAAGCTGGAATCCGATTCAATTGTTTCATCATCATTTTGTTTTGGCTTCGACGATTTTGCACTTTTTGCAGCTTTTTCTTCAGCTGGTTCAACCACCGCAGAATCCTGAACCTGAGGTTCCTGTTCCAAATTTTTTAAATCTTCAGTCATTTAACAATCAAAAAATTAATAAGTTAGACATTATTTTGCTAAAAAAATCGAGCTGCAAAGCTATAATATAAAATTATAATTTACTAAAAAACAACAAAAAAACATTATTCGCCAGTCAAAAACACAAACTTAAAGCTTTTAAAAACACTTATTATATTTGTGTAATTTTATATGGAAAAAAGGTTCCGAATAACAAATAGTAAATATATTTTTGCGTCAATTTAATTGTAACAGCCATCGTAAGATAAAAAATCGGGCAATTTTTATTCTTTTTAATTATAAATGAACCCTTTTTTTTCGATTCCTGCGATTGGCCAATGCGCAAAAAAACAGAAAAAAAAATTATCAAACATGAAAATAGCTATTGTAGGCACAGGTTATGTAGGACTGGTAACTGGCACCTGTTTTGCCGAAACCGGCATTGATGTAGTTTGTGTCGATATTGATCAGAAAAAAATCGATAACCTGCACAAAGGTATTATTCCTATTTTTGAACCGGGCCTTGAGCCAATGGTAAAGCGCAACCACGATAAAGGGCGGCTGCAGTTTTCCACCAGCCTGAAAGATTCCATAAAAGAATGTGAAGCCGTTTTTATTGCTGTTGGCACACCACCCGATGAAGATGGCAGCGCCGATTTAAAATATGTGCTTGCTGTTGCCCGCGAAATTGGCCGTTATATGGAGAACTACCTGGTTGCAGTAACAAAAAGCACAGTGCCCATTTCAACTTCAAGAAAAGTTAAAGCAGCAATACAGGAAGAACTCGATTTGCGCAAATCGGAACTAACCTTCGATGTTGCGTCAAACCCTGAATTTTTAAAGGAAGGATCGGCAGTTGACGATTTCTTAAAGCCCGACAGGATTGTTATTGGTATTGAAAGCGAACGTGCCGAAAAACTCATGAAAAAACTTTATAACCCCTTTGTGCTCAACGGCCACCCGCTTATTTTTATGGATATCCCTTCGGCTGAAATGACTAAGTATGCAGCAAACTCAATGTTGGCAACAAAAATCAGTTTCATGAACGACATTGCCAACCTGTGCGAAATTGTTGGCGCCGACATTACCATGGTGCGAAAAGGCATTGGGAGCGACCCGCGCATAGGCAATAAATTTATTTATGCCGGTGCTGGTTATGGCGGCTCGTGTTTTCCAAAAGACGTTAAGGCCCTTATTAAAACCGGCAGCGACTGCGGGCATAAACTTCGTATCCTGCAAGCTGTGGAAGATGTTAATGACGACCAGAAAGAAGTTCTTTTTAAAAAAATATCGGCACATTTTAAAGGGCAGCTCAAGGGATTAAAAATTGGCATCTGGGGATTATCGTTTAAACCCAACACCGACGATATGCGCGAAGCCCCCTCGCTTGTGCTTATTGAAAAACTTATCGGGGCCGGCGCCTCTGTAACAGCTTACGATCCGGTTGCCATGGAAGAAACCAGGCGCAAAATTGGAAACACAGTGGAGTATGCAACCGACATGTACGGTGCTGCTGTCAATGCCGATGCGCTGGTGCTCATTACTGAATGGTCGGAATTCAGGGTATTAAATTATACAGTTCTGTCGAAACTTTTAAAAAACAGGGTTATTTTTGACGGGCGCAACATATACGAACCACAAGAAGTTAGGGAAAACGGGTTTGCCTATTATGGCATTGGCCGAAAATAAAATTAAAATTTACCGGGCACATTATGAAAAGAATTTTAATAACCGGAGGGGCAGGTTTTATTGGTTCGCACTTATGCGAGCGGCTCTTAAATGAAGGAAACGAAGTAATTTGCCTCGACAATTATTTTACCGGCTCCAAGAAAAACATAGTGCATTTACTGGACAGCCCGTATTTCGAGCTTGTAAGGCACGATGTTACTTCGCCTTATTTTATTGAAGTCGATGAAATATATAACCTTGCCTGCCCTGCATCGCCGGTACACTATCAATATAACCCCATTAAAACCATAAAAACCTCGGTGATGGGGGCAATTAATATGCTGGGGCTTGCCAAGCGAATAAAAGCCAAAGTTTTACAGGCATCGACCAGCGAAATTTATGGCGACCCCAAAATACACCCCCAGCCCGAATCGTACTGGGGCAATGTAAACCCAATAGGGCTCCGCTCGTGCTATGACGAAGGCAAACGTTGCGCAGAAACCTTGTTCACCGATTATTACCATCAAAATGGTGTAAAAATTAAAATTGTGCGTATTTTCAACACCTACGGGCCACGGATGCACCCAAACGACGGAAGGGTTGTTTCTAACTTTATTGTGCAGGCTTTGCAAAACAAAGATATTACAATTTATGGCGATGGTACCCAAACCCGCAGCTTCCAGTATGTCGATGACCTGGTTGAAGGCATAATGCGCATGATGGGAACTGCCGATTCCATTACCGGCCCAGTGAATATTGGGAACCCAAACGAGTTCACGATTCTGGAACTTGCCGAAAAAGTTATTCAACTTACAAATTCGAAGTCGAAACTTGTTTTTAAAGAACTGCCCCAAGACGATCCTTCGCAGAGACAGCCCGATATTAGCCTTGCCAAAAAGGTACTCAACAACTGGGAACCAAAAATACAACTAAACGAAGGACTGGAAAAAACAATAGCCTATTTTCAATCGATAATATAAAACTTATAGAAAATGAAAGGAATTATTCTTGCCGGGGGCTCAGGTACACGTTTATATCCGCTAACAGAAGCCATTTCGAAGCAAATGCTCCCTGTTTACGATAAGCCAATGATTTTTTACCCTCTATCGGTGCTGATGCTTGCCGGCATTAGGGAAATACTAATAATAAGCACCCCGCACGATTTACCCCATTTCAGGCGTCTGTTAAAAGACGGCTCGCAATGGGGCATAAACCTTGAATATGCCGAACAGCCATCGCCCGATGGTTTAGCCCAGGCTTTTATTATTGGTGAAAAGTTTATTGGCAACGACTCGGTGTGCCTCATTCTTGGCGACAATATTTTTTACGGGCACGGCTTTGGGTTTACCCTGCTAAAAACTGCCGGCCTCAAAGATGGCGCTGTAGTTTTCGGTTATTATGTTAACGATCCCGAACGGTATGGGGTGGTTGAATTCGACCATAACGGAAAAGTTATCAGCCTCGAAGAAAAGCCTTCGGAACCCAAATCGAACTATGCCGTAACAGGTCTGTATTTTTATACTAACGATGTAGTGGAGAAAGCAAAATCGCTAAAACCATCGAAACGCGGCGAACTGGAAATTACCGACCTGAACCGCATGTTTCTCGACGAAGGACGGCTGAAAGTTGAAATTCTGGGGCGCGGTATGGCATGGCTCGATACAGGCACCCACGAAAGCCTGCTCCAGGCCGGCAACTATATACACACAATTGAAACCCGACAAGGCCTTAAAGTTTCGTGCATCGAAGAAATAGCCTACAAAAGAGGCTTTATCGACAAAGACAGGCTTATTGAACTTGCCCAGCCCCTGTTGAAAAACCAGTACGGACAATATCTTATTAAACTGGCCGAGAGTAAAATACGCACATTTGAATAAAATTATAATGACAATAAAAGAAACACCACTTCCGGGATTATTTATTTTTGAACCACGCGTATTTGAAGATTCGCGTGGGTATTTCTTCGAGTCGTACAACAAAAACGGACTGTCTGCGATAAACCCAAATATTGGTTTTGTGCAGGACAACCAGTCGAAATCGGCCTATGGGGTTATTCGCGGGCTGCATTTCCAGCGTAACCCCAAAGCACAGTCGAAACTGGTTAGGGTTTTATCGGGCACTATTTATGATGTTGCCGTTGATTGTCGGATTGGTTCGCCTACTTTTGGCAAACATTTTGGTTGCGAGCTTTCCGAAGATAACAAAAAGCAACTTTTTATACCCAAAGGGTTTGCCCACGGCTTCTCGGTGTTAAGCGAAACTGCCATTGTATTTTATAAGTGCGACGAATATTACTCGCCCGAAACCGATGGGGGCATTTTTTATAACGATGAAACACTGGGCATCGATTGGAGAATACCAACAGATAAAGTAATTTTATCGGAAAAGGACAGCAAACTTCCTTTTTTTTCGCAGGCAGAACTAAACTTTAAGTACTAACCATGAAAATTTTAGTAACCGGGGCAAACGGTCAGCTTGGGAACGAAATCAGGCTTTTATCGGCAAAATACAAAAGCTGGCAATTTATATTTTCCGATATCGATACACTCGATTTGTCAAATGCCGCGGGCACAGAAAACTTTTTAACCATTGAACGCCCTACATACCTCATTAATTGTGCTGCCTATACAGCTGTTGACAAAGCCGAAACCGATACAAAAACAGCATTGATGGTTAATGCCTCCGCTCCAAAGCTACTGGCAAAACTTTCTAAAAAACTACAATATAAATTAATACATATTTCAACCGATTATGTTTTCTCGGGCAGGCATTATATGCCCTATACCGAAGAAGACAAAACCAAGCCCGGGTCGGCATACGGAAAAACTAAACTCCAGGGCGAGCAAAATGTAATGGGCCATACCGATGCCATAATTATACGTACATCGTGGCTATACTCAAAATTCGGAAATAATTTTGTGAAAACCATGTTGCGACTGGGCAACGAAAAAGATAGCATCGGAGTGGTTTGCGATCAGGTTGGGAGCCCCACAAATGCTGCCGATTTGGCCAAAGCCATACTCGGCATAATTACTTTTTCGGAAGAAAACCGCAGCTGGAAACCGGGCATATATCATTTTTCGAACGAAGGGGTAGCCTCGTGGTACGATTTTGCCTGCGAGATAATGACAATGGGCAACAGAAAATGTTCCGTAAAGGCAATCGCCACAGCCGAATATCCGCTGCCTGCGCCACGGCCTGCGTACAGTGTGCTCAATAAATCAAAAATTAAGCAAGCATTTGGCATAAAAATACCCTACTGGAGGGAAAGCCTGGCCGAAGTTGTTGAATATCTAAAAAAATAAAATAAAATGGCAAATAACGAATTGCTCCAAGAAGTAAAAAACAAAGCCAACCAATGGCTGGCAGGCAACTACGATAAAGAAACCAAACAAACCGTAAAACATTTACTGGAACACGATGAAAAAGAACTCATTGAATCGTTCTACCGCGACCTGGAATTTGGCACCGGCGGGCTTCGCGGAATTATGGGGGTTGGCACCAACCGCATGAACATTTATACTGTAGGAATGGCTACACAAGGACTGTCGAACTATATTAAATCGAACTTCAGCCAGCTTAAACAAATTAAAGTTGCTGTTGCCCACGACTCAAGGAACAACAGCCGCCTTTTTGCTGAAACCACTGCTAAAATATTTGCTGCAAACGGCTTTAAGGTTTACCTTTTCGATTCGTTAAGGCCTACACCCGAACTTTCTTTTGCCATAAGGCATTTCGGTTGCCAGAGCGGTGTTGTTGTAACCGCATCGCACAACCCTAAAGAATACAACGGGTACAAGGCATATTGGGAAGATGGCGGGCAGGTTGTTGCCCCGCACGATACAAATATAATTAACGAAGTACTGAAAATTAAATCGGTCGATGAAATTAAATTTTCGGGCAACGAGGGCAATATTGAAATTATTGGCGACAATTTCGACCAGATATACACCGATATGATTAAGGCCCTTTCGGTTTCTCCTGAAATTATTGCCCGGCAAAAAGACCTGAAAATTGTTTATACCCCCATACATGGCACAGGGGTAAAACTGGTGCCTATGTCGTTGAAAAAACTTGGCTTTGCCAATATATACAATGTTCCTGAACAAGATGTCGTATCGGGCGATTTCCCAACAGTGCATTCACCTAACCCCGAAGAAACAGCCGCACTTAAAATGGCTATCGACAAAGCCCGCCAGGTCGATGCCGACATAGTGATGGCCACCGACCCCGATGCCGACCGCGTTGGGGTTGCCGTAAAAGACAATAAGGGCGAATTTATAATTCTCAACGGAAACCAGACAGCTGCCCTTTTAACCAACTATTTACTGAAAAAGTGGGGCGAAAACAATAAACTTACCGGCAAAGAATACATTGTAAAAACCATTGTAACTACCGAACTGCTTGTTGATATTGCAAAAAAATACAATGTTGAATTTTTCGATGTGCTTACAGGCTTTAAATACATTGCCGAAATAATTTTACAAAACCAGGGAAAGAAAACCTTTATCTGTGGGGGCGAAGAAAGCTATGGGTTTTTAATTGGCGAATCGGTACGCGACAAAGATGCCGTATCGGCCTGCGCCCTGGTTGCCGAAACAGCAGCATGGGCAAAAGACATGGGCAAAACATTGTTTGAACTGCTGATTGAGATTTACAAAGAATATGGTTTTTATTACGAAAGCCTTGCTTCTGTAGTAAAAAAAGGGAAAGAAGGTGCCGAGGAAATCCAGAAAATGATGGCCGGTTTCCGCAGCAACCCGCCAAAATCAATCAATGGCTCCAAAGTTGTTAAAATTGCCGATTACCAGTTGCAGAAAATTACCGAGCCCGAAACAGGCAAAACTTCCCCCATCGGCCTGCCAAAGTCGAATGTGTTGCAGTTTTTCACCGCCGATGGTTCAAAAATATCGGTGCGCCCTTCGGGTACCGAACCAAAAATTAAATTTTATTTCGGGGTAAAAGATAAGCTGGAGCAGGTAACCGACTTCGATAAAGTAAAGAAAATACTCGAAGGTAAAATTGATGCTATTAAAAAGCAACTTGGAATATAGCCCAAATGAAGCGGTTTCAGCATACGATTAAGAAATTGCAGAGGTTTCGCTTCGTTCAAGCCGCTAAAATCAGGTTCAATATCAGGGGAACCTTTTTAACTGTCTAACGTTTACAATGAAAACGTATGAAATCGTACCGCAAAGAACTATGGTTTAAAACCGATCAAAGAAGAAAGCTGATAAACATTACCAGGGAAATTGAAGCCTGCCTTGCCGAAAGCAGCATCTCAGAAGGATTGGTTCTGGTGAATGCCATGCACATTACATCGAGTGTTTTTATAAACGATGATGAATCGGGCCTCCACCACGATTTTGAGGTTTGGCTCGAAAAGCTGGCCCCCGAAAAACCATACAGCCAATACAGGCATAACGGTTACGAAGACAATGCCGACGCACACCTGAAAAGAACAATTATGGGGCGCGAGGTAGTGGTGGCCATAACCGGGGGCAAACTCGACTTTGGGCCCTGGGAACAAATATTTTACGGGGAGTTCGATGGTAAAAGGAACAAAAGGGTATTAGTAAAAATTATTGGGGAATAAACAACTTTTGCAATAAAACAAAAATGAAGAAAATTACAATTTTATTGGCCGCTATGGGAACACTCGCCCCAATGCTGGCACTGAAAGCCGTTAGCCCGGAAGATTCGCTAAAGTATATTAACTGGCAAAACCTGCACCCAAAATACAACAAAGCATGGGGGGCCGGAACCGATAAGGCTTATGAAGATCTGTTAAAAGGAAAAACATCGAAAACAGTTATTGTGGCTGTTATTGATAATGGTGTTGACATTAACCACGAAGATTTAAAAGAACATGTATGGACAAACACCGGTGAAATACCCGGAAACGGCATCGACGACGACAACAATGGCTATATAGACGATATTAACGGATGGAACTTTTTGGGAAACCCCGAAGGCGAAAACATAAACCAGGCACCCCTTGAAGTTACCCGGCTATACCGCCAGTACCTGAATAAATTCGGTACACTTGATGAAGACACTGTGCTAAAATACAGCCCCGAAGTTTACGACGACTTTAAACGGGTAGTAACAGCATATTATGAAAAATCGAATGAAATTGAAATGCAGAAAATGGGCTTCGACAGGTTCAATGGCCTTTATAAGCGCTACGATTCCATTGCTGCAAAAGCTTTAGGCAAAGAATCATATACCCAAAAAGAATTAAAAGCCCTTTCCGCTGCAAAAAAAACAGCCGCCGATTCAGCAAAAAAGTTCCTGCTTTCGGTTTACAAAATGGGGCTTACAAAACAAGTAGTTGACGAAATCAACAAACATTTTGCATCGCGCACCGAATACCATTACAATACAGAATTCTGCCCGCGGCCTGTTATTGGCGACAACCCCGCAGAGTGGTCCGATGCGGCATACGGCAACAACAATGTAGCCGGGCCACACCCCGATCATGGCACCATGGTATCGGGCATTATTGCTGCAAACCGGAATAACAATTCCGGCATAAAAGGCGTTGCCGACAACGTAAAAATTATGGCCATACGTACCGTGCCCGATGGCGACGAATGGGACAAAGATGTGGCAAAAGCCATACAATATGCAATAGACAATGGCGCCGAAATTATAAATATGAGTTTTGGCAAATCGTTCTCGCCACAAAAAGAATTTGTTGACAATATTATAAAAATGGCCGATGAGAAAAATGTGCTCCTGGTACATGCAGCCGGAAACGACAGCGAAAATATTGATGAAGAGCCAAGCTTTCCCAATCAGTATTCTTCCGACAGCACCCTGCTTGCAACCAATTGGATAACTGTAGGTTCCACAGCTAAAACAAAAAAGAAGAAAACCTTTGTATCGTCATATTCAAACTATGGAAAAAACAGGGTCGATATTTTTGCCCCGGGCGAAAATATTATTACATGTTCGCCTGGCAGTAAATACGATATGGCAAGCGGTACAAGTTTTTCTGCCCCTATGGTTACAGGTGCAGCAGCCTTAATAAAATCGTATTATCCCGAACTTACTGCTGAAGATATAAAAATCATATTATTAAAAACCGCTGCACAAACCGATAAAAAAGTGTTGCTGCCAGGAACAGGGGGCAAAAACAAACAATTTGTGAAATTCAGTTCACTTTCGGCAACCGGCGGCACTTTAGATGTATATAATGCTTTGATAATGGCCGAAGAGCAAAGCAAATCGAAAAACTAAACAAAATATCCCGTAAGAAATAAATGCGCAGTGCCTTGGTGCTGCGCATTTATTATTGGGACACAAAACCTTCGGGGAAATTAACAAGGTAAACCTTTTCTGTGGCACGTGTTATGGCAGTATAAAGCCATCGCAGGTATTCGGCATCTATCATTTCGGGGGTAATATAACCAGCATCGACAAAAACACTTTTCCATTGCCCCCCCTGGGCTTTATGGCAGGTTACGGCATAAGCGTATTTTACCTGCAAGGCATTAAAAAACTCATTTTCCTTAACAGCATCAAATTGTTTCTTGCGGGGTTTAAGGCTTGAATAATCTTCTAGAATAGAATAAAACAACATTTTATTTTCATCGGCACTCAATGCGGCCGACTCGGAATGAAGCGCATTAAGAAGCAGCCATGTATCAATTTCGGTATTATAATCAATAAGGAAAACACTGCAACGGGCAAACCTGAAACCATATAGTTCTTTATAGGCATGAACTTTTTTAACTTCAACAATATCGCCATTGGCAACAAAATCGACATCGGGATAACCGTTCAAGCAAAAATAATTGTTTTTTACCACCATGAGCAAATCGCCAGCCGACAGCTCTTCTTCGCGACAGAGAATTTGGTTGCGGATACCCTGGTTGTACCTGTTGGCCCTTTTATTTGAACGACAAATTACAAGGCTCTCGTCAATTCCTGCCCCTGAATAAGAAGCCGTAATCAGATCGATAATTTCGCTGCCCGAAACAGAAAGTATATCGCCAAAACCTGTGCAATCAAGCAAAGGCATTCTAAAATCTTTATCGTGGATATGCCGTCGCAACAGGGTTGCATTATGCAATATGCCCGATAATTCGGCCTGCCTCACAATATGGGTAAGCTCCACCTCGTTCGAGGTGTGTATAATTTGCGATACTGCCCCACTGTCAAGTGCCGGGCTAAGCAGTAAGCCAACCGGAGGCAACTGGGCAACATCGCCAACCAGAATAAGCTTGCAGTTTTTTCCATTATACACAAACTCAAGCAAATCGTCGAGCAAATACCCCGAACCGAATAAATTGTTTTCGATTTTCTGGTTCGATATCATTGAAGCCTCATCCACAATAAAAATTGTGTTTGATGCCATATTTTTGTTTAGCACAAATTTCCCAAACCCGTCTTTCGACGATACCTGTCGGTAAATTTTTTTATGAATGGTAAATGCCTTTTCGCCCGAATACAACGAGAAAACTTTTGCCGCCCTTCCGGTGGGGGCAAGAAGCGAAACTTTATGCCCGAATTCTTTTAATACCTTAACAAATGCACTTAAACTGGTAGTTTTACCCGTGCCGGCATACCCCTTTACAATAAGAATTTCGTTTTTGTTTTGCTCCAGAATAAAAGCGGCAAGGTTTTTGAACAGCTCAACCTGCGATGGTGTAGGCTCAGCTTTAATTGCACAGCTAATTTTTGTTACAATTTGATTTAATAACATTTAAAAATCAATTACAAGCTTTGATACTGGCGAATCTGATTTTTTTTGTTAATTTCGCAGCTACTCAAAAGTATATAAAACCGAATTAAAAAATACATTTTATGAACACTTATGTCTTTATATTGATAGCCATTATTGTTCTTGGCATCCCGAGCATAATACTGGTTTACAGGTTTCCGAAAATCCGCTTTGTTTTTCAGTTGATATTTGCTGTGCTGATTGTATTGTTTGGTTACCTGCTGTACAGGAACATCAACCGGCCTATTAAATTTGAAAAAGAGCTTGAAATAAGAAGGACTGCCGCCATTCAACGCCTCAAAGATGTGCGCACAATACAGGTATCGTTTAAAGATAAATACGGAAAATATACCGGTAGCTTCGATACACTAATAAATTTTGTGAAGAACGATTCTATTGAAATTTCGAAATTTATCGAAACTGGCCCGTGGAACCAGGACGAAATGACCAAAGAAGAAGCACTGAAAAAAGGCATCCTTAAAAAAATACCTGCATATATTATGGCTTCCGACTCGTTATGGAACAACCCAACCTACCCCATTGAAAGAATCAGGTATATACCCTTCTCGGGCGATGTTGAGTTTACTATTGGCAGCGGTGAGTTGGAAACCGCTTCAAAGGTAAAAGTTCAATTATTTGAGTGCTACGCTAAATATAGCGATTTGCTTAAAGGAATGGACAAGCAACTTGTTGTAAATTATATTGACGAAAGAACCAAATATGGCGGTTTTGAAGGATTAAAAGTTGGCTCGCTCGAGGAAGCTACAAACAATGCCGGCAACTGGGAAAAATAAATACAAACTGGCCCATGCCCGAAATTAATTACGTACACCCGCAAATCAATCAGATAAAAAATCAGGAAATATCCATTCAGGTCAGCCTGAGTGGATTTTCTTTTTCCATTCGCCCGGCAACAGAAAAAAAATGTCTCTTGTTCAGGCACTATAAGTTTTCCAATATTTTGCTCATCGACGAATTGATGCGCAAAACCCAACAAATACTTTCCGACGACAGTAAGCTGCATTCTGCTTTCACAAAAGCAGAAGTAACCCTTATCAGTCAGAATTCGGCTATTATACCTGCCGGCTATTTTAAGCCCGAAAACCTGAAAAAATTATTTGAGTTCAGCCACAACCTTGGCGAATTCGACGAGCTGCATTATACCTTCCTCCCAGAAACAGAGGCTTATAATGTGTTTAGTTTGCCTGGTTATTTTTCGCAAATGTTTTCTTCGGCATTTAAGAATGTGCATTTTGGGCAGCAGGCAAGCAAGCTGGTAAAACTTGGCCACCAACATAGCACTGCCGAACAGCCCGTTATTGTTTTAGGCCTCAATTCGGGTTTTTTCGACATGATTGTGTTCGACAACCACAGACTGCAGCTTGCAAATTCTTACCAATATACAAACACAACCGATTTTGTTTATTTCTTTTTATATGCCTGCCGGCAATTAAAAATAGAAACCGAACAGGCAAAGGTACTTTTGTATGGACAAGCAATCGACAACCAAGCACTCGTTGAAGAACTGGCTGCTCATATTAACCAGGCCATAATACCAGACATAGAAACCGACTGTGGAAGCCTGGGGGTAACCCCAAAGCAGGTATCGCAGTTTTATTCCCTATTCCTCAATACCTGAGCATGCGCATTGTAAGCGGCAAACTTAAAGGACGGCAAATACCGGTGCGCAAAAATTTTTCTGCCCGCCCAACTACCGATTTTGCAAAAGAAAGCCTTTTTAACATACTTAATAATTATTTCGATTTTGATGATACCACTGTGCTCGATTTGTTTGCCGGTACTGGCAGCATAAGCTACGAGTTTGCCTCGCGCGGGTGCAAAAAAATAGTTGCAGTGGAAAAAGAATACCGCTCTTACGATTTTATAAGGCAAACAACCCGCAATTTAAACCTGGGTTCGATACAAGTTGTTAAAGTCGATGCCTTTTCGTTTATCGAAAAATGCACCGAAAGTTTTGAAATTGTTTTTGCCGATCCTCCCTATCAAATGACAAACCTGAAAGAAATTCCAGATTTAGTGTTACGTGGCAATGTTTTAAAACCGGGAGGCTGGTTTGTGCTCGAACATGGCTCAGATAATAATTTTAATGGCCATAATGGTTTCAGGGAAATGCGAAACTATGGCGGGGTACATTTCAGTATTTTTGTTAAAGAATAGTTTTTTATCATAAACAAAAAAAAACTTATTCGAAACGCTTGCAGGTTTAAAAATTAGAATTATTTTTGCAGCGCAATAAAACGCTCTGGTAGTTCAGTCTGGTTAGAATGTCCTGTTTTTGTGGGAGGTTCGCCGGGAAAACGAAAGAAAAAAATAAAGAAGGTCTGGTAGTTCAGCCTGGTTAGAATACATGCCTGTCACGCATGGGGTCGCGGGTTCGAGTCCCGTCCAGACCGCAAAAGCCCCGGAGAAATCCGGGGCTTTTGTGTTTTTAGCCATCAAAAGCTTCTGGCATAAACAAAAAATGTTACTTTCGAACTAAATTTACATTCGTTTTAAAACGATAATGCCAAACCGGAAAAGAAACAGACGGATAACTATGCCCCCGCAAATGGAAGGCTATAAACCATTTGGCATACCCATGCGCGAACTGGAATCGGTATTCCTGCTATTTGAAGAATTTGAATCGATAAGGTTAACCGACTACGAAAACCTAACCCAGGAAGAGGCTGCTGAAAAAATGAATATCTCGCGGCCAACATTTACACGGATTTATGAAAAAGCCCGTAAAAACATAGCAAAAGCATTTGTTGAAGGCAAGGCAATTGTTATTAAAGGGGGCGACTATATTACCGACAATTATTGGTATAAGTGCAAAGACTGCAACGAAACAATGGTTACCCTGAAACCTGCTGACCATTGCCGCACATGCGACTCCAACAATATTTTGCCACTTGACAATAAAGAAACACTATGAAAGTCCATGTGCCCCTGTTTACAACGTAATTGAACAGAAAACACACACATAAAAACAACCGGCTGCATATTGTACTGATTTCCCTTTAATCTCAAACATATAATCGAACAAATATATATGAACCTATGTTCGTTATGAAATATTAAGATTAATTTTGAACAAAATTTTACAATGGCAGAAATACTTTTCCCAACCCTCAAACAATCGGTAATGATAACAGTTTTTGTACTGTTAATGATGGTTGTTATCGAGTATATTAATGTTCAAAGCAAAAACCTTTGGTCGAATAAACTGCAACAATCTCCCTTCTGGCAAATAGTTGTAGCGGCCCTGTTGGGCATAACCCCCGGGTGCCTGGGGGCATTTACCGTAGTTTCGTTATACACACACCGCATGATGGGGCTTGCAGGCCTGGTAACAGTAATGATAGCAACATCGGGCGATGAAGCTTTTGTTATGTTTGCCTTGTTTCCGGGCAAAGCACTAATATTGAATATAGTTTTACTGATTGTGGCAATATCTGCCGGGTGGATTGTCCACCTTTTTGCCCGGCGCAATAATACCGGCCAACCGCAAGGTTTTATCGTACACAAACACGAAAACTGCCGGTGCTTTTCAAAAGGGGCAATAATACCACAACTTAAGTCTATAACCTTCGAAAGGGCAGTGTTAATATTGTTTATCCTGGTTTTTATTGTATTATTGTTTTGGGGCATTATTGGCGAACCCGGCTGGAACTGGAAAAAAGTAACTTTTATGGCCGGGGGCGTTTTTCTTCTGTTTGTTTTTATTACTGTTCCCGAACATTTTTTGAAAGAACATTTATACAACCATATACTCAAAAAGCACTTGTTAAGGATATTCTTATGGACCTGGGCTGCATTTATCGCCCTGCATTTTGTTATGGGCAATCTTTCCCTGTCGAACCTTTTGCAGAATAACCTTTATTTAATATTGCTTGTTGCCATACTCGTTGGCCTGATACCCGAATCGGGCCCCCACCTGGTATTTGTTACGCTATTTACCCAAAACCTTCTGCCATTTAGTATTTTATTGGCAAACAGCATTGTTCAGGACGGCCACGGCATGATACCACTGCTTGCCGAGTCACGAAAAGATTTTATAAAAGTTAAAATTATTAATATGCTTGCCGGCCTTATTGCTGGCTTCATCCTACTGCAATTCGGATTATAGGTTTTCTTTACAGCCCATAAACCAAACTGTAATTAGTTTGCGCTGCAAAGGTTTTCGTGGTAAACTGCAAGAAAAAAATAAAAACACATTTAAATGAACTTATGCTCATTTAAATCATTATCTTTATATCAAATTTTGCAATGGAAAAGCATATATCTAATTTGCATAAACTCGGGCTGCGGTCATTGCCCACAAACTTTGGCCCACTGCGCAATGCTAATGCAAATGCACGCATTAAAGGGCAATTGGGGAATACAATTGAGCTTTGGCTGAGAATTGAAGATGAAAAAATACAGCAAGCCACTTTTGTTACCGATGGTTGTCACTCATCGCTGGTATGCGGTACACTTACTGCGTGGATAGCAGAAGGCAAAACAATAACCGAAGCTTTACAGCTTACACCAACAGACGTATTCAGGGCAGCAGGCGAACAGGTTGAAGCTCATTGTGCAATTTTGGCCATAAAAACGCTTCGTGCTTCGTTAACCAGCTACCTGCAGCAACAAAACAGCATAGGGCAACAACTACAAAAAAAAGAAATTGTCAAACCGTTTTTATTAAACAATTTATTTAAACTGAAAATATGAAACTTTCATCATCGAAAAAAAAAAACTCAATGATGGATGACCGCTTAGGGCAAAACTTAAAAAACTAAACATTAAAACACAACATTGAAATACAACTGGTATAAACCATACAAACAATACAAGAAATAATTGAATTGTTTAACTCAAATAAATTATAGAATATGCCACAAGGAGATCGAACCGGGTCAATGGGACAAGGTTCCAGTGCCGGAAGAGCATTAGGCTTATGCTGGGGTTACGATACGCCCGGCAACACCAAAGGATTTGGAGGAGGCATGGGAAGTGGGCCTGGCAACAGTAGAGGCCACGGAAGGGGCATGGGCAATGGCAGGCGCTGCAATATGGGCTGGCCGTTTGCAGGATTAATGCCTAATTTCGGCTGGACACAGGCGCTTAATAAAGACGATGAGGCAAAAATGCTAAAAGTCCGGGCCGACATGCTAAAGCGCAGCCAAAAAGACATTGAAAGACGTTTAAGCGAACTTGAAAAGGCCAGGGAATAGGTCTAATAAGCAAAATGTCCGGCGAAGGTTAGTCTATCGACAAATAAAATGTAAGCTTTTTCCGGGCATTCTTCTTGTTAAACCTAACATTATTAAGCGGGGCAGAATCAGCAGTAAGATGCAATTAATGGACATGCTCCTGAAAGTTCAGGGAAGCTTGCTACTTCGAAGCAATAATTATGATTTTGAAAGCCTGAAATATGATTGCATTCGGCCCAATACCATCGAGAAGGCTTGGCAAAAGCCTTGGAATAAACAATATTGTTTCGCACAAAGTTTGTTCATACAATTGTGTATATTGCCAAATTGGCGATACAAAGAAAAAGTCGGCAGTAAGGCTTAGTTTTTATGAGCCGCAAAAATTAGTTCAAGAGGTTGCTAAACATATTAACAAGCTCGACAAAAACCATATACCCGATTACCTCACTTTTGTTGCCAACGGCGAACCAACCCTTGATATTAACCTGGGCAGGGAAATTAAACTATTAAAAAGGTTTGGGATACCTATTGCTGTTATTACCAATTCATCGCTTATATACGATAAAGCTGTGCAGGACGATTTAATGGAAGCCGACTGGGTGTCGGTTAAGATTGACACAGTGGATAAAACCGTATGGAACAAAATTAACAGGCCAGTAGCTGAAATAAATTTCGAGAAAATAATTGAAGGGTTAACAACTTTTTCTTCAGGTTTCAAAGGTAAGCTACATACCGAAACAATGCTCGTTGCGGGCTTAAATGACTCCAGTGGCCATTTGGGACAAAATGCCTCTTTTATTGCCAGCCTAAAACCTAAAATAGCCTACTTGTCTATCCCAACACGTCCACCAGCGGTAAAAGAAGTTAAACCGGTTTCAGAAGAAAAAGTTACTGAAACATGGCAGGTTTACCACGAAGCCGGCATTACTACTGAGCTTCTTACCGGCTTTGAAGGTACCGATACAGGGTTTACAGGCAATGCATATGAAGATATTTTAAATATTACAGCTGTGCACCCGTTAAGGGAAGATACCATTGCAAATCTTCTGAAACAAAATAACACCGGCATTTCTGTAATAGAATCGCTCCTGGCTCAGGAACTTATCAAAAGTGTCATTTACAAAGAAAAAAAATATTATATAAGAAACTATCATTTTTAACCTGCCCTATTCATTGATTTTTACAATAATCGGTGTTAAGGCAGGTTAACATTACTAACAATAACTATTATGCCAAAAATGAACGGGAAAGGACCGGAAGGAAAAGGACCGGGAACAGGCAGGGGCGTAGGAAAATGCCGAAAGCACACCACCGGGGAATTAAACGAAAAACTAGGTACAGGAATGGGCAAACGCCGGAAATCGGATGGCGGCCAGGGAATGGGAAAGAGGCTGAAATATAACTCATAGATTAATAATTATGCCTGAGTGATTTTATACGGCAGACCGAATGCCTGTAAATATTATCTTACAATGTTAATCGGACAGGTTTTTTTGTTTATTTGATAGGAACAACAGGCAATGAATGATTAAAATCATTTTAATATTTTGGCTTACAGTTGTTTCAGATGACGATTATCATAAACCGAAAAATTGTTTTTCGCTTTTTTTATAACAATAATTCCGAAAAACAAATAAATATGATAGTAGGTTGCCTTAAAGAGATTAAAACACACGAATACCGTGTAGGCTTAACACCATCGGACGTAAAGTCGTATGTAGCCAGGGGGCACAAGGTACTTATACAGAAAAATGCAGGGGCTGCTGCAGGCTTCGACGATGAAGGTTATATTAGCGCAGGGGCTTCAATAATAGCCAACAGGGAAGAAATTTATTCGCTCAGCGAAATGATTGTTAAGGTAAAAGAACCCCTGCCCGAAGAATACCCTTTATTTAAAGAAAACCAAATACTTTACACATACCTGCACCTGGCAGCCGATAAAAAACTTACAACAGCATTACAGGAAAAAGGAATAAAAGGGGTTGCTTACGAAACCATTGAAAAAGACGACGGGCAATTGCCCTGCCTCAAGCCCATGAGCGAAATTGCCGGAAGGCTCTCTGTGCAGGAGGGCGCCAAGTACCTCGAGAAAACTTTTGGTGGCCGCGGGGTACTGCTTGGCGGTGTGCCGGGTGTTTCGCGCGGAAAGGTTGCCATTATTGGTGGCGGTGTTGTTGGCACAAATGCATGTAAAATAGCTACAGGTATGGGCGCCGATGTTACAATTCTCGACATTAACGCCGACAGGCTTGCCTATCTCGATGATATTTTTGGCTCGCGAATAACAACCCTTTACAGTACCGATGCCAATATTGAAAAAACCATACAGGAATGCGACCTGCTCATTGGGGCTGTTTTGCTCCCAGGGGCTAAAGCACCTACCCTGGTTAAACGAGAACACCTTAATACAATGAAAAAAGGAGCAGTAATAGTTGATGTAGCCGTTGACCAGGGCGGCTGTGTCGAAACCATTAAGCCCACTACACACGACAACCCTGTTTATATTATCGACGATGTAGTACATTACGGTGTAGCCAATATGCCCGGTGCCGTAGCGCTCAGCAGCACCATTGCACTCACCAGCACAACCCTTCCATACGGTTTAATGATTGCCGGAATGGGGCTTGAAGCCGCTGCGCGAAAATCGAAAGCAATTTATAAAGGGGTTAATTTATATAAAGGAAAATGCACCTACGAAAATGTGGCAAAAGCTTTTGACATGGAATACACCGAACTTCTGGCCTTAATCTGAAAAAAAAATAAAGGGAATGAAAATAATTAAAAAATGATAATTAAAAATCTGCGCATTGGTTCATCTCAGATTTACAGTTACCTATTCATTTTAAACATTATAGTCTTATCAGAAATGGACATAAAAAAAACCTGCCGGTTTTGTTCGGCAGGTTTTTTAGTGTTTTATTATATGTTATTTTTTCTTTTCAAAAACTTTATAGCCCCATGCTGGCAGCGAAAACTGGCTTGCAGCATCAATGTCCGTGCCGGAACCTGCAAAAACATCGGAATATGAACCAAATCCGGCTTCACCGGTAATAGAGAATGAAACCTGGGTGTCGGAAAGGTTAAGCAAAACCAGCACCTTGTCGTCGTTCATTTCCCTGTAAAACGAGAATATTTTGGTATCCTGAGTGGTTGCGACCCTCACAGGGTTGCCCCCTTTCAAACCATTCCATAAGGCCTCATTGTTTCTTTTAAGCTGCAAAAGGGTAGTATAGAACTCCTCGTAAGCCATATTTGACCACGATATCTGGTCTTTTTCAAAAAAGGCCAGCCTTTTGTTCAACCCGGCTTCCTGTCCGCTATAAATAAGGGGCATACCGTTAAGGGTATGGGCGAGCACGGCAAATGCTTCGTAGCTGTTGCCCAATTGTTCTTTATCGGTGCCATACCAAGAGTTTTCATCGTGGTTCGAGGTAAAATACAAACGATAATCGCTTTCGCTGTATGTCGAAGCCTCGCTGTTAATAAAATTTACAAGGTCGGAAATTCCGGCAGTTTTATTATATATTTTTTTCATCAGGCCCCAGTCCCAACCGTGGAGGCTCCAGCAGTAGTCCATATCGAAACCGAGATCAAGGTATTTTTTTCCCTGGGTTTCTGCAAGCAGAAAAATATCAGGTTTATATTTTCTAAGTTCGCGAACCATATATGTCCAAAAATTATCGGGCACATGTTCAACAGCATCGAACCTGAAACCATCGATTCCGGTTTCGAGCACCCAGTACTTAAGGGTTTCAACCATATAATTGCGAAGTTCGTTATTGGTAAAATCAAGTTCAATAACGTCGGACCAATCGGTTCCGGGAGGTGCAATAAAATTCCCCTGTGCATCGGTTACATAATATTCGGGGTTGCTAATGGTAAGCACATTGTCCCACGAAGTATGGTTTGCCACCCAGTCGATGATAACAAACATGCCCTTATCGTGTGCTGCTTTTACCAGGTTTTTAAAATCGGCCATTGTTCCAAATTCGGGGTTAACAGCCCGGTAATCCCTTACCGAATAATAACTGCCCAATGTGCCAATGCGGTTTTCAATACCAATAGGACTAACAGGCATAATCCACAATATGCCCATGCCCATATCGCTTAGCCGCTGAAGGTGGGCCTGAAAGGCTTTAAAAGTGCCTTCGGGGGTATATTGACGGATATTAACTTCGTACATTCCAAGGTTGTACGACCATTCGGTATGGTGGGTAAAATTAACCACCGGCAATGTGTCGCTGGTATTGGTGTCGTCGGGCTTATAAACCGGCTTGGGGCTGTCTTTCTCGCAAGAGCTTAGCGATGCGCCCGATATTATAACAAATAAGGCAATAAAAAAGAAAATGGGGCTGTTTTTACAGAAATTCCGAAATTTGTTCATAGCTATAGAATATTTTTACAACGAATAATAAAATGTAAAACACAAGATTTTTTACGTAAAATCCACAAAAAAGTGCCGGAATGAACTGGCAATCTAAAGCCATGAACTCTTTAAACATCTTGATATTAAAGAATTAAATCAGCACAACAGGCAAAAAAATCTAACTTGTTAACAAGGCTAAAAATGGCTATAAGTATTGCAAAAGAAGAATTGCAGCCTGTTAATCAATAAATTTTAAAAGGAAATGTAACTTTTTAATACCTGTGTAATTCCATTTCGCGGTAATCGCGCAGCTCAACGGGGTGAAAATAAAAATGTAAAATATCGATATAGGTATAACCAACCCTTGCCATTTCCATTGCCCCAAGCTGGCACATGCCAATGCCGTGCCCGAAACCTTTGCCTTTAAATACAATTTCGCCCCCCTGTTGTTCTATTGAAAAGTACGACGACTTCAGCCCGAATTTTTCTCTAATTTGCCTAAAAGTTAATTTCTGTTTTCCGTTGATAAAAAACTGTTCGCGGCCTGCCGATTGATAATTAAGGTAGTTTTCGGGTTTTGTAACACCGGAGGCCGAAAGGAACAGCTTCCATTCGCTTAGGGGGATGCGTTGTTCCCAGTTTGCATTTCGGAGAGAAAGGCAAAACGGATCGTTAACGGGGCGTAAATATGGCAAATCGGATTGCCAGTAAATACCAGCCTGACTGGTTTGTCCGCCGCAGCTCGAATGAAATGGCGCCATGGCCAGTACCTGGTCGGTATCGACCAATACCTGCCCTGCCGTATATCGGGTTGCTTCGTATATCTGGGGGTTCCTCATGCTTTTTCCCTTATATGCCTGGCAATGTACCTGGTCGCAAAGGTTAAAACCCTCTTCGGCATGCTTATAAATATTTTTAATGGTATAAGTACGAACCAGCACAGCCTGTGCCTTATAATATTCGAGGGGTGCGTCAATGCCTCCCTCTGCCTCTATAACCCCGGCAATATATTTTTCCAGATCGATATGGTTAATTGCCCTGAGCTTATTATCGGCAACCTTGAAAACCAGTGCATCGTCGTATAATTGCGAAAGTGTTTCGGGGTTAATACCTTTAACTGTAAGCACACATTGCTTATCGTGGTGCATAACAGAAACCTCGGGGAACACCCCGATAAGCGAATTCTTATCGCGAATTTCAACCATATCGCCTCTTTGGCTAACATAGAAAATGCTGCCTTTTTTATATTCACCGTATTTCTCGCCGTTACATACCAGTAAATACCTGCCCTGCTGCACCGATACCGTATAAGCCCTGCTATTTGCATTATCAAAAAGACTTACCTGTATGGTCTGTCCCATAAGGGTTAAGGGGGCAATTACCATCGACAGGAAAACTAAGGTTTTCATAGTTGTTTAGTTTGCAAAAATTCGATAATATGTTTTGCTGCCCGTTCCGATGAGCCGGGGCTTCCAATAAATTCGGCAAGGCTTGCATACCCTGCTTTCATCTGTTGATAGTACACGCTGTCGTTAAGAATACGTCCAAGCTCTTTGTGCGCTTTGCGGGCAATGCCAAACTGAAGTATTTCTTTAACAACTGGTTTGTTCATTATAATGTTCACCAGCGAAAAATATTTTACCCATATAAAAGGCCTGAACATTAAAAACGAAACAGTGTTAAACTTATATACAACTACCTGTGGCACATTAAACAATGCCGTTTCGAGGGTGGCAGTGCCTGAGGCAACTATTGCCGCATGGGCATGCGATAAAAGCTGATAGGTTTGATTGTAAACAATTTTAACACCGGTGCCTTTAATTATTTTATCATACAAACTATCGGGCACCGATGGCGCACCAGCAACAACAAACTGGCATTCGGGAAAACGGGCAGAAACTTTCAGCATTTCGGGCAAAAGGCGTATAATTTCCTGTTTACGGCTTCCGGCCAACAGGGCTATTACCGGGCGGCTGTTGAGCCCGTTCTGCTGCCTGAATTCATTGGCAGAGATTTGTTCCCCGTTTCTGAACGTATCGATGGCATCGGTAAGCGGGTTGCCTACATATACTGTTGAATTGTACCCATACCGGCTGTAAAACTCCTTTTCGAAAGGCAATATCAGGTACAACTGGTCGATATAAGCTTTAATTTTTTTTATTCGGGATTTGTTCCATGCCCAAACTTTTGGCGAAATATAGAAAAGTGTTTTTATATTGTTTTCTTTGGCAAAACGCGCCATTCGCAAGTTAAAGCCAGCATAATCGATAAGAATTACGGCATCGGGCTTAAACTCAAGAATATCTTTACGACAGGTAACGAAATTACTGTTAATCTTCCGCAAATTTGCCAAAACTTCAAAAGCGCCCATGAAAGCCATTTGCCTGTAATGTACAGTTAGCTGCATGCCGGCAGCTTCCATTTTTTCGCCGCCAAAGCCCCTGAAAACCGCATTCTTGTCAGCAATTTTCAATTGACTTATAAGGTTTCCCCCATGTAAATCGCCCGATGCTTCGCCAGCTATTAAATAATATTTCATGGTAAAACTTTTAGAAAATGTTAATGGCAAAAATTGCTTTTTAAAAAATTATTTGAATTAGAATAAGGGCGCTTACCATTGCTACTGTTGAGTACAGAATGCCTTTTGCTGCCCGTTCGTAGCCGCTCCAAATAAAAATAAAAAACAATAGGGCATTCGGAAATATGCACCTGCTCAAAAGCATGGGCAGTAGTTTTATAATGGTTAGTTTATATACCGACTTAATAAAATTAAAGGTTGCCGGATCGAGCGGGCGTATAAGCGGATAAAGTGCAAGTGGCAGGGCAAGCCCTGTAATAAGGCCAAACCAGAAATTGTCGAGCCGCCGAAGTTTCTCTAAAAATTCCATTTGTTAAGCATTTTTATGGTTTCGTAACTGGTAAGATCCGACTGAACAGGCACAATAGAAACATAATTGTGCTTAAGCGCCCATTCATCGGTATCGCTGGCTTCGGGCTCTTCGTTATGGTAAAAACCTGTAAGCCAGAAATATTCAACACCTACAGGATCGATGCGCCTGTCGAATTCTTCTCGCCAATACCCCATAGTTTGCCTGCATATTTTTATGCCTGCAACATTATCTGCTTCAACATCCGGAAAATTAACGTTCAGGCATATTTTTCTTGGCAAGCCGTTTTCCAAAACCCTTTCTGCTATAATGGCAGAATATTTTGCTGCCGCCCGAAAGTCGATATCGTTAGAATATTTTATGTGCGAAAACCCGACAGAGGGAATCAGGTTTATGCTTCCTTCGAGGGCTGCCCCCATTGTGCCGGAGTATAAAATACTTGTAGATGAATTGCTTCCGTGGTTAATGCCCGAAACCAGCAAATCGGGTTTTCGGTGCAGTATATGGTTTATGGCAATTTTAACGCAATCGACAGGAGTGCCGTTTACTACATATACCTGTAACCTTTCGCCGTGTTTTATTTTGTGAAAACGTAAGGGTTGTTTTACTGTAATGGCATGCGACATGCCCGATTGCGCCTCGCGTGGCGCAACTGCAACAACATCGCCCAGGGGGAGCATGGCCTCTATTAGTGCATTAAAACCATCTGCCTGGTAACCGTCGTCGTTGGTAACCAGTATCAATTTATTTCCTGTCATTAAAAAACCCTATTAAGTTTTACAAAGATAGAATTTTAAGGAACATTCCATTGTGATTGGCACCGCACAAACCTCACTGTTTTCAATTTTTAATTAATATGGCAAAAAAACTTGAAACATAATGGCATATTAATATATTTTTGCCAGTTAATGCATTTTCGATATATGTTTCAGAAATTACACAAATTACTTTGCCTGCCTACCGGTTTAATACTTATTTTATGTGCATTAAACTCGTGCGCCTTTAACCGGGCATTCTTTAAAAAAGAGCCCGTGCTTATTGATTTGCCCGACTCTGTAAACGTAGAATTTATTACCAATACCAACCGTTCGGGCGAAATTTTATCGGCAGCCTTTTTTAAACCTGCCGGCGAGGCCAAAGCAACCATTTTTATGTTGAAGGGCAATTCGGGCGATATTTCATCGTGGTACAATATTATAAGCGTGCTATTAAAAAACAACTACCAGGTTTTTACCTTCGATTACGAAGGAATGGGCGAATCAGAGGGCAGGGCCTCGCATCGCAATGTATTAACAGACAGTCAGTTGTTTTTAAAGCAGGTAAAAAAGCGTAGCGATGTAAAAAATAAAAAGCTTATTCTCTGGGGGTTTTCTTTTGGCGGCAACCTTGCCGTAAAACTTGCACACAACAACCCAGGAGTGTTCGACCTTATGGTATTGGAAGGGGCTTTTACTTCGCAGCGGGCGGTTTCGCTCATAAAAATGCCGAAAATACTGAAGCCATTTGTGTTTTTTATGGCGCGCTCGCCCTATTCTTCGCTTAAGCTGCTGCCTAAGGCCGAAAACCTTCCGTTATTGGTTGTGCACAGTGTAGAAGACAAAGAAATTCCCTTTCGCATGGGGCTTAAGTTATACAACAATGCCAATCAGCCCAAAATGTTTTTTGAAGTGCTTGGAAACCATTGCCAGGCACTTTTGTTGTACGAAGAAGAGTATATGAAAAAAATCGACAAACTTTTGCTGCCCGGTTAAAGTGTTAAGCAGTAACTTCTGGCTTGCAAATGGTTAAATTTCATTATGCTAAGTAGCTTTTAAAAACCGACAGAAAATTTTTACAACAGGAAAAACCTAAAATTAAAAAATAACGATTATGGATTTTTTAGACAAAACCTATTACGGCAACTCAGTACTATCTTACCTGCTTGCAGTTTTATTGTTTATTGTTTTGTACACAGCAATAAGAATATTCAGGAAAATAGTGTTGAAAAGGCTTCATAAGTGGTCGGAGGGCACCGAAAGCACATTCGACGATTTTATAGTGCGAATGGTGGAGCGTTCGGTTTTGCCCCTTTTGGTGTTTATGGCTTTTTATATATCGGTTACAAACCTCAACCTTAGCGATCGCCTTGAGAAAGTCCTTCGCGCTGTATCGGTAGTTGTTATTACTTTTTTTGCCTTACGGTTGTTAATTTCGGCAATACGGTATTTTATCGAAAGTAAAATTACCAAACTCGACAATAGCGAGGCCAAGCTCAAGCAGGTTAAAGGAATTATGACGATTATAACCATTGTAATCTGGATACTGGGGTTTGTTTTCCTGCTCGACAATTTTGGGTACGATATTACAGCATTGGTTACCGGCCTTGGTATTGGAGGTATTGCAATAGCCCTGGCCGCCCAAAACATACTTGGCGATTTGTTCAACTACTTTGTGATATTTTTCGACAGGCCTTTTGAGGTGGGCGATTTTATAATTATCGACGATAAAAAAGGCTCGGTAGAAGCCATTGGCATAAAAACCTCGCGCATACGCAGTATAACCGGCGAGCAGTTGGTAGTGGCCAACAGCGATCTTTCGAGTTCGAGGGTGCACAATTTTAAACGTATGGAAAAGCGCAGGGCTTTGTTCAGGCTGGGAGTTACTTATCAGACTTCTTTTGAAAGCCTCAAAATTATACCCACAATTATTAAGGACATTGTTTTGGAAAATGCCGATGTTGAGTTCGATCGTGCCCATTTTTTCGAATATGGCGCATTTAGCCTGAACTTTGAAGTAGTATATTTTATTTATGGGGCCGATTACGTTAAATATATGGACATCCAGCAGTCGATTAACCTGAGAATTTTCGAGGAGTTCTCCAAAAGGGGGATTGAATTTGCTTATCCTACGCAAACATTGTTTATGGCCAACAATAAAGAATAAGCCTTTAACCGGTTTTTTGTACATACACAGGCCACGATAAATGGGCTTTACAGGGTTGATAAAAAAGCCCTGTATTCCCATATTCGTTGGCATTTGCACCAAAAACAAGCTTAAACAGTTGGCTTAATAAGCCGTTAGTAAATGCTACCATAATTAAAAAAAGCGTAGAAAACGTTACGCTTAACCTCTTCGTTTATTTGTTGTGCCTGTAATTCAGACAAACTACGCTTAGTTAGAGGTTAGATTGATTCTTTGACACTGAACTTATATTTTCTACTCATTTCCGAAAGTTATTAATTTTAATGTCTGGCGCAAGGTACTGTCTTAAAATCCAAATTTTTTAGCATATATTTTTAGCTTATTTTTGCAAAAGCGAAAAGAG
>JAFGQZ010000089.1 GCA_016935435.1 Bacteroidales bacterium
AGAGCTAAAGCAGGTTAACCCGATTTAGTTACACTTTTTTTTGCTTAAAAAAATTAGTGTAACTTAATCGAAAACAGGTTGATAGATTAAATTTGTGAATTAATCAGGTTAAAACTAACCTCATTCATTATTTACATTCTTTTTCGTCAAGGTGTTCTTTCGATTTAGCAATTGCATGTGCCGCCAGCGGGGCTGTTAAGTAAACGAATATAATTATTAAAAGGGCTTTCAGGTAAATTGTAAGCTGGTTAAACGAAAGGCTAATACCAATCATAAGCAAAAACAACCCGAAAGAGGTAGCCTTGGTGGTGGCGTGCATCCTGCTGTACAAGTCGTTAAACCTGATAATGCCAATTGCTGCAATAAGAATAAAAAGCGAACCGGCAAATATGGTAATGGCAATAAGTATATCTTTCATTTTTTAAGTTTTAAATAGGTTGATATGGCCACTGTACCGATAAACGATACTAAAGAAATAATAATTGCAATATCGAAGTATATTGTCTTATTTACCAATACACTGTAAATTAACACAAACCCCATTACAACAGACGCAATAAGGTCCATTGCAGTTATTCTGTCGTGTACAGTTGGCCCCATATATAACCTGGCAAAAGCAATTACAAGGGCCAAAAGAAGTATGCCAAAACTAATAATCAGTATTGTGTCCGATAAAATGGTGTCCATTATTATTTAATAATTTTTTTTATGCGTTCCTGAATATTTTCGATTTCTTTTAAGCTCTTTTGCTCGTTATTGTTATAAAGTATGTGAACCTTCATTTGCTTTTTATCAACGCTGATATCAATACTTAACGAACCGGGGGTCATCGACAGAAGGTTGCTGAAAAGCAAAATGCCGAAATCAGACCGGATGGTTATCGGCACCTCAATCATTCCGGGCTTAACATGCATCTTAGGCGTTAAAATATCATAGGCAATATAAAGGTTCGATTCAATAAGTTTTAACAGGTAAAAAAAAATAAAAGAAAGAATATTGTACGTTTTTGCAATTATTTTCATTGTAGCATGGTTTCGATGTACAACACAGGGTTAATTAAATTATTGGCCGCTTCGAGGCACATACCAAAGAAATTACCGGCAAAAACCCCCATTGCAACACTTATTAAACCAAGTATTGCAGAAGGCAAAATATCAAATACCGATAATTTATTTTGTGCCGGGTTTGCTTCTGTGCCATCTGGCTGTTTTTTAAGAAAAGCCTCAATCCATATTTTAGTCATAGAATAGAGGGTAAGCATGGCAGTTAGCAATGCGGCTGCAGTTATCAGGTAATTATGGTTTTCAATTCCGGATTTAAAAAGTATAAACTTGGCAAAAAAACCCGAAAGTGGCGGGAAACCAGCAAGAGAAAGTGCCGGTATAATGAAAAGTATAGCCAACAGGGGGTTTTGGATGAACAAGCCCCCAACTTCTTTCAACTGGTAAGTTCCTTTCAAACGGCTTATAACACCAGAAATCAGGAAAGTGTTTGTTTTGGCAACCATATTATGCACCATAAAAAAAATTGCACCGGCAACAGCCAGGGGG
This sequence comes from Bacteroidales bacterium, assembly GCA_016935435.1. Taxonomy (GTDB): domain Bacteria; phylum Bacteroidota; class Bacteroidia; order Bacteroidales; family UBA10428; genus UBA10428. The sequence goes on from JAFGQZ010000089.1 coordinate 1,551, forward strand.
GTAAAAATGCCAAGTCCCATAATCATATACCCTATCTGGCTGATAATATGGTATGACAGTATTTTTCTGGTTTCGTATTGAGATGTGGCAGCCAGTCCGCCAACAAGCATTGTTAGGCCGGCAATAATAAGAATAAGGTTGTGCCAAAAATGCTGATCCTGTACAAAAAACAGTGTAAACACACGAATAAGGGCATATACACCAACTTTTGTAAGCAAACCTGAAAAAAGCGATGTAATGGTTATGTTTGCAGTATGATAAGATGCCGGCAGCCAGAAAAACAAAGGGAAAACTGCCGCCTTAATCCCAAATGCCACAAAAAACAAAATTGTTGCAGGGTTAACCTGAAGGGCATGCTGTTCTTCCCTGAGTATAGCTGCCAGGTGTGCCATGTTTAATGTGCCGGTTTGTCCGTAAAGGAGGCCCAGCCCGGCTAAAAACAACAGCGAGCCGAATATATTCAATGCCATATATTTAATGCCGCCTTCGAGTTGGGCTTTTTTGCTGCCAAGGGTAATTAACACAAACGACGACATTAGAATTACCTCAAACCATACATACAAGTTAAAAATATCGCCGGTTATAAAAGCTCCGTTTACACCCATAATTAGTGCAAAAAAGAACAGGTAAAACCGGCTAAAAGGAAACTGTTTTTCAATATAGCTGAACGAATACACTGAAATGCTGAGAACAATTACCGATGTTGCCAAAAGCATTATTCCCGACAGGTGATCGATTACAAGCGATATGCCAAAGGGGGCTTTCCAGCCTCCGACATGCAGTACCTGTATTCCAATGCTTGTAACCCTGCTGTATAGATAAACCGAAACAACCACTAATATACTGCTTCCGAAGAGGCTTAACCATTGCGTAAGCCTGGATGATCGCAAAAACAGGAAAACTATTATAAACACAAAGGGGACAAGTATGGGCAAAGCTGTGGTTATCATATTTTATTCGTCGGTTTTTTTTAATTGATCCAAATCGTCTGTGCCGGTTTCGCTAAAAAATTTGTATTTCAATGCCAGCGAAAAAACCACAATTCCCAGTCCGATTACAATAGCAGTAAGTACCAAGGCCTGCGGCAACGGGTCGGCAAGCGGGCCATCAATACGGGCCCCTTTAACAAAAACTGGTTTTCCGGCAACAATTCCGGAAGAAATAAAAACTAGTAAATTGGTGGCATTGCTTAAAAAAATTATACCAATTATAAATTTGAGAATGCTTCGGCGCAAAATCATATATGCCCCAACAGCATATAACAGACCGATTAATATGGCAAGTGTTATTTCCATTATTTTGGGGTTGTTAATGAGAAGAAAAACATAAATACCACGCCGGTTATGGCCAAAAAAACACCAATATCAAATAAAAAGGGGGTACCCGCTTTCACACTGCCTATTGCGGGCAGCGAAAATATAAACCAACTGCCTTGCATAAATGGTTGGCCAAACAAAACCGAAGGGATAAAACTTAAAGCAATGGCCAAAATGCCTGCCCCTATAAGAATTTGTGATCGGTTTTCAAGCTTTGGGTTTACATGGCCGGGGGTAAAGGCAAACCCTTTAAATATAATTGCCAGGCCTGCCAGCAGTCCGGCAATAAACCCTCCGCCTGGCTGGTTGTGGCCGCGGATTAATACAATAACCGAGAATATTAAAAAAATCCACCGGATATATTTTTCTGCCAGTTGTAAAATAATTGAATTCATTCTTTTTTCGATTTTTTATGTATTAAAGCATAAACACCCAAAGCTGCAATGGCTAGCACTGTAACTTCGCCCAGAGTGTCCAATGCCCTGAAATCGACAAGGATTACATTTACCACATTTTCCCCGTGAGCTTTTATGTAACTGTTTTCGGTGAAAAACCCCGAAACAGGTTGCCGAAAGTCAACACTTATCGACTTAATGGCCAACATCATCATGCCACCGCCAAAAAGTAATGCAATTAACATATCGCGTATTTTGGCATGTTTAGATGAAAGCCGTGCAAAATTCGGGAGGCGCTGAAGAATAATAACAAACATAACAATAGTAAAAGTTTCAACCAGTATTTGGGTAATGGCCAAATCTATGGCACTGTAATACATATAAATTAAAGAAATGCCATATCCAACAACGCCCATAGCTATAATGGCCACAATTCGCGAATTAGTTAAAGTTGCAAATAATGCCGAAAGAAAAACAACAACACATAAACCAAGAATATAAAAAGGACGTGCGCTAAAAGAAATGTCAGTTTCAACACCCCTGGTAATATATATCTGGAACCATAACAGCAGGCTTACAAAAAGAATGGTCGATAGCAGGTAGAACCTGTGATAGCCATGCTGGATACGGCTTGTGCTTATTTTTGAGAATTTCACCAACGAGGCTATTCCACCAGCAAAGGCATCGCTAAAGTTCCATGTAAATATTTTTTTGTTTAACTGTCGCCATTTTATTATAAAACCAGCCCTGAAGGCAGTCAGCCACCAAAGAAATACACCCAAGGAAACAGTGAAAGCACTAAGAAAAAATACCCGGTTAAATCCATGCCAGAGTTTAAGCTTAACCATTTCAGCACCAAACCCGACAGAATTTAAAGCCGGCTGAAGGAGTTCGCCTAAAGCTTCGGGCCAGATGCCTAAAAAAAGGCTGAGCAATGTTAATAATGCCGGGCCTGCAAGCCATAGCAAGCCTTTTTCATCGGGGTGTTTCGGGTAATTGCTTTTTTTGCCCAGGAAAACTTTTGAAATAAAAAAAAGCGATGTTGCTACCAGCAAAACATTGGTAGAAATCCCCAGAATCAGAACCATTGAGGCTATTCCAGGCGAGTGGACTTTTGCTTCGTATATAAGCTCTTTGCTCAAAAAGCCCAGCATAGGGGGCAACCCTGCCATCGAAAACAGCGCCAGCAGCGCAAAAACAAATGTAAATGGCATGTGGTGTATTAACCCGCCAAGTTTTGATATATCGCGGGTGCCGGTTTTTTTATCAATAAAGCCTGCCAGCATAAACAACGAAGCTTTATAAAACGCATGCACAAACAAGAAAACCATAGCAGCTTTAACTGCCAGTGTTGTTCCAATGCCCAGCATAAGCACCAATATGCCCAATGCACTTATGGTTGTGTAGGCCAGAATTGCTTTTAAATCGGTTTGTGTTATAGCAAAATAAGAGCCTGTGAGCATGGTTAACACGCCAATCAGCGGGATTATAAATGTCCATTCCGGTGTGTCCCCAAGTACTGGTGTTAAACGTGCCAATAAGAAAATGCCGGCTTTAACCATGGTAGCCGAATGGAGATATGAACTTACAGGTGTGGGTGCCTGCATTGCCCCGGGCAGCCAAAAATGAAAAGGAAACTGTGCCGATTTTGTGAACGCCCCCACAAGTATTAAAAGCAAGGCTGGTAAATATAGTTTGTCCGACTTTACCGCATCGGCATGCAACAACCAGTTTTCCAAAGAATAGCTTCCTGTTATGCCCCCTATTATCAGAAAGCCTGCCAAAAGGCATAAGCCGCCAAAACCAGTTATATAAAGCGATTGAAGTGCAGCCTTTCTGGCTTCTTCTTTTTCATGAAAAAAACTAATTAGCAAAAAAGAAAGCAGGCTTGTAAGTTCCCAAAATATAAATAGCTGTATCATATTGGCAGATAAAACCAGGCCGAGCATTGCTGCCGAAAATATGGTGAGGTAGAAGTAAAAATAGCCGCTTCTCCCATAATGGCGCATATAAGAATGGGCATAAATAAAAACCAACACACCAATACCGGTAACCAGTAAAGCAAAAACCAGGCTTAAGCCGTCGAGGGTAAACTCTAGGTTTAGTCCCAATTGAGGTATCCACCTGTAAATTTCATTTATTTTATCGTATTTGCCAATATGTTTTATTTTGATGAAAAAGTAAACAAATGCAGATAATTGCAGGATAACTGGTAAAAATACTTTGTAAATGCTTATCCTGCCTCGAATTACAGTCAGCCCAAAAGCAATAACAACAAACAGCACAAGAATAACCAGCATAGTGCTTTTGAATTAATTTGAATTAAAAACGAATTTAATACTGTTAAAGAATTTCTTTATATCATATTAAGAATATGTTGTGCAAATTATAGCATTAAAATTTGTTTAAGGTAATTTAACACGGAAACTACAAAAAAGTTGGTTTTTAATATCAATAATACTGAACAGGAACCAATATGTCGATAAGACATTGAGAACATATTTTAAGGGGAATTATTAAAAAACCAACAGTTATATTATCTGGGTTTTTTATATATAAAAAGCTGCCGTCGGGCTTATTGAATTCTGGTTTCATCAAAAACACCCATCCAAAATATAACCTGGCTATATAATTTATAGTAAAAAACATCAATTACCTGCACTGCTCAAAAATGTTTACAAACATCGTTTTCGCCGCCGGTAAGTTGCTGGAAAAATGGATAATCTCCCATGTGGAATTACTAGTTTGTATTCCAATGGTTAATAATTTAGTATTTAGTACTTTAATAAGTTTTTATATATTCGCGGCAAATTTTACCGGAATTTCACCTAATAAACCAAAACAACCCATAACTACCCTTCAATGAAAAGAATTCTTTACCTGTCAGCTTTTGTTATTTTTTTTGCACAAGCTTTAAATGCCCAATATGTTACAAACAATGTTGTTGGTAACTGGGAAGACGACGCAAGTTGGAACGGCGATCCGGCGCCAGATACAGATATTCTTGATGATGATGTTGTCATAAATGGTACCATAACCAGGAACGGAAGCGTCGATTTTTACCTTGGGAACAGTTTGTATATTAACGACACCTTAATAATTACTGGTGATTTAATAACAGCAATATTTTCGGAAATTGAAATAGCCCCTGGCGGTGTGTTAATTGTTTTGGGCGATATGATGGGTTTTCTGAGTTTTGCCGATATCGACGGGATTTTTGTTGTTGCCGGCGATGTTTATTTGCCCTGGAGCAGTTTTAACAACGACGATGGTGATGTTTATTTATTCGAAGACACATGGCCGGTAACATCATTTACCCAACCCGATGAAGTTGGCGATGAAAACGATCTTGCAAACGACTATCCCGATTTGGCCGATTTGGTAAACCAGCTTATTGGCGATTATACCTGTTCAATTGCCCCTGAAAGTGCTGTAGCCGATTACATTAATTTTTGCAATGGTGCAGTATCTAACATTACACTTAGTTACTTAGGGGGCAACCGTGGCACTAATGCTATAGCCCGTTGGTACAATACCGATCCGACAACTGGCTCCCCTGTTCCTATAGGTGAAGATCAGGATTTGGTAATACCTGCGCCTGTAGCTACAACAACGTATTATGTCAGGTTCGAAGGCGATCCGGTTGCCTGCCACGGAGGTGGTGCAGCCGATTCTGTTACTGCCGCCGTAAGTGTTACTGTTACAGTACTTCCTGTTCCTTCGGCCCCTTTGGCAGGCGCTGTTACACAACCAACCTGCGATGTTGCAACAGGTAGTGTGGCATTGGACAATTTGCCATCAAGTGGTACATGGACTGTTACAGCAAATCCGGGCGGATTGGCATTGAATGGTACTGGCACTACCGCTAATTTCACCGGTTTGACCGCCAATACAACATATACATTCACGGTTAACAATGGTTCTTGTTCTTCTCCGGCTTCGGGCAGTGTTGCAATTGATGAACAACCCGATGTGCCCGAAACTCCCGCTATAAACGGTGAAACTAGTGTATATGAAAATATTGAGTATGTTTACCGGACTGAAACTGGTTTTCAAGACTATAATTGGACTGTTGAAGGCGGCACAATCGTTAGTGGACAGGGTACCGATAATATAGTTGTTGTTTGGAACACTGGTATGCCGGCTTCTATCGAAGTTGAATACACCAATGCAATTTGCAGCAACACTTCAGGTGAAACAGGCATAAATGTACAGGCAGTGCCTGCTTTGTGTTTTATGTACCGCAGGCAAATCGATATTAGCAATACTGTGGTTAATGGCTCTGCACCCTTGTATGATTTTCCCTTTCTAATTAGCCTGAACGATCCAACACTCCGGCATATATACCATGGTGGCAATATCAGCCATTATAAGGCTTACGACATATTATTTGCCGAAAATGCCGATGGCACAGGCATGTTGATGCACCAGATCGATCATTACGACCCTGTTACAGGGGAACTTTTGGTATGGGTCAAAATACCCGAACTAAGCAATATTACGGGTGCCACACTTTACATGTTTTATGGCAATAACTCAATAAGTACCGATTTATCGACCGACGCGGTATGGTCGAACGATTATGTTGCCGTTTACCACATGGGAGAATCGTTGCGCGATTATGGCCCAACGGAAAACTATGGTGTAAATTACGGAACTGTTCCTCAGGATGCTCGCATTGGACAAGGCAGGCGCTTTAACCGTAGCGAAGCCGATTTAATAAATTTATCCAACGAGCCCGATTTCCGTTTTACAACCACAATGAGCTTTTCATTCTGGATGTATATAGAATCGTATCCTACGGCAACACCGGTAGAGAATACCTGGATGGACTTGCTGATAAAGGGCGACAATGCTAATTTCAGGCTGGTTTGCGATCGCCAAAATCAAAGAGCAATCTATGCTTTTGGCCAGGGTGGCGGAACCTCTGACGATTTAGTTTCCCCGAACAATTCAGTTCAAGCTGGTAATTGGTACTATGTTGCCGGCACATGGGATGGTAATATTGCCGATCCCTTGCAACGAAAAAAACTCTTTATTAACAATAACATCCATTACAATACGGCACCTCCTGCATTTCAAGACATAAGCATGTATCCTTCGAATGAATATTCTGTTGCATTGGGCTACAACCAGCAAAATGTCAATACCCGATCGTTCGACGGCCTTTTGGATGAAGTGCGAATTTCTTCAGGTTGGAGATCGAACGAATGGGTGCTTACCGAATACAATAACCAGAGCGCACCAGCATCGTTTATAGCTGTTGGTGTACAGCAAGCCAACTATGTGCCAACAGCCATTGGGGGTAATGTAAGCCTTGCTGCCGATACCATACAGGCACGGGAATATACCACAGCGCTCCTTTCGGGTTACACCGGGGCTATACAATGGCAATCATCCACTAACAATATCGATTTTAACAATGTAACAAGAGGAGGTACAGGCGAAACTTTAATAACACGCCCGCTTCTGCAATCGGCTTATTTTAGGGCAATGGTGTCCGATGGTGGCTGCAGTGCCCTTTCAACAATCGACTCGGTAATTGTTGTTCCGGGTTTTGTTAGTTGCGGTTACAACAACAGGTTGCGCATAACAGTCGATCCGAACATGGTAGAAGGTGATGACAACCTGACAGACTTTCCATTACTGCTAAACATCCAACACGATAACCTTAGATATGTTGATAATGATGGAATGGTAACCAATGTCAACGGTTACGACATTGAGTTTTCTGCCGACGATGGCACCACTTTGTTAAGCCACGAAGTTGAGTCGTACAACAATACCACCGGTGCCCTGCGGGTATGGGTGCGTGTGCCGGTATTATATGCCAGCGATACTACAGTATTGTTCCTGTACTATGGCAACCCCGATGCAACAACAGACCCATCTTCCAGTTCTACCTGGAGCGATAATTATATTGGCGTGTGGCACATGAACGAAGCTGTGGGTGCTAATGCTGCCGATGCTAGTGGAAACGGCAATGTAGGAACACAGTCGAACAATGTTGGCACAACAACAGGGCGAATAGGAACAGCGCGCACTTTCAACGGAACCAATCAATATTTTACAATAGCGAACGAAAGTGTATTTGATGTTTCGGAATCCGATCAACTTACTGTTTCATGCTGGATTTATTCGACCAATTTTAGAAATACACGTCAGGAACAATTTATAACTAAGGGCACTACTGCAGGTCAGGATGGCTGGTTTTTAAGAGAAAATGCAGCCAACGAATCAAGACCCCAGTTCTTCCAGTATTATTCTGGCGATGATATTTATGCAACTAATTCTGTACAACTTACGAACAATAACTGGTATTATTTAACTGCAACTTTCGTTCCTGGGTTAAATAGTACTGTAGTTTATATTAATGGAAATGCTGCCGGTAGTGTAAAAAATAATCCTAGAGGAGTAAGGAGCATAACAAATAATAACTGGGAAGTACGTTTTGGTTCAAACGCCGGGGCTACTCCAGGCAATTACTTTACAGGCTATATGGATGAAGTGCGCATCCAAAATGTTACCCGTACTGCCGATTGGGTAATTACAGAATACCGCAACCAGAACAACCCTGCTGCCTATATTTTTGTAACTGAGTCCGGAACATGTATCAGCGATCCGGTGGCAGGTACTGCTGCAACAACCGATGCAAGTGTTTGCCAGGGCGAATCTACAAGCATTACACTTACCGGCAATGTAGGAAATATCTATTGGCAATCATCAACAGACAATATCAATTGGGAATACCTGCCGGGCGAATTCGATTCTGTTCTCATAACAGGCCCGCTTACACAGAACATGTATTACAGGGCTTCGGTTTCGGGATGTTGCGAATTATTTTCCAATGAAGTATTAATTACTTATACCGGACAAACTCCGCCGGCATTAACTTTTGATGTTACCAATGTAACCTGCACCGGCGGAAACGACGGTGAAATTAATCTCACCGCAACCAGTGCTGCCGGAATAAGTTCATTCTTATGGTCAACTGGCAGCACCAGTGAAGACATAAACACTTTAACTGCCGGGTATTATTCAGTAAGTGTTACCGATAATAATACCTGTTATACTATTGATAGCGCTGAGGTTCAGGAACCAGCAAGCTTGCCCGTACCAACTATTACCATTACAGAAACATCGGGCACAACAGACAATGACGGTACAATTTGCTCTGGCGATCAGGCAACGCTTACTGCAGGAGGTGGTAGTACTTATTTATGGCTAGAAGGAAATCAAACTTCAGATTATATAAATGTTACAACATCTGGTTCATATACTTTAAGAGCATATGATGCTGTTGGTTGTTACGATGAGACCAGTGTTGGAATTTCTGTTGACCCCTTACCGACAATTACTGGTATAACTAACGCAAGCGGTTGTGAAAATGAATCAGTTTCATTAGGCGCAACTGCCAGCGCTGGAACAATAAACTGGTATAATGATGAGTTTGCCGGAACATTACAGGGCTCTGGAACAAATTTTAATACTCCAAATTTAACAACAACTACCAGCTATTGGGTAGATGCAATTAATAATGGATGTATTTCCGCTTCAAGAACAGAGGTTATTGCAACAATAAACCCGCTGCCAGCTGCTGCCGGGACTATTACCGGAACAGCCACGGTATGCCAGGGACAAAACACGGTTGCTTACAGTGTGCCTGCCATAGCCAATGCTACA
>JAFGQZ010000090.1 GCA_016935435.1 Bacteroidales bacterium
AAGCAGTTTGTCGGGCGAAAACCCAACACACGTTACAGCGCCACTAAAACAGGTAAAGATTTATTTGCCCGTCACCTTGAGTACCTTAATAAGCTTATAAAAGATTCGAAAGAATAAATAAATTTTTTTAACATTTTACTTTGTTTTTCAAAGTTCTTTTTAATACATAAAATTATGACAACAATAAAAAACGAAAAAAACGGCAAGTGGAGCCAGTCTATCACCCTTAAACTTATTTTAGTTATTACCCTCAGTTTGGTATTGTTAATACCATCGTCGATGATTAGGGGCTTGATAGAAGAACGCGAACAACGCAAAAACGAAACCATTACCGAAATAACCGGGAAATGGGGGGCTGAACAAACTATTTGCGGCCCCGTGCTAATTTTGCCTTATACTGTTTTAACAAAGCAGGCAAACGGCCTTACAACGGAAACTAAGGAATATTACCAGGTAATGCCCGATAAAATAAAACTAAGCGGGAATATCGATACCGAAAAGCGCTACCGGAGCATTTATGAGGTTCTTACTTTTGCCGGAAATTTTAATATTACCGGAAACTTCTCAAAACTTACAGACAAAGAATGGCCGGAAAACCACCACTCAATATTATGGAACGAGGCTAAACTGGTAATAGGCATTTCAGATTTAAAAGGAATTACACGAACAATAAACATGAACTGGAACGGCAGTAATAAAAAATTTGCCCCCGGCAATGCAAAATGCACTTTGTTTAAAACAGGGGTAAACACAACCATTAACATTACACCCGATGGCGAATACCAGTTTTCGGTTTCATTCAGCCTCAACGGCAGCAATGCTATATTTATTAACCCTGTTGCCAACGAAAGCGAGATTAGCCTGTCGGCCGACTGGAACAATCCCAGTTTCGACGGTAATTTTTTGCCTGCTGATAAAACTATTACCGACTCCGGTTTTATTGCAAACTGGGCTACCAACGACATGAACCGCAATTACCCGCAAATAATAAGCACAGGTTCGTATTCGGCGCATTTCGATTATCAGAAAGTGGGGGTAAAACTTTTACTCCCGGTTGATGCTTATCAGAAATCAACCCGATCTGTTAAATATGCCCTGCTTTTTATCGGGCTTACTTTCTTAATTATGTTTTTCGCAGAAATAATCGGCAAAACCCGCATACACCCGGTACAATACCTGATTGTTGGCATTGCCCTCGTAGTTTTTTATTCGCTTTTGCTGGCCCTTGCAGAATACACTGGTTTCAACCAGGCTTTTATTATTGCTGCAACTGTAATAATTGCAATGATAACAGCTTTTATACATTCGCTGTTTAAAACATCGGTTATAACCTTAATAATAGCCCTGGTTTTATTCCTTTTATACACTTATTTGTTTACTGTTGTGCAAATTGCCGATTATGCTCTTATTATTGGAAATGTCGGGCTGGTTATTATACTTGGGCTGGTTATGGTTTTCTCAAAGAAAATCGACTGGTACGCAAACAACCAGAATATGGACACACCTTCAACAAACAACATCCAAAATGAGTAAGTTTTAATAGTTTTGGTTACAGGTTCAAATTTCTCCATTGTGACTGCTGCCGATACCCATGAAAATATTCAGGAAAAGTATTTTGCAGCAGCACTTTGGGTTTAAACAAAAAAAAAAAAAAATGACAACACAAAAGTTTTCCTTAAAGAAACAGGTTAAAAGCTTTTCTCATGCATTTAATGGGCTAAACAGCCTTTTACGCTATGAACACAACTTCAGAATCCATCTTTCTGCAGCTCTATTGGCAATTGCCCTGGGCGTAATTTTTAAAATTACAATTAACGAATGGATCTCGTTGATTTTGACCATAGGACTTGTTTTATCGCTTGAAACAGTCAACAGCAGCATCGAATGCATTGCCGATATTGTTTCTCCCCAATTTAACCCAAAAATAAAAATGGTTAAAGATTTATTGGCTGCTGGTGTTTTAATTGGTGCGTTTACAGCACTGGCTATTGGCTGCATAGTTTTTGTCCCCAAAATTATTGACTTGTGGCCGAATAAATAAAACGGCACTTATGATCATTTTAATTCAAAAACAACCCTGTGGGGACAAAAAAAGAAAGGCTGTAATAAGTTAGTGTTCCGTTTCGTCCTCGATAAGTTTAGTAATGCGCTCGATTTGTTTTTGTTTGTTGACCTCCCTCAGCGATTGTGCTGTTTTTGTATAGTATTGGTGACCTGAAATAAACTTTATCTGCAATTTGTTCCACTCGCGCAACGAACCAATTTTGTTCATTTCTTTAAGCTCGCGGTAAAGTGTGTTCGAAACAGGGATCATATCGCTGCGGCCAAGGTAATCAAGGTCGGAGTCGCACATAATTTTTTCAAGTTTGTTTTTCGGCCTGGGGGGCATTTTTGTGGCCATAATTAAATCGCAAACCATATCAATTTGCCGTTGAGTGTAGAAATAGTCGGGTAAAACTTCCCTGGCTATAAGGGTAGCAAAATACTCATGCTCATCGTACCCCAGAATATGCCCAGAATCGTGGAAAAGCGCGGCTGTTTTCAGCAGCAGTAGTTCTTCATCATCAACCCCCTCCCCGATTCCAATTAGTTCAACCTGTGTAACAACATCTATGGTATGTTTTACATTATGATAGTACAAATAAGCAGGCAATTCTCTCTCCAGCTTGTTTAGCATAAGTTCCTGCAAATCGGTAAACTGAATTAGGCCAAACCTCGTGCTGAACCTTCTGTTTGGTATTATACCTTTGCCCTGCAGTGAGTAATTAGTTTTTATGCCTTTAACCTGGTACAATTCTATATCGCCCCTGTATTTTACCGGCATGCGTGTATAATACTCACAAACAAACAAATCTTTAACCAGTTCATACGTATTTTCAGAGATTAAAAGGCTTCCGGGTTCACAAAACGAACGTATGCGCATGGCAAGGTTAAGCGTTTCGCCTTTTACTTCGTATTGAATTTTTTTTCGGCCTGATATAATTGCAGTTACAGGGCCTGTATGCACCCCAACCCTCAGGTTCCATATTTTGTCGGCACCGTATGTACGTTGTATGTCTTTAATATAGTATAACATATCTATGGCAACAAGCAGCACTTCAATGGGGTTGGTCATGTTTTTCTGTGGAATGCCCCCTGCACACATAATGGTGTCGCCAATTGAACGCAGCTTGCGTACTTCATATTTACCAACAATTTTCTCAAGCTGTATGAATATTTCATCGAGATTATCAACCAGTAAATTGGAGTTCATTTCGGTTGATATATTATTAAACCCGTGGGCATCGGCAAACATTACCGTAGCTAATTTAAAGCGGAGTGTATTACCTTCGGGAGATTTTGATTTGCCGTTTTCTTTTGCTTCAAGCTTATAACGCGATGCCAGGGTTTTATACTTCTCAAGCTCATCGGAAAGTTGCTCTACCTGCTTCTGAAGTTTAATATTCTTATCTTCCAGGCTTTTAACCTGCGACATTAACTCTGCTATATGCTTGATGGAACTCTTTCTTTCTGAACTCATATTCTGAAAACTTTCCTTCCGGCACCGGCCTGTTGGTTATAGTTGTTTGTTTAACTATTTTTGGGTTGTTATTGTTACAATAAGTTCTTAAAAGATATATTTTTTTTTGATGAGCGACAAGTTTTCTTATATTATTTCATCAACATGAAATTTAAAATCACTTCGAAGTTTAAACCTACCGGCGATCAGCCCGATGCTATAAAACAGTTGGAAGATGGCCTGGAAAGCGGTGCCCCTTTCCAGACATTGTTGGGCGTAACAGGCTCGGGAAAAACTTTTACTATTGCAAATGTTATTGAAAAAGTTCAGCGCCCCGCCCTGGTGCTCAGCCATAACAAAACCCTTGCAGCCCAGCTTTTTGGCGAATTTAAACAGTTTTTTCCAGAAAATGCCGTTGAATATTTCGTTTCGTATTACGATTACTATCAACCCGAAGCATACCTGCCCGTTACCGATACATATATAGAGAAAGATTTGTCGATAAACGAAGAAATAGAGAAGTTGCGCCTTAGTGCCACTTCATCGTTGCTTTCAGGCAGAAAAGATGTTGTGGTAGTTTCGTCGGTTAGCTGCCTCTACGGCATCGGAAACCCCGACGATTTTTACAGCGACACGGTTCAATTGCAAAAAGGCGATAAAATAAGCCGAAACGTTTTATTGCGCAAACTTGTCGATAGCCTTTACAGCAGAAACGAACTGGAATTCCGCAGGGGAACATTCAGGGTTTCGGGCGATACTGTTGATGTTTATCTGGCTTATGCGGATTTTGCATACCGAATAGTTTTCTGGGGTGACGAAATTGAGGAAATAGAATCGATAGACCCTGCAAGTGGAAATGTTATTGAACAACACGGTTCGGTTAACATTTTCCCCGCTAATATTTTCGTTACGGCAAAATTTCGGATGAAGCATGCTATCGAAAAAATTCAAGACGATTTGGTAAAACAAATCGATTACTTTAAAAGCATTGGAAAGCATATTGAGGCAAAAAGAATTCAGGAACGCGTTGAATACGACCTGGAGATGATACGCGAACTTGGGTATTGCCCCGGAATAGAAAACTATTCGCGCTATTTCGACGGACGGCTGCCCGGTTCTCGCCCGTTTTGCCTGCTCGATTACTTTCCGAAGGATTTTATAACCATTATAGATGAAAGCCATGTTACTATCCCCCAGATTCGGGCTATGTTCGGAGGCGACCGGAGCCGAAAGCAAACCCTGGTGGAATATGGCTTCAGGCTGCCGGCTGCAATTGACAACCGGCCTTTAAAATTTGAGGAGTTTGAACAAATAATCGGCCAGGCTATTTACGTAAGCGCCACTCCTGCCGACTATGAACTGGAAAAATCAGATGGTGTTATTGTTGAACAGTTGGTCAGGCCTACAGGCTTGCTCGACCCTATTATAGATGTACGGCCAAGTACAAACCAAATCGACAATCTGTTAAAAGAAATAAAAATAACAATCTCCAAAAATGAAAGGGTTTTGGTAACAACCCTTACAAAGCGAATGGCTGAGGAACTTACTAATTACCTGTTGCGATTCGACATAAAATGCCGGTATATCCATTCAGATATAGATACACTCGATCGTATAGAAATAATGGAAGGGCTGCGTTTGGGCAAAACCGATGTTTTGGTGGGGGTTAACCTTTTACGTGAGGGGCTCGATTTGCCTGAAGTTTCGCTGGTTGCAATTCTTGATGCCGACAAAGAAGGCTTTCTGCGTTCTGAACGTTCGCTTACCCAAACAGCTGGCCGTGCCGCCCGCAACCTTAATGGGAGGGTTATTATGTATGCCGATAAAATTACCGGTTCGATGCAACGAACAATTGATGAAACAAACCGCAGGCGCGAAAAACAATTGAAATACAACCTCGATAATAATATAACACCCCAGCAAATTATTAAGCCTGTTTCATCGATTATGGAAGGTGTACGCCAGGTTTCAGGCACCGGCTACGCATATTCTGAGCCTGTAAAACCTGACATTGCTGCCGATCCGGTTGTTAAATACATGAACTCCGGTGCCCTTGAAAAAGCCATTGAAGAGGCTAAAAAGAAAATGGAAATTGCTGCCGCAGGGCTAAACTTTATTGAAGCTGCCCAATACCGCGATGAAATGGTTAAACTTAAAGAACTGCTTGACAAAAAAAGATGAGGATGATATAGTTCAAAGTTCAAAGTTCAAAGTTCAAAGTTTAAAGTTTAAAGTTTAAAGTTCAAAGTTTAAAGTTCAAAGTTTAAAGTTTAAAGTTTAAAGTTTAAAGTGAACGGTGAAAAGTTATTTCTGATTTGTTGATTTTTAGATTGTGGATTTGATGTTTATCAATTATTAATTTATTTCATTTCCTTCATTCTTTTCATTTCTCTCATTCCTTTCATTTATTTCATTCCTTTCATTCTCTTATCACAATAAAATCATCTGGTAAAAATTGCCAAAAAAAAAACCCGGAACATTATTTTGTCCCGGGCTATTACATTAAAAGGCTTTTTATCCTAAATATCCTTTAAGTAGCTTGCTCCTGGATGTGTGGCGAAGACGGCGAATCGCTTTTTCCTTAATTTGTCTGACACGTTCGCGTGTAAGTCCAAAACGTTCACCGATTTCTTCCAATGTCATTTCCTGGACACCAATACCAAAAAAAAGCTTAATAATATCACGTTCCCTTTCGGTAAGCGTTGAAAGCGCCCTTTCAATTTCGCGGTTAAGCGACTCTCCCAACAGTTTATTGTCGGCTTTGGGCGAATCGCTGTTAACGAGCACGTCCAACAGGCTATTGTCTTCGCCTTCAACAAACGGTGCATCAACCGATACATGCCTTCCCGAAACCCTAAGTGTGTCGGCAACTTTTTCCTTTGGAAGTTCGAGGGTTTCTGCAAGCTCTTCTGGGGTTGGTGTACGTTCGTATTCCTGTTCAAATTTATTGAACGCCTTGTTTAATTTATTTAACGAACCTACCTGGTTCAATGGCAACCGAACTATACGCGACTGTTCTGCCAGTGCTTGTAAAATCGACTGCCTAATCCACCATACTGCATAAGAAATAAATTTAAAACCACGGGTTTCGTCGAATTTTTCAGCGGCTTTAATAAGCCCAAGGTTGCCTTCGTTAATAAGATCGGGCAAACTTAAACCCTGGTTCTGGTATTGTTTTGCAACAGAAACCACAAAACGCAGGTTGGCCCTGGTAAGCCTCTCCAAAGCTTCACGATCACCTTTCTTTATGCGCTGCGCAAGCTCAACTTCTTCTTCAACTGTAATAAGATCTTCCTTCCCTATTTCCTGCAAATATTTGTCAAGCGAAGCGCTTTCCCGATTTGTAATTGACTTTGTGATCTTTAACTGTCTCATCGT
>JAFGQZ010000091.1 GCA_016935435.1 Bacteroidales bacterium
CAACGCGCGGAGGTTCCCCTTCAGGGGTTTATGGGGTGAGCGAAAGCGTTATTTTTTAAGTACAAATTCTTAATTAAACAACATTGGATGCTAAATCTTTAACTCACCGGGCACTTTTGCCAATATTGGTATATATTTTTTAATTTAGCATGATACTAAAACCAACATACTCCCGATTATGCCCAATAAGAAGAAAAATAAAGATAAAAGTCAACAGGAGCCTTTATCGCCTATCGACAAGAAAACCTATGAAAAAGAGCTTGAAAAGCTACAGCTCGAACTGGTAAAAATGCTCGAATGGATTAAGCTTAAAAAACTTAAAGTGGTTGTTTTGTTCGAAGGCCGCGATGCTGCCGGTAAGGGCGGAACCATTAAGCGGATAACCGAGTACCTGAACCCCCGTTTCTGTAAAGTTGTTGCCCTGGGCATACCTACCGAACGCGAAAAAAGCCAGTGGTATTTTCAACGTTATGTTGCCAATTTGCCGGCAGCAGGCGAAATGGCCCTGTTCGACAGAAGCTGGTACAACCGTGCCGGGGTGGAGCATGTTATGGGCTTTTGTTCTGCCGACGAATACGAAGAGTTTCTTCGCTCGTGCCCCGAATTTGAGCGTATGTTGATTCGTTCGGGCATCATTCTTATTAAATATTGGTTTTCGGTTAGCGAAGAAGAACAGGAAAAACGCTTTAAAGACCGTATCGACAACCCTGCCAAGCGTTGGAAAATTAGCCCTATGGATTTGGAAAGCCGTTCGAAATGGGTCGAATACTCGAAGGCCAAAGATTCTATGTTTCAATATACCGACATAAAACAGTCGCCCTGGTATGTGGTTAATGCCGACGATAAAAAGAGGGCAAGGCTAAACTGTATCCACCATTTGCTTTCGCTTATAACTTATGAAGAAACCAAATACGAAAAACTGGTTCTTCCCCCGCGCCCGTCCGACGAGGGTTATATGCGGCCACCGGTAACCGACCAGACTTTTGTGCCCGAAATTTATTAGAAGGGAAAGGGCATTATTCGCCATACTATTGTAAAACATACATTTTATTAAAAAGTATTCTTTAAATTGTACAGAATAAACAAAAAGTTGTTTAGCTGGGTTATTCACCATTGTAAACAAAAAACGAAAATATATTATGAGGAAAACAAAAAACATTACCCTTTTTGCCGTTATTGTTATATCGGGCATATTTAATTTAGCGGCTGCACAGGTTACCGAAGCCGAAGGTACCCTTAAAAAGCAGGCATTCGATACGGTTGCCGGCTGGAAAACCGGAGGCGTTACCAACCTGGCCTTTTCCCAAACGTCGCTTACAAACTGGGCTGCCGGCGGCGAAGATTTTACCATGTCGGCAAACGGCCTTTTTAGCGTGTTTGCCAACTACAAAAAGAAAAACATGGCCTGGGACAATTCGCTTGATATTGGATATGGTCGCCTCTGGCAAGGTAAGGGCGATGAGGCAATTAATAAAAAAACCGACGATAAAATTGATTTCCTGTCGAAATATGGTCAGCTGGCCTTTAAAAACGTATATTATGCGGGTATGGTCAATTTCAAGACACAGATGGACGAAGGATATAATTATCCGAACGATAGTGTGGCCATTTCAAAATTTCTGGCACCGGCCTACCTTACTGTTGCCATAGGGCTCGATTATAAGCCAAACAGTTATTTTAGTGCTTTTGCAGCGCCCCTTACCGGTAAAGTTACTTTTGTAACTGACGAGGTGCTTTCCAACGCCGGGGCTTTTGGTGTCGATAGCGGAAAAGTATCAAAAAAAGAATTTGGGGGATATATCCGTATGATTTATTCGAAAAACGATTTTAAAAACGAATTTCTTAAAAATATTGCTTTCACAACAAAAGTCGATTTGTTCTCGAATTACCTGAAAAACCCCGATTGTATTGATATAAGCTGGGAAACACAAATAGCCATGAAAGTAAACAAATACATTTCGGTGAACCTTAACACCCACTTGCTTTACGACGATGATATTAGGTTTGATGTTGTGGAAAACAACGTAACGAAGAAAACCCCGAAAGTTCAGTTTAAAGAAATTCTTGGCATTGGATTTTCGTATAAATTTTAATACAAACCCTTAAAATCGAACAACATGAGCTTTTTTAAAGAATTCAAGGCCTTTGCCATGAAAGGCAATGTTATTGACATGGCCGTTGGTATAATTATAGGCGCAGCATTTGGCAAAATTGTTGCCTCGCTGGTCAACGATATCATTATGCCTCCGCTGGGGCTGATTATCGGAGGGGTAAATTTCACCGACCTGAAAATTGTAATGAAGGCTGCTACCGAAACCGATCCGGCAGTAACCCTCAATTATGGCAATTTTGTGCAGGTAGTTTTCGATTTCACCATTGTGGCTTTTGCCATATTTATGGTAATTAAAGCTATGAATGCTGCCAAAAAGAAACAAGAGGAAGCCCCGGCTGCCCCACCGGCACCTTCAAAGCAAGAAGAACTGCTGATGGAAATACGCGATTTGTTGAAAAAATAAACCAAATTATTATTCATTCAACAGCAAAAGCAGAACCGGGCTGGTATTTCTATCGGCCCGGTTCTGTTTTATTCAAACGGGCTTTTCGCACCCAACAGGGCTATTGATGAAATAAGTATAGGTTTATGGGCACTGGCCATTCAATACAGCCACAACAGCGGGTTTCTTACAGGCAGGTTTCGCAAAACCTCACTGTTTTCCGGAAAGTGATCGTATTTCTCCCAAACCAAAAGCCATTCGGGCCTGTTAAAATGCATTGCGCCCAACAAGAAAGCCGGATGTGCAACAGGCCATTCATCCCAGAACATTACATCGGGCGCATAAGGCCATTTCGATTTTTCGGCAACATAAGGCGCCATAAACTCAATAGCCTTTAAAATACTTCTTCCGTTGGGGGTTTTAAATTCCCACATATTATGTAATGGATCGGAAAGAATGTAACAGTTCATTACCATTGCATCGAGGTTAAACAAAGCATAGCCGTATGGCTTGGTCCTTTTTAACTCTAAAGGGAAGCTGCCATTGTCTGCCATTTGTTGCGGCAGCAGGTTTTCGGTATAATTATTCCGGCACAGCGTGAGCAGGCTGTCGTTTCCGGTAAACTTGGCATATTGGGCAACCTGCATGTTCCAACAGGTACCGTGGTTGTTTTTCTGATTCATTTCCTCGAGCCCGTATTCGTTTGTTATAAGCCAGTTTACATATTGGCCGAACCAATCTTTTAATATAGAAAGTTCGGAAGCCTGTATAAGCCCCTCTTTTTCGAGAATCATTATCGATTGAACAACTTCAATCAGGTGAATGCCATCGATAATGCCTATGCCCCGCCCGGTATGCAAACCTTTAATAGCTTGGGCATAAAGCATGTGCGGGTTCATTTGTGTGCTGTCGGTAATAAACCATGCCCTAATGTGTTTCAACGCAGCCTGTGCATAACTAGTGTCTTTTGTGAGAAGCCATGCCGACACAAGGTTTCCGGTAATTACGCTTAGGCGCACCATTGCATGCCTGTGTGCCACAAGATTATCGGGGTTTGTCAGCCCGTCTTTTCGAATATATGGGCCATTTGTATTTTCGGGGTCGGGCCACCAGTAATCGCCTTCCGAATAAAAATCGTTTTTCCCGCCGGCACTGCGCTCGCATGAATAAGAAGTAAGCGTAATTGGTTTTTCATCAATATCGGCCATTGCCCTTTTTATAATTTCACCAGCCAGGGTATGTTCGACTTTTAACCGCATGGCCGATATACTGTCGGAAGCCATTACATATCCGGCAGCATTCAATATTATGGCAATAAGCCATGTTCTGGTATAAAAAACTAATTTATGGTTCATGGGAATAAGCTTCATTAATAATGTTCCAAAATTACAATTAAGCCGAATATTAATGCCCTTTGCAAACTGTGTCAAAATTAACGTGCTATTAGTTTAATAAGGTTATAGGTTTTATACCGACCACATATTCAGTAAAATATAGTTTTCACTATTGTTTTGTTTTGCTCAGGCATGAAACAAATGTGCTATTTTTTGAGACAATTCTGATATTTATAATAAGCTCATATTTAATTCTTTACCACTGTATTAAGTATGTTTGTACCCATGCCTTATAGGGAATTTGCTAAATGCATTACACGATAATACTAATTGTATGGAAACAAAAATTACACGATTGAAGCCGGGAAATAAATGGCTTAAGTATTTGTTGAGCATAGCCGGTTTTTGTATTGCTCTGTTGGTTACGGCGCAAAATGGCGAGATTTATGGGGTAATAAAAGATGCCTCGACAAACGATGTGCTGCCTGGCGCTGCAATTTCCTTGCAGGGAACAAGTATTGGAACGGTTACCAATATGGGCGGAGAGTACCGGATATCGAATATTTCGCCGGGAAAATATACAGTAAGTTTTTCCTTTATAGGGTTCCTGTCTGAAGATATTGATATTGAACTAACCCCAGGCGAAACTGAAAGAATTGATATTAATATGGTACTAGATGCTGTTAGCCTGGGCGAAGTAGTAGTTACTGCCCAGATGCTTGGCCAGGCAAAAGCAATAAACCAGCAATTGAATTCCGATGCACTGGTTAGTGTGGTTTCTCAAGATAAAATACAGGAGCTCCCTGATGCAACGGCTGCTGAAGCTATTGGTCGGCTTCCGGGCATTGCGGTGCAACGTTCGGGAGGTGAGGCTACAAAAGTTACTGTGCGCGGCCTGAGCCCGAAACTTACGTCGGTTACCATAAACGGTGTAAAAGTTGGCGCAACATCGATTTCGCAAAGCACCAACCTGCAAAACAACAATGCACCAACCGTTAGCGACGACCGTTCAGTTGACCTGAGCATGATTTCGCCCGAATTGCTTTCCAGTATCGAAGTTTTTAAGTCGCCTACTGCCGATATGGACGGCGATGCTATTGGGGGCGTGGTTAACCTGGGCATTTCAAAAGCCCCTTTGAAACCTGTAACTAAAATAAAAATAAATGGTGGTTATTCGGGACTTACCAAAGAATTTGCCAATTACAAAACTTCTATCGATGTAAGCAAACGTTTGTTTAACGATAAGTTTGGTGTTATGGCACGTTTGGGTTACGAAAATACCGACCGTAGTACCGAAACCTTCACACAAAGTTATAACCAGACCGATGTACTTGATGAGCCTTACAATGTAACCTCGGGCAGCATAGAGTTTACTTCGCGGGTAAACCAGCGTCTGGGTGGCAGTCTTAACCTCGATTACCAGTATAATTCGGGATTTGTTGTCGGACAGGTTTTTTCTTCGGGCGTAAAAAACAATATACAAACGTGGAACAACAACCTGAACGA
Organism: Bacteroidales bacterium; assembly: GCA_016935435.1. GTDB lineage: Bacteria > Bacteroidota > Bacteroidia > Bacteroidales > UBA10428 > UBA10428. The sequence goes on from JAFGQZ010000091.1 coordinate 5,336, forward strand.
AGGTGGAAGGGTAAACCACACTTCGCGCTACTCGCAGAATTTAACATCGAACTATAATGCTGTTGTCAGCGGCCAACAGCGCATAAAATTGGTACAAATCGACTGGACACTGGCCAAGAGCGGAACTACCGACGATAATATGGACGACCATACCATACGTATTGGCGAAAGTGCCGGTATTGCCGGAGTAGGAAAAGCATACAGGATAAATGACCTGCTGGATAGGCGCACCTATAATTATGCCCAGGCTGTTCTCGATTTTATTAGTTCCGAGCCAGATAAAACTTACCAGGACAATACTACAGCCGCTCTTGATTTTAAAATCGATTACTCTATGGGCGATTACCTTGGAGGGTTTATAAAATTTGGTGGCAAGTACCGGGCCGATAACCGCGAACGCATAAATAACCACAGGTACATTCGCTACGATGTAGGAAATATTTACGAAGATCGCGCTGTACAAAACATGTTGCCCGATGTGTTGATGCGTTCACCTTCAGGCGATATACTCATCGATAACTTCATAAACAGTTATGATTATAAATATGTATTCGGTAACGATTTATGGATTGCCCCCGGTATAGATATGGACGCCATACTCGAATACGACGACAGGCAAAAAAACGAATACCGCATTCAATACGACCGCCTGCACGAAAATTACGACCTTACCGAAAGGGTTTATGCAGCATATATTATGTCGAAAGTGAACATCGGCAAAGCTATCAGCCTTATACCCGGACTGCGCTATGAATATTCCGACAATGAGTATAACTCGGTTTATAATACACACGACCGCGAAGGACAAATCGGCATGGACTCGGCAACCTATACCGAAAGGCAATATGGCATTTTACTGCCCGGCCTGCATGTAAAGGTTAAACCCGTACCTTGGTTCGATGTGCGAATGTCGGCAGTAAAAACCCTGTCTCGTCCCGACTACTCAATGATTACACCACGCACATGGGTCGATGGTGATAATGGGCGTATTTTTAAAACAAACCCCCAGCTTAAACCTGCCGAAGCCTGGAGCTACGATGCTTTTTTCTCTTTCTTTTCAAATAAATTCGGCTTGATCACTTTTGGTGGATTTTATAAAGAAATCGACAATTATTTTACCGGGTACTCTTATTCTATGAGCAGGGCAACAGCCGATTCTCTGGGTTACCCCTCCGATCAGTACAGTGTTGAACAAGATTATATCAATTTCAATGGTACACGTGTGTATGGTTTCGAAATCGATATGCAAACCAATTTTTCTTATCTGCCGGGGGCTTTGAGTGGAATTGTCCTGAGCGCCAACCTCACCCGCCTGTGGTCGGAAACCTATGCACCAAAATACAATAAGGTAACTTATTACGACCGTGTTACCCGCTCGGTGGTAATCGATTACGAGAAATCGTATATGGCAACCTATAAATCGTTTCTGCCCGACCAGGTGAAACTTGCCGGAAATGTGTCGCTCGGATACGATTATAAAGGTTTCTCTTCACGTATTTCGATGATTTACCAGGCACCTTCGCTCCAATCAATTAGCGGCACGGCCGAATCTGATTCGCTTACCAACCCGGTGTATTTCGAAAACTATAACGATTTGTTCGTTAGGTTCGATGCCAGCCTGTCGCAAAAAATTGGCGAACACTTTACGGTGTACATTAACCTTATTAACCTGAACGGGGCCAATGAAGTAAGGTACCGCTACATGCCAGTTTACCGCACCCGCGAACACAGGTATGGTGCTTCTTTCGATTTAGGTATTCAATATAAATTTTAACTAACGATAAACTAATTTTTAAAAGTAACTGCTATGAAAAAGAATTACAAAATTATGGTTATGGTACTGGTAATGGTACTTTCAGGCATGGGCTTTGCCGATGCCCAGCGTATCGTAAAGATTTCGGGTTGGGATGTGGCTGCCGATCCATCGGGCGACCCCGATACTTATAATAACCAATTGTACGATGCAATAAACGCCGACTCAACATTGCGCAAAACCGATCCGAATGTTATTTATGAACTAAAGCGCAACCACTTGTATGTTTTAGGAAAGCGTATCGAAAACCGCGATTATAAGCTGCACATTCGTGCCGAAGCCGGCGAAGGAATGCTGCCCGAAGTAATTGTTGGCAAAACAGTTGCAGGCGGATATGGTGAAGATTATATTCGCGCCTATAACGATATTACCCTCGAAAACATCGCATTTAACGGCCATACACCCGAAGGCGGTGTCCTTAACCGTATGATTGAAGTTTTTGGGGCAAAGGCACGTTTTGAAGTTTTGGGCTGCGCAATGGATGGCGACCGCGGCGGCTTTATTGTTCCTCAGGCCGATTCGATGACTATTATCATTAAAAACTCGGTTTTTGGTAACAGTGGCCACAGGGTTTCTTATGGCGGAAACGGCAGGTTGATTGATTTTCGCCCCGATGCCAAATATATCGATACCTGCATTGTCGAAAACTCTACTGTTTATAATATTACCGACCGCATTATCAGAAACCAGGGTTCGCAAGTTAATTACCTGAAAATCGATCATATTACGGTATTAAACAATACAGGTGTCCACGGATGCATACAACTAGGCAATGTTAAAACTGCCAGTGTTACCAATAGTGTGTTTGGTAACGCAATTAGCCTCGGACATTCTGCATATCGCACAAATGAACAACTTCAGGACGACAAACATTTTGCAGTTATTACCCTCGATTCGATATGGACTTCCGGTCAAACTATTACCATACGCAACAATAATATTTATAACGACCAGGAATTAGTTGATGTTTGGGCAAAATACGATTCGGTTGAATCCCCTAATGCACTGTGCGCAACCACAAAACAGGCCATTGGGTCGGCAAACCTGTCGGCTGCTGCTTTCTCAGAACCTTTGGTGTTCAAAACAATTTGTGGCCCTATTTCGGACTATGTCGATGCATATTATACAAACCCGGCATCGGCAACGTTCCCGGAAAACTGGTGTGTGGGCGGACAAGATGGCTATTTCTACGACCAAATTGATGTTTCTTATGCTAACACCTACCAATCGTACACGGCTGCCGATAATGGCAAACCAGTTGGCAGTTTGTTAAACTTTGGCCCTTTAAGCAGTCTGAGAAGCCCAAAAACTTCAAACCCGAAAGTTAGTGTTTATCCAAATCCGGCTTTTGGCAAGGCAAATTTCGGCTTTGTGCTCGAAACACCGGCTATAGTGCGCATAACTGTATTCGATATAACAGGCTCGCAGGTTAAGCTTGTTGCAAACAGTTTTATGGGAGCGGGCACACATAATGTTGAATTCGACGGTAGTATGCTCCCATCGGGTGTTTATTATTACAGCCTTGAAGCAGGGCCTGGAATTACCAACGGAAAAATGGTTCTATATTAGTATAATAGCTTGCTGTTAACCAAGCCCCTGTGAAGGGGCTTTTTTTTTGCCTTATAGTTCTGCTAAATTGGTTATTTGGCCTTATATATTTGGGTGTTCATTAACAATTGTCCATTGCTTTCGGAAAATCATTAACTTCGTATTGAAAGAAAAAATATATACCAACTATAATAAACTGCCAGAAGCTAAGAAAGAACTGCATACTGGCCTGGGACAATGCCTAATTGCATAACAGATGGAACAACAGGAAAATAGCAGCTTACAACTTCCCGAAGAAGAAGGAATTGATATTAAAAAGTATATTTACCTGATACTAACCCATTGGTGGTGGTTTGCCATTACCATTTTTGTTTCGATGACCGTTGCGTACCTCGTAAACCGCTATTCGCAGGAAGTTTACAGCGCCAGTTGCACAGTTATTGTTGGAGAGCCAAATGCCGGTTCGGGAAGTGTGGAAAGCCTGCTCGATGAATTGTCGCGTATTAAAGGTAACCGGCGAAAAGCAGTAGTTGAAAACGAAATTACCATTTTAAAGAGTTACAAACTGGCCCGAATGGCCATTGAGGAACTCGATTTCGGCATTAGCTACACTGCCGTTGGCAGAAGAAATATTGCCGAATCGCAGCTTTACAAAAACAGCCCGTTTATTGTAATTCCCGACTCGGCAACACGGCAATCGGGCATGCCCAAAGTATTTGTTACCCTTTTATCGGATAAGGAGTACCGACTGGAAATAGGCGACAACATAAAAGAAACCCTGAAATTTGGCGAACTTTATAAAACCGATGCAGTTTCGTTCAGTATAGTTTTGCGCGATCCGCAAACTTTTAATATCGGCAAACTATACTCGAATAAATATTATTTTTCCATAAACAACCTGAATGCCCAGGCCCTGGAATACAGCCGTGGCCTTAAAGTTGAGGTGAACGATGAGAAGGGATCGATACTTACCTTAAGCATTACAGGGTATGTAAAACAACAAATTACCGATTACCTGAACAAGCTCAGCGAGGTATATATCCGCTCGAACCTCGAAGAAAAAAATATTTCATCCGATAACACCATTCTTTTTATCGACCAGCAGCTGAGCGGAATAATCGATTCGCTCGAAACAACAGGACTGCAATTGCAAAATTTTCGTTCGGCCAACAGGGTTATCGACCTTAGCAAGGAGGGGAGCTTCCTTCTTACACAGTTGCAAAGCTTACAAAGCGAAAAAGTTGCCCTCGACCTGAACGAAAAGTATTACGGTTACCTGCTCGATTACATACGCAACAAAACCGATTACTCCGATATTGTTGCCCCCTCGGTTGTTGGCATACACGACGAATTGCTCAACTCGCTGGTACAATCGTTAAACCAGCTCAACCTGCAAAAACGTACCCTCGGCCTGTCGGTTATTGGCACAACCCCGCAGGTTACACAAATAAACAGTCAAATCGACAATACCCGTAACGCTTTACAGGAGAACCTGCAAAACCTTGTACAGAACAACAGTATTGCACAAAAAGGTATCGACGAAAGGCTGGTGAAAATTAACAAAGAGGTGCAGAAGCTGCCCGCTACCGAACGGCAGCTCATAAACATACAACGCAAGTTTTCTATTAACGACCAGATATACACCTTTTTATTACAAAAAAGGGCCGAAGCCGGAATAACCAAGGCATCGAACCGAAGCGACCATAAACAGCTCGATATTGCACGCCCCGAAAATGCCGTTTTTGTTAAGCCAAAAGTATCGATGAACTATATGCTTGCATTGGCACTCGGTGGAGGTTTGCCACTATTGCTACTGTTGCTGGTTGAGTTTTTTAACACGAAAATCACCGACAGGCGCTACCTTGAAACACACCTCCATGTGCCTATTGTTGGCAATATTGGCCACAAAGACGAAGGTGGCGATCTGCCCGTTAATGAAAAGCCCGGTTCATCTATGGCCGAATCGTTCCGCGCATTGCGCACAAACCTTCAATACATACTAAAAGCCCCCGATGCAAAAGTAATAGCAATATCATCGGCAGTAAGCGGCGAGGGCAAAACATTTTGTTCGGTAAACCTGGCAACCATATTTGCCATGGCAGGTCGAAAAACCCTGTTGGTAAACCTCGATTTGCGCCGCCCGAAAATTCACCGCGTGTTTAACCTGCACAACGATAAAGGTATGAGCACCTACCTTATCGGGCGCGACACGTTTGAAACAGTTGTGCACGAAACCAATATCAGCAATTTGTTTGTGGCCACCTCGGGACCAATACCGCCCAACCCTGCCGAGCTTATCGACTCGCAACAAATGATACGCTTTATTGAAAAAGCAAAATCAGAATACGACTTCATTATTATCGATACGCCCCCTGTGGCCATTGTGTCGGATACCATGACCCTCAAAGACCAACTTGATGCCTTTATTTTTGTAATCCGTCATAATTATTCCGACAGGCAGGTTATTGACCTGATAAACCATGTATCGAGAACCAAAATGAAAAACCCCGGAGTAGTAATCAACGATATCGAAGTAAAAGGCTACTACGGTTACTCTTACCGTTATGAGTATGGGTATGGGTATTCCTACAGTTACAGGCACGACTACTATTCCGATACAAAAGAAAAAAGAAGCTTTTTGGAAAAACTACTTAAAATGCGATAGTTTAAGATTTGTTGATTTATTCAATTGGCAATGCTATAACCTGCAAATTATGAATACATTAAGTTTATGGAGCAAAATACTGGCATAATTATTCAGGCACGAACAGGATCATCAAGATTGCCTAATAAAATATTTTTGCCCTTCTACAAAAATAAAAATCTATTAGAACTCCTGATAGAAAAGCTAAAAACATGTGGCTCAACTCCTATTGTTGTTGCAACTACCACATCGCCGGCCGATGATGCCATAGTTAAACTTGCCGACAGAATGCAGGTTAGTGCTTATCGGGGCAGCGAAAATAATGTTTTGGAAAGGTTTATCGATGCAGCTACACATTTTAGTTTCAATACTATAATACGTGTTTGCTCCGATAACCCATTTATTGATATTGACGGGCTGTTACAATTAATTCAAATTAACGATGTTGCCGATTACACATGTTTTTCTGCAAATGGGGTGCCTACAATAAAAACACATTTTGGTTTTTGGGCCGAAAAAGTAAAACTTAAAGCTTTAATTAAAGTTTCAGAAACTACTAACGAAAAACTTTTTCTCGAGCATGTTACCAATTTTCTTTATACCCATCCCGAGATGTTTACTATAAAAAAAACCGAAGTGCCCCAGTATATTTCTAATAAAAAAATACGGCTTACCCTGGATACAATTGATGATTTTAATATGCAAAAAGATTTATATAATGCACTAATTTTAAAATTTGGCAACAGGTTTACCCTTGCCGATATAGTAGGGTATCTCGATGATAATACCATATACTATGACCTGATGAAACAAAATATTGAAAAAAATGAAAAGTAACCACACTTACATAATTGGCGAAATCGGTCAGAACCATAATGGTTCTATGGATTTGGCAAAGCTTATAGTGGATTTGGTCTCCAGGCCGGTAAGGGAAGAACTTTTTGGCATTGATTTTAAACCAATGGATGCCATTAAACTTACCAAACGTGATTTAAACGAAGAACTTTCGGTAAGCCAGATGAACAGAATATACGATAACCCAAATTCGTTTGGGAAAACCTATGGCGAGCATCGAAGGTTTCTTGAACTAACCGATGAGCAACATTTCGATATATATAAATATGCCAAGGCAAAAGGCCTCGATGTTGTTGAAACAATTTGTGCAGTTGGGGCTTTAAGCCTGTTAAAGCTATTTACGCCCGATTACCTTAAGGTTGCCAGCCGCGACCTCACTAACCTGCCCCTACTGGCTGCATTTGCCGAAACACGGATACCGGTTATATTATCGACAGGTATGGCCGGTAAAAAAGAACTCGACGAAGCATTAGGGGTTATTGCACATGTACACTCCGATATTTCTATTCTGCATTGTGTTTCGGAATATCCTACCCACCCTAAAAATGTTAACCTGAACACCCTAAGCTACCTGATTGAAAACTATCCGGGCTATGTTATCGGATATTCCGATCATACAATTGGTATTTCTGCCCCTGTGGCAGCTGTTGCCATGGGCGCACGCATAATTGAGAAACATGTTACAATCGACCGCCGCATGAAAGGCACCGACCAGGCCGGTTCTCTTGGTCCCGACGGGGTTAACCGAATGATTAGGGACATACGTACAACCGAAATGTCGATGGGAATAAAAGATATATTTATCTCCGAATCGGTAGAAAGTGCCAAAACAAAGCTCGAACGCTCTATTGCGACCAAACGGCTCCTGAAGGCAGGACATATTGTTGCCGAAAGCGATTTACACTTGCTCAGTCCTGGCGATGGCTTTAAATGGAGCGAAAAAGATAAAGTAATCGGGAAAAAGGTAAAATCCGAAATTGCTGCAAATGAAATAATATATAATAATGATATAGAGCAAATATAATTGCTGATAAAACAACTAACATGAACAAAATAGAAATAAGCTCAATTGCCTCGGAGAAAGAAATACAAAACAGGCAAAAGTTATTGGAACTGATGCAAAAAACACCTCTCCCGCAAAATGAACTGGTTTCGAATGCGGCACTTTTCTTAAAACGGCAGGAATTGCAGAAATTGTTGTTTTTTAACGACATATACCAGAAAATACTCGATGTGCATGGTGTAATTGTAGAGTTTGGCACACGATGGGGGCAAAACCTTGTAACACTTTCGAATCTGAGGGGCATATATGAGCCATATAACTACAACCGTAAAATTATCGGTTTCGATACTTTCGAAGGTTTTAAAAATGTTTCGGCATTCGATGGCCACGATGAAAAAACCAAAGACGGTGCCTTTAGTGTTTCAAATGGTTACGAAGAATATTTAAAAGAACTAATGGCCGCACACGAGAACGAAAGCCCGTTAAACCATATTAAAAAACACGAAATTATTAAAGGCGATGCAAGCCTGGAGTTGAAAAAGTATTTGGAGCAGAACCCACAAACAATGGTTGCATTTGCATATTTCGATTTCGACATCTATAAACCTACCCGCGACTGCCTTGAAATGCTTCTAACCCATGTTACAAAAGGGAGCATTATTGGTTTTGACGAACTCAACGACCCGAAATTTCCTGGCGAAACCATTGCCCTTAACGAAATATTAAGCCTCCGTAATGTTGCTGTGAAGCGTAGCAGGTTTTCTGGAATGCAATCGTACTTAATTGTCGAATAATGCTACCAAAATTAGTTATTACCGATATCGACGGTGTTTGGACCGATGGGGGTATGTATTATGACCAAACCGGAAACGAATGGAAGAAATTTAATACGTACGATAGTGCCGGGGTGCTTTTTTGCAAAAAACTGAACATTCCCGTAGCCATTATTACCGGCGAAAACACAGAAATAGTAAAACGCAGGGCTGAAAAGCTTAAAATAGACTATCTGTTTATGGGCGTAAGCAATAAACTGGAAATTGCAAACCAACTTTGTAAAAAACTCAATATTGCCCTTACCGATGTTGCCTTTATTGGCGACGACCTTAACGATATTGAACTGCTCAAAGCTGTTGGGCTAAGTGCGGTGCCAAATTCTGCCCCGGAATATATTAAAAGCATTGCTAAGCATTGTCTTAAAAAAAATGGTGGTGAGGGGGTTTTTAGAGAGTTTGTAGAATTTTTGCTTTTTGATAAAATTACTTCAGAAAAAATAACTGAAATATTACGCAATGAAAATCAAAGGAGTTTTCACTAGATATATAGAACTGATTAAACTGTTGTTTGCAAGTAAAGAAAAGCGTTTTACTGATATATATTTAAAAGATAAATGGCATAGTAATGAGTCAAAATCAGGCAAAGGGTCTGAAATAGCCAATACTGAAAATGTAAGGGCTTTTTTACCTGAAATTGTTAAAACATACAGCTTAAAAAGCTTACTTGATATACCTTGTGGCGACTTTAACTGGATGAAGGAAGTTGTATCGAATTTTCAAACCTATACCGGTGGTGATATTGTTGATGAATTGATACTAAAAAATAATGATAAATATAGTAATGAGAGGATAAAGTTTAATAAAATTGATATTGTTAATGACCCTATACCTCCTGCCGATCTTTTATTATGCAGGGATCTGTTTATTCACTTGAGCTTTAAAGATATTAGAAAAGTAATAGATAAGGTTAAGAAAAGTAATGTAAAATACCTTCTTGCCTCTACTTATAAAATTATGTCTAATAAGGACATTAAAACTGGGTTATTCCGGCCTGTTAATTTGTGTTTAGATCCAATTAATTTGCCAGAACCATTAAGAATTATCTTTGATGGTTATGGTAAGCCTGAATCCCCATCCGGGCTAAAATATCTTGCTTTATGGAATATTGAAAACCTGAGATAATTTTTCTAAATGAGAAAGCAAGGCTTTATTGAGAGTAATATATGGGTAACTTTAGCCAATGTATTTACAAGTTTAAAAGGAGTAATTCTTGTACCTATCTTGATAAATACTTTTGGGAAAGATATTTATGGTTCATTTGTTTTATTGGGCAATGTTTCAATAATGCTTTTTCAATTATCATCATTTGGAATTGGATATAAGTATAAAAGATATTTACCAAGTGTGCTTAATGTAAAGAGAAAGAATAGCCTTTATTATACCCAGTTTTTTTTTCATCTTTTTGCTTTATTTTTATTTATTTCCCTTTTTATAGCATTTAGTGATGAAATAAATATTAATCTGTTAAAGATTAATGCGAAATATAATTTGTTCCTATATACTGCATATACTTTCTCAATACTATTGTTTAATCAAAGTACTAATTATTTCAGGCTTACTCACCGAATCAGATTTTTTGCCATAAACCAAATTTTGCTTCAAGTTATTAGCTTAGCTTTAATTATACTAATTTCTAAAGTTGCCTTATATAGGTCACTTAATGTAATCTTTGTTGTTTATACTATTGTGGCATTTGTATTATCTTTTGTAAATAGTTTAAAAATAATAACAGAAATTGGCCTGAGTTTTCCAGATTTTAAGCTAAAACGAATAATTAGCGATATTAGACTAGGTTATCCTTTAGTTTTATACTATATAATGGACTTTACTTTAGGTTCTTCCGATCGTTTTATTATAGCTTATTTTCTAGGTTCGACAGCAATTTCGTATTATAACCCTGCATATATTCTAGGGGCATTAATAACAATTGTTCCCAGAACATTTTCAGTTGTTTTGCAACCTTTTCTATCAAAACAATTTGACGAATCAAAAGAAGGATTAAAGTTTGTAAAGGCTGAACAATCGTTAGAAATATATTTGTTATTTGCCATACCATTTGTAGTTGGGACAGTGTTTTTTGCTAAACCCATTATTGCTATTCTGGCCAATAACGAAATAGCAAATGCCTCATATTTTTTAACACCAATAGTTGCATTAGGTATATTATTCTTTGGCATTAACAATATTTTTTCCACCATATATTTTGTGAGAAATAAAACACAACTTATTCTATGGTACAATGGTTTATCTTTTCTTTTGAATGTTACAATTAATATTGTTTTTATATCTATCTATCGTAACATTATTGTAGCGGCAATCTCCACATTAATATCCTATTTTGTTAGTTTTGTTATTTTCTATTTTAATATCAGAAAATCCACTAAAATTCAGATCGATCGGCTTTTAATTGTAAAAATACTTCTGGCATCGGGTTTTATGTCACTTTTTATTCTGGGTTTGAACCATTTTTTTGACAAGCTTTTTTTATTAAAAATTCTTTCAAGCATTTTTGTCTATTTTGCTTTCATAATCTTTTTTAAAGTATTCAAAAACTTAAAAGTATTTAATTGATGTTTTTTTTTTGTGAGTCGTATGTTACTGTTGAAAATGCATTGTACCTGATAAGAAAATGTAATCAGGACATTACTATTGTTATTATTGGAAACGAAGACGTTTATAAATTATTTTGTGACATAAAAAACCTAAAACAATATAGATTTAAAATAATTTTTATACCAATTCTTAAATTTAAAGGTAACAAAATCAGAAGGTTGTTCTCTGAGAAAAAACATCTGATAAATAATTATAAGAAACACTTTTGTTCCATAACCAATAAAGATATTCTCTTTTCAACCCAATATTATGCACCTTATACTTATTATTTTATAAAAAAACTACACAAAAAAAATTCACTTATTTTCTTTTCACCTCAGAATTATACCGAGTATAAGCCAATTAATGGGAGGTTTAGGATACAAACACTATTATATAATTTATATGCTTTATTAGTTTTTGGGCCTTCTATAAAACTAAAAAAATTTGAAATTAGAGAGGCTATTCCTTATCTTTCAGATAGTTTTATTAATAAGAATTGTGTAAAAATAATTGACAATGATACCCGGGCAACACTAGTTGATAAAGAAGTTCTTTATAATGAGTTTAATGCTTGGGACTACAATTTCAGGCTATTGTATTTTGATACTCCGTTTAATCGTATTAATGTAAATATTCCACCTGAAGAAATTGAACATATTTTTAGTTTTTTGAGCGAAATATTTACTAAGGAACAAATCGGGATAAAACTTCATCCAAGCGAAAAGATTTCTGAAAACTATTTAAAAGTACTTGAAAAATATGGTACAATAATTCCAAACCATATAATGGGGCAATTTCTTTTGCACAATGTTAATACACAATATTGTATTGGTTTTTCATCTACAGTATTGTTCGATAATAAAGTGCCGGTAAATATATCACTTTTAAAAATGGTAGGATTCTTATCGGAAAAAACTAAAATAGAATTAGTAAATTATACCATTAGCAGAAGCAAGAATAATATATTTTTTCCTGAAAACTTTGAAATTTTTAAGAATGTATTTAAGCATAAAAAATAGAATATTGCTGATTTCGCATACGGGCAAATTATATGGGGCTAATAGAAACAATATTAAAATAGCAGAAAGTTTAATTAAATTTAATTATCAGGTTATTTTTTTCGCCCCAATGAAAGATGAATTTTGCGATTATCTGAAATTCAGTAATATACGCCATTATTCATTCAACCGGATAAACCGCTACCCTTATTGGGTTAAGCTTAAAAAAAAGAATTTACTGATTTCAGTATTTGATATAATTAGAAAATATACTTCTTTGATTAGTTCCTTTTTTCTAACAATTTACCTTAGGCCTGAAGTAATAATCTCCTTATCGTCAACCATTAATATTGGTGCAGTTACAGCAAGAATACTTAAAATTAAGCATATTTGGTACCTTCAGGAGTTTACCGAAGAAGACTTTAACTATAAATTTCCGGGAGGTACTATGGCTGGGTATAAATATATTTTAAAACATTCTCAAAGAGTAATAACTATTTCTGGGTCGTTACAAAACAAGATTATTAAGATATTACCTGGCTCAAAGGGCAAAATTGTAACAATTCTAAACGGAATATCCGATTTACAAATTCAAAAACTAACACAGACAAATGAAACATTGAAACTGTTATTTGTTGGCAGGCTCTCTGAAGGTAAGAGGCCTTTTGATGCAGTGTTGGCAATTAAACATTTAAAAGAAACTTATAATATTGACGTAAATTTGGTTATGGTAGGAGAAGGCATAGAAAGGGCTAGATTAGAAAGCTATATTGAAAATAATAACCTCCATCATTCAATAACCCTAGAAGGGTTTCAAGATAATATTGTTCCCTTTTTATCTGCCTGCCATATTGGGCTTATGTGTTCAGAAATGGAAGCATTTGGCTTGGTTACAATTGAATACATGATGGGCAAAATGCCGGTAATAGGTTCAAATACCGGGGCTACAAATGAGCTTATAGAACACATGGTAAATGGGTTTTTATATCCACCTGGCAATTATCTAGAATTAGCCAGGCATATAAAATATTTCTTTGATAACCCCAGGGAAATCGAACGAATGGGGAATAATGGGTATAATTTGTTCAAAGAAAAATATTTAACCAATAACTTTGATAAATTACATGAGGTTATTGTAAATATTTAATAATGATTAAAAAACAAACGATAGGGTTTTATTTGCTTCTTTTCTTTGTTTCCGTTTCAGGAATTAATTTTTTTATGATAAAGCCACTTTGGAATATTTATCTTATAATCTTATTGTTTATTACCATTCTTATTAGTCCGAAAAAGGAGAATTCCTTTATTGCCTATTACCTGATTTTTATTTCATTGATTTTTTTTGGGCAAATAATGAAATTTAGCTTCTTTCCTATTGTTACATACGCAGGCGAATATATCAAAATATTATTGGCATTTTTGTTGGTTCGTACTTTAAAGTACCGGTTGGTATATTTTTATGTAAAAGTATTATATGTCTTTTCAGTAATAAGTTTAATCTTTTATTTTTCAATTACTTTTTTTCCCGGGGTA
>JAFGQZ010000092.1 GCA_016935435.1 Bacteroidales bacterium
GCCCCTATATTATATGTTAATTTCAACGCCATTTATTTCGTTGAATATTAATGCATTAAGTATTGTTAGCTTGACGGCTATGGGATTTGAGGGGTGCGCGGGGGAGTTAGAAATTCTATTTTTCTTAACTAAACGAAATTGATTCTCAATTCAAAATTCTCAATTCAAAATTCTCAATTCAAAATTCTTATCTTTAATGAAAACACTTCCAAACCATGCACGAATTTTCACTTGCACAAAACATTGTTGAAATTGTTGCCAAAACGGCACAAAATGCCGGAAAAAATAAGGTTTGTAAAGTAATTCTTGAAATCGGCGAAATTTCGGGTGTTGAAGAAAAGGCCCTTATTGCTGCCCTCGAAAGTTTAATGCCCTCATCAGTTTTATCTGATGCCTATATCGAAATTCAAAATACAGAAGGAACAGCAATTTGCCCCGAATGCAGGACAAAATATAAAATACACGACCTGTATTCGCTTTGCCCAAATTGCGGCAGCTATGCAAAAGAAATACTTTCCGGTAAAGAGTTCACTGTAAAATCGATTGAGGCAGAGTGAACTAACAAGAAACAGTTTTTTTGTTTATCTTTAAATAACATCTAAACAAATACCCAAAATGTGCGAAACCTGCGGATGTTCAGACAACAAAACGTATAAAATTGCCCGGCCCGAAAATTGTAACGACAATCAAAAACAAACTGAACAACATTCTCACATGGAAAATGGGCACAGTCACGGACATAGCCATGGGCATGGGCATGGACATTCAACTTCAATTGCAATTGATATGCCGGTTATGGGTAAAAACAATTTATTGGCCGAAAGAAACCGCGGGTATTTCGAAGCAAAAAATATAAAAACATTCAACCTGGTAAGCTCTCCCGGCAGCGGTAAAACAACTTTACTTGAAAAAATTATCGAACTGGCCGGAAAAACCTATAAAATATATGTAATAGAAGGCGACCAACAAACCACTAACGATGCACAACGAATTGAAAAAGCAGGGGCCATAGCCATTCAAATAAACACAGGCAACGGCTGCCACCTCGACGCCGAAATGGTAAATGCAGCCCTTAAAGAATTAAACCCTTCGGAAAATTCGTTGGTGTTTATTGAAAATGTGGGCAACCTGGTTTGCCCTGCCCTGTTCGATCTGGGAGAGAGCATGCGTATTTTGGTTGCCAGTGTAACCGAAGGCGACGACAAACCACTTAAATACCCCGGAATGTTCGAAAGTTCACAAATCTGTATTATAAATAAAACCGACCTGCTGCCATACGTTAATTTCGATGTGGGCCGGTTTAAAGAAAATGCCCTCCACATCAACCATCACCTAATATTTTTCGAGACTTCGGCGTCAAGTGGAAAAGGGATTAAAGCTTTAATTTCCTCAATCGTTCAATAAAAAAAGGGAGCCTTTCTATTGCTCCCTTATAAAAAAATTATAATCCTTTAAAATTATTTTATAGTATAACTGATTCCCGCGCCAAACATAGCGCCAATTTGCCGTGGATAAATTGTTTCAAGCTGGTTAATGCCCTCTGTAAAGTTGCCCGAAGTAACATCGTTGCCATAAACAAAAATTCCAAGTTTTTGATCGAGCAGGAATTTATCAATACGCAGGTTTAAAACAAACCGGTTGTCAAACTGCCCGCCAATTAGAGTTTGTGTGCCGCCATCGTCGTACAGCGGGTTAAAACGCTGGTAATCGTATTGATATGTTGGCGAAACATTTCCGAATTTAGTATAGAATGCACTGGTGAACATCGACGATACACTAAATTTCCAGGTTTTGTCTAGGGTATAATATATTTTTGCCCTTACTATATTTTCAGGCACCTGCTTATATTTATCGTCAACCAAATCTTTCTGTGTTTCGCTTAAATCGTTGAGGTCAAAATCGTCGTTTTCCTGGAACTCCAATGTGTATTTAAACCATGCATGCGATAATTCGATCATTAAATCGCTCAACGGTGAAAATTTAAATACCGATTCCAACCCCATGTTAGTCCCTTTAAAATAATTGCCATAATAATATGCCTGAATGTTTTCGCCATCTCTTGCCACCGAAGGCATTAGGCTCATTAACACCGGTCCGTTTCCGACACCGTCTTTCATAATAGAGTAAAAGAAACTGGTTTCGAACGAAAACTTACCGGGCATATTAAACCTTGCCCCGGCTTCAATATTCTGAAAAGATGTTGGCTTTGTATGAAGCCCATTTATAGCAGCCACGCTAAAATGCCCCGGGAAAGCCGAAGCCTGGGCGGCAATACTCTGGTTTGTAACAGAATCGATGACATAAAGCCCCCCGGGACTTTGAATAAATGCCTGGGCCATGGCTGCTGCGGTAGCTTCATCGGCCCCGCCATTAATTGCCTGGCTGTAAACATCCTGGTAAACCCCATAACTAACAAGCGGAAAAGTAAAATTATAAAACAGTTCGGGAGATTTGGCCCTGAAAATGGTATATTCGATATTGGTTTGGTTATACCCCGGGGTTGTGAACGATTGGGCATAGCCACCCCAAAAAGTTAAATTACTGGTGGGTATAACAGAAACCTTGGCCATGGGCGACAGATAGAACTTCTTATCTATCAGCGAAAAGTTTTCTGCTTTCAGCCCCAGATAAAAGTTAAGTTTATCGGCCAACAGCGAAACCTTGTCCAAAACAAACAATCCAGCCAGCGAAGGCGAATTTTTATTTTCGGAGTAAAGCACCTGGTTAACATCGTCAAAACCCGATAAATCATAATTAACAAACCGATAATTACCCCCGAAAGAAATATTGTTAAAGGGCAAATCTATATTATCCTGCAATTCAAAATCTATGAAATTATTTTTCGAATTATACCCACCCCCAAAAATATAATCGGCATTATCTTTATTTGCCGACACGCGCAAAAACATATTATGCCTGTATGAAAAAGAATAGTCGGCACGAAAGTTCCCAACAACACGCTGCTTAATAAATTCTTTTTTTGCAACAGAATCGCCGGCAAATAATTTCGGATTGTCGGGGTTTCCGGTAAAAAGAAACATAGCCTTTTCTGGTGGGAAGAACTGCATATACCGGTCGTTCCTGAAAAAATTGTAATGCAAAGCAGCGCCAACCGATAGTTTTTCGGTAATTTCGGAATTAAGGTTAAACCCCAAAGCAGCAGTGGTATATTTATTGTCATCTTCGGTATAACGGCTAAAAATAGTAGTGTCGCCGGCGCTAAATGTTTTGGGCACTATCGATGTAGTATTTTTTATCTCCGGCATTTGTTCAAAACCACTAAATGAAGTGAACTTTCCATAAACAGTAGCATTTGCTTTTTCGGAGTTAAGTGGTTTGCCTATAAGGTTTGCCTCTGCTTTTCCGGGAAGTGAATAGCCTGCCGATGCATATATTTTTTCGCTGTCCTTTGCATTTTTTGTGAAAATATTAATAACACCTGTTGCAGAATTTGCACCATAAATTGTACCCCCGGAACCCCTGATAACCTCTATACGATCGATCTGTCCCAAGGGCATCTCGAAGTTTTCGTAGTCAAAACTCGAAAAAAGCAGGTCGAACATAGGTGTGCCATCTAATAAAATAAGGACCGAACCTTCATAAGTATTACGTATAAAAGCATCGGCATTCGAATAATCGTTGGCAACCGCCCAATAACCCGGAACATTTTCGCGTAAAAGCTGCATCAGGTTTTGTGCAGTGGAACGCTGAATATCTTCGCTGGTTATAACATAAATGGCTGTGGAGGCTTTAATGAGTTTTTCTGTTTTTTTCGAAACAGAAGTAATTTCCATATTCAATAAATCTTCCAACGAAATTTCGGCAGGACTTTCTTCCTGTGCAAAACTTGTAAAAGGCAGGAAAAGTAACAACACAAAGACTCTGAAAAAATGCATTATTTTCACATTCATAATCATTTATTTAATTGATTGATATACACTTTATTTATCAGGCCCAAATGATAAGGGTACAATGGATTTTTCAATATTGTGACAATAATTCGTTCGTAAATACAGGCACTAGAAATAAGTGGGCAAAGAAAATATTTTTAAATCACAAAAAAGGTGAAAAGTGATGAATATCACCAATATAGAACCTATATAGTTAGGTAAAGGTGTAACTATAATAATTTCTGATTTTTGATTGAACAAAAAATAAGAAATGAACCTTTGTATTAATTTGCAAATTATTAATTATTTTCATTTCCTTCACCTATACCACAACTTAACTATCCCCTGTCGAAAAAGATATTCTTTGAAGTACAGCTAAGAGGTATTCCATATATAATTTTTACATCGGCATCCATCATGCCAAGTTCCCTTACAGCCATACCAACCGAATACATAATACGGTTATCGATACGGGCATCCATTGCCACGCTAACTGCCGAGCCAATGGCAATTCCCAAATCGCCTGTATTAAAAGCACATGGATGTTCGGGATGGTTTTGCTTCTCTGTGCAGTTAAGAAAACCGCACAAACCACAATATACCAAACCAATGGTTTTTATCCGTGTCCCGATTAATACCATTGCTTCGGCTTTGAGTATATTCTCTGCATCACGGACAAAGCCGGGAAGGTTTTTGTCGTTAGCTATTTCTTTCATCCTTGCCGCAATTTTTTCGATATCGTTTTTATCTGCTACAGCTATTTCAAGTGTATCAATACCTTTAGCTTTTGGCGCTGTGCGTGCTGCTGCCATCATTTTTGCGGCAATATCTTCTATTGTTTTATGGCGAATATCTTGTTCTTTTTTCATATCATGAATTTTTTATGCAATTATAACCCAAAAAACGACCGATGAAATTTATAATGCTTCTAAATAACCCTGAATTCCGCCACAGTATTGTTATTTGAATAACATATTTTTTAAACCCATTGCCAGGTAAAGGGTTTGCTTATACTTGTTATTCGAATAACAATAAAAAAATATATCTTTGCACGGTATTTCAGCCGGTAAAAACCAATGGATATTTTTGAGATAGCAAAACAAGTTGAAGGTTCGGTAATTTGCCAGGGCAACAATTCCGAAATTTCGGTTAACAGGGCATTTGCCTCCGATTTAATGAGCGATGTGCTTACCCTAAGCACCGATTCGTTGCTGCTAATTACAGGCCTTGCAAACATGCAAACCATACGCACCGCTGAAATGGCCGATATAAAAAATATTCTGTTTGTGCGGAACAAAAAACCAACAACAGAAATGCTAGCAATTGCCAGACAAGAAGGCATAAACATTATTACGTGTTCAAAATCGATGTTTGCAGCCTGCAGCATTCTGCATGGGGCAGGTATTAAACCGGTGTATTGAAAAATGGAGTTAGAATATAGCATCGAAGGTGGCGACTTTTCAAAAGCCGGGCTTGCATCGAGCGAAGTAAAGAAAATACTGAAGCAGGTAAATATTAAACCTGAAATTATAAAACGCATTGCCGTGGCAATGTACGAAGCAGAAGTAAATGTGGTAGCCCATGCCTATCAGGGCAAGATGCTTGTAAACATAGACCCCTCAAAGGTTTACATCCGGTTTGAAGATGAAGGCCCTGGAATAGAGAATATCGATCAGGCTATGCAGGAAGGATTTTCAACTGCCTCCGAAGCTGTCCGTCAGATGGGCTTCGGGGCAGGCATGGGACTTCCTAACATGAAAAAAAATGTTGATGAGTTCTTCGTGGGCAGTGTAGTTGGGAAAGGCACCACGGTTGAACTAACAACATATATTAAATAATATAGAAATTACAAACCAGATACTTTCTATGGCCGAAACGGTATTTCATCATGCACTTACCATACTTGAAGATGTTTGCTTTGGCTGCACACATTGTGTAAAAGTGTGCCCGACAGAAGCCCTGCGCGTGCGCGACGGAAAAGCCAGGCTTACAGCCAACCGCTGTATCGATTGCGGAAGATGCATGCAGGCCTGCCCCGTAAATGCAATTATCATTAAACAAGACGATTTCTCTGAAATATACAAATACAAAGCAAGGGTGGCACTGGTTACCTCAATACTTATCGGCCAATTCCCAAGGCACTACCCCACACGAAAAATTTACAGCGGCATTATGGAGCAGGGTTTCTCCCACGTTTATGAGGCCGAACACGGGGCAAGCCTGTTAATTGACGAAATAAACCAATACGTTGCCCGGCACGGTGCCGTAAAACCGGTAATATCGTCGTTTTGCCCCGCAATTGTAAGGCTCATTCAGGTAAGGTTCCCCAGTTTGGTGGAAAATATTATGCTCCTCAAAGCACCACTCGATTTGGCGGCTATTTCTTTTAAAAAAGAACTTATGGAAAGAGGCTTTGCCGAAGACGAAATTGGCATTTTCTACATTACCCCATGTGCAGCCAAAATAGCTGCCATTAAAAGCCCGGTTGGCGAAAAAAACTCGCCAATAAACGGGGTAATTAATATGGATACCCTGTTTAACAAAGTTTATTCGGGTTTCAAAAAAGAACACTCCTCGAGCTGCATTGTGCCCGAGAAAGAACAACTCAGGGCCGAAGAAATGGCATGGAGCCTTACTGGTGGCGAAGCCAAATATATTAACGGGCGCTGCCTTTCAATCGATGGAATAAAAAATGCCATAGAGTTTCTTGAAGGAATTGAAAACGGTCATATTTCCAACTTCGATTTTATTGAAATGCGTGCCTGCGACCAAAGCTGTGCCGGCGGCATACTTACAACATCAAACAGGTTTCTTACGGTTGAAAGGCTCGAAGAACGTATTGTTAAATACGGGCAGGACAAGATTGAAGGAAAAATTTTCGACAATAAAACCATTGACAAACATAGCAGCTTTATTCGCGAAAACGTTAAAATCGACACCATTGAGCCCCGCTCGATGCTTAAGCTCGACGAAAATACCGAAGAAGCCCTTAGAAAAATGGAAAGGATAAGGAAAATTTTTTCCTATCTGCCGGGAATCGACTGCGGGGCATGCGGAACCCCTTCGTGCCGCTCACTGGCCGAAGATGTTGTACAAGGGCATGCACACACTTCCGACTGTATTTTTATTCAAACTTCGCTGAATGTACCTTCAGACCAGGAAATAAGGGCCGAGAAAATATGGGGGAAAGACCGGTTCAGAAAGTTGACATAATAGAATTTTGAATTGTGAATCATAAGTACTTAAAATTATGAACGATGAAACTTAAAGACATTATAGAAACTCTTAGCCTGAGGGTAATTTGTGGTGAAGAACACCTCGAAAATGAACTTACCGGAGGCTATTGTTCCGATTTGCTCAGCGATGTAATGGGCAATTCGCAGGAAGGCCATGTTTGGGTTACAATACAGGTACATAAGAACATTGTAGCTGTTGCTGCCCTAAAAGAGCTTTCAGCCATATTATTGGTTAAAGGGCTAATGCCCCCAAACGAAACCATAAAGGCTGCCATTGAACAAGGCATACCTATTTTGCAGACCAATGAAACTGCTTTTGAAGTGGCCGGAAAGTTGTATAACCTTATACAGCAATCATGAAATGGTTCCGTGCCGACCTTCATATCCATTCGGTATTATCGCCCTGCGGCGATTTGGATATGGGCCCGGTGCGAATAATAGAAGAAGCCGGGAGAAAAAAACTCGACATAATTGCCCTTACCGACCATAATTCTGCCTTAAACTGCGAAATTATGTCTGAAATGGGCAAAAAGGCCGGAATAACTGTTATTTTCGGTGTTGAGGTAAATACCCGCGAAGAGGTACACTGCCTTACGTTCTTTGAAAATCTTGAGAGTCTTAAAAAATTTCAGCAATTTTTAGACAGTTCGCTTCCGCACATAACGAACAAACCCGAAAAGTTTGGACATCAATTGGTAGTAAACGAAAAAGAAGAAATTCTGGAAGAAATAGATAAACTGCTCATTGTAAGTTTAAACCGAAGCATTGAAGAGGTAGAACAAAAAGTGCACGGGCTCGGGGGAATATTTATACCAGCACATGCCGACAGGCCGGTTAACGGTATATTTAGCCAGATAGGCTTTATACCCGAAACACTTCAAATCGATGCTATAGAAATATCGTCGTCGGCCTCATTAAGCCAAATGCTTAACCAAAGGCCGGAAATTGCCAAATACCAGGTTATAAGCAACTCCGACGCCCATTTTCCCCAACAAATAGGCAAAAGGGTTACCGAATATTTTATGGAATCTGCAACCTTTGACGAGTGGCAAAAAACCCTAAGAAAAGAAGGGGACAGAAAAATCCGGATTGTATGAAAGAACTTTCGCTGCATATATTGGATATTGTACAAAACTCGCTACATGCAGGTGCAACAGAAATTGAAGTTACAATTGCAGAAAACTTGCACGAAAACCTGTTTTCGGTTTGTATTACCGACAATGGACATGGCATACCGGCAAAAGAACTTTTAAACCTGCAGGATCCGTTTTTCACAACAAAAAAGAAAAAAACCGGATTGGGAATTCCCTTGTTAAAGCAGCATGCAGAAATGGCTGGTGGAAATATTGAAATAAAATCGGAAGTGGGCAAAGGAACAACCATTACAGCAACTTTTGAACATAACCATTTCGACAGGCAGCCAATGGGCAATATTGCCGGAACAATAACCGGAATAATCAGGGCCAACCCCGAAACCAGGTTCATCTATAAACATTCGTTCAACGATAAAGAATTTGCCCTCGACACCACCGAAATTAAAACCGAACTGGAAGATATACCGATAAACTCAAATGAAGTTTTAAGATTTATACAAGATTATATACACGAAAATTTAAATAAACTATACACAAAATAAAAAGAACAAAGCCGCTCTAATTTAGAAGCGGTCTAAAGTTATAAACCAATAAATTTCAGTAACTTAATATACAAAGTTTAAAATATAGAGAACATGTCAAAAGTTAAAACATTGGACGATTTGCGAAAGCTCCGCGATGAGCTCAAAAGCAAAACCACACTGCGCGACAGGAGCGAAAACCCCGAAGGTATAGTTCAGGTTAAAGTGGCCATGGCAACCTGCTGCATTGCCTCCGGCTCGCGTGAAACCATGAACTATCTGGCCGATGAACTGGAAAAGCGAAACATCGAAGCAGTGGTTACACAAACCGGATGTATGGGGTATTGTTATGCTGAACCAACTGTTGAAGTAAAAATGCCGGGCAAAGAACCCATTGTATTTGGTTATGTAAACGAGAAAAAAGCCGACGAAATTATTGAAAAATATATCAGGGGCGGCGAACTGGTAGAAGGCATAATACCAATGAATTACCAAAGTATTGACGAAGACAAAAAATAAAACACCAGGAGGATAAAAAACATGTCTGATTTTAAAATACACCTTTTAGTCTGCGGGGGCACAGGCTGCAAAGCTTCGGAAAGCGCCCGCGTTGCAGAGAACCTTAAAAACGAAATTGCCGGCCAGGGCCTCGACGATTTTGCCCAGGTTATTACAACTGGCTGTTTTGGTTTTTGCGAAAAAGGGCCAATTGTAAAAATTATACCCGACAACACCTTTTATACCCAGGTTTCGCCCGCCGATGCCAAAGAAATTGTTGACGAACATATTGTAAAAGGGCGCAAGGTTGAACGGCTTCTTTACCTTAACCCCGAAAATAACGAAAGGGTATCGGACTCTAAAGGGATGAACTTTTACAAAAAACAATTGCGCATTGCTTTGCGAAATTGCGGAATTATCGACCCTGAAAATATCGACGAATACATTGCACGCGAAGGTTACGAGGCTTTAGGAAAAGTGTTGTCAACCATGACACCAGAAGAGGCCATTGCCGTGGTAAAAGCCTCGGGGCTAAGGGGCCGTGGCGGCGCCGGCTTCCCGACAGGGTTAAAATGGGAACTTACACGCCAAACCAAAAGCGATATTAAATATGTTGTTTGCAATGCCGATGAAGGCGACCCCGGAGCTTTTATGGACCGTTCGATTCTCGAAGGCGACCCCCATTCGGTAATAGAAGCTATGGCAATAAACGGCTATTGCACAGGCGCCAGCGAAGGGCTTGTTTATATACGTGCCGAATACCCTCTGGCAATCGAACGCCTGAAAACAGCAATTCGCCAGGCACGGGAATATGGGCTTTTAGGAAAAAATATTTTTGGCACCAACTTCAGCTTCGACATAACCCTCCGCTATGGTGCAGGTGCGTTCGTATGCGGTGAAGAAACTGCCCTGATACATTCGATGGAAGGCCTCCGGGGCGAACCAACCCTTAAGCCGCCTTTCCCTTCGGTAGAAGGTTACCTGAAAAAGCCAACCAATGTTAACAATATCGAAACCTATGCCAACATTCCGGTAATATTCAATAAAGGGCCCGAATGGTTTGCCAGCATTGGCACCGAAAAAAGTAAAGGCACAAAAGTTTTTGCCCTTGCCGGTAAAGTTAACAATGTAGGGCTTATTGAAGTGCCTATGGGCATTACCCTTCGCGAAGTTATTTTCGAAATTGGCGGGGGCATAAAAAATGGCAAAAAATTCAAGGCCGTACAAACGGGAGGCCCATCGGGTGGCTGCCTTACCGAAAAACACCTCGACACCCCCATCGATTACGACAACCTTATTGCTGCCGGCTCCATGATGGGCTCGGGAGGTATGGTTGTTATGGACGAAGACGACTGCATGGTGGACGTGGCAAAATACTTCCTCGATTTTACCGTGGAAGAATCGTGCGGCAAATGCAACCCTTGCCGCATTGGAAATAAACGCCTTTACGAATTGCTCGATAAAATTACCAAAGGCAATGGTGTTAAAGAAGATGTGGACAGGCTTATCAATCTCAGCAATGTAATTAAAGACACCTCGCTATGTATGCTGGGCGGCTCATCGCCAAACCCGGTACTGGCCACTATCGAACATTTTCGCGATGAGTACGAGGCCCACATAATCGATAAAAGGTGCCCGGCCGGCGTGTGCAAAGCCTTAATGGTTTATTCTATAGTTGAAGAAAACTGTGTTGGCTGTACTGCATGTGCCAGGGCCTGCCCTGTTGGCGCAATAACAGGCGAAAGAAAACAAATACACATCATCGATCAGGCATTGTGCATAAAATGCGGCGCATGTATGGACAGATGTAAGTTTAATGCAGTAATTGTAAAATAATCAGCAAGAAAATGGAAAAAATAAAACTAACTATAGATAACAAACAGGTTGAGGTTGCAAAAGGGACTACTGTATTAAAAGCTGCACAGCAACTTGGAATCGACATTCCAACACTTTGCTACATGCACCTTAACGATTTAAATATCGAACACAAACCGGCAGGCTGCCGAATTTGCGTAGTAGAGGTAGATGGCCGCAAAAACCTTGCCCCTTCATGCGCAACCGAAGCTGCCGAAGGCATGGTGGTTAAAACCCACTCCCTTCGTGTGCTTAATGCACGTAAAACGGTTATGGAACTTATACTTTCCGATCACCCGAAAGATTGCCTCTCTTGCGCCAAATCGGGCAAGTGCGACTTGCAGGATATGGCCGTTAAGTTTGGCATACGCGAAATCCCCAACCAGGACATCGCCGAAATGTCAACTTACAGAAAAGACTTCTCGCCATCGCTTATACGCGACATGGACAAATGTATAATGTGCCGCCGCTGCGAAACCATGTGCAACGATTTTCAAACTGTTGGCGCACTTTCGGCAATTAACCGCGGCTTTTATTCGGTAGTTGCACCTGCCTTTGAAATGGAAATCGAAGACTCGCCCTGTACCTATTGCGGCCAGTGCGTTGCTGTATGCCCAACAGGTGCGCTTACAGAGGTCGATCATACAAACCAGCTCATTTCCGATTTGGCAAACCCGGCAAAAACAGTTATCGTACAAACAGCCCCCGCAGTGCGCGCCGCTTTGGGCGAAGAGTTTGGCATGCCCGCCGGGACCAGCGTTACCGGCCAAATGGTTACTGCCCTGCGCGAACTGGGCTTCGACTATGTTTTCGATACCGATTTTGCTGCCGACCTTACCATTATGGAAGAGGGCACCGAATTGCTCGACAGGCTTACAAGGCACCTTAATGGCGATAAAAACGTAAAACTCCCCATATTAACATCGTGCTGCCCGAGTTGGGTGAATTTCTTCGAACAACAGTTTACCGATTTGCTCGACGTGCCCTCAACTGCACGTTCACCACAACAAATGTTCGGCGCAATTGCAAAAACCTATTTTGCCGACAAAATAGGGGTTAAACGCGAAAACTTAGTGGTTGTATCGATAATGCCCTGCCTGGCAAAAAAATACGAATGCCAACGCGACGAGTTTAAAGTTGACGGAAACCCCGATGTCGATTACTCAATTACTACCCGCGAAATTGCATCGCTTATTAAACGGGCAAACCTGAAATTTGAACAACTGCCAAACTCCGATTTCGATGCGCCGCTGGGCGAATCGACCGGTGCCGGTGTAATTTTCGGTGTTACTGGCGGTGTAATTGAAGCTGCAACCCGTACTGCATACGAACTGCATACCGGTAAAACCCTCCAGAAAGTCGATTTCGAGGAACTGCGCGGCCTGGGAGGCATTCGCCATGCAACAATAGATTTCGACGGGCTGCCAATAAAAATTGGCATTGCTCACGGACTGGGCAATGCACGCAAGCTTCTCGAAGATGTACGTAGCGGCAAAAGCGAGTTCCATGCCATTGAAATTATGGCCTGCCCGGGTGGGTGCATAGGTGGTGGCGGCCAACCCCTACACCACGGAAATTCTAAAATAATACAAAAACGCTTCGAAGCCATTTACAAGGAAGATGCCGGGAAAACAATCCGAAAATCGCATGAAAACCCATACATCATTAAACTGTACGAGGAATTCCTTGGCAAACCAATGAGCGAAAAAGCACATCATTTGCTGCATACTCACTATGTAGATAAGAGCAAAAAAATTATTTATATGAAGTAATTATTATTTGTCATATTGAACGAAGTGAAATATCTCTGTTATAGTGAAAGAGATACTTCGCTTCGCCCAAAATGACAAGAAAGCAGATGATAGTAAAAACATTGAAAAAAAACAGAACATGTCAAGAATAAAAGTAGAACTCAGAAAAGACCAGATTGAAAAAATCGGGGAAATATGCCAGTCGTTTAATAACGAACCGGGCGAACTCATCAATGTACTGCACAAAACACAGGGAACTTTTGGGTACCTGCCGGCAGAAGTGCAGGAAGTTATTGCCAAAAACCTAAACGTACCCGTTGCCAAAGTTTACGGGGTTGTTACTTTTTACAGCTTTTTTACCATGATACCTAAGGGCAAATACCCGGTTTCGATATGCACCGGTACAGCCTGCTATGTGCGTGGTGCCGAAAAAGTGCTTGATGAATTTAAGAAAGAACTAAAAATTCAGGTTGGCGAAACTTCGGCCGATGGCAAGTTCTCTATTGCTTGTCTCCGATGTGTTGGCGCCTGCGGGCTTGCCCCGGTGGTTATGGTCGGCGAAAAAACATACGGCCGGGTAGCGCCGGAAATGGTTAAAGACATACTGGCAGAATATAAGGACTAACAACAAGTGTTTATAACACGAAATGCCCCGAAACCCAGGTTACCGGGGCATTTCTTTTGCTGCCCGGCAAGCTGCCGGCAGGTGCAATAAGCCTTTAATGAAGCACAGCGCCAAAGTTTCCTTAAATTTTTATTTGTACTTTTATTGCCAGAAAAAATAGGTTGATAGATGAAATTTATGAACCCCTTATGGCTCAACGAAGGTAATTAAACAAGTTAAATATGGCCAAAGAATACACTAACGAACTTCAAATCGACTTTGGGGCTGACGGCAAAAACCTCATCCCCGTAGTTACACAAGATGCCCGTACAAAAGATGTTTTGGTTCTTGCCTTTGTTAACAAAGAGGCTTTCGATGAAACACGTAACAGCGGCTATGCCACCTACTGGAGCCGAAGCCGGAATGAATTATGGAAAAAAGGGCTTACTTCGGGCGATTTGTTACGTGTTGTTGAAATTCGTGTAAATTGCGAACAAAACTCGCTACTGTATTTGGTAACCCCCGAAGGCGAAGGAGCCTGCCATGCCATAAACAAAAACGGAAAACATTATAGTTCGTGTTATTACCGCCGTGTAAATTCAAACAACAGCCTCGAAATTGTTGGGGATTAATTTTAATTAACCGAAACGGGAAAAAAGAAAAAGAGGCTGTCTCATGGCGAAACAACCTCTTATCTACCTAAAATCCAACCAAACCCTACATCAAAAATCTATGATATTTCTTTATTATCAAATCTGTTATACAAATATACGGCCGATGCGCCTGCTTTGTGATTCGTATTTCTACCAAAAATCCGGCTGCCATCGCGTATTTTTCTGTAGGTAATTTATGCCAATCATTTCTGTGGATAAATGCGCATGGGTTACTTAAACAAGCCAAGAATAAACTTAAGGGCTATCATTATTACCACAAGTGCGCCAAGAAACAACACAAAATAAATATTAGATTTTGAAGCACTTGCTTCCTTTTTTGTTATTTGGTTTTCCATAATCTTCTTAAATAATAGTTGTTGTTAAAATCTGAACATTATTGTTTACAAAAACCAACCCGTTTGGCCGGGTGTTGGTTTGTAGCAAAGTCTGTATTGCCCAGGTATGCAGGGGCCGGGCATTAAATGCTTCCACTTCCTTCACGGGAGGTTAAGAAATGGTTTTTGCATGAAAAAACTTTAGGGGGCAAATAATAATACAGGCCTTAAGCCAAATTATAATGAGGAGGTGAAAGATCGGTATCGCTGTAGTTTGTACGCCTTTTTTCAACCCTGGTAAACCGAAATTTCTGAAAATAAAAGCAAGGCGGGGTTGTAAATAATTGAAACCGGGTTTTGGGTTTAAGCAACGAAAATGATTCGTAGCTGTTATGCGTATTGCTCGGGTTGTCTGTTTTACAAAAAGGGCTCGCAGGTAACCTGCTGCCGGAAAACGAATATACATTTTCGGCAAGCGCTTCATTGGCAAACCTGTTTTCGTTTTCAGCAAAATAATTACCTGCTCCGCCAATAAGCCGGAGCGATACTAAAAATAACAGGGCTATAGAAAGCAGTTGCCTCAAAACATTATAGTTTGCAGCAAAAATAGCTAAAAACACTGTTCGGCAGCAGGCAGGCATAAAATTTATTTTCCGGATGTTGAGCTATTCGACCCTTGAAATCTTCATGGTATTAATAGGTCCCCTCACTTTCATAGGGATACCCCCGACAAAAACGAGCACATCGCCCTGTTTAACTATTCCTTGCGATTTAAGTATTTCAACAGAGTGGGCAATTGCATCGTTAATGCTTATTTCCGGCTCAAGATAAAAAGCCCGCGTGCCCCAAAGCAACGAGAGTTGCGCCATAACATGCTCAAAAGGCGTAAAGGCAAAAATATTTGCTTTTGGCCTGTGGCTTGCAACCTTATAGGCCGATGCCCCGCCAAATGTAAATACAACTATTGCCTTTGCCCCGGTAAGGTTGGCCATCTGGCAGGCATTGTAGCAAACTGCATCGGGCAAATAGGTAGGCAGGTGCTGATCGGGCGGGTTATGGTGCAGCATAGAAAAGCCGCTGCCTTCGGTAGCAAACACAACTTCCTGCATGCTTCTGATAACTTCTACCGGGTATTTGCCGATTGAGGTTTCCCCACTAAGCATAAGGGCATCGGCGCCTTCGGTTACGGCATTGGCCACATCGGTAGCTTCAGCCCTTGTAGGCCTGAAATTGGAAATCATACTTTCCATCATTTGTGTGGCAATTATAACCGGCTTGGCCATTGCAATGCATTTAGAAACAATTTGTTTTTGCACAACAGGAACCTGGTCAAAAGGGGTTTCCACCCCCAAATCGCCACGGGCTACCATTATTCCATCGGCAACATCAATAATATTGTCGATATCTTTTAAAGCTTCGGGTTTCTCGATTTTCGCAATAATTTTTGTGTTCTTCTTGTTCTTTTTTATTAATTCTTTAAGTTCAATAATGTCCGAAGCACTTCGCACAAAGGACAATGCCAGCCAGTCGATATCAAATCCAAGCACAAAGTTTACATCGGCAATATCCTTCTCGGTAAGGCTTGGCAACGAAATATTTGTATTAGGGAGGTTAACTCCCTTTTTCGACGAGAGCATGCCACCGCTTATCACTCTTGTTACCACTTCATCTTTGCGGTTTGTCGATACTACCTCAAGTTTAATTTTGCCATCGTCAACCAAAATGGTTTCGCCAGGCATAACATCGAGCGGGAGGGGCTTATAGCTAACAAAAACCTTTTCGGCATTACCGGTACATTCATCTGTAACAAGCCTGAGGGTTGCCCCGTTAACCAGTTCAACAGCATTGTTTTCAACCACGCCTACACGCAACTTAGGCCCCTGCAAATCGGCAAGGATTGAAATGTGGGTGCCTATTTCGTGGTTAAGTTCCTTGATAGTTTGTATTACCTGGGCATGTTCTTCGTATTTACTGTGCGAAAAATTTAGCCGGCAAACATCGAGGCCTTCATAAATCATTTTACAGATTGTTTCTTTGTCGCTGCAAGCCGGGCCTATGGTTGCAATTATTTTTGTATGCGAATGTTTTATCCGGTACATAATATATTTTTTATGCAAAAGTAATTTATTGCCATATAATGATGCAAGCAAAGCAACAAAAAGTATTTTCAACAAGGTTTAGATACAAGGGCTAAAAAGCAAAAAAGCTAGAGCCTAAACCCCAAAATGGTTATATCGTCGGTTTGTTCGTTACCGCCCATCCATTCCGATAATATTTTCTCGAGTTCCGCTTTTTGCTTCAGAAGTGGTTCTTTGTGCAAACCGAATAAGGTGTTTAAAAAACGTTTGCTACTGAATTTCTTATCGTTTTTTCCCCCAAACTGGTCTTGAAACCCATCGGTAAACAGGTAAAGAACATCGCCTTTTTTGCCCTGGAAACCTATATCGGAAAACGACTTATGTTCAAGATCTGAAACGCCTATAGGTATCCTGTCGGCCTTAATTACATTTAGTTTTCCATCTTGTATGTGCACCATATTGTTAATAGCCCCCGAGAACTGCACCATAAGGGTTTGCTGATCGATTACACAGAGGCCCAGGTTTATACCATCGAATGAAGGGCTGTCTTTACTATGCTGGCTGAGCGATGTTATTACTTTAAGCCTTAAAAACTCAAGTACCCTACTTGGCTCTGTAATGCCGTAGTTTATTACAATTTCGTTCAGTGCATTAAGGCCTAAAATGCTCATCATTGCCCCTGGAACGCCATGTCCGGTACAGTCGGCCACAGTAACAATGGTTTTCTCGTTTAGCTGGGTGTACCAGCAAAAATCGCCACTGACAATATCTTTCGGTTTATTAACCAAAAAGTGGTCGGGGAGCAGTTTCTCCAGCAATTCATCGGGTGGAATTATCGACGATTGTATCTTACGGGCATATTTAAGGCTATCGGTAATATCGGTGTTCTTCTTTTTAATAAGGTCGCGCTGCATTTCAATTTCGTCTTTTTGACGCTGAATTTCAAGGGTGCGCTCTTGCACCTTTTCTTCGAGAATATGTTTTTCCAAAATGTGTTTTTGTTGCAGCTTTTTGTTATAGAACAAAATTGCTAATGCCAATACAGCAAAAGCAATTATATAAAGCCAGGGGCTTTTCCAAACCGGGGCCTTCACAATAATTTCGACACGGGCAGGTTTAGGGGTAACAATGCCATCGCTGCTTGATGCATTTACTTCAAAAACATATTTACCTTCGGTTAATGCCGGATAGGTAACAGAGTTTGTTGCAGAAATGTCTGACCAGTCGATATCGTAACCTTTTAACCTGTATTGGTACCTAACCGAACCTGGGTCTTTTAGGCTAATGCCAATAAAACCAAACCGTATTTTGTACCTGCCTGGGTATAGCTTAATTTTTTCCTGAAGTTCAAATTCCTGGTTATTAACATTTACAGATGTTAAATGAACAAGAGGCGGCAGGAACAAAACATTTTCAAGTGCCGGATCGTAGGCCAAAAGCCCTTTGTTAAACCCGAACCACATTTTGCCACTGTTATCGCATAAAATAGCATTGGGGTTAAACTCTGCTTCGTCATCCAAACCGGCATATTTACTAACGGCTTTTATTGAAAAACCGGTACTGTTTACACGGCTAAGCCCGCCACGGTGGCCAACCCAAATATACCCTTGCTTGTCGCTGGCCAGCGAATAGCAGTAATCGGAGTAAAGGCCTTCCTTTGCACTAAGGTTCAAAACAGAATCGTTTTGGAGCAGGAATAATCCCTGGCCGCCCGATGCCAGCCATATATTTCCCGATATATCTTCGGCCACCGATTCGATTGTAACAATTGATGCCCCAGAAGAAATGGTTGTTTTTTTTACCCGGCCTGCAGCAACTACCGCTATGCTGTTGCTAGGTGTAGCTATCCAAACCTTTTTGCCCGAATCGATATAAATATGCCTTACCGAATTATGGGGCAAGCCTCCCTCGTGTATGGTGTACCATTTTTTTTGTTTATTTCGTGTGTTAACGCGGCAAGCGCCCTTTTTTGTGCCAACCCACAAAATGCTGTCGCTGCCGGCAAGGCATGTAACCATATTCTCAAGCATGCCATCGTGTATCGAAAAATTCTGTACCGAGTTATCGATTAAATTTATTTTATAAATGCCTGAACCATTGGTGCCAACCCAAAGTTCGTATTTGTTTTTCAACCAGAGTGCACTAATTTCGGCCTCGGGCAATTTTTGTCCCGAAGCAAAAAAACCTAAAACAGCATGGTCTTTTGCCGACATTTTTAACAACCCCTTTTCGGTTCCTGCCCAAAGGTAGAGGCTATCGGCAGCTATGCATTTGACATTTTGGCCATAGGCACTATTATGTGCAAGCCTTACCGAGAATGTTTGTGCTGCAAGGCAAAAAACACCCTGGCCGTATGCCCCTGCCCAGATATTTTCGTCGCGGTCGCAAAAAACAAATTTTATATTTTCGGGCAATTGCTCCTTGTTATGTTCAAAAGAAACAACTTCGTCAACCTGGCCGCTTTCCGATAGTATAAGTTTAAACAAACCCTTGCCGAAGGTTGCAGCCCAAAGGTTTCCCCTCCTGTCTTCAGCTATGCACTGGATATCGCCAGGCAAAGGCCCGGATTTTGAATCAATGCGGCTTACCTTTGCCTGTTTTTTTTCGGTCTGTACCATAAATATTCCACTATTTGCGGTTGCAACATAATGAATGTGTGGGTTTTTATGCCCTATAACAGATTGGATACGTTCGCGCGGCACCGATTCAAAGTGCTCCAATACTTCAATAGTGTTATGGCTGCTTATTTTGCATAAGCGCAAACCATCAAGGGAGCCACACAAAAAAATACTATCTGAAACAAATGAAAAAGAATTGATAGAAATACCAGGTTGGCTGAACCTGAAGCTTTCCGGATTTTTTGCCCCAGGTTTAAACAAGGCCCCATTATAGTCGCCAGCCCATACAGTACCATCACCACTAACAGCAATGCTTGTAATGCTGCCCTTGTTGTTTGTTGCGGGAATTACTTTTTTGAATTTCTTCCCATCGAAAAAAGTTAAACCGCCATTTATATGGCCGAACCATATCCCGTTTTTTACAGCTCTGCTGCAGGTGATAAAATTATCGGCCAAAGAGTCGGCCACTGTATATTGTTGCAGCCCCTGGCCATCGAAACGGAACAAACCGTCGCTTGTGCCTATCCAAAAGTAGCCCCCGGAGTCTTGCGCAAAAGTATAAATGTACGAACCCGACAACTTTTGCATAACAGGTATGTCATTTACCGAATATTCATGAGATTTTCCTTTGCCTGCAAAGGAAAAAATGATAAAAGCAGCTACCGATATTTTATACAACATAGCCATACGAGGGCAATATACAACATTTAGGCTTACCTTTTGATGCCCTCCATCCTGATTTTTGGGGTATAAACCGGAATGCCCCCAATAGGTATAACATAGAAGGGAAGTGTTTCGCCATACTGGTTGCGCACAACAATAGCCACGTTATTGTTTTTAACCAGCGATGCCTGGTTTTTTACAAATTGTAGTTCAATAGTGGTGTTTTTTTCTTCTTCGAGTATGGGAAATTCGCGCCTGACCCATTTATCTTCGCCGGAAACATCGCACAAAACCCCATTTTTTGCCACCGATATTATACGAATAGCCCCATCGTTGTCCCAATCGAAATTTGAAACCTGTATGGAAATAGTTTTATCATCGACAAAAGGGTAAATTTGCGAAATATGTTTCTGATCGTTAGCCAGCCTGAAAGTATATTCGTAGGTAAATACATTCCCGCCTTCAACTTCTTTGTTTTCTGTTGGGCTTGTGCTTAGAAAATAACGGTACAGGTTGCCGTCGTCGCCCTTTAAGCCCTGGGCAATAATTTTAAATACCCGTCCGCCAAATTTCTCAACAAACTCCCCTTCTAACGGGTTAAAGGGGCCGAATGTAAACCAGTTCTTATCATATTCGGGGCTGTTATCGAATGTTTTTGTTGCCATCAATATTCCGCTTTTAAAATTTCCGACAGGGTCGGTGGCCTTAGCATCGTCGTTCGACCAGCAGCCTGAGCCGCCATACACCGAAAAATTAACAGATGTATTGAATTCGCCTTTGTTTTCGTCGTAAGCGCCGTCTGTATCGGGGTCGTAAACCCGAATATAAAAAGGTTTTGTATGATCAAGGGGGATTAGAAAGAAAAATACCTGGCAAAAGTCATCGTCGCCCCATGAGGTCAACGATTCGCCACCAAATGTTACAAGGAATGGAATGTTTTCGTCAACAGCAGGCACTGCCTGTGAATATATCTTTTGCTGCAAGCAAAAAAATGTGCATATTATTATAATTCTATAGGGCACTTTGTAAGACAAACTGAATTATTAACCTAGCTGTGCCAAAGTTAACAACATTGCACAAATTGCTTATTTCGCAAATATTAATTCTTTATCGGATTATCGTCGTTTTTTATAAAAATAAATTCAACTCGTTTATTCAATAAACGGGCATTTTCAATGCTTTTCGTAACTACAGGCCTTATATCGCCATACCCGCTAAAAGTTAGCCTGGCGTTGTTAATAACTCTTTGTGCCATATATTTTTCAACACTTTCGGCAACCTGAACAGTTTGTTCCAGGGAATATTTCGAAGAATTCCTGTTATTTTGGTGCACGGCAACTGCCAGGTTGATATCTGCATTATTGTTCAGGATTTCGATATAATTATCGAGTATTGCCACTGTGCCCGACAAGGGCAGATTATTCTCGTCGAAATCTAAAGAATTTAATGCCAAAGAGTCGAGCAAAGAGTTTAACAATGCGTATTTGCTGCCCTCAAACCGGCCTATATAATAGTTTAAAATTCTGTAGGAATTCTGGCTGTATAGATTTTCTGAAACAAATACCGGGGCTGTTTCTGTTGATGTATTTTTATTAAAAACAGCCAATTGCTGATAGTCGCCCAGCACATCGATTTTTTTGGCAAAACATTTACGAAAGATACGCCCGCTGTTGTCTTTAGTGCCTTCAATTCCTAATTTAACAGTATATGTGCCAACATTGGCAAAGGTAAAATTGTTTGTGGCACCTGATGGCCCAAAACCCTGTCCAAAGTCCCAGAAACATGAATAGTTTTTATTGAGTGGATTTTCCTGCGGGAACATGAATTCCACCGAATGTTTGGCCACACATGCATTATCGGCAATTATACCGGAATATGCGCCGGCACCGATATCGAAATGGTGTTCAGCTGCAAGGCTGTAACTGGTATCGGCAATAAAGTGTTTTATAGTAAGTACAGCAATATAGTTGCCAGGTTGCGAAAAACAATGCTCCACACTTATGCCTTTTTTAACGGTGCCATTTCCAAAATACCATTCATGTTCGAGGTGAAGGGTATCGGTAAAACGTTCGTCGAAAAACTTAAAGCACTGCTCAAAAGGTTCCGGCTCTTCGCAGGGGCCAAAATGGGGCACAGATGCATTAAACGAATAAATGTCGGCATATTTTCTTCTGTCCGACGAAAAATAGCCATAGTCAAGGTTTATATCGGCAACAATACCATAATCGTTTGCTGTTGAGTTAATATCGCCTTCGAGGCGCACGGGGACAGTCCATTTGCCACTAATAATGGTAGTATAAAAAATATCCTTCCCCCCCATTGAGTTATGCCCGTCCGATGAAAAAAATAACCTGCCTGAGGGGCAGGCAAAAGGGTAAGCTTCGTCGTTCGGGGTGTTTATTGAACTGCCCATATTTACAGGTTTCAACCATTCGCCGTTAACCAGGTCGCAATAATAAAGATCCATTCCCCCGTAACCCCCGGGCATATCAGAAGCAAAATACAAACGTTGGCCATCGGCCGACAACGAGGGGGTACCTAACATATAGTTGGCATTGTTATGCGGAAAGGGCGAAATATTGCTCCAGGCCCCATCGACAAGTTCGGCGCTGAATATCCCATATTTGTTCGAAGGCTTGTTAATTTCCCTGAACTTACCTTCTACAATATTGTTACGGGCAAAAAAAACCATCTTCCCATCGGGCGAAAAGGTAGCAGGCCCTTCGTTTAATATCGTAAACAATTCATTTGAAAACAACTCCGGCGACTTCCATGTAAGGGAATCTTTGCGCGAAACAAACAGAATATTGAAAAGGTTTTCTTCATCGCTTTTTATGCTAACAGCCGAAGCAGTAAGGGCGTTTGAACAAAAAACCAGTCCGTTTTTATAATAAACCGGCGAGAAGTCGCTGGCCACCGCTGATGAAAAGCTTGTGCGCTTTACAGAAAAAACCTGCAGCTGTGCTTTTGTGCCAACACAAACAAACAACAATGTTATAATAATAAACTTAAACAAACGCCCAACATTCTGCTTTTCTTTCCTGGCCTGCATATTTCAGCAATTTTAAGTTCATAAGCCTTAATCCCGACAAATATAAAAATCTTTTCAGAGCAATGCACTTTGCAAATGGTGTGTTAAACTTTACGCAACCATTTTGCCTTATATTTCATCAATTGTATCGAATAAACATTATGCGAAATAAAATAGGGTTTTAACAATAATAAACAGAAAAAATAATTGATAAATGCTGAAAAGTATCTGTCAGCCGAAAATAGGAAAAAAGGTTAAACACATTAATAAACTAAACACATGAAAAAACATCTTCGTTTACTTACAGCTATCGTGTTATTGATAATGTTCATGAACATTTCCTGCGAAAAAGACGATAACAATTCGCCCCTTGCTCAATTGGAACAAATTAAAGGCACAGGCTACTTTCCAATGCAGGTAGGGAATAAGTGGAAACTATCAAACCTGCCTGAAAAGGTTATCGACAAAATTGTAAATATCAATGGAACAGACTATTTCAGAATGATTGATGGCGACACCAATTATTACAGGCAAACTAACGATGGCAAAATATACGTTAAGGGAACCAATACAGAAGAAATATTAAAATTCGATCTGTCGGCAGAGACAGGCCATACATGGGACTATACTATCGAAGGCTCTGCCGATACCTGGCAGGTTAGCCTGTTAAGCAAGAATGACACCATTAAACTCGACAACCACACTTTTTACAATTGCTACAGGTTTTATTATAATATACCACAATTTGCCGATGAGGAATATATAATATGGTTAGCCCCCGATTTAGGGTTTGTTGAAATAATATATATGGGTGGTACCGGAAACAGGAATAAACTTGAAGCAGCAACCATTAACGGCATCAATATCGAATTCTAAGTGTTAAAATACCGGCAACCATCGCTTACAATAACATGGCTATACAACCCGACTGGTTCCCGACATTTGTAAAAAATATTAATATAAAAACCTGATTGGGTGTTCTCCACTATCTTTAAAAAGCCCCATGCCTTGGCATTGATTAACCTTAAAGCACGGCATAAAATAAGCTGCTGCCTTTTAGTTTTGTCAAAAAAATCTGGTGAATCAATAAATGGCAGAATAATTTAGCTTACCTTAGCCAAAATTTAAGATTTGAGAATTTGCGCATTCATTTACTAATTCCACAAGCATTTTAGTTCATTTTTGCACTTCTTTTTAAATCAGTATTTTTTTTTAGTTGCAGGTTCGATTAAATTTTAACCGGTTGTCGGCTAACTGACAATCTATTATGATACTATTATCGGAAAAGATTATACACAATTGGCAAAAATCACGGCTAAATACCTGTCTGCTAAAATCAACACTTTAATTATTAAATAATGAACATTTATGTAGGAAACCTTGATTTCAAGGTAAACGAGAGTGAACTCTCAGGAATTTTCGAAGAGTATGGAACTGTTAGTTCATCAAAAATTGTTACCGACAAATTCAGCGGCCGCAGCCGTGGATTTGGCTTTATTACAATGGACAACGCTGTTGAAGCAAACAGGGCAATCAGCGAGCTCAACGGGATGAAGTTTTCAAACAGGGAACTGGTAGTTAACGAAGCTTTGGAAAAGAAACAGTTTTAATTTTTAAGAAATATAATTATGACAAAAGGAAAAGTAAAATGGTATAACGAAACCAAAGGTTTCGGCTTTATTGAAACAGAAAACGGCGACGACATATTCGTTCACCGCACCGGTATTGATGCTGCCTGTGGGGTTCCGCAGCCAGGGCAATCGGTGGTTTTTGAAGTTAAACAGGGCGATAAAGGTATGCTCGCCGTTAATGTAGCACAAGACAACGATTAACCCGGCAATATTATTGTAGCGTACAAAAATGTCTTTATCCTTATCTCAGGCATGGTTTTAAAATATGCTGCCGAGAATTTTTCACCAAGCTAAATTTATATAGCATTGTGAACAACAGGGTTTTAATAAAAAACGAAATTAACACATGGGAAGATCACAAGAAACATTTAACAAAAAAGAAGTAAGAAACAAAAAAGAGAAAAAAAGAAAAGACAAAGAACAGAAACGTCAGGCACGTAAAGAGAACGACAAAAAAAGCAGTTTCGACGATATGATTGCCTACGTTGATGAATATGGGCAAATAACTTCAACTCCGCCCGATCCGGATAAAAAAAGCAAAATAAAAGCCGAAGATATTGAGCTCGGTGTTCCGAAACGCGATACAGAAGATGGTGCAAATACTGTTCGAAAGGGCATAGTATCGTTCTTTAACCACGATAAGGGATTTGGCTTTATCCGCGACATTAGTACACAAGAAAGCATTTTTGTACATATAAACAACACCGAAGAGCCGATAAAAGAAGACAATAAGGTTAGCTTTGAAGTTGAAAAAGGGCCAAAGGGCCTCACCGCTCTAAAAGTTAAGCTTATTAAATAGCTTCCCGTATTAATTGAAAGTCTGAATATAAAAACATAAAAAACCTATTGCTTTAGGGCAATAGGTTTTTTGTTTAGAAAAAAAAGTGGTTATTGTTTTTCGAGCACAAAACTCCTGTATTCGAACTTGCCATTTTTAAACGAATCGAACCTTGCAGTTCCTTTTGTGCCGGCAAAACTGGCGAACGACTTTTTAAGTATTCCTGGTATTTTACGCTCGATTTGTTCTTCCCTTCGGCGGGTGTCTAACTCAAGGCCGAGGGCAACATTTTTTGTAATGTCTTTCTCGCTTTTTATTACAAAACCACATTCCATGAGCTTTCCCCGGATACCATCGACCTCTTCTTTCTCAATCATGTCAGCAAATAAAAAATTCCCCTTGTCGGCCAATACCCTGTTAACCTCGTTAAAAAAGGTTTTTATATTAGAATAGCACCTGGCCGATTCAACATTAACCACAGCATCGCACGAAGCATCGGGCATAGGTATTTTTTCGGCCCTGCCTTCAACAAACGACAGGCCTGGCACCCTGTAAAAACTGTTGCAAAACTTTATTACATTGGCCGAGATGTCAATTCCTGTATATTTTAAGGGCTTAAAATAACGCGATATAAAGCTCGCGCCCCCTCCCCTCCCCGAGCCAACCTCAATTACACGTTTGTTCTCCAGTTCAACGCTGTTCACCACATGGTGGTAAAGTTGTATGCAGTACCTGTCGGTTTCGTCTTCGGCATTCAGTTCTAAAGGTTTGTCGCCGTTCAAGGGCGCATAGCCGTAGTTCATAAAATTAACAGTGCTGTCTTTATCAAAGCGTATAAGCAGGTTATGCCATACGCGCCACATGGGCCTGCGCAACATAGTGGGAAATTCGCAATACTTGTCAACAAAATTTGCCATATAAGTTAGTTTTATTATTTCAGCAAGAATATTCTAAAAAAACAACTTGTTTAAATAAAAGGGCTGTATTGCTTTAAAATTGGGGGAAGAAGCTTTTTTTTGGGGCGGATGGCGCTTAATTTGTGGCGAACAACACTATTAATTTACCCGGTCTGCTTTTGCAAATCATACTTATTTTATTGCCTTTCTGCTTGTAGTTCGTTGTTTATTCGCCCTTTGCAATTGCCAGTCTTACCTGAACAAGAAACTGTCTCGATACCGGCAAATTCTCATCGGTAATTGTAATTTTCAGGTGATAACCACTGTATGTATGATAAAGTTTATCGGCAAAAGAGATATTAACTATTGCTGTTCGGTGGCAGCGAACAAATATGCCATGATATACGGCTAATTGTGTTTCGATATTTTTTAAGGTTGAACGAATAAGCTTTCTTTCAAGGGAACCTTTTAATAAATAAACGACTTCAACATAATTGTCGGCCGATTTTACATAAACAATATCTTTAACTTTAACTGTTATTTTGTCGAGCTTATTTTCGCCAATCAGCTCAGTGTCATTCTCAGGCCCTGCCATTTCTTTTTCAGCCAGATCATTCAAATATTCATTGGCCTGGGCCTGCAAAATAGCAATTGCCCTTTCCATCGATTTGTTTTTGTATAAAATAATCAGAATTATATTTGGCAACAAACAAACCAGTATAATCTTAAACATAATATATAAAGTAACAGGCACCCTGCCCACAAAGCGTATATAAAATGCAAAGGCTGTTGATGTAATAGCCAATAGCAGCAGGCTCAACACTACCGGAGGCCCTGTTTCCCACTCACTTGTTTTTAACCAGCGTGGCCAAACCATAGGAACAACAATAAAAACCAAACATGAAAGCAAAAAAGTTATGGCCCCAAAACCAGTAACAAATAACAACCTATCGTGCTCGTAAAGCATGGTTAAAGGAAAGGGCTGAAAAAAGAGGATAAAAAGAAAAACACCGAAACTGATCCAAAACAACCTTGTCAGTTCGTCTTTAAGAAGTCCCCTATCTGCAAATAAAATACTTTTCAAAGGATATCGAATGTTATTTCTATGTGTCTAAATTAACTTTAAGCTTTAAAGCTAATTGCTTAATAAGTGCCCCTACATTATAATAATCAATAACCCCGACAATGGTAAAGCACTTATTGCATCTTACAAAAATCAGCTCGTAATTTGAATTTGCTGGCTTTTCATTGACCACTTCAAATTCTGAGTTTTCACACTTTGGACATTTTGATGGATTGTTCATGCCGAAATTTTCGTTTAAGTTAAAGAAAGATTATTGACTTTTAATTTGTACATGATTTTTTTTATCAGACAGAAAAATGAAATATCCATGATATTTTAAGTTTTACACACACGACCATGTTTAAATTTTAGATGTTCCACCAGTCCGCCTAACAATTCTTTGGCAGGCGGGACTGACCATTAAAAATAAATTACAAACAGTAGAAACAATGAAACACACAGAACTAAAGGCAGTAACAAACCAAATTCATTTCAATAAACAAACAGGGGCCATGTAATTTTTTGCCACCAGGCAAAAGCCATACAAAAAACTGCCCCACAAAACTTCAATTTTGTAGGAAGTGATATTTGTTTGCTAGAATACACACAATCATTTAATTGTATATTTGCATATAAAAAAAACGGAAAATTAAAATAATTCTGAAATTCAAAAAACAACATGCCCAAAAACATCCAGCTATCGCTTATTATTCCCATTTATAACCGGCCACAAGAAGCCGAAGAAATATTGGAAAGCCTGTCGAAACAAACCGATATGGATTTTGAAGTAGTTATTGTCGAAGACGGTTCTACCCAACGCTGCGAAGAGGTTGTGAACAAATATTCAGGAAAAATTGCCCTGAAATATTTCTATAAAGAAAACACAGGCCCCGGCGATAGCAGGAATTTCGGGTGCCGGATGGCCTCGGGCAACTACTTTGTAATTCTCGACTCCGATTGTATTGTTCCTCCCCATTATATTAATACAGTTAAGAAAAACCTTTCTGCCAACTATGCCGATGCCTGGGGGGGGCCCGATAAGGCACACCAAAGTTTCACCAACCTTCAAAAAGGCATTAATTTCTCTATGACATCGTTGTTTACTACCGGCGGCATCAGGGGGGGCAGCGAAAAAATCGGAAAGTTCCAGCCCCGGAGTTTTAATATGGGCATTTCGCGCGAAGTGTTTGAGAAAACCGGAGGTTTTGGCCGCGTTCACCCCGGCGAAGACCCCGATTTAACCTTCAGGATTTGGAAAGCCGGATTTAAAACCACCCTTTTCAGTAATGCTTATGTTTACCATAAGCGACGTATCGACTGGTCGAAATTTGCCCGGCAAATGTATAAATTCGGGGTAACACGGGTTATGTTAAACAAATGGCACCCCGGCACGGGCAAAATAACTTACTGGTTCCCAATGGCATTCTCCTCGGCATTCATTATATCGCTTATAACTTTACCATTAACGCCTTGGCCCATAACACTTTTTGCAATTTATTTCTTTGTATTGTTTTTCGACGCCCTTATACTCAACCGCAGCTTATGGGTGGCATTGTATGCACTGGTAGCTGTAAATGTGCAGTTTTTCTCGTACGGTTGGGGCTTCCTGAAAGCACAAATCAGGATAAACCTGCTCCGAAAATCGCCAGAAAAAGCATTTCCCTCATTTTTCTTTAAAGTGAACTAATTTTTGCTTACATTTCGAAACCAAACTCTGCAATATTATGGTAATGACAATTTCTGAAGCCTGGCAAAACATGGTTTTCCTTGAAAAACTCTATTGGTGTTTTGCAATTCCTTTTTCAATTGTTTTTCTGATCCAACTGGTATTGACCTTCTTTGGCGGCGATGTTGATGCCACAGGTGTTGATGGCGATGCCGATTTTTCGATTGATCACGATAGCGGAATCGATTTTCAGTTTCTAAGCCTGAAAAACCTAATCGCCTTTTTTACCATTTTCGGATGGGCAGGTTTAACTGCTGTCAATGCAGGGCTGGCACCCTGGCTAACGATACTTATTTCTACTATTAGTGGCATTATTATGATGCTTATTATGGCAACTCTCATATATTATATGGGAAAACTTACCGAAAGCGGAACGTTAAACCTAAACCACGCCGTAGGCAAAACCGGAACAGTTTACCTTACAATCCCTGCTAACCGGGGCGGGCTTGGCAAGGTTCAGATAAAGGTACAGGGCCTCCAGACTCTCGACGCCTTTACCGATAATAACGAAAACATAAAAACCGGCGCCCTTGTAGAGGTAACTGAAATAATAAATGGCGAAATACTTCTTGTAAAACTTAGTGGTAAATAATAATTAAAATTATGGGACAATATGCACCTTTTCTGATAGCAGTAGTTGTACTGTTTTTGTTTATCTTAATTGTATCGTTTTTCCGCAGATATAAACGCTGCCCATCCGACCGTATTTTGGTTGTTTACGGAAAAGTTGGCAAAGGCAGTTCGGACGAATCGCGTTCGGCCAAATGTATTCATGGCGGAGCAGCTTTTATATGGCCGGTAATACAAGACTATTCGTTTCTCGATTTAACACCGATATCAATTGAAATAAACCTAACCAGTGCCCTGAGCAAACAAAATATACGGGTTGATGTACCTTCACGCTTTACCGTTGGTATTTCAACCGAGCCGGGAGTTATGACGAATGCTGCCGAGCGCTTGCTGGGCCTGTCGCAGGAAAACATCAGCAACCTTGCGAAAGACATAATTTTCGGACAGCTCAGGCTGGTTGTGGCTACAATGGAAATTGAAGAAATCAACAGTAACCGCGACCTGTTCCTGGCAGCAGTATCGAGCAACGTTGAAGCTGAACTGAAAAAAATAGGGTTAAAGCTCATAAATGTTAACGTTACCGATATTAACGACGAATCGGGCTATATTGAGGCCCTTGGAAAAGAAGCCGCAGCCAAAGCCATTAACGACGCAAAGAAAAGCGTCGCCGAACGAAACCGCGAAGGTGCCATTGGTGAAGCCAATGCGCTAAAAGATCAAAGGGTACAGGTTTCGCAGGCCGATGCAACAGCCGTTGAAGGTGAAAACACCGCAAAAATTACTATTGCCAACTCAAATGCTGCCAGACGCGAACGCGAAGCAGAAGCAGAGCGTATTGCTGTTGCTGCCGAAAAGGTTGCACAGGCTAAAGCCCTGGAAGAGGCTTATGCTGCCGAACAAAAAGCCGAAAGGGTACGTGCCGAAAGGGACAAAGCATCGCAAACTGCCGATATTGTTGTTCCTGCACAAATCGATAAAGAAAAAATTGAAATTGCTGCCGAAGCTATTGCAGAGCAAACCCGCCGCCATGCAAAAGGCGATGCCGATGCAATTTTTATGAAAATGCAGGCCGAGGCAAAAGGTATTTTTGAAATTCTCAGCAAGCAGGCCGAAGGGTTTGAAAAACTTGTAAAATCGGCCGGCGGCGACTCATCAAATGCCGTAATGCTCATGATTGCCGACAAACTGCCCGAACTGGTTAAAACACAGGTAGAGGCTATTAAA
This sequence comes from Bacteroidales bacterium, assembly GCA_016935435.1. Taxonomy (GTDB): domain Bacteria; phylum Bacteroidota; class Bacteroidia; order Bacteroidales; family UBA10428; genus UBA10428. The sequence continues at coordinate 30,715 of JAFGQZ010000092.1, forward strand.
AACCTTAAAATCGACAAAATTACCGTATGGGACAATATGTCGTCGGGCAAAGATGGCAAATCGCCCACCTCGGCAAATTTCCTTTCCGGCATGCTGGGATCCATTCCCCCATTCGAAGAATTGTTTAAAATGGCCGGCATGGAACTGCCCGATTACCTGAAGGGGTCGAAAAAAGAAAAAACAACAGCTAACACTGCTATTGAAGACGCCACCGAAGTAATTGACGTAAAAGGCAAAAAAACGGAGAAGCCCTCAGAAAACCCTCCCAAAAACCCTAAAAAATAATATTAACCTCTAAACTTAGAGCCGGGGCCGGAGAAAGTTATGCTTTCAGGCCCCGTTTTTTTTTGCCCTGAAACATTATAACTAACCAATATTCAGGTTTTCTTGCGGCCTTCTCATCATTTTAAGCTCTGGCAGGGCAATAAAATTTTCTGTTTGCCACCATTTTGTTCCAACTGTTTCATAATACGATTGCCTCTGGCAGCGGCAACTTCATTGCTTTTTTATAATTTAATATACAACATAATAGTTAGTTGGAAAATATATTTACATTTGTTAAAATCAAATTTAAGTGTTTTATAACAACTTAATAACTAACAACATGAACAGCGCTTTAAAAAGCAGTCACTTTAATTATTGTTCTTGTAAAAGTTAAATTACTAATAAGTTTTATTTTAAACCTAAAATGTTCAAACATGACTAAACCTAGTATTTTTAGAACGTTCATTTCTGCAATGCTTTTTGCAGGAATTGGCATTTCATTTTTTTATTCCTGCACGAATGAAGAAGATGAATTGCAATTAGAAAAATTTAATCCTAGTGCTATTGTTTTCGGATGCAAGCCTGCCCCAACTGACCAATACCTTGCATACCAGCAGATGAACCCCGGCCTGGAGGAACTAAAGGCGGCCAAAGCTTATGTTATGTTATGCACCCCGGCTGTGGGCAACCAGGGAAGCGAAGGCTCTTGTACATCATGGGGAACAACCTACTCTGGATTAACCATTAGTAGGGGATGCCTTATGGTTTATAGCCAGGAATTCGTTTACAATACTTTAAAAACATGTAGCGATTGCAGCTGTGGACTATACGTGGCAGACGCCCTAAACCTTTTAAAATCGAGCGGCACATGCTCATACAACCTTATGCCATCTGTAACAGGGTGCGGCATAAAGCCCAATGATCAACAAAGGGCTGAAGCAGTTACCTATAAAATTAACAACTGGTACACCCTTGGAATAACTGTTAACAACATTAAAGCCAAACTTAACTCAGGCCAACCTGTAATTGTAGCAGGCCCGGTTAACAACGATTACATGAACCTGGCAAATGGAGCTGTATTAGGTACTTTCAACGGCACAAACCTGGGTTATCACTGCTATATCATTGTAGGTTACGATGATGCCAAAAACGCATTTAAATTTATGAACTCATGGGGCACAGGTTGGGCATCAGGCGGCTTTGGGTGGATCAACTATAATAACCTCTCGGCATGGGTTAAAGAAGCTTATTGGATTGACGGGTCCCGTTCTTTTGTTTCGTGGCAAAGTTATAATTTTCCCGGTTCATACATCCGCCACATGAACAGCCGGGGTCGTATCGACGCCAATATTAGCCCTATTGATGACAAAAACTGGACAATGGTTCCAGGTTTAGCTGGAACAGGCGTATCATTTCAATCAAAAAATTACCCAAACAAATTCTTACGACATCGAAACGGAGAAATATGGATGGATGCTAATGATGGTTCCCAGTTATTCCGTGCCGATGCAACTTTTATTCAGGTTGCCGGGTTGGCCGATGGTTCAAAAGTATCGTTCAAATCTTATAATTTTTCCAATAACTATATCAGGCATAGAAATTCTCTATTGTACAGTGAACCGGTAAATAACGATTTGGGACGACGGGATGCCACTTTTGGGTATTAAAAAAAATTTAGCCTGCCCTATTCATAAATTTTGTGAATAATCAGTGTTAAAACAGAGCATAAATAAACGAAGAGACTAAGGCGCAGCTTTTGCTACGCTTTTAAATTTTTGTTGCATCTGCTAAATTTAATAAAACATATGCTTCAGCAGAATCGTTTAATGCTAAAATCAAAGCTTTCAGGTCTCAGTTTAGAGGTGTAAGAAACATAGATTTCTTTCTGTATCGTTTATCCAAAATTTATGCTTAAAATATCAAA
>JAFGQZ010000093.1 GCA_016935435.1 Bacteroidales bacterium
AATAAAAAAATAAAAAATAATAAATTGTTATGTTTTAATTTGTTAGGCTGGTTTCGATTAAATATTACCTACTTAATACTATTCCACCTAACAGGTAGTAAAGGTAATTTAATTTTTGATATAAAAAATTTTCGTTAAAACTTTTTAAAGGCCTATTAACCTGAATTTTAGTAGTCTTATCCCAGTTCGTTTAAAACTGCCGATTGTTGCAGGTGTTCAATATTTCCCCATTCTTCCAATTTCCAAATATTGCTATCGATTGTTATGGTGTTTACCGATGTGTTGTAAATCGAGAATGGCCTGTGGGCGTCTAAGCCGAGGTTAAAAATACGCCTTATAATGCAATCGAGCACCCCGCCATGGGCAACCATCAGCACTGTTTTGTTTTTATAAGTGCGTGCAATGTGCTGAAAGGCTTCCATAATACGGTTGTTAAAAACAGCAAGGCTTTCGCCCTCAGGAATATCGAATGTGGCCATGCGTTGCATGTATGCATCGTACATTTCCTGATGGTTTTCACATATTTGTTCCCTTGTAAGCCCTTCCATAATGCCAAAAGCTCGCTCGCGTAGGTTCCGGTCGATAATTATCGATAGTTTCAGGTTTTTATTAATAATTTGTGCTGTATGGATAGCCCTGCCTAAATCGCTGGTGATAAGGGTGTCGAATTTACGGGTTTTGATGGTCTCAGAAAGAAGCTCGGCCTGTAAAATGCCTTTTTCGGTTAGGGGGCTGTCTTTGTGTCCCTGTAGCTGCATTGTATGGTTCCACACTGTTTCGCCATGCCTCACGATAGTGATTTTCGTACCCGCCATTTCTCTGTTTTTGCGGCAAAAGTAATATAATTTTATTACCACGCCGGACTTTCATGCACCAAAAAAATGCAAAGAAGCCCGGGGAACAACTTTATAACCGTCGGATGCTCGACTCCCTTACAATAAGGCGGGGGTCGATAGTTATTTGTTTAGGCACACGGTTTTCCTGTTTGTTCTCCAGTTCATCGAGCAATATACGGGCAGCTTCCCTTCCCATTTCTATGCTGTATTGGTCGAAGGATGTTAATGCCGGGCTTATTATTTCGGTAAATGGTTCGTTAGCAAAGCCAACAATGCCAACATCGTCCGGAACCCGAATATTGTTGTCTTTCAAAGCTTTTAGAATACCCAGGGCCGCAAAATCGCTGGCAGCGAAAAAAGCATCGGGCATTTTTTTGTCGCTTATAAGCCCAGTTGCAAGTTTGTATGCTTCAGAGTCGGTTATTATGTTTTCAAAAATAATCGGGCTTTTATCGCTAAGCCGGCTATCTTCAATTGCTTTTGTGTAACCGTTCAGGCGCTCTTTATAAATGTTTATGGCCAATGGCCCCGATATATGGGCAATTCTTTTATAGCCACTGTCGAGCAAATGCTGAACGGCTATATAAGAGGCTTTAAAATTATTGTTCACTATTTTATTGGTGGGAAGCAGGTCGGCAACCCTGTCGGTTTGTATAAGGGGTATATCGCGGTTAATTACCGTTTCAAGGTGTTTATAAGAAGCAGTTTGCTTCGATATCGATATAATTATCCCATCAACACGGGCATTTATCAAGGTATTTATGGCCTGTTTTTCGTTTTCAAGCAATTCGTTCGACTGGCAAATCAGAAGGTTATATCCCGCCGAATTAAGTACTTCCTCCACACCGTAAATTAAATTGCTGAAAAATTGCCTGTTTATACGGGGCACTACCAGGCCAATTGTATTGCCCCTGCCCATGCGCAACGACGAAGCAATGGCATTCGGCCGGTAATTTACCTTTTCGGCATAATCCTGTACCAGTTTTTTTGTTTCGTCGCTTATTTTCCGGCTATTGTTCAGTGCCCTTGAAACAGTAGAAATATTTAGGTTTAATGCCTGGGCAATGTCTTTAATGGTGCTGGCTTTTTTTTTCATCTTTCACCCGAAAATTAGAATACAGTGCAAATAAAAACAAAAATTATTTTGAATGTTGCCCAAAACTTTCAATTATTTGACAACAATAGCAACAATCGATTGCAAATATATTTATTTATCTTGTTAGTAAAAATATTTTTAAAAACACAAGCAAACGTTTGCATTTATAATGCAAAATTTTATTTTTGCAGGTTCAATAATATGTTTTGCTATGAACAAACGATGGAAAATTTTTACAGCTGTATGTTGGATATTTCTTTCTATGACGGCACAGGAGTGGCGGAGTAGCTTATATCCCGAAAATTGGTACCCGGGCTATAAAGATACCGGGGGGCGTTTTTTGCACGATTTTTCTTTTGCTGGTTATCATGCCGGTGAGAAAGAAATTCCTTTTGTAAACGATAACATAATTGACGTTACCAAGGAACCCTTTTTGGCCGACAATACCGGTGCTGATGATGTTACCGATATCCTACAGGCTGCATTGGATAGTGCCGGTGCTGCCGGGGGCGGGGTTGTGTTCCTTCCTGCCGGTACTTACAGGGTTGTTGCCGGAAACAATTATGCCCTTAGAATTAAATATAACAATGTTGTTTTAAGAGGAGAGGGTATTGGCAAGACTTTTATCTTTAACGATCAACCCTCTATGAGGAAAAAGTGCATTATTCTTGTTCAGCCTGTGTCGGGCGGCGATTGGTATTCCCCCGAAGGCACATACGAAAAACTTTCGAAAGATGTAAGAAACCTTGATACAGCTATTTCTGTTTCTAATGTGGCGAAGTATAAACAAGGCGACTGGATAGTGATAACTTCAAATGTTACCGATGGTTTTATTGCCGATCATAAAATGACTGGCTTGTGGAATTCTTCATTGCCAGGTTTGGCCTTTTACCGGCAGGTAAAGTATATCGATACAGCCAAAAGCCGTATAATTCTCGATGCCCCGGTAAGGTACGATTTAAAAATTCGCGACAATGCCCGTATAAACATTGTTAACAAGCACCTCGAAGAAGCTGGAATTGAGTACCTTTCAATCGGAAACCGCCAAAACGATTTGACAGGATGGGGCGATCTGGATTATAAAAATTCAGGCACTGGTGCATACGATGTCGATAACTCTATAGCAGTTAAGTTTTTATATGTTGTCAATAGCTGGATGCGCAATGTTTCTACGTATAAACCTGAAATTAACACACTTAATGTGCACCTTACTTCTCATGGGGTGCTTCTCGAAAAATCGAGGTTTTTAACCCTCGACTCTTGTTATTTCGGCTTCCCCCAGTACGAAGGCGAAAACGGTAACGGCTATATGTACACTTTGCGGAGCAACGATTGCCTAATAAATAATTCCGTGGGCGATAACGGAAGGCATAACTTCGATTTTAAAAGCATGATGACAAGCGGAAACGTTATTCTGCGCAGCACGGGAAAAGACTCGCGCTATGCATCCGATTTTCACATGCACCTGAGTGTGGCTAACCTGTTCGATAACCATATTGTCGATAACGATTTTCTGGAAGCTGCCTACAGGCCTTACGGCACTGTTCAGCACGGACAGACTACTTCTCAGTCGGTTTTCTGGAATACATTCGGTATTAAGGCTTCCGGTGGTGGTTCGTCAATTATTAAAACCCAACAATGGGGACATGGTTATGTTATTGGCACACAAGGTAATGTAACCGGGGTAACAGCTATTGGAGGATATAATACCGAACCTGTTGATTTTGTGGAAGGTGTCGGGAATGGAGCTACGCTTTTTCCGGTTTCGCTTTACGAGCACCAGTTGTCGAAACGTCTGAAGGGTTACGATTTCAGCGGTTTTGAAGAAGACGATGAAGAACAGGATCCAAGTGGGCTTGCCGATGGTTTGCAGAAAGTATCTTTCCGGCTATACCCTTTACCGGCAAGAGAATCAATAAATCTTTCTGCTGTTCATAATATAGAAAAATTGGAATTGTTTTCACCCGATGGGACATTAATAATGATGCAGGGAAATATTCGGCAGAACGAATACAATTTGCAGGTTGCAGAACTAACAACTGGTTGTTACTTTATCAGGATATTTTTGGCAAACGGGGAATGCGGCACATCTTTTTTTATGAAGATGTAACAACAAATGCAAACGTTTGTTATTAGATTGAAAACCAAATATTTTTCAAATACACTTATTCACTTACAAATTAAATTTTAACACTATGAAGAAAAATTTACTTTTTGTTGTTTTGGCAACAATGTGTTTAATGGGCATTTACGCCCAGGTACCCGACACAACAATCGGTGTCGATATTACCGGCGATGCTATTGTTTATGCAAAAGTGCAATTAAACGATGTTGATGGTTTAGGCGTTTATAACTCTGGAATTTCGTTATCGCAGGATTCTGTTAAAGCCTGGGGCGATGCTTCTTGTTTTGTGCGCTTTAGCAATGCAGCCTCTAATACCCAGAACCCGGGTGGTATTATTGATGTGCGCAATGGTGGCGAGTACTCTGTTATGAATGAGCAAATTAGCTTTGCCACCGGGCAAACATTCCATATTTGGATGGAGGTTGCTTTTACTGCCCAAACCTACAACGTTTATGTTCAAACCGAAACTGGCAGCTCCCCGGTTAAAATTTTTACCGATGCAGCTTTTCGCAAAACCGATCCCACTTCTTTGGCCTATTTAAGTTCTGTAAGGCATACTGGTGAATCGGTTAATACCATTTCGGTTCTTGATTATGCCTTAACCGATACTATTGGTATCCGCCAGGCTCCTTCTTCTGTTGACATAGCTGGAAACATGCCTGCATTTAGTTTCTATCCGAACCCTGTACAGGATGTTATTAACATTTCTGGCATTGAAAATATATCGGAAGTTTCGGTTCTCGATTGTGCCGGACGCAGAATAATGGTTATCAGCAGGGTTGAAAACAATGGCATTAATGTAAGCAAACTTGAAGCCGGGGTTTATGTGGTTTCTGTAAAATTGGCCAACGGAAAGGTGGCCAGCAGGCAGGTAATTAAAAAATAGGTTTACTTTAAGCTTTGAAAGCTGCCTTTATTGCATTTGTGCCGATAAAGGCAGCCTCTAAGGCTTACCCCCCGCAATTTCTTGCCAGCCTTGTTACTGCATTATTAAATTTGTAATTTCCGGTTCAATTTGTTGTTAATTATTACTTATTATTACAAGCCATGAACAATAATAAACTTGTCGCTGCATTTATAATTGTGCTTTTAGGCGTGTTTCCCGGTATAGAGGCACAGTATTATGTTAAGCTTTCAAATAGTTTGCCCATACAAAGGTTTGACGAGCCGGTTGTTTTACTGCGCGATTCTATTGAGAAAAAAACGGGGCTTTTCGGTAATAAACTTACTTTTCTTATAAAAACTGCAAATGGAGAAACCGTGCCCAGCCAAACCGACGATATCGATGGCGATGGCAGATGGGACGAACTTGCTGTTTTGCTCGATTTTAATGCAGGCGAAACAGTGCAGCTTATACTTGAGCCAATAACCCATGAGTTGCTTCCGCCTTTTCGGCAGCGAGCCCATGTACACCTTGGGGTTAGCTGCGAAAGAAACAATGTATTTACAAGGGTGTTGGAAGAAACCAGGCCAAAAAACCATGTTGCACAGAGTCTGCCATTTCTTTACCAGTACGAAGGTCCCGGATGGGAGAACGACAAACTGGCTTTTCGGACTTATTTCGACAGCCGCAACGGGAAGGATGTTTTTGGAAAATTGGTGCCGGATATGATAATAGACTCTATCGGGCTTCCTGGAAAATCTTATCACGAAATGTCATATTGGGGAATGGATGTACTTAAAGTTGGCAAATCGCTTGGTGTTGGTGCTATTGCAGTTACCGATGGCGACTCGATCTACCGTTTAGGTGAAACCGGCGCTGCTTTGTACAAAGCAATAGCAGATGGCCCGGTGAGGGCTGTTTTTACGCTTAATTACCAGAACTGGAATATTCATGGCGATATTTTATCGTTTTCAGAACAAATTACAATATGGGGAGGTAAATACCATTTTTCGTCAAAAGCAGCGCTTGCCGGCAATGAAGCCCATAAATATTCCTTAGTAACTGGTATAACCACCCTTCACCTAATAGATGAAGGATATATCTCCGAATTCGACAGCTCTGCCAACGGGCATAAAATTATTGCCATTAACAATGTTCTCTCAGAAAATAACGATTTTCTGGCTTTAGGCCTTATGGCAAACACTGCCGATTATAAAAGTTGGTTTAGGGCACCTGAAACGGGCATTGGCGATGCCATAATAAAAACTGCCTGCATGGTTTTTAATTCCGGACAAAAACCTTTTGTGGAATTCCATGTTTTTGCAGGATGGGAAAAAACTGATATCCGGTTTAAAACCGACAGGCTGCTTAATACAATTATGCAAAATGAGGCCTTAAGGTTATCGAATAAGATTGTAATTATATATTAAGACAACATGGCCATAAACAACTATGCCCGGATATTACAATACGGGGGGGGTGGGCCGGGAGCATCTTCACCGATTTACTTTTAACAAATCGGGAGTGTTTGCGTTTTCAGACATTATGGCCTTACTGCTTTATTTTAGATTCAGAAAATTATCGTATATGGCCTGAAAGAAAAGTTTTGCCGGCATTACCGTTTCTTCGTTAATGGTTCCTTTTACTTTTTCAACCTGGTTTGAACCCTGGTAATAAGAAAAGTTTAAAGTGTCGTTTAAATACCCAAAGCCATTGTTAAAAGCATACATTGCCTCAGGCCTGAATTCAAGCCCAAAAACATTCCTGCTAAAAATATAAGGCCCGGGGTTTATTTCAAGTTGTTCGAGCAGGGTGGCAGCAATATCGGTTTGGGAGGCTATTTTTTGCACCTTTCCGGTCTTCGTCAGGGCACCACCATACCAAATCATTGGAATTTGAAAATGGCCAATGGAGCTGTACGATTTGTTCCCAGGCAGTAAATTTCCATGATCGGCCACGAAAATTATCAATGTGTTTTGGAGCCGGCCATCTTCTTCCAGCCGGTGAACAAAACTCCCCAGGCAACTGTCGGCATAGAAAACCGAATTAATAAACTGGGTTTCCCTATCGTTTCCGGGTTTCCGGGGTTTTGCAGGTATATCGTAGGGCGGATGGCTTGCCAGTGTAAATACAGTTTTAAAATATGGCGATTTGGTATTGACAATATCATCGTAAACCTTGTCGAAAAGAAATTCATCGGCCACACCCCAGCTCATTACATTTTGGCTTGCCGCAAAATCGCCTTTGGAAATAATTTTTTGAAAACCAATGTTTATCATGTACGATTTCATGGATGCGAAGTTAATATCGCCCCCGTAATAAAACGATGTGGAATAACCTGCTTCGTTGAATGTCCGCGCAAGGCCGGGCAACTGTTGCGTTTTTTCGGGGAACAGCATAACAGATGTATTAGGCAGTGCCGGATAGGCGCTTAAAATAGCTGCAAGTCCTTTATCGCTTCTAACGCCGCTGGCAAAAAAGCGGGTAAACAACAATCCGTTTTTGGCAAAGGAATTCAGGTTTGGTGTGGCATCGTGCTTATCATTAAGGCAACCAACCACATCCGAGGTAAAACTTTCCAGAACAATAAGCAGGATATCCGGTCGTTTATTGTTTAATACAAATTCTCCTGTCTTACCGCTGTATCTGTAATTATCGATAATTTCGGCAGAACTCGCACCCTGGTAAAACGAGTATGGGTTTACCATATCTTTCGATTTAGTAACCGAATAAATAATGTTCCATGGCAGGTTTAAGGCAGCATGGTTTAAAAAGGGTTCTTTATGAAAGTAAACTGCCCCGGTATTTATGGGTGCTGTATCAAAACCACCCCTGATGGGAATAATAAGAGCGGCGGTTATAAAAACAAACAGGGGAAAATTATGCCATTGTTTTTTAGAGCTGTTAACCTTTACGGGCAGAACAATTTTTCTAAAGGCGGAAGAAAATATTACCGTGAGCACAGCTACAGCCAGCAGCATTAAAATCATCTGCCATTTAGGGGTCGATGCAAGGGCATCTCGTATGTTTTTCAGATATATTAAAGGGGTGGCATCGAGCCTGAAGCCCCATTCGCGGTAAATAGCCATATCGGCTACTATAAAAAACGACAAGATTGCCAGTAAAAAATACGAGTAATATTGAGTGGCAAAGATTGGCCATTTGCCTTTTATTAACCCGGAAATTGCCAGTAGGAGTGAAGGGAGAACAAGTATATACCCAATTGTAGAAAAATCGAGTTTAAAACCATGGTAAAATACTGCCGGCCACCATTTAATAAATGCAGCAGCTGTTTGCAGGTTAAAAAGAAGAAAAAGTATTTTTGACAACACAAAAAAACCGTACCAGAAAACTACCTGCCGCAACAGAAAAAGGAGTTTGCCTTTCATGAAAATTTTAGTTTTGAAACCTGCAAATATAAAATGAATAATCTCATAAAAACGGCAATAAAACGTTTTTATGAGATTAATTAACTAATAATTGATAACAAGTAACAATTTTATAGTTGTTGCTTGTAGATATCCCGCCGGCAATACTCTTTCAGTATTTTTTAAAGGCAGATGCCCCTAGGCGGGGAAAAGTTTAAACTTCGGCCCTGCTTGCTGCACGTTTACGTTCATGTTCCTCGAGCAGGATTTTTCGTAGGCGGATACTTTTAGGGGTAACTTCAACATATTCGTCGTCCTGGATGTATTCCATCGATTCTTCCAGCGAAAAAATTACCGGAGGGGCAATACGCACTTTATCATCGCTGCCGCTTGCCCGCATATTTGTTAATTTTTTTGTTTTGGTAATATTTATAACCAAATCGCCCGAGCGAATGTGTTCACCAATAACCTGCCCTTTATAAACCTCATCGCCGGGCTTTACAAAAAAGCTGCCCCTGTCCTGGAGTTTATCAATTGCATAGGCGATGGCTGTACCGGTTTCCATAGAAATTAGGGTACCGTTTATACGTTCCTTAATTTCGCCTTTAATAGGTTCGTAAGCTTTAAAGTGGCTGCCCATAATTGCTTCTCCGGCAGTCAGGTTCATAATTTGCGATCGGAAACCTATAAGCCCCCTGGCAGGAATTTCAAATTCGAGGTGGACCAGGTCATGCTTAGGAGACATTACCAGAAGATCGCCTTTGCGCTGGTTCACAAATTCTATAACTTTTCCGGCAGTGTCTTCAGGGGTATCAATCGATAATATTTCAATGGGCTCGCATTTTTTGCCTTCAATTTCTTTAATAATTACCCGGGGTTTGCCAAGTTGAAGTTCGTAGCCTTCGCGGCGCATGGTTTCTACCAAAATTGCCAGGTGCAGAACACCGCGCCCGTAAACTTTGTACGAATCGGGCGAATCGGTTTCTTCGATGCGCAGAGCCAGGTTTTTTTCGGTTTCGAGCATCAGCCTGTCGCGCAAATGCCGCGATGTTACATATTTGCCTTCGCGGCCAAAAAATGGCGAGTTGTTAATGGTAAACAACATGCTCATTGTAGGTTCGTCAATCGGAATTGGTGGCAATGCTTCGGGGTTTTCAAAATCGGCAATGGTGTCGCTTATTTCAAAACCCTCGATGCCCGATACCGCGCAAATGTCGCCGCATTTTACCTCGTCGGCTTTGGTTTTTCCAAGTCCTTCAAATATGTAAAGCTCTTTTATTTTCGATTTCACAATCATGCCATCGCGTTTAACAAGCGAAACCTGTTGGCCGGCTTTAATGCTTCCCCTCGATACACGGCCAATGGCTATCCGGCCTATATAGTTTGAATATTCCAGTGAGGTAACTGTCATTTGAAGGGTACCTTTGTTGATTTTTGGTTCCGGCACCTGTTCAATAATTTGATCGAGCAAATATGAAACATCGGAAGTCTGATTTTTCCAATCTGCCGACATCCAGCCATGCTTTGCAGCACCGTAAACTGTGTGGAAATCGAGCTGGTGGTCGCTGGCATCGAGGTTGCACATTAAATCGAAAACGGCATCCTGCACCTCGTCTGGACGGCAATTGGGCTTATCGACTTTATTTATTACTACAACGGGTTTGAGCCCCATTTCAATGGCTTTGCTTAAAACAAACCGGGTTTGCGGCATAGGGCCTTCAAATGCATCGACTAACAACAATACACCGTCGGCCATGTTTAACACGCGTTCCACCTCACCACCAAAATCGGCGTGGCCGGGGGTGTCTATAATGTTTATTTTTACCCCCTTATAGTTAACCGAAACGTTTTTCGAGAGAATTGTTATGCCACGTTCCCTCTCCAAATCGTTGTTATCGAGTATCAGCTCCCCGGTTTGCTGGTTATCCCTGAATATTTTACACTGATGTAAAATACAATCTACTAAAGTAGTTTTGCCATGATCGACGTGTGCAATGATGGCTACGTTTCTAATTGGTCTCATTAATTATTATCTGCGCAATATGTGTCTCTATTTTAAAAAAAAAGCCGCAACATTATACAATGTGGCGGCTGTGTATATCAGTTAAATCTGCTATTCCTTAATTGGTTTAGCTGTTTGTTCGCTGCTTTTTTTTGCCTTTGGTTTTGCCACAGGCTTAGGTTCGCCTTTTGTTTCAACATGTTCAGCCTTAGGTTTTTCTGGCTTTAATTCTGCTTTAGTTGTTTTATCTTTTTTTATTTCAGGGACAATACCGGGTTTACCTTCTTTTACAATAGTTGTTTCGGTGTTAACTGGATCTTTTTTGTTATTTGTCTGCGAAATTCCGGCTGTTGTTAAGTTGTTTTTTGTTTTTCGCCTGCGGCGCACCCCATAAGAACCTCTGATTATTTTACCACGTTTGGATTTTTTATCTCCTTTGCCCATAGTAAATGGTTTATTTGGTTTAGGCTGCAAAAATAGATAAAGTTATTGGTTTTGCAAAAGAAAAGTTTTAGCTTGTGCTACTGTTTTATATAGAAAACCTAACTGTTTATATATTTGTTAAGTTAGGTTTTGGGAATTGAAACACAAAAAACACTGCCGCTGCCTTGTGTGCTTTGAACACTTATACTTCCATTGTTTTTTTGTGCAAATTCCTGTGCGAGCACCAGTCCCAAGCCTGTGCCGGCCTCGTTGTTTGTTCCGGTGGTAGAAAACGAAGAGTCGATACGGAACAGTTTTATCATGTTTTCCTGGCTAATACCTATACCGTTGTCTTCAACATAAATATTTACCAATTGGTTTTCCGTAGTGGCATAAAAATTAACTTGCCCACCGTGTGCTGTAAATTTCACAGCGTTCGACAAAAGGTTCCTGAATATGCTGTACATCATCTGAAAATCTGCAAATATGCTTACCTCCCCGTCAATGCCGTTGTTAATGGAAATGTTTTTGTTAAACGCTTGCAGCCTAATATTGTCGATGACCATATCTATTAGCGGGTACAAGTAAATTTTTTCGGCATTAAATTTTATGCTTCCTGTCTGGATTCGACTCCATTCGAGCAAACCCTCAATGAGGTTTTTCAGGTTTGCGCTCGATTCCTGTATAATGGTAATGTATTTTTTGCGCTTCTCGTCGTTATAGGCATCGTATTTTTCGTTTAAAATACAGGCAAAACCATCGAGGGTATTGACAGGGTTTTTTAAGTCGTGCGATATTATTGAGAAAAACTTATCTTTTGTGGCAATTAAGCCGGTTAGCGAATTGTTAAGGCTTTCGGCTTCGGTGGTTTTTTTTTCTAGTTCTTTATTTGCGCCCAAAAGTTTTTCGTTGGCAGTTTTCAGTTCAGCGGCCTTAAGGCTAAGGCTCTCATTTTGTCCTTTAATTCGTGCTATAAGTTTTACATTCGAATTTTGGAAGCGCTGTATCATGTTTTCGTAGAGCAATATTGAGCTTGCAACAAGAAATACTATAATTATGTACCGAAAAAAAACTTGCAAATCGTAACCGGGAAACCAGGGAGCATTATTGTAAAGTATGTATATTGCTGTCAACACAATAAGCAGGCCAACTGAGTAAAGCAGTCCTTGCCTGGCCCCTAGCAGGAATATTGATATTGGGGGAAAGATAACAAAAAACACAGGTCCGGTTTGTTTGTCGGCACCGGTAAAAAAAACGATAATAATGATAAGTGCTACAAATACTATAAAAATATGGCTGATAAGGTTTATTTTTTTACTTTTCAATAGAAACACAAACATGCCCGGAAGGATAATATAAGCTGGTATATCTATAAGCTTTATATGCCTAAAATCGTTTGAGAGAAAATCCTGAACCGTAAAAACAACAATAACAATAAATGAAACTAATATATAAAGCAGAAGTATTATCAGGCGGTTAATATTCCTAACTTCGGCAAATTTGTTGCTGTTTGCCAGCAATTTGCGGCTTAGTGAAAAATGGAGCTGCCTAATCCTTTTTTTTGCAATGCCCATTTTGCTTTTGTTTTGTGGTTTTTCGGGTTCTAATTTAATAAACATTATTCAATGTTTTTATTAGCATTGTATATGAAAATAGTACGATTGCTTAACTTTGACTGAACGAACAAAAAACTGTTTATTCAGTTATATTTGTGTATTGTAAACAGGCTGAAAAACGAAATTTATGAATCTCGTTGGGTTCAAATAAGTTAATTATACAGGTTAAATTAGTTTCGACAATATTAACGGACAAACGAAAACGGATATAATTATGAAAATTGGAATATTAAAAGAAGGCCGCACACCATTGGATCGCCGGGCGCCGCTTTCACCCACACAATGCCGGCAACTTATTGAAAGGTTCCCCAAGGCAAGGTTTATTGTTCAGCCTAGTGCTGCCCGTTGTTATAGCGACGAAGAATACGACCTGAAAAGCATTTTGCTCGATAACGACTTAAGCGATTGCGACTTATTGCTCGGCATAAAAGAGGTTCAGGTTAACGATTTAATACCCGGCAAAACTTATATGTTTTTTTCACATACCTTTAAAAAACAGGAACATAACAAAAAGTTGCTGCAAGCAATCCTGAAAAATAATATAAGGTTGTTAGACTACGAATTGCTAAAAAACGAAAGCAAAAAGCGCTTAATAGGTTTTGGCCGTTGGGCCGGCATTGTTGGTGCATACAATGGCATTAGGGCGTATTCCATTCGTTACAAATTGCACGAGCCTAAACCAGCGCATACTTTCGATTCGTATGCACAAATGCTGTGTGAAGCTGCTAAAATTAAACTGCCGCCAGTTAAGATTATTGTTACCGGCAATGGCCGTGTTGCCCGTGGGGCCATTGAATTGTTAAACGCACTAAAAATTAAAAAAATAAGCAGTAAGGAATTTCTTGCAGATAAAAAAAATGATTGCCCGGTATATGCACAAATTGATGTAGATGAATATACAAAGCATAAAAATGGGAAGGCTTTTGATATGAAACATTTTATGGAATACCCACAGGAATACGAGAACAACTTTCTTAGGTTTTTGCCGGTTACCGACATGCTCATATCTGCCGCCTATTGGGATACACAGGCTCCTGTGCTTTTTACTGCCGATGAAATGCGCAAACCCGGGTTCAGGATTCGTGTAATTGCCGATATTACCTGCGATATTAAGGGCTCAATTCCTTCGACCCTGCGCCCGGCAATAATTGAAGACCCATTTTATGGTTACAATCCGGCAACAGAAATGGAAGAACTTGCTTTTGTAAGCCCGGCAAACATTACCATGATGGCGGTTGATAATTTGCCTTGCGAATTGCCACGCGATGCCTCGGAAGACTTTGGCAATGAGCTGGTTGAAAAAGTATTGCCCGAATTTTTTACCGACGATAAAACCGGACTGCTTGCACGCGCAACAATTTGCGAAAACGGTAAAATAAACAAAGCATATAAGTACCTGGAAGAATGGGTGGGTAGGTAGTTTTTTGTTAATGTTTAAAGTAAACAGTAAACAGTAAACGGTAAACGGTAATTTTAGAGTTTCTGCTTATTTATCCGTGCTTTGAGCAGCCGGGTTATAAACTGTGTGTATTTACCAGTTTGTTCCCACGGAATAAGTCCTCTGGCCTGTAAATCGGAATATGGTGTTTCGGGGGTGAGTGGCAGGCTGTGCGATAATCCGTATTCGGTTCCATTATAAACAATAATAGGTTGTTCCTGCCCTGTAAGCAGTTCCAGCGATAATTTAAATAGTTTTTCGTTGTTTTTGCAACTGTACATTATTCGGTTTGTATCGTGGTTATCTAAAAAACGGGGCAAATAAAACCCATCAGGAAATGTTGAACAATACTCTCTTTCAAGTTTTAAAAATGTTTGCTTGTTTCCGGGCATAGAGTATAAATTTTTCAACAACAGGTTCCTCCATCCAAAATCGAGTACACCGTCAACAATACCCAAATAGTGTTTTTGTATATCGGCCTGCCGCATTCCGGTTTTCCACATTCTGTATCGGCCTTTTGCCCTTAATGTTTTTAGGTGTTTGTAGCATATACCTTCGTTCCAGGCTTCGCCAATCAGAATAAACTCATTATTTAACTGCAAAAGTTCATTTTTGAGTTTTAACAGAAAATTATCGGGCAAACCCATAATATGGTCGATTCTAAATCCATCGAAACCCAGTTTTGCCCAGGATGAAAGCGAGTCAATCATATAGGTTGCCGTTTCGGGGTTTTCAAGGTTAATTTTTGGCAATTCGCCAAAATCGAGAAACCTAATGTATTTTTCCGGCCAGTTTTCGAAATAAAACCAGTTTCGGAATTTGCTTAGTTTATCCAATTTAGCATCGATAAAAAAGGGATGAGTTTCCGAACAATGGTTTGGCACAATGTCGGCTATAATACGTACTTGTTTTCGGTGGCATTCCGAAATAAGTTTTCTCAAATCGTCAACATGGCCAAAACGTTTATCTACTTTATCGAAATTTGTTATGTGGTATCCATGGTAAGCCGAAGTTTCGTAAAAAGGCGAAACCCAGATAGTATTGAACCCCATACCTTTTATATAGTCGATTTTGTCGGTTATGGCATTCAGCCTGCCCCCGCAGAACAACGGCTTTTTTGCATCGGCATTAACCTTGTAGCCTGCAAACCTGTCGATAAAAATGTGGTAAACAATAGCATTTTTAAACCAATTGTTCATTGCTGTATGATTATGATTTAGCAATACGCCATGAGTTAAGGGCGGCACCGGCAACTACCAAAACAAGCGCCGACAACGAATAAAACACAGCAGCCGGAACAGGTGCCGGTTCGCCCGATGCATAAGAATGCAACCCGGTTAAGTAATAGTTCACGCCAATGTATGTCATCAATACAAAAGCATAAGAAAACATGGCAAGGGAATTAAACAAAACCTTGCCTCCCAATCCTTTAATAAGCCTTATATGCAGCACGAGGGCATAAACTATAATTGTAATGAGCGACCAGGTTTCTTTCGGATCCCACCCCCAATATCGGCCCCAAGAAATATTCGCCCATACGGCCCCCGGAAAAGTACCAATGGTAAGCATATAAGTACCCGAAATTATTGCAATTTCAATTATCCGGCTTAATTGTGCAGTTGATGCAGCAATGGGCTTACTTTTCGATTTTGAATGCAAAGCCATGATAAGCAGGTTAAAAAAGGCAAGTATTGAGGCCGTGCCCAGAAACCCATAGCTGGCCGTAATAACTGCCACATGTATAATTAACCATACCGATTGAAGTACTGGCACCAGGTTGGTAATTTGTGGATCCATCCACGACATGTGTGCTGCCATTAGGAATATTGACGCCATGAGTGCAGCAACAGCCGTTGCCATGGCATTTCTTTTTAAAAAAATCAGCCCGGCCAGCACAACAGCCCATGCAACAAACAACATGCTCTCGTATGAATTGCTCCAGGGGGCATGCCCCGAAACATACCAACGTACAACAAGCAACGAAGTGTGCAATATAAACGCCCCGGCCACAGCGCCCGAAAAAACATTTACAAGAACTACAAAACGTTTTTTAGCAGTAAATACATTGATAAGCTGCAATACAAGAATTAAAAAACCAAAAGTAAAATATGCGTAAAAGATATAATTGAAGTAATCGGTTTTGTAGTACCACTGCTCAACTTTAACTTTTTTTTCCGATGGCAGGTTAAGTGCCATTTTCCGCTGGTAGTTTTTAATGGCGGCAACCAAACTGTCGGGGGTATCCCAATTGCCGCTTACAACCGATTTTTTAAGCTCTTCGATATAAGCGGCAAATATATTTTCAACAAACACCGAATCGGCTGTAAGAACTTTGCCACTTACTTCTACGGGGTTTAGCCACTTTCCCCCGGTATCGTTAGGGGTAGGGAATATATTAAGCATATTGCCCATAAACCAGTGATAAAGGATATTTAACCGCTCATCGAAGCGGATAATGGCATTTTCCGACTTGCTCCTCGCCGAAGGTTTTTTCATTGAAGCTTCGTATGCGCCGTGCGACGAAACAAAAATGCCTTTGCCCTTATAGCATTCAAGCAAAGAGGCCCTTTTCCCTTTCAGTCCTATTGATTCTGCAGCGAGGCTCCCGGCATAAACCATTTGTACATTGTGCCACTTCTCGGGGTACACAAGGGCCCCTAAGAGCACTTGTCCGGCACTTTGGTTTTGGAATGACGTTTTCCGGTTTATTTTTCGAAAAATATCGCCCGAAAGTGTCGATAATGGTTTTATGCGCCCCTGGTTATCGAGTACAAGTATGCTGCCAAATTTTTCGGCATGGGCAGCAGGAATAACCGGAATGGTATCGTGTACCTGGGCATGGGCGGCACTAGTGGCAACAGCTATTATAAAAATGGTTAATGCCGATTTTGGCCCGACAAGGGAATAAAAGCGGCTGTGCCGGTTTATCAGGCTCCAGGCCATACCCAGTGTAAGCAAAAAATATCCTGCATAGGTAACAAAGGTGCCTGCACCATCTTTGCTCACCGAAAGTATAGTACCTTTCAAATCGTTGTGGTACGATGATTGAAAAAACCTGTACCCGCGGTGAATAAGAACCTTGTTCATATATATCAGCCGGTTTTCTTCAATATTTTTTTCCACATCGTAAAGCACAACCCTGCTCTCGTATCCCGAAGGGTTGTTAGAACCTGTATAATATTCAACAATAAAATCGTTAAGATGAAGCGAAAAAGGCAGCTTGTGCTTTGTTCCATTGTCGAGCAGTATAAAATCGGAACTTTCGCCTTCCCTTATGTGCATAGTGCCCTCAATGCCCAAATACCGTGTTAACCCGGCGCCGATAATAATTACAATTAATGCCAGATGAAAAATAAAAATGCTGAATTTTTCCGGCCGGTATAATTTTCTAACTAATATCGATGCCAAAAGGTTTATGGAGCCGAGCAATAACAATATTTCGAACCATCGGGCATTATACACTGCTTTGCGGGCAATATCTGTTCCATGAGAACTTTCGATGAATGTTGCAGTTGCCAGGGATACAGCGGTAAAAATAAGGCAAAAGGCCATTAAAACAGGCGATGCAAGTATTTTAAGTTTTTTTTTCATCAAATGTGTTTTAAATTTTCTTTGAAGGTAAAGTAACTGTAAATATCGAACCTTTTTCTTCTATGCTCGAAACCCGGATATTTCCTTTGTTTTTTTCAACAAACTCTTTTGTTACAATTAACCCCAGTCCTGTACCGGGTTCATTTTCGGTACCGGTGCTGAAAATTTTTTTATCGATTTGAAAAAGGTTTTCGAGATTTTTTTTGCTTATCCCTACACCGTTATCGGTTATAATTATTTCAGAAGTGGTTCCGTTAGTGCCTGATGTTACCAATATCTTACCATTTCTATGCGTAAACTTTATGGCATTCGATATAAGGTTGCGCATTACAGACCTGAACATTTGCTCATCGGCATATACGGTAATGTTTTTGTCTATTTGCATTTCAAGGGCAATATTCTTTTGAATGGCATGATGTTCGAAAAGGCTTTTTATTTCAAGCAATGTTGGCGCAAGATCAATTACTTCGGGGTGCATGTGTATTTTATCGAGTTGCGATCGGGACCATTCCAGCAGTCCGTTGAGCAGTTTTTGCAGATCGCCGACAGAGTTTTGTATCTGAATTAAGAAATCTTTGCGTTTGGCGTCATCAATTTTGTCGTAATTGTGCAGCATTAAATCTACAAAGCCATTTAGGGTGGTTAAAGGGTTTTTTAAGTCGTGCGAAAATATCGAGAAAAACCGGTTTTTCTGGGCATTTAGGGTACGTTGTTGTTGTTCGGCCGATTTGAGCAGGCCTATGTTCCGGCGTATAAAGTGAGAATACGAAATTGCAAAAATGCTTAGCGTTGCAGCAGTGCTTGTAATATTTACAATTCCGCATAAAACAATTATATGGCCCGACAGGGTATATTTGGGGGGTGTGAAACCTGCATAAACAAAAGATGCTATATATAACAGGGAAACAATGGCAGTAAAGGTTATTCGCAAAAACAGGTTGAACTTATACAGAAAAAAAATAAGCAGGTACACCAGAATTATGTAAATATGAAAATAGGTATGCCAACCCACAAAAAACAAACTGATCAGACCGTGCGCTACAGCCTCGCCAATAGCAAGTGTGGCGCCCCATACAATATGGTTTTTATGGTTTAGCCAGAAAGCGATGATATATAAAAATGGCGAGAAATAATTGACTACCTCCATTTCTTTAACCCCCAACCTGGCAAAAAGAAAAAGAAAAAAAACATGGGCTGCAGCAGCAAAGAGGTAAATATAGCTTAACGATTGCTTTAACAGGTTATCGCTGTCGGGTATAAGAGCATCTTGTCCGGTTGTTGGTTTAATTATTTTGTTCATTTTTTAGAACTCACTGAATATCTTTTTAAACTTATCGAATTTTAATGTAATAACCATATTGAAACATTCGTTTTGCAAATTCTTGCTTCAAAAATATTTAATTTATGTTCAAGGCGATAAATGCAATTATACTTAATGTAACTTTTTGTTTCTTTTAGCCGGTTCATTATAAATTTTGTATATACATTTTAACAAGGGGCTGAGATATTTATCGGCATACTGTATGAGTTTTTCTTTAAAAAAGACTAAATTTAATAGGCATTCATATTCCCAGGGCCGCGAATATAATCACAATAAATTATGCTAGACAAGGCAAAATTGTTTATTACCTGCATTGCTGCGATAATTGAAATATCGTTCGCTGAAGCGTATGCCCAAACCAAAACAGTAAAAGGCTCGGTTATAAACTCACAAACATTGAAGCCGCTGCCGGGTGTAAGGGTTAATGTAAAAAACACTGCAAGCTCGGCATTTAGCAGTGCCGATGGCTTTTATAAAATTAGTATCCCCGATAGTGTTACAACTATAGAATTTTCAGGTTTTCAGGGCTATACGGTTCAAGAAATAAAAATTATCAGCGATTCGTATATCGACATATACCTAACCGAAACCGAACTGCCAAAACTTACCATAGAAGAATTGCTGAACATTAAAGTAGTAACGGCCTCGAAAAGCCATGAAAATATTAGCCATGCAGCAGCGGTAATATCGGTAATTACAGCAGAAGACATTAAAATGTATGCAAGCCGCGATCTTGCAGACATACTCGACAGGGCAGCCAGCACTTTCATGTATGGGAGTTATTACCTGCCAAACAACATGGTAACCATAAGGGGGGAAGTTACCCCGCACTACTGCACCCATATTTTAATATTGATTAACGGCAGGCCGCTGCGTTCAAGTAAAGAGGGATATTATCTGCCTGTTTTAAGGGCTTTTCCGGTTGAAGCCATTGAAAAAATTGAAATCATACGAGGGCCTGGCTCGGCATTGTACGGTAGCAGCGCTTACGCCGGCATTGTGAACATAATTACCAAAAAGGCCGAAAAACAAAACTGTTCTGCTTCGGTGCAATACGGGTCTTTTTCTACCGGTAGG
The DNA here is from genome assembly GCA_016935435.1 of Bacteroidales bacterium. Taxonomy (GTDB): domain Bacteria; phylum Bacteroidota; class Bacteroidia; order Bacteroidales; family UBA10428; genus UBA10428. The sequence continues at coordinate 19,777 of JAFGQZ010000093.1, forward strand.
GCACAACTTTCTGCCGGATTTAAAAAAAACGGCCTAGATATTACTGCCTCAGGGGCTTTTAGCCATTCCAAAGGGTGGGAATATATACTGCGTGGCGCCTTCGCCGATTCGCTTTACCCTGAAACCAACACACCAGCAGTTGAAACATCGGCTGGCATTAACCTAACGGCCACATATAAGGGCTTTTCAATAAATACTTTTACCGGTGAAAACCATCAGATGATAGGACAGCCATCGCAACGATGGTGGTATGCCGACGAATGGTACCTTAATACCCGGAAAATATTTGCCGATGCTGGTTATACACATAGGTTCGGAAAAAAAATATCATCATCATTAAACGTAACTTATAACTATCTTAAGTATTGGCAACCTTACGATGTACATGCAAACGATTACAGGGAATGGGGCCTTTTTAACGATCTTTTATGCGAACTAACCAATTTTATCAAACTATCGGATAAATTTTCGTTAACACTTGGCGGGCTTTCAAATACTCAAACAGGGCATATTTTAAACACCGAAACGCTTGCCGATGGTACCCCCTACAATGTATGGGAACAACCAGAAAACCCAAACCCTTTTTATGTTGTGCCTAAATATAACGAAACATGGTGGAGCATATACAGCAATGCTATTTTTAAACCTTTTAACTTTGCTGACATTAACCTTGGTGCCCATGTAAATAAGGTAAGCCGGAACAAGGCCGATATTGTTCCGCGCATTGGGGCAGTTTTTCAACTGGGCTTGCCCATAACACTAAAATTGCTTTATGGACAGGCATTCCGGAGCCCCGATTTTTTCGAACTGTATTCGCAGGTAAACGGTATTTATGGCAACAAGATGCTCAAACCAGAGAAAATTTCGACCAGCGAAATACAACTGCTTTTTACGCAAAGAACCTTTAGTATTGCAGTGGGGGTTTTCGATAATACGCAGAAAAACCTAATTGGGCGCTCACTGGCAAGCGACAGCCTTTTAATTATAAACGGGGTTCCTCAGCCTATTTTCATAAACTCACAAAAACTTTCGTCGCAAGGGGGCGAAATAGAAGCCGAAATAAGGGTTAACAGCCGCATTAAAATATTATTTTCAACCCTTTATCATGAGAACGAAGATTCAGAGGGAAATAAAAATATTTATGGTTTGCCAAACCTGTTTGTCAAAGGCGGTGTTCAATACGCTTCAAAAAAAGGTATCGACTTAGGTTTATATAATATGTCGGTAGGAAAAGGCAATGAATTTGATGTGCCTTTTCCGGAAGCAAACCCTCCGGCCAGGAATTTTAATTACACAACCCTGAAAATATCGACAAACCTTACAAAATTGTTCAGGCTTAATGATATTCCCGGCCTTTTTCTTGAACTAACGGCATTCAACCTTCTAAATGCTGAAATTTATTATCCGGAATATGGCGACAAAAACATCAACACTATTCCCGGCAGGCCAGGTATTGCTGTTTATGGGGCATTAAGGTTATGTTATTAGTTGTTAAAATTATTAATATGGGTTTCTAAGCCTGTTTCAATTAACTTACATCAGAGCTAAACCACTCAATGGCTTCGTTGCGCATAGTGAAAAAATTAATTTTCACCTTGCTCCTTAACAGGCTTTTTCTAATAGAATCGGCATAAATCCTGGAATAGAGTTCATCGTTAAGAATAAGGGCAATTTTTTTAAGATCTAGTTCGATAGCCTTTAAAATAACATTTTTTTTCAGCCACTGGAGGTTGGCCAGCGAAATTGCCCCTCCCTTCCGGATATCAGAAAGAAAGTAATCGATTTTATAAACCGAGGCTAAATCAACTGCTGTATCGAAAACTTTGCGGTACTCGTGTTCGGGGCTGCTGGTTTTCCATTCAAGTTCAAGCAGTTTATGGTCTTTGTTGTATGTTAATAAAGCATATTCGTTATCGAGTATAACTTTTCCCATTAATTCTTAAATTTAGGTATTAAAATAAAGAATTTTTTTAACAAACCAATGAAACCCTTTGTTAGTATCTCAATGTGGCACAATTAAATATTTCTGACATGAAATTTTTTGAAGGTGTTTGGAACGAAGAAGAACTAAAAATTACTTATCGAAAGCTGGTAAAAACCCATCACCCCGATAAGGGCGGAAATACAGAAATCATGAAAATGATTAATTACCAGTATGCCAGGTATTTAAAGGCTTTTCAGTATAAACCGCAAAGCCTTCATGAGGTAAAAGTTGGGTGCACTGTTTTTGTGAACAATACCCGTTGCATTGTTACAAAGGTTGAAGAAACCTGTTTCAGTGCACGTTCGCTAAAAACTTTCCGCGAAACATTCTTCAGCAAGTCAACGGGGTATGCTATTTTGAATTTCAATTATAAAGCCAGTCTCCATTGCCAGAATTAAACCAGAAAAGATAAACTATTCTTGCCTGCTTATCTCTTCAACAAACTGCAAAGGTGGCAGAAAACGGGCAATTTCCTGTGTGGTTTTTGCATTAATCACTTCCGAATAGCAAATCATATACTGGTATTTTTGTTCATGGGGGTCGAACAAGAAGTAGGCTTTTTTATTTTCGGACATAAAAGGCACCATATACGATTTGCCAATTCTTGTGGCTTTTGTCGAACCTTGTTTAGTTATTTTTTTTAGCCTCAGATAGTTTTTAAGTGTCTTATCGGCATCGATAATGGCTTCGCCCCTTCGGACATTATCTGACTTTGATGAAAACTCAACTGCCCCGATAACCAAAATCATATTGTGCCACTGGTAAATGCCCTTTCGGTTAAGTGTGTCGAGGCGGGCAATTACAGCTTCATCGGTAAGCATGGCAAGTTCGGCCGAAATTCCCTGTCGTTCGTTCCAATCGGTAATAGCGTTTGCTGCCACAATGCGCTGCATAGCAAAAAAATTAGTGTCGAGTTTGGTGTTTGCAGCATAACTGTAATGGTAGCATTGGTTAACCAGGTTCTCAGCTTCTTTAATGACATTTAGGGAGTCGTTGTCGATTAATGCGTTAAAAACTTTGTTAAAATGGCTTTCGCTGCCAGTAAGCCTTTTTAAATCATAGTGGCTGTGCAAATCGTATAAAAGGGCCGAAGCATAATGTTTGTATTTATATAAGTATATTAATGTTTCTTTTAGTTTCTGATCTTCTGCATAATTAATAGTAAGATCAACCATTCTGGCTGCCCTTCTCAATGAGTAATCGTCGCCCGGGGCAATATAGTTCCCGAATTCTTTCCTGAAGTTTTTTTCCTTTGCCAGCAGTTGCTGATAATAGGTACGTTTTTCACCCCTTAACCTGGTATGGGAAGTTTTGTAGCCTTTATAAAAATCAATGGCAAACTTATCGGCACGTTTTTCGGCCTCGCTTATTTTTGAGTCGATTAAATTACCTGCCGCTTCAAGTTCTTCGTCGTAAATTAGTTCCTTGTATTGTTTGGCGAACCTTGTCATATCGAGTTCGCGGCTTACCGAGAAAAACCGGGCATCGCGCTTTGGCGACAGTTGGTCATAGCTGTTTTCCAGCTCCCTGATTTTAGCATCGAGGCTGTCGAAAACCCTTTGTGTATCCTGATCAGTGAGCCTGCCCTGTGCTTTTAGCAAGCCCGCGACAAATAGCAATAAGCCAAAAAATAAACACCTGGACATAATTTGTATGTTTTGTGCACAAAGGTTGTTATTATAAGGTTAGTTTCGGTTAATTCTGATATTTAATAACAGCATTTACAACATCATTAACAGGTACGTCCCTGCCAAGGTTTTTCGAAACAATTACAATCAAATCGTCCATTAGCATGGGGTTAAAACACAGTCTGAACCCTATTTTTTTGCATAATTCCTTTTCTTCTTGTGTAATTTCGTTATTTATTCCCATCATAAACAAAAGGTTATAAAAAAACTCAATACGTTGTGCTAAGGTATCGGGCAAGAGGCCAATATAGTTGTGGGGGGTTGTTTTAATGGCAGAAAGAAGCGAACTTTCGATATTTAACCGCGACGCTATGGTATCAATATAACGTTCTTCCCACTCATCTGTTTTTCCATCGGCATTTCCGATTAGCATAAGAATGGCCACATACGTAGTTTTTATTTCAAGTGATTTGTCCATTTTTTTTACTGACTAATTAAATTCTGGCATATAGCTAACTTATATTTGTTTACAATTTTTCTATTGATGGCGATAAATATGATAATTTTTTTTTTAATGCAATGGCAACCCTGTGAAATTTCTATCGTAATTATTAACTTAACAAAAAAAACGGGCCATGAGAATGAAATTTACTGTTGCTTCAGTTGCTATTTTTATAATGACAGGGGCTTTTGCACAGTTTCCTGAATTTAAATACGAAGAAATTGGCAAAACTGACGAAAACTATTTGTGCCAGCAATCGTTGGCCGATTTAGACAACGATGGCGATTTGGACATTATTGTTGGCTCAAACTATGGCACAATATGGTGGTTTGAGAATATCAACGGTAAAGAGTTTAAACGGCACCTATTGGGCGAAATGGCAAAAACCGACAAAGGGGGCGTAGCTGTTGATATAGATGGCGACGGTTTTATTGATCAGGTTTCGGGGGGCACTTGGTATAAAAACCCGGGCAGCAAGGCCGGAAGCTGGGAAAGGTTCGAAAATGGCGCCATTTTTGCCTACGATATGCTTGCTGCTGATTTAAATAACGATGGGAAGCCTGAAATTATTTCTACAAGTGACCAGGAAGGAACCTGGGCTTATTTTTCGGGAGACAAACCTGAGAAAAAATGGAAGAAAGTGCAGTTAGGTGTTGGTTCATCCGGAGGTATCGGGCCTAAAGGTTTTGGCGACTTAGATGAAGATAATGATATTGATATTGTGCGTACCAACCTTTGGTTCAACAACCTTGATGGCGCCGGCTTAAAATGGACCGACCACAAAACCCTTAGGTTTGGCGATGCACAGGGCAAATTTGCAAACTCTTCGCGCATAGTTGTTGTGGATATGGATGGCGATGGAGATTTAGATGTTGTGCAGGCCAAATCGAACACCCCTGACGGCGAAATTGTATGGCAGGAAAAGAAAGACGCCAGGGGCAAAAACTGGTATGTACACCCGGTGGCCATTGAAACAAAGCAGGACTTGCACTCGCTATGTGTGGCCGATTTTGATGGCGATGGCGATATGGATATTTTCTCCGGCGGCGGGCCTATGGGGAAAGACCTTTACAAACGCTGCTTTATTTGGGAAAATGCCGATGGCATTGGTGTAAAATGGGAACAGCATGAAGTATTGTTTAAACAGGAATGTATTGATGCTGTTTGCGGGGATATTGACGGCGACGGGGATATAGACATTGTTGGGAAACCCTGGCAGGGAAATACAGTGTATATTCTAAGGAATATGTTGAAATAGTTTAAAGTATAAGGTTTGAAGTGATCAGTGAACGGTGAACGGTGAACAGTGAACAGTGAACGGTGAACAGTGAACGGTGAATAGTATTCAGTGAGTATTCAATGACAAATAGTTTTCAATTTATACTCTCTCATTTTTTTACCTTTTTTTCATTTCCATCATTCCTTTCATTCTCTTCATTCAACTCAACCGATATCAGCTTTTCCCTGTTGCAGCAATATTTTCTGATTAGCCTTAAAAATCTTCCGGCTGTTTTTCGATTGCAGCTTATTGAGCTTTTTCATTTCTTTGAGCCGCTTTTCGATATATTTCTGGTTAGCCTTGCGCGCTTCGGCACTTTCGGCATTTTGCCCCGAAACTGTGCGCTCAGCTTCTTTACGTTGCTTTTCAATTATTTCGTTATTTATTTTGTTTATTTCGAACGCTAGTTTCATATTCTGCTCTTTCATTCGTATAGCGTTTTTCTCCTGACGGGTTAGTGTTTTCCTGTTCTGCTTTTGAACTGAGTATCCTTCAATTTCGCTTTGTATTTGGGTTTTAGCAGCTTCTTTTGCCTGGCCTTCAAGAATATCTATATTTTCTTTTGTCAGCTCTTTAACGACTTTTTCATTGTCTTTAATTATTCTTTCTTCCTGAGCTTGTTGCTCCCTGAGTGTTTGCTCATTTTCCCTGGCAAGGGCTTCCGACTGTTTGCGGCTATCGTTTGTGCGCGATTCGGCCAGCAATTGCTGTTCTTTAATAATGCGCTCGTTTTCTTTGGCAAGTTCGCGCGCGGCGCCATCTTGTCCGGATGCTAATGCTTCTGCCTGTTTTTGCTGAGCCTCGAGCACTGCGGTATTTTCTTTTGAA